>CABZTD010000001.1 GCA_902528515.1 K189A clade bacterium
ACCGAAGCTACCTGATTGTCCGCAGGCTTCCTTGTACGCGGGTCAATCACGTGATCTACGCGAATGCCGTCTATCTCGCGAAAATTTCGGTAGTCACCAGAGGTCGCAACACCTTGACCGGTTACACTGAGCACGCGCTGTATGGAGCCAAGGCTGCCAGCGACGGGTTTTTCGATACCAATGCGCCAAGGCCGACCTCCAGGACTGGAGCCCACGGTCCGCATCTCACCGCCAATATCCACCATAAAGTCTGTGCAGGATTTAGCGGTCATATACTCCGCTAACTCATCAACACCCAGACCCTTCGCCAGCGCCGACAAATCAACATAGACACCCCTCGCCTTTTTCCGCGCTGCGCTATTTGCCGCATCGAGCTGCAGTCGTTCCATGCCAACCCAGCGGGCGGCCGAGCGCTGGGCATCTAAGGAGGGTATTTCGACAACCTCGACGGGCCCGAACCCCCACAAATTTACCAAGGGGCCAATAGTCACATCAAACGCACCCTCGCTCTCTCGCCACACTTGCAAGGCTGCCTGCAGCACAGAAGAAAGGCGCGGCGACAGCGTTTGCCACCTTCCCTCGTCCGCGCGGTTAAACGCACTGATCTCAGAATCGACAACGTAGGTCGACAGGCTTTGATTAAAACCCTGCAGTAATTCATCCAGCTCTTGTTGGGTTGTTGCACAGTTTTCACTCTCGCGATACTGCACCCGGTAGTAGGTGCCCATGGTGGCGCCCTCAATGCTGCGATAACTCGGTGCCTGATTTTTGTCGGCGTCGCCTCCGCAGGCCGTTAGGAGCAACACTCCAGCCAACAGCATGAGCCATCGTTTTGCACCAAAAATAAGTGTATTCATGCGCGCTCGCCGAGTTGGGTCGCCCAGTTTAACGCGCTTGGCAGGCAAATCAGATGGCTAACGAAAATATGACCATGCAGTACCCACAACATTCGCTGTACTTTTGCTAATTCGTACCGCAAAAGGCACCATTTCGTGCTTCGCAAATATGACGCGGGTTTGAAGCTATTAGCGCAGCCGCCTGCTCGCCAGGACCTACGACTCGCACTGCTTCACAGCATAATAGGAAAGACATGAATTCACATTGGTTTGCCCCGCTTATTTTTGCGGCCGCCATTTTCGGCTGGCTTACGGCCACGGCGCTACCCGACGTGGTTTGGCTGGATCAAATCACCCAGCTATTGCGCACAGCCTTTTTCTCCGCGCTGAAAATGGTGATTGCCCCACTGATCTTTTTTTCACTCATCGCCGGTGTCATGCAGCTTCGCGCCTCCAGCCACATGGGCCGACTAGGCGGCGTTACCATCGCCTACTACCTCACCACAACCGGCATCGCAGTGCTCATTGGTCTAATCGTCGTGCTGTTCTACCACCCCTGGACAGCATTTCCGCCTCTGGTCGAAGACCCCAGCGTCCTCGGTGACTTGACGACGCAATCGGCAAGACTGATTGATCCCGGTGACGGTTCAACCTTCAGTCTACTGAGCACCTTGTTACAGCGCATGCTGATCAATCCCTTCAACGCATTGGCGCAAATGAACGTACTAGGTATTTTGGTAGTGGCAATCTTGTTCGGTCTTGCAGCCGCTATCACCCTACCCACCGATTCAGCGCTTCCAAAAATCTTTGATGAGCTAGCCCAGATCACCTACAAACTTGCGGGCTGGGTACTTACCACCCTTCCCATTGGTTTATTCGCCATTACCTTTCAGCTTGCGCAAAGAATCGATTTCTCCACCCTCGCCGCCCTCGGTCAGCTTGTTGGCGTCGTTTTTGGCGCCACGCTATTTCACGGCCTTATCGTGCTGCCCGCCATCGCTTGGAGGGTCTCTGGCAAAAACCCGCTGCAGTTTCTGCGCGCAGTGAGCCAGCCCATGGTGACAGCGTTATTAACCTCCTCTAGCGCCGCCACACTGCCGTTATCGATGCGGACCGCCCAGGAAAAACTGGGTCTAGACCAAGCGCGCAGCGCCTTTGTGCTCCCCCTTGGCGCTACCGCCAATATGGACGGAACAGCGCTCTTTGAGGGCATCGCCGCAGTGTTCCTGGCCTATATGTTCGGCATCGATCTGGGCACCACCGGCGTCATCGCCATTTTCCTCGTTGCCATGCTGTCTTCGGTCGGCGCACCAGGCATACCTTCCGGCTCCATGGCGGGGATGCAAATGGTGCTACTAGCGGTGGGGATACCCCTAGAAGCCATTGGACTGCTGCTGTTAATCGAGCGACCACTGGATACCTTCAGAACCGCAATTAATGTTGAAGGCGATTTAGTGGGCTGCTTAGTCGCGAAGCGCTTCGCCTAGTAACCAGAACCGAAATCACAAAAACGACGACAAAAAGAGAGGCAACGCTATGGCCCCAAGGCTGTTATTGCTCAGACACGGACAAATTACCGCCAATCGAGTTGGTCGCTGGCACGGCTCCACGGATAGTCCGCTGACACTGCGCGGACGCTGGCAGGCTTGGCGCACAGGGCGATACCTGAGCAAAAACGAGAATTTGGCCGCGGTTTATACGAGCCCACTGCAGCGCTGCCGACATACCGGCGCATTAGCAGCACCGGCATCCATAGCGAACCACAAAGTCGAAAACGGTCTTGCCGAGATGTCTATTGGTGATTGGGAGAACGAGCGCTTTGAGCATCTGAATCGTAAGCGAAATTTAATCGAACGGTTAAACAAAGACATAAACTGGGCCCCACCCAAAGGCGAGGGTCTGGCCACGGTCGCCGCCCGCATGCGAGAAAGCCTTGAATGTATCAGCGCGGCTCATGGGGATGAAGAAACCGTGCTGGTAGTCAGCCACGGAGCCGCCATGGCCGTTGCACTTGGCGAGTTGGTACACGGCCACCCCACGGAATGGGCGCGATATCATTTTGCCAACTGCAGCCTGACACAGTTGCGATTGAGTGATGACGGTGAGCCTGCACAGCTGATTGATTTCAACAGTTATGCACACCGGCTGCCCTTCAGTTAAAGTCGGGTGGAAGCTGAGACAAACTGCGCAAGGGAGGAGAACGCAAATGGGTGAATATTCTATTGTTGAAAAAGCCGATCACATACTGACAGTGCGCATCAATCGACCAGATCGATTGAATGCCCTACACCCGCCGGCTAATGCCGAACTCGGCGAAGTATTTGATGATTTTGCTGCGGACGACGACATGTGGGTCGCCATCATTACCGGCGAGGGTCGGGGCTTCAGCGCCGGCAATGACCTACGTTACCAAGCAGAGGGCGGCGAGCGTGTACCCACACCCCGCGGCTTCGGTGGACTTACCTCGCGCTTTGATATGACCAAGCCCGTGATCGCAGCAGTAAACGGTGTCGCTATGGGTGGCGGCTTTGAAATAGCGCTAGCCTGCGATTTGATCATCGCATCTGAAAACGCCAAGTTCGCACTACCAGAGCCCAAGGTTGGCCTCGCCGCCCGGGCGGGCGGGTTGAACCGACTGCCGCGTCAAATTGGCCCGAAGCGAGCGTTGGGCATGATTTTGACCGGTCGCCACGTCAGCCCGGAAGAAGGCAAAGAACTTGGTTTTGTGAACGATGTGGTATCCCACGATGCGCTGATGAATGCCGCCATGGACTGGGCCAAGCAGATCTGCGTCTGTGCTCCACTCTCCATTCGTGCCAGCAAAGACGTCGTGTACAAGAGCCTCGACAGCGCGTCGCTGCAGGACGCCATGGAAGGCAAGTACGATTCAGTGAAGGCCATGGTCAAAAGTGAAGACTTCATCGAAGGTCCAAAGGCCTTTGCCGAAAAGCGTGCACCCAATTGGCAGGGTAAGTAGCCGGCGGCCTGATTTAGCTGCGTGCAAGAAAAGAGGGATAAACCATGTTGAAAGTAACCCACCGAGACCTAATCGACCGCGCACTTGCAGAGGTTGACACTCTGGATTTAGACGACGCGATCGCGCTACTCGAAGACGATGACACAGTCTTTGTTGACCTGCGCGACCCGCGGGAATTGGAACGCGAAGGCAAGGTGCCCAATGCTTTTCACGCACCACGGGGCATGCTGGAATTCTGGGTAGACCCATCGTCGCCCTACCACAAAGAGGTATTCGCCTCGGGCAAACGACTGGTTTTTTACTGCCAAAGCGGATGGCGCTCGGCGCTGGCTACCAAGGCGGTACAAGACATGGGGCTCGAGCGTGTTTGTCACATAGGCGATGGCTACCGGGGCTGGAAAGACAGCGGGGCTGATATCGAAAACGTCGAACCAAGACGTCGATAGCCCCTAGCTCAAGGGGCTGGCACATATTGGGGTAGTCATGGTGCTGCTGATTCACATACTCGCCTTCTGCGGCGGCTTCGTCATTATGTCCATGGAGCTGTTGGGTGGGCGCATCCTTGCCCCCTACTTCGGCAGCGGCGTATACGTGTGGGGCAGCATTATTACAGTTTTTATGCTCTCACTGTCACTCGGCTACCTGCTGGGCGGCAGGCTATCGGTCAACAACCCGTCGCTACAGCGCTTCGCCGCGATATTCGCGCTGGGTGCGGTACTACTCTACCCGCTGATACTGTTCGCAGAACCGGTCATGGAATTTATCTTCCTGCGCATAGAAGACCCACGCTACGGATCGCTAATGGCATCCGCGTTCTTGTTCATTTTGCCGACGGTGATACTGGGCATGATTTCGCCTTACTCGGTTAGGCTGCTGGTGACGAAGGTGGAGGAAAGCGGGCAAGTCGCGGGAACACTGTATTTCGTTTCAACCCTGGGCAGCGCCATCGGCACGCTGATGACCTCGTTCTACTTCATCTTGTGGTTTGAGGTGAATACAGTGCTGACATTGTTGACGGTGGTTTTATTAATGGTAGCAGGCGTGGCGATGTTGGCGGCCAGGCGGCCCTCAGAAAGTCGATAACCTCTCTCGACTTTTATCTATTTGGTCAGGCCTCTCCAATGTTCTTTCAAACTCGCTTATCAACCGCGCCGTCACCTCAATCTCTAGCCCCATTGCACCCTACAGCAGAACAGCAAGATTCAAATCGAGTTTGTTGGGAAAAATGTAGTGCACTCTGATGATGTCATCCACACTGCCGCTTGCAGGGCCGTTTTAATGTTTTGAAAGCAAAGCTCCTTCTTAACTTAGGGATAAGGTGAAATAGCCATGGTGTAGTAGTCGAAGCCCGTGGTGTCTGAAACGAAAACATTATCGCCGTCTACAGCAGCGCGGAAATGACCGATGTTGTTTTCAAATGCCGAACCGGTGGATATCCATTGCCTGACAAAGTTGTCTTACTCGCTGGAGTATGAAGTGATTGCGGGGAAGACTAAGCCGATCGCCGCATGATGTGATCGAACATGCGGGTCTGTGGCCAGTAAGTGAAGGCTGTATTCGCTTTCTGCGAGTGATTCCACAGTCGTGAGCCAGTAAATGTAAGCTATGCTGCAGCACTCCGGCGCTACTCTTTTTTCAACCGCCCCGATAGCCTCAACAACTGCACATTCACCTCTTTCAACAGCGCCACATAGCCTTCGCTGGCCTTGAAGAATTCGTTGAGCTGCATTTCGGCGAGGTTTTCGTTGCCAAAGATCGGATGGTCGCTGGGAATGTCATCGAAGAAAGCCTGATCCTCGTGCCTAACCGAGGCGACTCTTGAGGACAACTGAAACACCCGGCGACCCAGCTTTACCAACTGTTGCTTGGTATCTGCCAGATCGTCCGCGAGGGTTTGCGCGGTCTCCTCCTCGAGTGGAGGAGGGGTGTTGCCGCTATTAGATAGATTAGTCATGTATTTGATCTTGTTGCGTATGCACTTTTTCTAACGCGGTGATCCATGCTTTATCCTGAAGTGAAGTGGCAGAGGTGCTAGCGGCTATTCGTCAACTAGTTTGCAGTCACCTTTAGAGCTTTTCCCCAAACTTAAGATTGGTAGCCAACGTCAGTATTTACTCCTGCAATGCATTAGTCATCTCAAAATCAACAACGATATCCGTAACGACTGCCTTTGCGCCAAATCCTCCGTCCCAGAGAGCAACTGTGTTGGTAATCGAAGATGAGTCGCATAGAGTAGCCACATCACTCGGCCAACCAAGAGATTTCGATGCATCGAACACGCCCAGCTCCAAGATGTTGGATCGGAACAACATTCGCCTTACTCGCGTTTACGTTGTCAATTCCCGGCTACGCCAAAGTCCTGCATGAAGAACGCTCGGTCTACACCCGCATCATCGTGGAAGACGAGCGTAATCTGCGCTGTCTGAAGTTCACGCTGGTCCGTGAAAACAGCCGACAAACCTGTATGGACCGCAACAATCCGCAGCGACTCGTGTTCGACTACGCCAAGATGACCCTGTCTGCTCTGCTGCTGAAACCTGACCCAAAGCGCATTTTGATCATTGGCCTCGGCGGAGGCACCCTTCCCATGGCCCTGCGGGATATTCTGCCCAGCACGGTTATTGACACGGTGGAGATTGACGAGGCCGTCGTGCGGGTGGCGAAGCGATTCTTTGACTTTGCTGAAGATGACCAAAATCGAGTCTATGTTCAGGATGCCCGGGTGTTCGGTAAGCGCGCGGCGCTGCGCGGCGAGCAGTACGACCTTATTATTCTCGACGCCTTCGACGGTGAATACATTCCCGAGCACCTGATGACCATCGAGTTTCTTGGCGAGATGCGAGACTTGCTCAGCGACGATGGGGTGCTGGTCGCCAATACCTTTGCCAGCAGCAAGCTCTACGACTATGAATCGGCGACCTATGCCGAAGCATTTGGTGGTTTCTTGAATTTTCGTCTGCCAACTTCGGGCAATCGCGTGATCTTGGTGCCTCAGGCAAAGCTCCACATTGATGCACGAACCCCCCTGGATCGCAAAAACCTCCGGGCCAACGCCGACGCCTTAGAGGTGCCCATGGCACCTTACGACATACCGCTAAAGCGATACGTAGGCACCCTGCTGTCGCTGAGCGGGCAAAAGCCGGATTGGAATAGCCGCATTCGCCCGCTGACTGATCAATTTTCGCCAGCGAACGTGCTTCAAAGTCAGTGAGATTGCGCGTTACTGGTTGGCCCAATATTCGTCTTTCAGCAGCCGCTTGTACAGCTTGCCAGTTGGGTGGCGCGGCAGCTCATCCCTGAAGTCGATACTGCGCGGGCACTTGATGCTCGACAGTTGGGAGCGGCAATAATCTAGCAGCTCTACTTCCATCTCCGGCGTACCAAGGGCCGGAGCTTTAAGCTGCACAACCCCTTTCACTTCCTCGCCAAAGTCGGGGTTAGGTACCCCAAATACCGCCACATCAACCACGGCGTCGTGGGTGATGAGCGCGTTCTCCGCTTCTTGAGGGTAAATGTTAACACCGCCGGAAATAATCATGAAATGCTTGCGGTCGGTCAGGTATAGGTAGCCGTCTTCGTCGAGATAACCGACGTCGCCCAAGGTTGACCAACCCTGAGGGTGCCGCGAATCGTTGGTTTTACCTTCGTCTTTATAGTATTCGAAGGTTCCGCCTCCGCCCATGAATATGGTGCCGGACTCACCAACGGGGACTTCTTCGCCGTGCTCATCGCAGATATGCAGTTCACAGGTCAGCGGCTTGCCCACCGAGCCTTTGTGCGCCAGCCATTCTTCGGAGTTGAGCTGCACGAAACCGTTTCCCTCGGTGCCCGCGTAGTACTCGTAAATCACCGGACCCCACCAGTCGATCATCTGTTCCTTAATCGGAATGGGGCATGGCGCTGCAGCATGAATAGCACACTGCAGCGAGCTTACATCGTATTTGAGGCGCACGACTTCTGGCAGTTTGAGCATGCGTACGAACATGGTGGGTACCCACTGGCTGTGGGTGATTTTGTAGCGTTCGATGCATTCCAGCGCGAATTCGGCTTCAAAGTGCCCCATGACTACCACAGGCACACCGGTGCGAATGCAGTTCATAGTGAAGGCGAGTGGTGCTGCATGGTAGAGGGGGGCCGGAGACAAATAGATAGAGTCCGCTCTCGCGCCGTAAAGCACCTTGAGTAAGTCAACGCCCTCGTCCTCCCCGTAAGCTTGTTCCGGCAGCGGTCGCTTAACGCCCTTGGGGTAGCCCGTAGTGCCAGACGAGTAAAGCATGGCCGCGCCCTCGCATTGATCCGCAATAGGCTGGTCTGACATGGCGGCAATGGCATCTTCCCAGCTCGAGAAACCGTCGATGGTGCCGTCGAGCATATAGCACTGCTCGACGATCGGCATTTTGCCCACTAAAGGCTCCACTACTTCTTTGCGGGCATGAGAGGTAATAAATACCCGCGCCTCGCAGTTGTTCACAATGTAGTCCACCTCGGCTTGCTGGAGCCGCCAGCTGATGGCGGTGTAGTAAATGCCGGCGCGCTGTGCTGCCCAGCAAATCTGGAAAAAGCGCGGGTGATTCTCGAGCAAGATAGCGATATGGTCACCGCGTTGAAGCCCAAGCGCGCGAAACAGCTGGGCACCTTGGTTAGCAGTGGCTTCCAGCTGAGCAAAGGTGACCCTGTCACCTGTCTCGGCCATGATATAAGCCGGCTTATTCGGATGGGTGGCAGCTATATCTGCTGGACTCATTTATTTCTCCCCAAAATAGTTCGTCTTTTCGTGCTTCGTCAGCCTTTGTTAGCTTTTGTCGGCATCCAAGGTCAAACACACCGAGTTCATGCAGTAGCGCAAACCCGTAGGCGCCGGACCGTCTGGAAATACGTGGCCCAGATGGGCATCACAACGGGCGCAAAGCACCTCGATGCGGCGCATACCTAACGAATTATCCTCGCGGTTAATCAGTGCTTCGGATTCCAGTGGTGCATAGAAGCTTGGCCAGCCGCAGCCCGCATCAAATTTAGTTTCCGCGTCGAATAGCGCCGCGTCGCAACATTTGCACAGATAGGTGCCGGGGCGATTCTCATCCCAATAGATACCGGTAAAGGGCCGCTCAGTGCCCGCTTGGCGCGCGACCGCGTATTCCTCTGGTGACAATTGAGAGCGCCACTCTTCGTCGGTTTTTACAATCTTGTCTATTTCCACGCTCACTTGAGCCTCTTTTTCTTGACTTAGTTGATGCTAAGCCAAAGGCAGCGCCTTAGACTAGTGGCCTTGTGCATTCTTCTGCGCCTTACAACGGCGCGACAAGTTGCGACGCTAATCTAGGAAGGCTCATGACACAGGCAGCACCTCTTCAACCGCCCACAAGGACCATACGCAAGTCCGACAAGCTGGCGGATGTTTGTTACGACATTCGCGGGCCTGTGTTGACCGCAGCCAACCAGCTGGAGGCCGAGGGCCATCAGATTCTGAAGCTGAATATTGGCAACCCCGCACCCTGGGGCTTTAGCGCACCAGAGGAAATTTTGCTTGATGTGGTGCGGAACATTCCCAACTCTCAGGGCTACAGCGATTCCAAGGGCCTTTTCGCCGCTCGCAAAGCTGTGATGCAGTACTGCCAGCAAATCAACATTCGCGATGTCGATGTTGAGGATATATACATCGGTAATGGCGTATCGGAACTTGTGGTGCTGTCAATGCAGGCCCTGGTAAACGATGGTGACGAGGTTCTGGTCCCCTGCCCTGACTTTCCTTTGTGGAGTGCCGCAGTAAATCTCTGCGGCGGCACACCGGTGCATTATCTTTGTGATGAAGAAGACGAATGGCAGCCAGACCTTGAAGACATTCGCAGCAAGATTACTCCGAATACCCGAGGCATCGTGGTGATCAATCCAAACAACCCCACCGGCGCCGTTTATACCCCGAAGATGCAGCAAGCGCTGATCAATATTGCGCGTGAGCACGACCTAGTCGTTTTTGCCGACGAGATTTACGACAAAATTTTGTTTGATAACGAACGGTATATTCCACTTGCCTCCTACGCCGATGACCTCCTCTGTATGACCTTTAGCGGCCTGTCGAAGTCTTATCGGGTCGCGGGTTTTCGCGCTGGATGGATGGTGGTAAGCGGTGCCCGAGAACGTGCCTCGGATTTTATTGAAGGCCTGAATATTCTCGCTTCCATGCGACTGTGTTCAAACGTGCCAAGCCAGCACGCCATACAAACCGCCCTCGGCGGACACCAGAGCATTTTTGAACTCACCGCACCGGGTGGGCGACTGCATGAACAGCGGAACCTGGCCTGGGAGCTGCTGAACAAAATTGACGGCGTTTCCTGCACAAAGCCTAAGGGCGCGCTCTATCTGTTCCCTAAGTTGGATACCAAGCGCTTTAATGTTCGAGATGACATGCAGTTCGTGCTCGATTTTCTATTAGCAGAAAAAGTACTAACGGTTCAGGGCACTGGCTTTCACTGGCCGAAGCCAGATCATTTTCGCGTGGTATTTCTGCCCCACGTTGAGCAGATACGCGAGTCCATTGGCCGCCTAGAACGCTTTCTCGCGAACTACCGGCAGCAGTAATCGTCTACTAAGGCGAGTAAGTGTTGGCGACCCGATACAGCAAGAAGTCGTCATAGCCTGTCAGCACGCTCACCAAACCTGACAACTGCTGATCTAGTGTTGCATCTCCAGTATCGACCAACAGCGGGCGCCGTTCCAAGGTAGCCATCTTGGTGCGGGATCCCACGACCGTAACGTCTCGCTCCCAGCTTAGCGCGCGTAGCAAACCCGGGCCAAGTTGCTGATTGCCGCGCCCTAACAGAAAACCTTGGTGGCGTGTGAAGCTGACCAATACATGGGTTGGCTGCTGTTCTGCCATACGCTGGAGCTGGGCACTGGTGGCATTCTCAATAGCCTCACCGCCCGGCAGCATTACATCGCATCCAAGCAGCGTGCCGTTTAAGCCCAGCGCCTGCTTGATGGCTAGGCAGGTGCTGCCAGGGCCAATGACTAAGGCTTTATCCGCATAAACTTCCGAGTTGTCCAAGAAGTAGCTGACGATCTCTTGCACCACTAGGCCCTCGTCCTCTTTGCCGCCTACCTTCATATGTTGGAGATAGCCCCCCGCTTCCGGCACCCAAAGCTCGCCATAGCGCTTAGTAGCGACGACCTGATGTCTTGCGATCGGGTTGTCACTGGACATAGGCACGTAATCACGGACCTCCCGTTCGATGCGGCCCACCAAACTCCCCTGGACCAGGCCTGCCACCACATCGGCAGCTGCGTTGGCGCTTATCGCGAATACGCCACTGTGCATTTTTACACCAGCGGGCAAGCCAAGCGCACAAGTGCGTTCGTCAATAGATGTCAGCACGTCTCGCGCTGTGCCGTCGCCACCGACAAAAATCAATAGGTCGATCTTCCTCCCGCACAGGGTTTCAACGGCGCAGCGTGTGTCCTGTGCTGAAGTTTGAGTCGCAGGTTCGCCGAGCACTTGGGCCAGCACGTCCAAGGAAGCCAAGAGCTCCGCGCCCATTGCACCACCCCACGTGTACCAGGCGAGTTGCGCAAACTTGTCGCCCAATAGCCTCTGTAGCCGCGCTAAAAATATCGTTAGTCGCTCCTGCCCTGTCGGCTTGCCGTCGAGCTTCCGAGCGGCGCGCTGCAAGGCCTCGCCGTCGCTCCCCTGCAGACCCACTGCGCCACCAATGCCAGCGAGCGGATTTACCACCAAGCCTAGGCGCAGCGAGGGCACGAATGTTTCAGACATAGCGCTCAATAGTCGAGCGCCATCAGCTCGCCAACCTGCTCAGCGATGGCCAGGGATGATGTAAGACCGGGCGACTCAATACCAAGCAGGTCGATGCGACCAAGGACCGCGTGATTCTTCGGACCTCGTATCAGAAAATCTGCCACCTCACCTGGCCCTGCGATTTTTGGGCGTATGCCGGTATACCCCGGCTGTAATCTGGACTCATCCAGTTTCGGATAGTAGCCACGAATGGCAGCGACGAATTCATCTCTCAAGCTGTCATCGAATGTGTAATCAATGCCGTCTACCCAACGCACATCTGGACCAAATTTTACCTGACCTCCCAGATCTAGGGTGACATGCACACCCAGGCCGCCCTGTTCAGCAGTCGGATAAACTAGCCGCTGAAAAGGCTGGGCACCAGAGTAGGTGTAGTAGTGACCGATGGCATAGTGGGCCTTGGGCGAGCCAGGCACATTTTGAGACAAATCGGGTGCCTGCAAACCACCGGCGTTGATTACCCAGTCTGCTGCCAGGGACATTTGCTGAGAGTGCACAGTGAGTTGGTCGCCACTTTCTATCGAAAACACTGGATTTTGAAAGGCGATAAATCCGCCGTTGGCTTCGAGAATACCCTGCAAACTGAGCATGAAAGCGTGGGAGTCAACAATCCCCGTTGAGGGTGACAAGGCCGCACCGATTCCACACACCTCCGGCTCGAGCGCGCGCAACTCGGCCTGATCGATCCAGCGTAAATCAGTAACTCCGTTGGCGGCCGCTTGTTTTACGTAGCCGTCAACGACGACGCGCTGGGATTCGCTGGTAGCTACTATCACCTTGCCACAACGATCGTAGGGCACGGCATACTCATCACAATGGGCATAAAGCAGTGTCTTGCCCCGCACACATAGCTCGGCTTTACGACTACCGGTAGGGTAATAAATGCCAGCGTGAATCACTTCAGAGTTTCGGGAGCTAGTCTCTGTGCCGATGGCGTCATGCTGCTCCAGTACCACGACCTCACGACCTGCTGCGGCCAATCGTGCGGCCACAGCCAACCCGATGACCCCCGCACCAATAACCACGCATTCAACTTTATCCGTCATCAGCGCGCCGCCCCAGAGCCAATGGCGGAGGCGGATCCTGAGCTATGCGCTCTCGTACGCGCTCTAACGCCAGAATAAAAATCCGGGCACGCGCACCAGCAGAACTCGCCAACCAGTCTTGAAGTGTCGGGGTATGAGCCTCTATTGCTTGGGCAAATGTATTGATATCTGCCTCCAGGTTGTCCGCACTGGGTTGAAACTCCAGGCCAAGGGCTTGTGCGAACACACGCTCTAAACTTTGCGTATGCAGCTCCGATTCGAAAAAAGCATCCTGATTCTCGGCATTTCTGGGACCTGGGATGTAGCCATATCCAAAGTCCTCCTGCCTGCGACGCTGGGTACCCGCGATGCACCAGTGAGCGATTTCGTGGAGTGCAGATGCGGGATAGTCTTCGCGAAAATACAGAGTAGCTGGGGCGGTACCCGTCGCAGGCCGGTAGAGCGGCTCAAGCGCGCCGCCAGTCAACTGAGCATTATGCTCCCGTCCGAGTGTCTGGGCGAAGGTCTGGGCAATGCAGTCGGCCAATTCAGCGTCGGTTATGTCCGCCATACTTTTCATTTGCTCAGCCGTGCTTCCGTATCCAGAACTGCAGCACCTTGTCGTCGCCCTTCCAACCGGCCCGGTCAACCTTCAAATAGTCGTGCTTCATAAACTGACAGAAATGTTCAAAGTCGCGCTCGGTGGTCGGGTCTGTGGCAAGAATGTGCAGAACGTCGCCGCCTGCTAGCTCCCGCACCTTGTTTTTTACCAGCATAAGTGGTTCCGGGCAGAACAGTCCTCTAGCGTCGATTTGAATGTCGTGGTCCAACATTGACTCCTTCTTTGACGGCGAAGATGTTAGGCCAGATGACTCCCGATTTACACCAAGCGCAACGCGTCTTGCCTTCGCAAGTCTACAAATGGGTGCAAAGCGACGGCAAATTTTGCAGCATGTCGTCATGCAGAAACGGATATCTAGATTGCGATTATGGTCCTGCCTCGCCCTGCTAGCGCCTTGCTGCGCAGTGGCCGAGGCACTCTCGAATGAGCCCGTAGGCAATACGCAACCGCCTGAGACAGCATCGGAGCAGGATCCCTCGCTTTGCGATTTAAAATCCCAGCGCTTGCCTATTCCACCCACGCCCGACATTGTTGCCGAGCAGCTACGGCTCACAATAGAGCACACGGAAGATGCAGCGCTGCAAAGAAAATTGCGCAGCGCCTATCTGCACTATCTGGGATGTCTGTCAAACTCCTTACAGATAAACTAGCGTCAGGGACGTATTTCCGCCACCTCACCGACAAATCGGTCTGGCTCTATGGCATACCACTCTTGCAGCGTAACCTGATGAGTTTTCGACAGCTGATCACATAACTCGTAAAAAGGCGGTCTTCCGGGGTCGGTTAGCACCACGCGCTTTGTACCATTTTTGATGGCTCGATTGATCAGCAGCTTTAAAGGTTTAACCAGGTTATCCCAAAAGCAAATATCACCGCCGATGATCAATGGGTGCTGTCCCAAAAACGGTCCCGCAAGGCGGCTGAAGTCGGCGCACTTGTTGGCTAGCGACACCGAGTTAATCTCGGCAAATACATCGACGAAAGGGAATACCGCGGGATCCAGGTCTACTGCCGTCACCTTCGAACCAAAATGATGGGCGCAAAATACGGAGGTTGCGCCCCATCCGCATCCAAGTTCCATGACCTTGCGGTTCTTGGCTGGCGGATGCTCCTGGAGATAATCCATCAATAAATATGCAGAACCCCAGGTGCGGGTGCCATGCACCGAGGGTTGATGGCGGCGCTTCAGGGCCTTGACCAGCCTGTGGCCGTCCTGAAGTAAGAAGATGCCGTAGGCAAATTCAATGTGATCTTCTGGGAGCCGTTGCAGCTTGGGCATAAGGCGGCCTTTTGTCTGTATCGGATGGATGATGCTAGCGACGCAGTATGAATCAGCGGCGACGAAATTTGTGGGCAATTTGCGCCCTGATGAACCCAGAACAAACGCGCCAGGCGAAAGGATCTTGACGAGCGACCTATTGTCCAGCTTTCGCGCAAAATAGCCTGAAATCCGCGACGCCCGCGCGCTTGCAGGGCCTCATTTCACCCCCATTGTTCAAAGCATAATTTACGACGCGGTTTTTGCTTGCGCGACGAGGCGCCTGTAGAATCCCCGGCCCCAAACGCATCGGCCAACCACCCTCGACACGTGGCGGTATGCACCAAGAACAGGAGACCTAGTGGGCAAATCCAGTGTTGATGACCTAGTCGAAGCGGGCAGCGAGTATCACGCAGGCTTCGTCACTGACGTTGAGTCGGAGACGCTGCCGCCGGGATTAGACGAAAGCGTCGTGCACTTTATTTCTGCGCGCAAAGACGAGCCCCAATGGCTTACCGATTGGCGTTTAGAAGCGTTCGCTAAATGGCGAAAGATGCGCGAACCGAACTGGGCGCACGTTCACTATCCGCCCATCGACTTTCAGGCCATTTCCTACTATTCCGCACCCAAGAGTCAGACCGATGGTCCTCGATCATTGGACGAAGTTGACCCGGAGCTACTGCGAACTTATGAAAAACTGGGGATTCCACTGCATGAACAAGCCGCGTTGGCTGGAGTGGTGCCGGACCCAGCTGCCGTTGGCACACCCGAAGGCACCAATATTGCGGTCGACGTAGTCTTCGACAGTGTCTCCATCGCGACAACGTTTAAAGAAACGCTAGCACAGGCCGGCGTGATCTTTTGCCCAATCTCCGAGGCCGTGCATAGCCATCCAGACCTGGTGCAAAAGTACCTTGGCTCTGTGATACCGCAGCAGGACAACTACTACGCAGCACTAAACTCCGCGGTCTTCAGCGACGGTTCGTTCGTCTACATTCCCAAGGGCGTGCGCTGTCCGATGGAACTTTCTACCTACTTTCGGATCAACGAGCGCAATACAGGACAGTTTGAGCGCACCCTGATTATTGCGGACGAGGGATCTCATGTGAGCTACCTCGAAGGGTGCACGGCCCCGATGCGCGACGAGAACCAATTGCATGCAGCCGTGGTAGAGCTGGTGGCCTTGGGCGACGCGGAAATCAAATACAGCACGGTGCAGAACTGGTATCCCGGTGATGAGAACGGTAAGGGCGGCATTTACAACTTCGTCACCAAGCGCGGCTTGTGTGCAGGGCCGCGGGCAAAGATCTCCTGGACCCAAGTTGAGACTGGATCGGCGATTACTTGGAAATACCCCAGCGTGGTGTTGCGTGGTGACGAGTCCGTTGGCGAGTTCTATTCAGTAGCACTGACCAACAACCGTCAGCAAGCTGATACCGGCACAAAGATGATCCATATGGGTAAGAACACTAAGAGTACGATTGTGTCTAAGGGCATCAGCGCTGGGGGTAGCGAAAACTGCTATCGCGGCCTGGTGCGCATCTCACCGACGGCGCAAAACGCTCGTAATTTTACCCAATGCGATTCTTTGTTGATTGGTGATCAATGCGGTGCGCACACGTTCCCCTACATTGAGAACAAAAATAATTCGGCCACGGTCGAGCACGAAGCCAGCACCTCCAAGGTCAGCGATGATCAGCTATTCGTCTGCCAGCAACGCGGTATTGAAACCGAACAGGCGGTGAGCATGATCGTTAACGGTTTCTGCAAGGACGTTTTCCGCGAACTGCCCATGGAATTTGCCGTAGAAGCCGGGAAATTATTGGAAGTCAGCCTAGAGGGTGCGGTTGGATGAAATTGCTTGATGTATCAAATCTGCACGCCAGCGTTGAGACCGACGATGGCCCCCAACCCATCCTCAAAGGCCTCAACCTCACAGTCAAAGCAGGGGAAGTACACGCCATTATGGGGCCGAATGGTTCGGGCAAGTCGACCCTGGCCAATATACTGTCCGGTCGACCCGGCTACACCGTTGATGGGGGTGAGGTGATGTTGGGCAATAACAACCTGCTCAATCTTGAGCCTTTCGAACGAGCCCAGATGGGTATATTCCTCGCCTTTCAATATCCCGTGGAAATTCCAGGTGTGAGCAACATGGAATTCCTTAAGGCCAGCATCGATTCCCTCGCCCGAGCAAGAGGGGAAGAACAGCCAAATACTGCTAACTTCATGCGCACGGTGAGAGAATTAGCGGGATCCCTAGATCTCGATCCGGCTTTTTTAAAACGCGGCGTCAACGAAGGCTTTAGCGGCGGCGAGAAGAAGCGCAACGAAATCATGCAGCTTCTGCTGTTAAACCCCAAACTAGCACTGCTGGACGAGACCGATTCAGGCCTCGACATCGATGCCCTCAAAGTCGTCGCCGACGGGGTAAACAGGTATCGTAACCAGAGCAATGGAGTTGTGCTCATTACCCACTATCAGCGTTTGCTCGACTACATCGTGCCTGATTATGTTCATGTCTTATCAAACGGCCTAATCATCGAGTCCGGCGACAAAAGTTTGGCGCTGGAGTTAGAAGCCAAGGGCTATGCGTGGCTGACCTAGCGCTGCCAAAGACTCTGCTAGTGCCTGCTGGGCTCGCCGAGGGCTTAACCGAATCGGGCGGTACGATTAATGATATCGTCCAGGACGCCCTCAACAGCCCGATTCACCGGGAGCGCTGGAAGTACACCAAGGCCGACGGTTTTCTGACACAACTCGTTGCGCTTTCTAAAGCGCCGACAATTTATGGTGAGCAGCAAACTGGCGTTCGCTGGTTGCGAGAAACCATTAGCAATCCAATTCCTGGGCTCGATCTTCAGCAGGGCCCTGAAGCCTTTGCGCGATTGTGTTTTTCCGGTGAGGCCATGCGTCTGGAAATCACAGGGTCGGTGACGGATCCCGTAACGCTCATACATAGGAGCAACACGTTACCCGTCATCGTTAACCTATCCGCCAGCGCCTCCCTTACTTTGATCGAGATGATAGAGGGCGACGAAGGGCAGCAGACCGTTTGGATCGACATTGGCCCGAATGCCAAGCTTAACCATTCTCGCAATGCCTTGAACGCTGCGTCCTCGAGCTGGCAGTACGCAAGCGTGCGCCTACAGTCGTCGGCTCGCTATCATTTGAACAACCATGTCCTGGGCTGCGGCGTGCGAAGACAAGACCTGCATGTCATCATGGACGGTCAGGGCGCCGACGCGAAACTGGTGTCAGCGGGCATGGTCGACAACAAGGCCGCGCTAGATCAGCAGATCACTCTGGAACACCGACAACCCAGAGGCCACAGCGAACAGACCATTCATAACATCGTCGCCAATGGCGGCAAGTGCTCGTTTAACGGCCGCATTCATATCCACGATGGGGCGAGCGGAACCGAGGCTCAGTTATCGAATAAAAACTTAGGGCTCGGAGACAACGCCACCATTAATACCAAGCCTGAACTCGAGATCTACAATGACGACGTCAGTTGTTCCCATGGCGCAACGGTTGGCACCCTGTCACAGGAAGCCCTCTTTTACCTGACCAGCAGAGGCATCGACAAGGCCGAGGCCGAAGCACTGCTTAGCCAGGGTTTCTTGCAGCAATGCATTGACGGTCCGTTGGCAGAGACCGCGCTGAAGGCCATGATCGGAATCCGAGAGTTAGGTGCAAGCCTATGAACATTCGCGACGATTTCCCGATATTACAGCGCACAAGTCGCAGCAAACCCCTGGTATATCTCGACAACGGTGCAACCACGCAAAAGCCACAAAAGGTTATCGACACCATTGATCGCTACTACCGCCGGCATAACGCCAATGTGCATCGGGCCGCCCATGAGCTTGCCGAAGAGGCAACAGCGTTACTAGAGGAATGTCGCACCAAGGCACAGGCTTTCATGAATGCCGCACATCGTGAGTCAGTGATTTTTACCCGCGGTACCACCGAGGGTATCAACCTGGTTGCCCAGGTTATCGAGGGCAACATTAAAGCAGGTCAAGAAATTGTCATCAGCCAACTAGAGCACCACTCGAATATCGTGCCTTGGCAGCTTCTGGCCCAACGCACAGGTGCTAAAATCAAGGCCATTGATATTGATGAGAATGGCGATCTTGACCTTGAAAGCGCCTCGAGCCTAATCAACGAAAACACTGCCCTGCTCGCCATTACCCACATCAGCAACGGTCTCGGCGCGGTGAATCCTGTTGCCAACCTTGTAGAACAAGCCAAGCAAGTAGGTGCGCTAACCCTCGTTGACGGCGCCCAGGCGGTACTACATGCCCGCATCGATGTGCAGGCGATGGACTGCGATTTCTACGTATTTTCAGGCCACAAAATGTTCGCTCCTACAGGCATTGGCATCCTATATGGCCGCCTTGAACTACTGAACGCGCTACCCCCATGGCAGGGTGGCGGCGAAATGATCGACCAAGTGAGCATCCAAGCGAGTACCTATCAACCAGCCCCCTTTCGCTTTGAGGCCGGAACGCCAAATATCGCCGGATGCGCGGGTCTTGGCGCCGCTATCGACTACATCAATGGCCTGCCTATGGATGAGCTGATTCAAAAAGAGGAGCAGCTAGTCAACAGAGCGCTTTTTGGTCTTAAACAGATACCTGGACTTCGTTTGATCGGAGAACCAAATAAGCGCGCTTCCGTGATTTCCTTTTTGCTCGACAACGGGCACCCCAACGATGTCGGTACCCTACTCGATCAACAGGGTATCGCCGTGCGCTCCGGCCACCACTGCAACATGCCGCTGATGACGCGGCTCGGCATTCCTGGCACAGTGCGCGCGTCGTTTAGCCTGTACAACAACGAAGACGATGTTGATGCTCTTCTAACGGGAGTAGAAAAGGCAGCCACTTTTCTTTAAAAAAGACCTGTTCCCCAGGGGCGTACAGTGGGCGAAAGCCACGAGATAAAAATATGAGTACACCACAGATCTCTGTTTCCCAGAGCGCTCAAGCGCATATCAAAAGTCAGGTTGAACAGACCCAAAGCCGTTACCTGCGCCTTGGCGTTAAGGAAAGCGGCTGCAATGGCTTCATGTACATCCTGGACTTTTTAGAAGAGATTGAACCCGGCGACCACCTCGTGCCGGTTAGCGACCACGTCACCGTCTGTATCAACGAAAATGATTTGGCTCTGGTTGATGGCACTGAAATCGATATGGTCACCCAGGGATTGAACTCGGCCCTGATATTCAAAAACTCTAACGCCACCAGCTATTGTGGATGCGGTGAAAGCTTTGCTCTGATTGACGATGCTGATGCCCCCGAAGGGACTGCTTCCGATCTCGCAACTGACGCGACTCAGCCGAACTAGCTTGTGGAGAGGCGCATCGTTACAACAAGCCGGGATTGTCCCGGAAGACTGGTGCCTACCGGCGACCCTATTACCATTCCCCGCGGGGCCTTCATTACGCTGACCCAAACCCTTGGCGGCAGCTTTACAGTGGTGGTAAACGGCAACATGGCGCGCATCGCCGGTGCCGATGCCGATGCCATCGGTTTGCGCGTGGAACCCCTGACGTTCGCTGATAGTGATACGCCAAATGTCGTAGACACGGCGCACGTGTGGCATGCGCTTCGGTCGGTATATGACCCGGAAATTCCAGTCAACATCGCCGATCTAGGTTTGATTTACGCAGTTCGCGTTGAAGATGACAAAGTCGATATTGATATGACCCTAACCGCACCTGGCTGTGGCATGGGCCCGGTACTGATCGAGGAAGTCAAAGATCGTGTTCGTCAGGTACCTAACTTAATAGATGTCGAGGTCGCTTTAGTTTTTGAACCGCCGTGGTCTCGCGACATGATGACCGAGGAAGCGCAGCTCGAACTGGGTGTATTCTAAACATGGCCCAAAGCATGACGGTTGATGAACTTCTAGAGACCTTCAGTTTTTTCGATGATTGGGAGGACAAGTATCGGTTCATAATCGACCTGGGCAAGGATCTGGGTGGTCTGCCTGAATCTGACAAGATCGATGATAACCTGATTCGCGGCTGTCAGAGTCAGGTCTGGCTGACGCATACTTCTGATGCGGATGGGCTCACGTTTTCGATGGATAGCGATGCGCATATCGTGCGAGGACTTATTGCCGTGGTGTTGGTCATTGTCGACGGCCGTCAGGCCAGTGAGATAAAGAGGCTGGATATTGAGAACGTCTTTGAGCAACTCGATCTACTGGCACATCTGTCAGTAACCCGCGGCAATGGCCTGCGCGCGATGGTTGCTAGAATCAAGGAAGTCGCCGCACAGGCCCCGCCTTAAACTCCGTCCGTCGTTTTTTCCTTTTCAACCGCCTGCAGTGCTAAATACCGCAGCCAGTCCTCGGGTCGATCGACGTCCCAAAGTGTATCAAGCTGAGACACCCTGAGCCGAGCCTGGGAAGCCGACTTCAGGGTTTGCTCTAGCACCCGATGCGTACCCCATTCGATTTCACGAAAAATCTCTGGCACTGCTCGCGAGCAGCCAATCAGCACATATCCACCGTCTTCAGCAGGACCTAGCACAACATCGGCTGATGCCAGAGCGGCCTCTGCTTGTGCAACATAATTGGCACTCATCAAGGGACAATCCGTGCCAATCAATATCGCCCGCTCGGCACCGGCGGCTAACTCATCTGCTAGCGCGTGTGCCATACGCTCGCCTAGATCATCGCCCTGCTGCTGTCGCAGCGGCCAACCGCTTTGGGCTGCCCAAGCAACTAGGGTTGGGTGCTGTGATGCGCCCCATAAAACAATGCTTAGTTGGCTCGTCGCTATGGCTTGAAAAACGCGCCTAGACAGTTGTTCATGGACTGCCGCCGCTTCCTCGGCGTCAAGCAGGGGCATTAGCCGAGTTTTGCTCAGTCCCGGTTCAGGTGCCTTAGCAAAAATGAGCAAGGATGTCGTCACTGATCACCCTGCCTTGGAAGGCCGTAGTATTCGCGGTAAAGCGAATCCGCCGAGGCACCGAAAAAGTAACGAATACGCCAGCGCCACATAGAAAAAACTGTTCGCCAAAAGCCTTTTCTTAACCAGCGCTCGCCGCTGGCTGCAATTGTCACCTGCGGAGCCCGGAACTCACCGATCTGTCGCAGACGCTTGCTGACTTCAATATCTTCCATCAGCGGCTGATCCGGAAAGCCCCCAATTTGATCGAGTAACTTGCGATGGAAAAACATGCCCTGATCCCCGGTGCAAATTCGCCGGAGCCTAGAACGCCAATTCATCGCTCGCGACACCCAGACAAGGCCCGGGTGATCGCCCCGTAACTCCACATCAAAACGCCCCCAAGATGGGGCCCTGGCCGTTGTCAGATCTTGAAGATAGGCAAGGCCTGGCGCGAGATTGCTACTATCTATATGCAGCACCCAAATTAGGTTAGCGCGAGTAGAGGCAATACCTGATGCGATTTGCCCACCCCGGGAGGCAGGTGCTTGTATCCATCGAACGCCGACGTCTTGGCACCGACGCCTGATGTCGTCTCCCTCGGAAAAGGGACTGTCCGGCGACGCCTCCACCACTACGACCTCGTGGCCCATGACCAGTAGCGGGCTAACAAATGCCTCCACAGATTCGTCCGCAAATTTGATCGGAATCACAATGGCTAAGGCTGGCTGGACTTGCTCTGACAACATGTTAAGAATGATCGTTACTCAATAGGCCGGGACGCAGTTTGACCCCAGCAAAACATAAGGACAATCACAAGCAGGTCTCCCGGCATTTTCTTCGCTCCAAGCGCAAACCCAATCCTTTAGCCCATCCTTAGATCCTGTCCTGGATTGGCCCTTATTCCCACCATCGACGATTCAAAGAGCTTCACGACGTCTTCGCAAACTCACCGTGAGCCTGTACTCTTTTATGCTTTAGGGGGGAGAACTATGTATCAAGATTACCGCGCAGCTTGGACGCAGCTGACCGCATCGGGTGCGGATTTCGAAGTAGTGACGACCAACGTTCGCGGTGTCGATATACGCACCTATGCCAACGCTCCCGGCAGCTTGAGCGACCTGTGGCTGAGCACCGCACAGTTCGCAGATCGTGACTATCTCGTATACAACGACGAGCGCCTTACCTACGGCGAAGCACACCAGCGCGTCGCATCCTTAGCCAACTGGCTAATTGATCAAGGTGTTGAGCCCGGCGACAGAGTCGCAATCGCCATGCGTAACTATCCCGAGTGGATGCAGGCGTATTGGGCCGTTACCTCCGTTGGCGCGGCGGTTGTGGGCATGAATGCTTGGTGGATCGGACCAGAGATGCTCTACGCCCTAGAAGACTCCACTCCCAAGGTGCTCATAGTCGATAAGGAGAGATTGAATCAGCTCGGTGAACACCGTGCCAATGTGTCGAACATCAAGCTTGTCGGTGTTCGATTTCCGGAGGCAGAAATTGGCGTAACACCCTGGAATGACATCGTTTCTGGTAACACCCAACAACCCATGATCGATATCGATACCGACAGCGATGCCTGTATTTTTTATACCTCAGGTACCACAGGACGTCCGAAGGGCGCACAGCTGACCCATCGCGGCTGCGTCAGTAATGTGTGGAGCATGCTCTTTTCAGCGGGACTGCAGAGACTACTGGGCATTCAGAAAGGTTTGATTAATGCCGACGACGAGCCGCCCATCGGCTGCGCCCTACTCACGACACCCCTGTTTCACGTGACCGCTAATAACTGCGCGGCCCAGGGCACGACTTTGGGCGGCGGCAGACTCGTGCACATGTACAAATGGGACGCAGGAGAGGCGCTGAAACTCATCGAGCGCGAACGCATTACTGCTGTGAGTGGCGTGCCCGTGATGGCGAGAGAAATCATCTCACACCCTGATTTTGCGAAAACCGATACGTCGAGTTTAATGACATTGGGCGGTGGCGGCGCACAGCTGCAGCCGGATCTGGTCGGTAAGATCGATCAGCAGGTGGCCACTGCGCGTCCGAATACGGGTTATGGCATGACCGAAACCTGCGGCATCATCACCTCCATCAGCGGCGATCACTTCGTGGATAAACCTGCGAGCTGCGGCCCTGCGATGCCCGCCTATGAATCTAAAATCGTGAACCCTGATACGGGCGAGGAAATGCCAGAAGGCGAGCCTGGCGAACTATGGGTGCGCGGCGCCCACGTGATTCGGGGTTATCTCAATCGCGAAGAAGCTACCGCAGAAACTATCATCGATGGTTGGCTGCGCACCGGCGATATGGCGCGAAAAGACGAAGACGATTTCCTATACATTGTGGATCGAATTAAAGACATGGTGCTCCGGGGCGGTGAAAACATCTACTGCGCGGAAGTGGAGAGCGCAATCTTTGATCATGAGGATGTAGCTGAATGCACAGTTTTCGGTGTGCCCGATCACCGACTGGGCGAAGAAGTCGGAATCGCGGTCTTCTTGAAGCCCGGTGCTGCTACCACTGCCGACGCGCTGCGCGAACACTGCGCCACTCAACTCGCGAAGTTCAAAGTGCCGCGCTATTTTTGGTTTGTTGAAGAAGCACTGCCTCGTAATGCCTCGGGTAAATTTCTTAAGCGCGAGCTACGCGAATCGTTGGATATCAGTGACGCGCACTAGGAAGCAAATAAATCACCATACTGATCACGCAGCAAATTCTTCTGCACCTTACCCATGGTATTGCGCGGAAGCTCAGCAACATTCAACACTTGCTTTGGCTGCTTAAATCGCGCGAGCTGACCGCCAAGGGCTGCGTCTACGTCTGCTCGCGTCACCTCGGCACCCACAGGCACGACCACCGCGACTACCGCTTCCCCGAAGTCAGGATGAGACACGCCGATCACCGCAGATTCTGCCACCTCAGGCATCTCATCTAGCGCCACTTCAACTTCCTTGGGATACACGTTATAGCCACCAGATATTACCAGATCTTTTGATCGCCCAACGATGCTTAGTCGCCCATCCGCGGCCTGCATGCCCAGGTCTCCGGTAATAAAGAAACCGTCAGGGCGAATTTCTTCAGCAGTTTTTTCAGGCATACGCCAGTAACCCTGAAACACGTTCGGACCCGCCACTTCGATCATGCCAACCTCACCCGTCGGCAGGACGACGCCATCCTCGCTGGCAACTCGCACCTTTTGGCCGGGCAGCGCGAATCCAACGGTGCCGGCAACGCGCTCACCTTGCAATGGATTACTCGTGTTAATGATGGTTTCGCTCATGCCATATCGTTCCAAAATACGATGACCCGTCCGCCGCTCCCATTCACTGAAGGTCTGCTCGGTCAGCGGCGCAGAACCACAAATAAACACGCGCATGTGGGCAACACTTGCCGGTGTCAGCTCGGACTGGTCTAGTAGACGGGTATAAAACGTCGGCACACCCATCATCACCGTAGCGTCAGGTAATCGCGCCATCACTTCATCGGCGTCGAACTTTTCGAGAAAGATCATAGGCGTGGCATTAAGCAGAGCGCAGTGGCTGGCGATGAATAAGCCGTGCACGTGAAAGATCGGTAAAGCATTGAGCAAAACATCAGATGACTGCCAACCCCACTCCTTGCTTAAGGCATGGGCATTGGATGCGAGATTGCCGTGGCTGAGCATGGCGCCCTTAGAGCGGCCCGTAGTACCAGAGGTATAGAGAATGGCCGCCAAATCATCTGTGCTTCGAGTCACAGTCGGCGGCAAAACGAAGTCAATTTCCGAACCTTCACCATCGCTAAAAACCAGTAAGCGCCGGGCATCCCTCGGCTGCAGCGTCGCGCTTGCTACGTCGCTGCGGTGTCGCTCACCCACGTACAGAACCGGTTCGGCATCGCTGACAAAGTAATCGAGCTCTGCAGCGGTATACCCAGTATTTAAAGGCACGTACACCAGCGCAAGTTTCAAACATGCAAGGTAGAGGGCTAAGTTCTCTGGGGACTTAGGCACCTGCACAAGCACTCGATCACCGGGGTTTGCACCGAAAGCCATCAGCTGCCCGGCGGCTCTATTGATCTGCTGCAGTAACGCCGCGTAGGTCCAGTCGTCTTGACCTGAAAGGATCAGCGCTAGCTGATCAGCGCTTGCCTCAAAGCCAGACTCTAGTTCCGCAAAAAAATTGCTCATACCCTGCTCCCCTGCTCTTGCCTGCTTCAAGGTCTACAAACCTGCGAGCCCTAGGTTAAAGTGGTGACTCTCACAAATTTGCAGATGACCTATGATACCCGACAACACTTTTTTGATCCCCAAGTTGTCCCCTGGGTTCGAGGCCACGGTCACGCTACCGGGCAGTAAATCAATAGCGCTGCGCCAACTCGCCATCGCCGCCCTGGTGGAAGGCACGAGCCATATCACTGGCATCCCGAAATGTGATGATACCGACGCCATGATCGACTGCTTGCGAGCCCTCGGTGTAGCCATAGATGAAGACACATCAGGAACCTGTATTAAAGGCCCTATGGACTTTGGCTCAGGCCACGTCGAGCTCAACTCTCGCATGAGCGGCGCTTCGACGCGTCTGCTGATTGCGCTGGCCGCTTTGCGCAATGGCAGCACGCGCATCGACGGTCACGAATCCCTACGAGTGCGAACTAATGCACCCTTGTTTGAGGTGCTTCGCGACAAAGGTTGCGACGTAACCAGTGACGCAGGTACTTTGCCAGCTGTGATTCATGGCGGATTAACCAGCAACGGCCCGTTGCATATCGATGGATCTCTATCAAGCCAGTACATCACCGCGCTAACTGTGATAGCCCCGATACTGGCGCGCCGCCAGGCACTACCTACCCAAAGAATTCATATCGAAGGAGACCTTGTCTCTCGACCATACATCGACATCACGCTGAATGAGATGGGTAAGCGGTCAGTTGTCGGTAAATGGGTTGATAACACGGTCTTAAGTCTGCCAGCGGCAGACTACCTGCCGGGCGAATTTGTGATCGAAGGAGACGCCTCGGCGGCGAGCTATTTCTTGGCGCTTGCGACCCTTCACGCTGGCAGGGTGACCCTAACGAACCTAGGCGAGACCACAGTGCAAGGTGACTATCTTTTTTGCGACGTAATGGAATCGTTAGGATCAAGCATCGAAAGACACTCTCAAACCCGCATCACTGGTCCCCAGAAGCTTCTCCCTCTTCGCCGAATTGATATGCAAGAAATGCCAGATGTTGCGCTGACGTTAATCGCCATGTCTCCCTTGTTGGCAGAACCGATTGAGATCACCGGGCTGCAGTCGCTACATTATAAGGAGTGCGATCGATTGGAGTGTCCTGCAAAGGAGATGAGGGCCATGGGTATCGAGCTGAATACTACTTATGACAGCATCATAGTATCTCCGCTGGGCAAGTACGTACCCGAGATCCATACACTCAATACCTACCACGATCATCGAATGGCAATGGCTTTTGCTACTTTGGCGAGCGCCTACGGTACCTTGACCATCGATGACAAGGCGGTCGTCAATAAGACCTATCCTGCATTTTGGGACGACTACCAGCGTCTACAATATTAGGTCACATAACAATTGCACCTAGGGAAGAATCTTCATGTCTCGAAGCAGCAAAGAAAACCAAATGGGTGTTTTCGACACTATGTATAACTGCCGCGCCATGAGGCGATTGGATAGCAGAGCGGTTCCCGGAGAATTGCTGTGCGAGTTGGTGAGCGCGGCTAATCAGGCACCTTCAGGTTCTAACACCCAGGGTGCGCGCTGGATTGTCGTTACCGACGCTGAGGTGAGACGACGTTTGGCCGATTTGAACCGTCAAGGGGTTGAAACCTATTTGGCACCGCTGATAGAAAACCCAGGTAGCCTATCGCACCAGACCAGCGATAAGCGTCAGCGCATGGTCGACGCTGTGGTATGGCAAAAAGAACACATGCACGAAATTCCAGCGCTTATAGTCGCCTGCATGGAATTCGGCGCTCCAGCCACCAACGATATGATTGCCCGGGGTAACGGGTCCATATGGCCAGGTATTCAGAATTTACTGCTTGCCGCAAGGGCCCTAGAACTTGGAGCAGCACCAACAACTTTGGCGCTGAATGATCGCAAAGCCGTCGCCGAAGTACTGCATTTGCCGGAAACCATGGCCGCCTATGCACTGATTCCCGTCGGCTACCCTCTGGGTAAATTTGGCCCGGTCACGCGCAAACCGTTAAAGGAGATCATGCGCTTTGATCGTTGGTCGGATTAAGTGCAGGCCAGGCTATTTGTCAATCAGGCATCTTGTTACAATTAAAGAGCTGTAATAGGCCTTAGGCTCCGTAGTTCAATGGATAGAACGATCGCCTCCTGATTAATGTTGGGTCATCGGTTTGGAAACGATCGATGAGATGCATTCAAATTCGGGGAAACCTGTACTCGTAATAAAGCTACTGGTTAACGAGCATGGCAATCCCGAGCCAAGCCAACGCTTTGTTTTAGTGTTGGAAGGTGTAGAGACTTAACGGATGCAGCCTACCGCTTGGCACCAACTAAGCCATGGCTAAGAGAAAGTCCAGACCACAAACGCCCTCGGGCGGCTGCGAAAGCAGTAGCGGGTATGAAGCGATAGATACAGGTTCGACTCCTGTCGGGGCTACCACAGCATTTTTATGAAACTAGCCGCATATAATTTGCTTCGCTGCTCATATATTTAGACCTTCGATACCTTGAACAGATAGAAATAACACTCTATGCCCGTTCGTCCAGTCACCAACGATATTAGGTCACGGTCTCCTCTACTTGCGGATATGCAACAAAGTGATTTGGGTTGCGCTAAAACGATTTTTACGGAACAACAGGGGAAAGCATGCTCAGTAAAGTGGGATACGGATCGTGGGCAATTGCACTACACATCTACTTTTGTTCAATTTCTGCAGGAGTGCACGCGGATGGATTAAGAGTGGGTTTTGCGGAGGCCCCCATAACCCCTGAGGTAGTTGATGAATGGGTCGATGTCAACGATGACGCTCAGTTCGATCCTGAAAAAGATACCTGGAGCGACGGTAACGGCAACGGCAGATTCGATCCGGTCTGGATCGCGGGTTTCCAAAAAAAACGAGCAGCCCAGGGAGTTAAAGATGATTTGATGGCCGTTTCGGTCGTTATCGACGACGGCAATACCCGTATAGGCATCGTAGCTGTAGATACCATCGGCTTAATGCGTAAGTTCGTCCTCGACGTTCGCCGATCACTACCCGCTGAATGGGGCATAGATTATTTGTTAGTTCATGCTACCCACAACCATGAAGGCCCCGACACTCAAGGTCTTTGGGGTCCAGGGTTATTTAGCAGCGGCGTAAATGCCGACTACATGATGAAATTAAAGCTCTCGATCTTGGAAGTAATAGAATCTGCGGTCAAAAATTTAGAGTCCGCTAAGCTGTCTGTAGCGCGAATCAGCACCGACCCCCGAACTCCTATAAAAGATAAGCGCAAACCCATTGTCATCGACGAAGATATGCGCGCGCTTATGTTTCGCCGCCAGGACAATTCGGTTATCGGTACATTAGTCAATTTCGGTATTCATGTGGAGCTCGCTTGGGATAAGAATCTATTTCTGACCTCTGATATCGCTGGATATCTTAGGCGCGGAATCAGCGAGGGCATCTACTACGATGACGAATTGCGCATGCCTGGCATTGGTGGTGTCACCATGTGGCTGACAGGCAACATTGGAGGATTAATGACCTCCGGCCCCACCGACCCAGTCTACGACGTATTTTTACAACAGAACATTAATGCTGCGGGTCACCAGAAGGCGCGAGCATTTGGCCATAGTTTAGCTCGCAGTTTGATAAGCGCTGCAAACCAGGGCAATTTCAAGCCCTCCCCAGCGCCTTCGTTGAAAGTTAAAACGAGCGAAATCGAACTAGGAATCGATAATTTCATGTTATCTCTTGCCACCTTGGTGGGCATAGTAGACAGCGATCCTAGATTACACTTCATCCCACCTTTCGTTCGCTACTCAAGTGAAGTTGCATATATAAAATTAGGCAACGCGACGATTACTGCTATTCCGGGGGAACTGTACCCAGAAATAGCTGTCGGTGGCATTGAAAACCCATCTGGCGCGGACTTCGAAACTGCTCCTCAAGAGGTTCCAAACCTACGCAGTCAATTGCCAGGCGAGGTCAATTTAATGGTAAACCTGGCAAACGACGCCATCGGCTACATCATTCCGAGAAGCGAGTGGGACGATGCCACCCCGTGGATATATGGCGAGGAAGAAGAAACCTACGGCGAAATCGTTTCGTTGGGCCCTGACACTGGACCTGATATCCATCGAGCCGTTTTAGATTTAGTGAAAAGTGCGCCGCAAAAATAAGCGCGAAATCTTCAGGCACCGGAAAACATTCAAAAAAATCAAGATAACCTCTTGCCCTGCTTATTTACTTTTTGATTTTTTACCGGGGTTTTCTTTAGGCCGCCTCAGGGGCCTTGAAATAGGAGTCTAGGTGTAATACAACAGCGGCCCTGACCACAGGTTATTTCATATCACGAACGATACTTCTCTACTTGAACCAAGCATGTTTGCGCACTGGGCCCTTGGGCCAGATGAGATGTGCCCTTGTCTCTAGTGAGAACATTTGGATTCCCATTAAGTTCGATACCAGTAACCGGACAGGGTTTGAACCAAGCACCAGTTGGCAGCGACACCGTGTCTCGTCGCATTCGAGCATTCAGAGCAAGTCCTGCCAAGCACGCCCCCCTAGGGTTGAACACACGAACCACATCCCCGGCTTTGAGATTCCGCTCTTTCGCCGCTTCAGGGTGCATCGTAATCACTTCATGGCCTTCGATTTTGCTCGCTTGGCTATGAGCGCTATGGTCGAACTGGCTGTGTAAGCGATTTTTGGGTTGGGGTGAAAGCAGATGCAAAGGAAAAGCGTCTCGATCTAGCTCTAGCCACTCTAAGGGCGTCATCCAAACCGCTTGTCCTGGACAATCTAGGTAATCGAAGCTTGCCACGGTCTCCGAGAAAAGCTCTAACTTGCCGGACGGCGTTGCCAACGGGAAATGCGCCGGATTTTCCCGAAAATTCGCGAGCCAGTCGCGCACGCGTGGCTCGTGAGGCAATTGATATACCCCCTGAGACTCCCAATCCTCAAAAGAAGGCAGCTCGAAGCCTTGGCCCTGGGCCATTACCTGAGAACGCTGCCAGATGTCTTCTATCCACTCACGCTCGCTTTTATTTTCTGTGAAGGCGTCCTCGAATCCGAGCACCGCTGCGAGGCCAGCGAATATCTCATGATCCGAGCGCGCTTCGTGCTGCGGCTGTATCGCTTGCTGCATAAAGTGAGCGTAGGGATCGTGGCTAGATGCACAAATATCGTTACGCTCTAGAGAAGTGGTCGCCGGAAAGACGATATCGGCCCATTGGGCGATAGGTGTCCACCAAGGCTCATTGACGATCACGGTATCAGGTTTGCGCCATGCTGAGACTAGTCTGTTGAGATCCTGGTGATGATGAAATGGGTTACCGCCAGCCCAGTAAATTGCCTTGATCACGGGATAGGTGATCGCTCGACCATCGTATTGGACATCATCACCTGGGTGAAGAAGCATGTCAGAGATACGCGCGACAGGAATAGCGAAGCCTGTAGGGTTTCGGCCCTTTGGAAATGTTGCCCAGTTAAATCTTTTGTATTCTGAGCCAACAAATGCCTCAGCACTGTAGCCAAAGCCAAAACCACCGCCGGGCAATCCGACTTGACCTAGCATTGAGGCTAAAGTGGCAAGCATCCAGTAAGGTTGTTCTCCATGATCGCCACGTTGCAACGACCATGCCGCAGCTACAAACGTTCGTTTACTTGCCATTCTGCAGGCCAACGCAACTATGTCTTCAGCGGCCAAACCACAAATTGAAGATGCCCACCGAGGGGTCTTAGCAATTCCATCGGATCTGCCGAGCAAATAATCTTTTACCTTTGAATAACCTACACAGTGGCTATCCAGAAATCTGGTGTCTGCCAAATTCTGAGTTTCTAGAACATGAGCAATGCCGAGCATAAGAGCAACATCAGTGCCAGGCAGCGGCGCTAGCCAAGTGGCACCGAGACTCGCCTCAGTGTCGTCAGCGATGGGCGAGATACTGACAAATTCAGTACCGGCCTTATGCGCTCGATCGAGATCAAGAGCAGTGCGGTGCTCGGTAACGCCGCCATATGCCACTTGAGCATTTCTCTTGGGCAATCCGCCAAAGGCGACGAAGAGCTGGGTATGGTCAATGATGTTTTGCAGTGTCGTCTGTTGCAACTCCATCTGTGGCCAGGGCGCTACAACGTGGGGAAGAATTACCTGAGCGGCCGCCGTGCTGTAGGAATTCATAGCGCGCGTGCATCCGCCCATTAGATTTAAAAATCGATGAAGTTGCGATTGTGCATGGTGGAACCGACCCGCGCTTGCCCACCCGTAAGAACCACCAAATATCGACGTGTTACCGTGTTCGTCCGCTACTCGACGAAGCTCGTTAGCCGCCATTTCTAACGCCTCATCCCAAGGCACGTCGAAAAATTCGTCGCTACCTCGGCGGCAGCGCTGTCGATCGCCGCCCTCAAGCCACCCTTTGCGAACAGATGGTCGTTTTATGCGTTCCCCATGCTGAATGCCATCAAGGAGAACGTTGCCAATTTCTGAGGGCTCTGGATCTTCATCAACCCCGCTGACGCCAACGATACGCCCATCCTCTACCTCGATGTTGTAAACCCCCCATTGAGTCGCGTTGCGATAGCGTTTCATGATCCGAAGCGATACCTGAGCTTTATCGTAAGCTGCTCAGCCAAAGGATCTCTTAGCGCGTCGGTAAAAAGACTATCGAAAGAATCGCTTACGCTCTCCTGCCGACCATTCAGCGTGTACACTACGTACAGATCTGAAAGCGGCGCAATCTGCCATCGATATCGAAGCTGCAGAGATAAGTTGGAAAGAGCAAAATCCTCACTTCTGGCGATACTGTCATTCACCGCCGTCAAGGGGTCACCATTGACCTGCAGCTGGTAATTCGCTCGGCGCTTTGCGCGTATCGCAACCCATTGTGTGGACAGTTTGATCTGATGATTTACAGCAGGAAAGTATTCAAGCTGGAACCGAGGCCGCCACTCGTTTGTTTGATAAGTCGCAAAATTAATACCATCCCGCCACAATAACCAACCGGCCCGATCGACAAATCCAATGCCAATTCCCAAGTTTAAATTGTCTCGAGGACGCCAGTTCGCACCGACCGCCGCCGCAACCTGCGCACCGGACAGCTGCTCATCTTCTCGGTAAAAATTTATTTCATAGCTAAAGGGTTTAGCTCGGTCCGTTTGATATTTGCCTTTTAATCGGCTGCGATCTCCCAAGCGATAAGTGCCGTTACCTCTACTTTCAAAGTCTTCATCACGCGCTGGGAAAAAAGCTGCACTAAGCTCGACCTTAGATTGATCAAAAAGGTCTACCTTAGAGTCGACACCAATCGCTTTTCGAACATACTCCCCTACCGAATTTCGCTCTAAACGAAACCAGTAGCCCACGTAGCTTTTTCGGTAGCGGTTTGAAGTTGATCGATTAATCTCGTATCGACCGTTGGCGCCACGCAAATTATTGCGTCGAAGATACCCTAGGTCATTAATATTAAGGTCTTGATCATAGTGAGAGTAACCAATGCGTAATCTCCTCCCTTTACCAAAATCTCGCCCAATATCCACAAATCCACCAAATCCATCGCGACGCTCATCCGCTGATGAGAATAAAAACTGACCATCTACCTTCCATTCTCCCCTCGCAGTTAGGTAGTGGTAATCAACACCATGTGCTTGCGTCTCTTGGTCAGGGTGACTGGTTAGAGTAGAGAGCAAGCCTATAGCTCGATAATCGCCTGCCTTCGTCTTATCCTCATAGAGAGCTCTGGCAACACCATATTCTGTCCCTTCTTGCTCGAATCTCTGACCATCAGCCTCATACGAGACCTGGTCCTCAAAAGCGCCAAGAATTCCATACCGCAGAGCTCCAATCGAGCCAACTGTTTTCAATGCTCCCTCGAGTTCCACAGGCTTTTGACGCTCCAGGTCGCTAAGCCGGATTCCATCGGGTAATTCCGGATCTCGCCCTATCCCGCCAATACGACGAGTATTGAGGAGTGTTGTGGGTTTACCTCCCTCAGCTCGCGGGGTTGCAGTAAATACCTCAATGCCTTCTTGAAAAAACAAACGTTTTTCTGGGAAAAAAGTCTCGAAAGCTCCCAAATTAACAACGACGTCGTCGCTTTCTACAGAGCCAAAGTCTGGCTTAAATGCTGCTGTTGCCTGGAAATTCGTGGATGGTCGCCAAAACAAATCGGCCCCAATCTTGTTACTGACATCGCCTCGAACAAAATCATTCGTTGACGAGAGGTATGGAAAGACACTCCAGTTCTGAACTGGAGCCACGCCATCGAGCATCAGAGGCTGCATTCGCGACATAAACAGGGGTTGCGTTCTCGGCAAGGCCGGAAGACTCCAATCCTCATCAAGGTGAGCAACTTTGCGAGATAGATATACCTTAATCGTACGCTGACCAGCGTTTTGTGGCATGGCAACTTGAGACCAAGGTAGGAAAAACTCGGCACTCCAACCCGTTTTAGTAAGCTGGGTGCCCGAATACCAAGCCCCGTCCCAATCCCTGCTGAACTGGCGCTCCGGAAGCAACGTCCCATCAGATTGACTTCCGCCGAGCGCGACAGTCATCCAATAACCGTAGCGACCTTCACCTGAAGTATCGAGATACACCCCGACGCTGTCCCTTCGAACATAGGAATCACGGCTTGATAAGCGACGAACCAGCGTTTCGGCTGGTTGCTCCATATCGATGCCAACATAAAGCCCTTTTTGGGTGTAGAAAGCTTTTACCAACGTGCGATAGGCGGGCTTGGCAAAGGTATCGGGATCGTCCACCAAAAAATTGTCAGCGCCCGGCAGCGATGCCCAAATTGTTTCTTGGAGCCTGCCATCAACAGCAAATCCTTCTGGAACAGTCTCACGCCGGGGCAATGTCACGGGCATATCCAGTGAGAATTCTAGGATTTTTTCTGGTGAATATGCTGGTACTGCGTCTTTGCTTGTGTTCTTTTTTTGGGGTTCTGAATTGGGCGGAAGCTTGGGGCGGGTTTGGTTGAGAGACACGGCTAGATTTAGATGCTCGAAGGGCGGCGCTCTGGCCTCGCGCCGAAGCTTATTAAGCTGATAGCCCTCAGGCGCAGTTTCGGGAATTAGCGGTATGGAATTTTGAATTGGCGCGTTGTTTTCTGGGGCGAAAGTGTCTTCCGTGCCGAGATCTATATTCTCATCAAACTCAAGCTCATCATCCCACTCGTCATACCAGTCGCGGTCCCAATCGCTCCCTGAAGAACTGGCCTCATAGCCCGATAAATCTCCAGATAACAGCGATTCCCTCGAGCTCGATGCTTCATCCAGATTAGATGCGCGTTGCTTCAATGCTTGGGGGCCGTCGCTCCAAATCCAGCCTGCGTTCAGGCCATTAGCGGACAATGTCTTTTGCGCCCTTTTAGCCTCTCTTTGGGTCAGATATGGACCTGCCATGACGCGAAAAAAATAACCCTTATCTGTTCGCGCGCCGTATATGGCGAAAGCTTGTTCACTCCTTGCCTGTGTTTTGATCAGAGCAGACTCAGCACTGTCCCGATTCTTGAAGCTGGCAACGGAGATCCAATATTCGGCTGCCGCAATGACCGGCGCAAAGACGCCAAGTAGGAACACTAAGAAGCTTTGGAATTTCATATTGGACCGATTTATTCAGCCGGGGAATGTTAACAGTGCCCCGCGCAAAGAGCTAACTCTTAGCTTCCTACCAGCATGATCATCAAGCCCGCAGCGACAGCGGATCCAATCACTCCCGCAACATTTGGACCCATGGCATGCATCAGCAAGTAATTTTGCGAGTTCGCTTCGAGACCAACTTTGTTTACGACTCGAGCCGCCATAGGAACCGCACTTACCCCAGCCGCACCGATGAGTGGGTTAATTGGGCTAGAGGACAAATGGTTCATTAGCTTTGCCATAAGCACACCACTAGCAGTGCCAATGGCGAAAGCGAACATGCCTAGCACAAGAATCCCAAGGGTTTGCATGGTCAAAAAAATCTCTGCCTGTAGCTTTGAGCCAACCCCCAATCCGAGCATTATGGTAACGATATTAATCAGCGCATTTCGCGTGGTATCTGCCAATCTATCCACCACCCCACATTCACGCATGAGATTGCCGAAACAAAACATTCCCAACAAAGGAGCAGCTGAGGGCAACAAAAACGCGACCAGCAGTAGCAGCAAAAGCGGAAAAATGATCTTTTCTAGTTGACTGACTTCACGGAGCTGCACCATTTCGATTGCCCGCTCTCGCTCACTTGTCAAAGCTCGCATAATCGGCGGCTGAATAATCGGTACAAGCGCCATATACGAGTATGCTGCAATCGCAATGGCTCCCAGCAGCTCAGGAGCTAGCTTGCCAGCAACAAAGATCGCCGTAGGACCGTCCGCACCGCCAATGATGCCTATGGCGGCAGCTTGGTTCATAGAAAAATCCATCCAACCTAGACTGCTTATCGCGACGGCTCCAAGCAGCGTCGCAAAAATACCAAACTGAGCGGCGGCCCCTAACATAAATGTTTTGGGATTCGCCAGTACAGGACCAAAATCGGTCATGGCGCCTACCCCCATAAAAATCAGAAGCGGAAAGGCCCCAGTTTCAATTCCGATCATATAAATCAGGTGTAACAATCCATCACCAGTAGCAATTTCGACGCCTGGAATATTGCTTAGCAACCCCCCAAACCCAATCGTCACCAGCAGCAAAGGCTCGAACTTCTTTGCAACGGCCAGGTAGAATAACAAAAGGCTGATTGCAATCATGGCAGCCTGACCGTAGCTTATTTGGGCTAGTCCAGACCCTGCCCAAAGTTGTTCAAACAATTCCAAGTCGCTGCTCCGTTATTAGGATTTCTACTGGCGCATCACCTTACGATAGCGTAATCAAGGTCTGACCAACGGTCACGCTATCGCCCACGGCGACATCGATACTCGCAACCGTGCCCGCAGCTCCAGCCCGCACCTCGGTTTCCATTTTCATCGCTTCGAGTAAGCAAACGACTTGCCCCTCGCTCACTTCATCGCCAACGCCGACCATCACCTGGTAAATGGAGCCTGCAAGGCCTGCTGTTATTGTCGACGCAATACCGCCAACATTTGCGGGGGAGGCGGGAGCCGGTTGAGCGAGGACTGCGGGCGTGAGATTGACCGCGCCTTCTGACACAACAACCTGATAGGCATGGCCATCTACCGAAACCGTATATTGGGCAGGTTCCACAGATGATGCGCTGATGGCTGGAGAAGCTACATTTGCCGTCGAAGTATTAAAATCTGGTGCGGGTTCAAAAGCTTCGGGATTACCGCGATTCGCCAAGAATTTGGTCGCAACTTGCGGGAACAACGCGTAAGTGAGTACATCGTCCACCTCGTAGCCGTCTTCAGTCTGCCCAATCATGAAGCCTTCTTCTCTGGCGAGCGCGCGTAACGCTTCGGTCTGAGTGGCAAGTTCTGGCTCCAGATGATCCGCGGGCCTTGAAGTAATCAGGTCATCACCATCCAAGGCACGTACCCGTAAATCCTCATTCACCGACGCAGGTGTGGCGCCGTATTCTCCACGTAGCACACCAGCCGATTCCCGGGTGATCGATGCGTAACGGCTGCCACTTAAAACATTGATTACCGCTTGAGTGCCTACAATTTGTGATGTTGGAGTGACTAAGGGAATCATACCGAGGTCTTCGCGCACCTTAGGGATCTCTTCCAGTACTTCGTCGAGTCGATCAACCGCATTTTGCTCTTTTAGCTGACCCTCAAGGTTGGTTAGCATCCCTCCGGGAACCTGGGCCACCAAGATGCGAGAATCAACACCACGCAAACTGCCTTCAAATCGCGAATATTTTTTTCGCACGGCTCGAAAGTAGGCTGAAATCTCTTCCAATAACTCGATATTTAGGCCGGTGTCACGAGGCTGATCTTGCAATATGGCCACCACGGATTCGGTCGCCGAGTGCCCGTAGGTCATACTCATCGACGATATCGCGGTATCCACATTATCGATCCCTGCCTCGATGGCCTTGAGGTAGGTAGTCGTCGACATGCCCGTGGTGGCATGGCACTGCATATGAATGGGTATGTCCAGACTCTCTTTCAGGCCGCTTACCAACTCATAGGCGGTATAGGGCTTAAGGAGGCCGGCCATATCCTTAATGCATAAACTGTTTGCGCCCATATCTTCTATCTGCCTGCCTAAATCGAGCCAAAGCTGCAGGGTGTGGACGGGGCTGACTGTGTAGGAGATCGTGCCCTGAGCGTGCTTCCCCGTAGCTAGAGTAGCCTTGACCGCCGTCCGCAGGTTTCGCATATCGTTCATGGCATCAAAGATCCGAAATACGTCGACGCCATTAGTGGCAGCGCGCTCGACAAATTTCTCGACCAGATCGTCCGCATAATGGCGATAGCCCAGAATGTTCTGTCCACGTAGCAACATTTGCTGGGGTGTATTTGGCATGGCCTCTTTGAGCAGGCGAATACGTTGCCAAGGATCCTCACCTAGGTATCGAATACAGGAATCGAAGGTTGCTCCACCCCAAGACTCGAGTGACCAAAATCCGACCTGGTCCAGCTTTTCGGCTATGGGCAACATGTCATCAATGCGCATACGCGTTGCCAATAAACTCTGATGTGCGTCGCGAAGCACGACATCTGTTATCCCAAGTGCAGATTGTTTCATGTTTTCTCCGTGTAAAAACCGATACGAGTGGCAAAAGCGATTTTGGCGACGCTATTTATTTAGGGTGCTTGGGACCCTCGATGCTTTTCAATGGCAGCAGCGACAGCCGCCACATGCGCCCGGGGGACACCTTCTGCAGTCACAACAGCTTTATTGGTTTGAATAGGTACTGGTGGGAAGTACATGAGAATAAGTGCGCTCATCGTCCTGACTGCAACCACTAGAAGAGTAAGAAAAACGAAGACCGTGCCCATGCCTATCAGCATAAGCTGAACTCCCTCCATCACCATTGGATGCGCTACCGACGTCATGCCACACCTCTTTTTGTTATGATCAAAAGAATAGCTCGAAAACCTCCACGATGGCGATAAGTTGACAAAGTCACCGTGGCATAATGCTTTAACACCTTGAGAAGTGATTGGTTCTTCCAGATAATTCTTTTCCGGTCGAGAACCAACCGAGCACCCGTGGCCAAACTGGATAAGGCACCGGTCTACGAAACCGGGGATTACAGGTTCGAATCCTGTCGGGTGCGCCATTTCCTTTTTCTATAACTAATGAATTCAATGGCTTGCGCCATCTATCGATTCATTTCGTATACATAAATGTATACACCGTCGGTCATGCGCTATGCTAAAGCTAGCGATCAATGGCGTGACCCTATCAGTGAAATACCTGCATAAAGCTAAGGGTAGGCAAACCTACAACTACAGGAGACTTGTCCCTTCAGACCTTCGCCAGCACTACGCAGGGCGAGAAATCATCAGATCACTCAAGACATCTGATCCAACAATCGCTGCACGAGAGTGTCTTAGAATGACACGGGAAGTAGAAGCTGAATTTCTGCGATTGCGCAGTGGTCTGCCAAAAGTGTCCAGCGAGGGTAAGCACGGCCTAGGGCTGAAGCTGCTGAGGCAATTTGGCATACAGCCCCAGGATTACGACAAAGCTGACAATGAGGCGCAGGGAGACGTACTGGGCTTCGCAGCCCACATTGAAAAGGCTTTTGAATCGGCGCTGTCGGTCGAGGAAATGGATGCACTTAGATGGGATGCCGCCAAGGCTGATGCATCAAGGCTGCCTTTAGCAGAGAGGGCAGCACTTGAGACACTGAGAGGCGAGTTCAGGCTCAAAGCTTCAGAGTACCCAGCTGAATACCTGCGATTGAAAGACAAAGCGTCAGACCAAAAGTTTAAAAATGACGCTGAGTTAGCGGTGAAGTTTCTGCTTGCGGCGCTGCCTGATAAAGCACCGGGCGAATACAGACGCTCCGATCTCAATGATTTGATCGCTCTTCAGCGTGACCTAGGACTCAAAAGTGCCAGCATCAGACGAAGGCTCGCGATGCTGAGGGCCATGTTCAACTTAGTTTCGATGGAGCTAGAGCTTGATGAGGACAGACAACATCCTTTTCACGATTGGCACATCCCTGGCGAAGGAGAAGACAAAAGAGACAAACAGGACTTCTCCTTTGATCAGCTTATGCAACTGCGAGAATTTGAGGTCGGCAGAGTCAAGGAGATCAAGTGGATGATGCATCTCATGCTCGACACGGGCTTGAGGATGAAAGAATGCTGCGGACTCATGCGACAAGACGTATACCTAAATGATCAGTACCCCCATTTGCGGGTCGCCCAGAACCCCTTCCGACGATTAAAGACAAAAAACAGCAAGCGATTTGTACCTCTTGTTGGTGTGGCGCTAGAAGCCGCTATGGAGGCCGTGGAGAGCGGTGACAGCGATTGGTTGTTCGCGCGTTATATCGATCTGAAGAAGCAGCAGACAAAAAACACGTCTGCCGCCAATACGATGAATAAAGCCATCGCTGGATACCTAGGCCCTGGCGCCCCTACTTCCCATAGCTTCCGTCATACAATGCAGACAAGACTGCGGGAGGTTGGCTGTCCAGAGCACCTGCGCAACGAGTTGGGAGGATGGAGCAAAACCGTGTCTCAGAGCTATGGCTCAACGGCCGACCTGAAAAATAAAAGCGAATACCTGCAAAAGGCGGTTATGACACCTTTCAGGAACATCACTTAGGATAGAGAGCCTGTGGTTCTTGGAGCCAAACACATGATTAGGCCGGCTAGCTTTGTTAACACACGTGGTTTTTTGGGTTAACCATACAAGGTAAGTGAATTAAAATTCTAACCATCTGTTTTTACTAACTATTTTAAATATTTACCATAAGAACAAGATCTTATTTTAATTACTATTTAATCTAAATAAAAATTTTTTATAACTTTTACTTGACAAATCAGCTACAGCGTGTATAATCTTGCCAATACGTCCCATAAAGAAACTCTATTCAACGTTAAGTTTCTTTATTTATAAAATAATGTTTTATAACTATATGAAATATAGATAACTAGAAGTTACTTAATTGGCCTTATTGGTAATATTGACAATATTGAGTCAGTGAGGGCCGGTGTCTCTGCTACTGCCAGATAGGTTAGGTACTGTTCTCTACCTGCGTTCCCATTGCCGGAACTTTTATCCCACTCTGTGATTGAGCCTTCAGTACAGGTGTTGCATTACTGGATTAAAGGGAAAAGATCCGCCCCGTAAAAGCAGCAGTGGGCTTCTACAAGGCGGTCTTTGAAAAGACTCAGACTACTGGATTCTGACTGAGGTAGCCTGTTGTACAAATTCCCCGGCTGGGTCGCGACCGGCTGCCGACCAATACTCAACCCACTCTTGGCTTTCATTTCTCTTCGCTACATTAGATTGCCACTCACTCCAACTAGCGGCACCAGTAATGAAGTACATGACTCCAAGTCCCGAGGAGTAAACCATCGGATTTAAATCGAACTTGTCCTGAATACTTGCGCTGGTTTGCATACTCGTTAGAAGGTCAGCAGCAGTTTTACCGTCGGCGGCATCCCAAGCAGAGAAGTAGACAATATTGATGTCTTCCCAAACACTGGAAGTTGCATTTGGATCAAGTACGTTGCCCAAGTTAAAGCTTTCTACCAAGTGAGAGCTAAAAGTCGCGTAGTTGGCATTGATCCAACTTTGCCACGCATCATCCTCGCTGAGCTTGTCTTTGAACGAAGCCCAGTCCTCTCCGGTATCGAATCTAATAATATAACTAACTACGTTGTTTCCCATGACGTCGTGCTGCCAGTATTCAACCGAGCCACCCAACCTTTCGTGCACGGCCTTAGCTTCGTCGAACCAAGCGATAGTGTCTTGTAAGCTGCCATTGATCGGTTTGAAGTCCCATGCTTCAAACCCGTCCGAATATACTTTCGTACTGAGCAAAAGCATCAGCAAGCCGCACATCGTGATCTTCACTTTGAGCATTGCGTATCTCCTCTCTTGTTATTTGTTGTTTGTCACGACATCAGCGGACTGTGTCGCGCCAGTTAACGGTAGGCTAAGTGATGTTGATATGAAACCTACTATTCGAGGCTACACAACTAGGTGGAGTGAACATAAATATTGGTTACAGATGCTGGAGAACCCTATCTAAGTAATCTACTAGTACATTTCCATTACCGGGGGATTTATTCCTTCCGTCAAATTCACCGCTTGATTCCTCCGATTGATGACTTTCTCTCAGGCTTAAGGCAGCATCAAAAAAAAGACTTAGGAGCAAATGTATGGCCAGTAACCCAGAAAAATTGACCGTGAGCGAATGGAAGAAAGTCATACGCACTGTGCAGAGTCAGCCCACTGCGGATCTATCCTTGTTCATACTCAGATGTCTGGCTAACTCGCAGCAAGTCAGCTACCACGCCATCGCCGCCTTCAAAGGAGAAATTACAGAGGATTTAGGCCATGTAGGCCAGAAGCTAAATACATATATTGGAACAATTACGAGTTCCGTAAATAAAGTTTGCGATCTGCGTGGAGAGGCGAGTTGGTATATCTGGCACACCACAGATAAGGCTTGGGTAATATCTTGGAGCAACCTTATTAACCTAAGAAAAGCATTCGGAGCAAAGGATTAGGCCAGCTTGGAGGGTCATTTTCTTCGAGCTTTAAGTAGATCCACTGATGGGCGTTTATTCTGACTCCCCAAAAGTCACTCTTTACCGTAGCAAGTTAGAAATCAGATACGGAACGCAGGAGGCGGAACAATCTCAGCGGAATCCTTCTTAGTGCGGAGCTACCGTTTTATACGGATAGCTGTTTTCACGCTTCTAGTGCTGTGGCTTTTAACGAAGGCAGTGACTGCAATAACCAGCCAGCAGCTTGAAAAGAGCCGTACGCGCCTAATCACCCAAGAAGTAACTCTGAAAGAGGCATCTTTTGACGCTCTGCTTGGTCTAGAAAACAGCGCTTACCGCTATGTGCAAGCTCCTCACAAGGGATCATATATTGGAGTTGTTAAACAGGCTGAAAGAGTAAGCCAACCAGCAACTCAAGAGATTACTTACAACCGAGTCGAAGGCACCGAAAATAGGGAAGTCAACCTCCGATATTTCGCAAACGACAAAAGAGGCCTTTACGTTGTTGAGTTAAATAGTTCGGCCAGAGAAATGTCCTTTGGCGAGAGTTGGGAGCAAACTACCAGAGGACGCCTTCTAACAGCTAGGGACTACAACACCCCACCAAACGAATCTAGCCGTTGGACTGAAAAGACGACCGCCCGAAGAACAGAGAGCGGCATTGTTATTGAACGTGACCAACCTCAAAAAAACGGTGTTGCCGAAAATGAAGCTTTGTTTGAAAGCGAGATGCATTCAGAGGTACTCAAAAACATAGAGTCAGGCAACCTAGACTTTCAAATCACTGTTCTGCGAGACGAATCCCAAACCTTTTCAGATTTGGTTAAAGTTACGATAGAACCTGACCTAAGATTCGGCGAACAACTTCCACTTCACAAATTGGTCAGAAACGGTACCTTTACCAGCCATGATGGTACTGTCGCAGACTGGAGTTCTACCGAAGTAATCACATCGTCTGGGATCATTGTAGAAAGCCGCCTGGAAACAGGAGGTAGTGAGTTGTCATTCAAGCTCGAAGCTTTAGAGCTCCTCTAGGCCACAATCTGATAAAGCCTTCTCTGAAACCCTACAAACACGTCCTTTATCTGAGAGACATTCCCATCAAAAACCTTAGCTAAAGCAAGCTATCGCGCATCAGGACTCACCATCCCGAGACGCTTTCTTGGTCTTAACTATCAGTGGCGGCAGAACAAGAAGAAGTGGAAGGAAGAAGAAGCCTGCTTTGCTACTGATTTTGAAAATCATGTAGCAGCAGTACAGCACCAAAACGGTGATCAATAGGTTTCTTACTAGGATCATTCGCAAACCCTACCAAAACACCCTCTCAGACGCACACACAGGCCCGCAGAGGCGTTTTAAAGGCTGGGTAATAGGAAATTAGTGGGTATAATTTTAACCCCTCAGAATGCTTCCTCGAAGCTGTGCTGAGTTTAGCCTGTTTTTGAAGGTTTGTCAAGATCTGCCACCTTCGCAACTGTATTTAGCTCCAATACCTTCGCAGGGCTAGCTTCTGCTCAGAGCATATCTACAAGGCGATTAATCATGGGAGGTAAGCGAGCTTCAGGCCCTCTGATGCCGCGCGTGTCTGAACCACTCGCATATTTTGACGCAAGAAAATAATAGAAGCGCTTAAAAAAGCATTTGCAAAGAGAGGGTGAAATCACTTACAACGAGGAACTCAGCGCTGCCTAAATAAAAACAATGAAAAATGAATTCTTTAGCTCGAAGCTGCCCATCTTAGCCACGCTCGCAGCATTGACCGCTTGTGCGACTATCCCTGATTACAAACCAATCGTAGACACGAGTTCCGTAGACGACATACCGAAGTTAAACAAGGATATTGCCGAATGTGAGGATATTACCAACCAAGTCGACTACTCCGACGAGGAGGCTATTGCAGCGCTTGCTGGGGCAGGCGTTGGCGCAGCAGCGGTTGCTGGGGGAACAGCAGTAGTACTTGGAGCAACAGGTGGCTTTAGTGCCCTCGCCGCAGGAGCCACCTTATCCCCTGTAGTATGGCCCTTATTGGGAGCAGGTATGTTAATTGGGAGTCAAACGAACAAGCGCAAAACAAACGTAGAAGAACAAAAACTGAGAGCGTTAGTTTGGAATAGGTGCTTGATGGATCGCGGATACGCCGTCTTAACAGAAAATTACGACCCATCATAAGAAATCTGGTTCATATGCGCCTATTAAGCTAGAACCTAGCGAATAACCCCCAAACCCCTCAAAATGTCCGCCCATGCCTATTTCAAAGAAACGGAAGCTATTGGCCGCTTCTTTGTCTTCTCATCTGCAGGGTCGGGCAGCTCGCCATAACTTGGAGTGCCATTGATGATGTTCAAAACCTCAATTTTCACTTCCTCATCCTCGAGCCAGTAGGGAATTCTCGCGACTGTAAACCCTAACTCCTTGGCGCGAAGGAGTTTCTGAGCGTCATTTGCCGCTTGATTAGAGTACGTACGGCCCTTCTTGGTAAACAAATGAGAGGTCTCCCTGCCCCATACCTCTGGGTAATGCTGTTCACCGTCCCTTTCAATCAATATGCCTTGGTCGATAAGGAGAAAATCAAAGAACCTTACAGCTCCATTAACGTTAACTTTGTACTGGCTTCTGAAATTTGTAATGTCCTGAAGAATTTCAGCTAGCCGCCCCTCGCCTTTGTTATAGCAGGATGAGCAGCCGCTACCTTTCAAGTGATGATCTGCTCGTTGTTCAAAGTAACCATGTACCCTGCATCCGATCTCCACACCTTCTTGATCCCCACAGTATTTTGCTCTGTCATAAAGGTAAGTCGTCCCATGAGTATTTAAGGCCTCTTGCAGAAATTGCTCTTGTGACTTCCTTGTCTTTGCCGTTATCTTCGCGACTCTACAGGCCTCACATCCCACCTTGCGGTAATAATGATCAGCTGCGGTGGGGAAAAACGTTTGACTGTGTTCATTGCAAAATACTTCGATAGGCTGATGCCAAGCCACCTTTGACGGATCTAACGCTACGTTTTCATAATTGAATTTGTGAGATCCATGAGCCTCTCTAAATCTATTCACAAGGCTGGACACTTCGGCGCGCCGCGACTCTGCGTAGCAAGCCCTGCACCCATATTTGGTGTCATCAAGTAATAAATAGTTCGCTATAACGCTCTTTTCGCCATGACGACTGCAAATGAATGTTGCTTTCTCATCGCCTCCTGCATAAACCGTTGCTGAGAAATCGAGATGGTCGCCATACTTTTTTCTCAATGCGGCTCTAAACTCGTCTGTTGTATATTTTGTTCTGGCCTTAGCCCTCGCTGTAATGCTGCAGTCTCTGCAACCATGTTTGCTTTTCAGATGATTGTCTGGGGTAGTGCGGATTTCCTTGTCGTGGACAAGACAGCGTAGAACCACCTCGCTCTTTGCATCGAGGTAATTAGTTTTGCTGTAATCGAACCTATCTCCAAACTTAGACCGTGATTGTTCGATGAAGGTTTGTGTGGATTTGCGCTGCCCTTTCATTAGTCTTAGCCCGCTCTGAACATACGCTCGAACTCATCCTCAATAAGCTTAGCCACCTGTAATCCCGGCCCACGCTTTTCAGCCTTACAAATCTTTTCCAGCTTCTTGAAAGTTTTCAGATCCAACTGAACAGGCTTCCTTATCGGTTTCTTATCCATGACTCTCCACCACGATCTTTAATGCAAGTCCTCTCGCCAGCCGTCAGCAGCAATTTCGCGAGCTTCGGCTATCCGTAAGTCGACATCGATTTTTTTTCCGCTCATGTAAAGCTCATAAGCACAAATGGTGAGGACTGTAAGAAATAGAGACTTTTCCTCATCTTCATCCCGCTCGTTCTGACCCACCCATGATCTAAATGATTCGATAATGCCAGCTTCTTGGCGGTGCTCTGAGCTAGCTTTTTTCACCGTCGTCTCCAAATAAGTTGTGGTTGACTGAGGGTTATTAGATTAATACGCTGAACTCTGAAATGCAACTGATAAAAACCGTTTGCACTTCTGTATACAGAAGTATACGTGGTCAGGATTAAGGTGGGTGGCAATTGCACCAAGAAAATAGGGTGGGCGAACACGAGTATAGGGATGACAGGATGTTCGTTATGAACCTTCATCCCTGTGGCGGTGGCCGTTGGCAACTGATCACTTATCGGAACACTGGGCTTCTGCCTGGCGTTAGATCAGATGAGTTCGATAGCTTTAAGGAGGCTGAACGGTACGTCAAGAAATGGGAATTAACGGTGCCTTTGCAAAGCCTTTCGGGAAGGCCGATGAATCTTGATCACCTAGAGACACAGGATGAGCGTTATAACTTTTATCTAAATTGGCTGGAAGAAAGAGGACTGTTTGGAGCAATGAAGCTATATCGGCATTGTCCCTATTGGCATGACCCTCGTGGATGGACAGAGAAAAGGGCTGCAGTGCGTGTCAAAAGAGAGAGCCGGACATTCGAGGGTGTGGAAGTGGAGGTAACTGAAACAAGCTTCCCCTTAAGAGAAGAGTAATGGCTTTCATTCCTCGTAGGAAATATGCGCAAGCGCATTTAGATGAAATACGTTTTATCACTGACGTAAACGATTGGTTTGCTTTCCTAGACCAAAAAGACCGCCTGCTTTATTTAATGGAAATAGCTGAACCATGGCATGAGTCACTTATCCACAGACACAAAATAAAAAGGGGCGTCATGGAATGGGGAGATTTGACGCTGCTCGTTGGCTCTAACTTTTATGGTCTATGGACCGATCGAACTGGTCAGGAGAGGTGGATATGCGAAATTGTCTCTGACATGGCTGTTGAATGGCATGCATGCGGAGGCTTCTATTATCCAAATGCGTCCATTTTTCACGATGAACACGGTCTTGAGGCTGAACGAATATGGGAGCGGTACTTAAAATTGATTGAGCAGGTGAGGAGCACGTTAGCTTGAATTACTTTATAACCCTTTAAACCCCAAAAATGCCCTCCCATGCATATATCTAGGTAGCTAGGGGGTATGGTCACCTGCCTCCCCCTTTCTTTAAGGACAGAAGAACGTATACATAAACGTACGCATTACGACCATTATTGCGGGCGATTTATCCGTGATTGAATGCGTTTTTAGCCAAAAATTACCGTAAGATAGCAAAAATCGTCGCCATTTGAGGTATGAGTCATGTCGGGTGCGCCATACCTCCATCACCGCTGATCACTAAGACGGAATCTGATCGCTTGATTAAATACGCTGGCAAGCAAATTACTCGCTCAACCCTTAAACCATGCTTTTAATCTGACATGGAGACCATGAGGCCATTGCGGTGAAGTCACGTTACCTGTTTCAATCTAGCGAGCAGTTCGTCTCAGGATCGTCATGCTAGTTGAACATCTGTCTCTAACTAAAGTTACTAGTGCCATCTTGGCAGCAGCCGGCGCCCCCTCAGTCCATGCTGACGCGGTTGCCGAACACCTTGTCGAAGCCAACCTCAAAGGCCATGACTCTCACGGTATTGGCATGGTTCCGTCTTATGTCAAAGGCATGCTGGATCAGCATGTGGACCCTCATGGTCACGCACAGATAATCAAAGACAACGGTGCGATTGTGAACATCGATGCTGGCACAGGCCTCGGCCGCATCGTGGGTATTGAGGCAATGGAAATTGGTATCGAGAGGACGAAAAAGCACGGTTTGGCCTGCGTAGCTTTAGGTAATGCTGCGCACCTCGGACGTATAGGCGCATTTGCTGAGTATTGTGCGGACCGTGGATTAGTCTCCATGCATTACGTCAATGTTGTAGGGCACGACCCTATGGTGGTTGCCTTCGGTGGCCGAGATCGTCGCTTTATCACCAATCCCTATTGCTGCGCTGTACCAAGACCAGATGGTCAACATGTTGTACTAGATATGGCAACTACCACCGTCGCCGCAGGCAAGGTACGCGTCGCCTATATGAAGGGAGTGCCTGTGCCACCTCAATCGTTGGTGGATGAAAACGGGGTCGAGACGACGGACCCGAGCGTGATCTTTGGCAAGAGCGCAAGCGGCGCGATGCAACCCTTCGGTGCGCACAAGGGATATGGTCTGATGGTTATTTGCGAGCTTCTTGGCGGTGCATTGGGAGGGTTGTTCACGATGCAGCCTGAGCACCCGCGCTTGGGCGCAACTCTTAATAATATGCTGTCGATTTTGATAGACCCTGCCGCCATCGGCGATCTGCAGGCATTCGACCAAGAAGTCGGCGCCATGATCGACTATATTCACGCTAGCACTCCGGCTGAGGGCATTGACCATGTACGCTTACCGGGCGATCCGGAGAAAGAGAGCACCACACGAAGAATGCAGCACGGCATCGAACTCGATCCAAACAGTTGGAACTCGGTTCTAGACTCAGCGGAATACGCTGGGCTGGAACGGTCTCAGGTCGTGGCCATGGCTACAATCCTCCAGCCTTAACGCGATGATTTTTTGTGAAACGTCAAGGGTTTCTTTATGCATCCAGAAGAACAACCACCAGCTCCAGACAAGGAAGAAAAGTTCCATGTTTGGCGCCTATTAGGAATTATTTTCCTAGTATGCGTAGCCTTGGCAGCCGTTTCAATCATCGTGGACTGGGCCATCATCGGCCCCCTCGAAGGACGTGCGTATTAGACTTTAATCTGAGGTCTTATTTCTTCCGCCATGTTTTTTCGTCTTATCAGCTTTTGGGATCTTGCGAGTTGATCACACCTAGATCAGCGTGAGTAAACAGCTACTGAACAGCCTTTGCTGCATCTCGCTCGGCAATTTTTTCCCGAATTTGCGGAATAAGTTCTCGACCATATTCGATGGCATCATTGAAGGGGTCAAAGCCGCGGATCAGCACGCCGGATATACCCAAGTCGTAATACTTCGAAATTGCCTCAGCAACCTGTTCTGCGGTGCCTACCAAGGCAGTAGAGTTGCCGCTTCCCTTCGCCGCTGCTGCGATGGGCACCCACAAGCGCTCATCTTGGACATCCCCACCGTCAATCAACCGCATCAGGCGACGTGCGGTTTCTGCTTGGGGAATACCGGGGCCTCCTCCCCCACCCGAGGCCTCTACGCCAGCTAATATCGCTTCAGCCTTGCGCCAAGCCTCTTCTTCGGTCGCACCAATGATTGGCCGAAAAGATAGGTTGTAACTCGGTCGCCGCCCGTGGTCCGCGGCCTCGGCGTTAATACGAGTCATCAATTCCACTACCTGAGCCCTGGGTTCGCCGAACAGGGCATAGGTATCGCAATGCTTTGCGCCTACCGGAATTGCGGCATCCGACACTCCACCAAACCAGAGCGGTACATGCGGCTTTTGGTGTGCCTGCACATCAGAAGCTGCACGACTCACTCGATAGAACTTACCCTCAAAGTCGACGGGTTCGGTGGCATTCCACACTAGACGCATGATCTCGAGATATTCGTCAGTGCGCTCATAACGCTCATCGTGGGGGGTATAATCACCGTCCCTGCGCTGATCCGCGTCGACTCCACCGGTAATAATATGTAGCCATAGCCGCCCCTCAATCAGATTATCGAGTGTTGCAACACGACGAGCAGCCTGTGTGGGGGAAGCAAACCCTGGTCGATGCGCAAGTAATATCTTGACGCGCTCTGAATGGGTCGCCACGTACTGGGCGATGCCGAAACCGTCGGCGGAACTGGATGAATGCCCGATAAGAATGGCATCAAAATCTGATTTTTCATGCGCCCGGGTAAAGGCTTTAATGTAATCACGGTCGATGCCGCCACCAACAATATGGACGGTGGCAGCGTCCGGCGGTGGCGCCACACCGATCATTCCCAGTATATTTAGCGGCACGTTGTTTTCCCCTAGACAGCGGCTTTGAAGAGTGAACTACAAGTTCGATTTTAAAACAACGTCGGAGGTTTAAGGGGCGTTCGACTCGAATCAACCAGTGGATATGTCAGTTGTGATTCGTTTAAGCCCTTTGTCATCCCCAGAAAGCGTCAGAGTCGAAGCCTTCGAGCAACGCAACGAATGCAGGAAGCGCGGTATGGGAGAAACTTTCTAGCTGTATTAAAAAATTAGACTGGTTCAAGCGATTAAGCCAAGTACCAATAACTTACCCAAGCGAAGCTGGTCCGACCTTAAAGAAGCGTGAGAGCCTAAGTTCACACGGATTTTATTGCACGTTCTGTACTCTCACTACCCCACCATCGCGTTTACCAAGGCGGAGGTTTGCAATGCTGTTGAAGGAAATCAAACAATCTTTGGGGAGGGAAAAAACTCTGGCCTTTGAAGTGCACAGCATTGATCCATGCATTTATCTCATTTTTTGCTGTCACGACGGTGAACGAACTCCATTGAAGGCAGCGAACGGTGATAACTTGATATTTCACAGTCGAAACAGAGCCTTTGATGCACTGCGCGAAATAGGAGTTAAACAGGCGGATTTTGTCCATAAATCCGCCTTCGACGAGATGGTCGGCGTAGGAGACGGCTCCTCCACAGAGCATAGAGAAACTATCGTACTGCAGGACGTCACGGCCAGTGCTTGATATATCGACAAATAACGATAGCGACCTCCGATTAACTCGGCGCCAGACAAATGCCATCAATTGGTGAGCGTATTCATAGATTCAGGCTACATATTGGTTGGTCCGTAGAGGAGTGCGCCTACCGAGCGACCATCTCCGCCAATGCATACATCGACCCGACAACATGGCTAGAGTGGGAAAGATGCTCCGACCAGCAGGCATCAACCAATGGCCTCTCAATGCACTTAGATGCGATATCCAACCTTTTTGCTGTTGATAAAGACTGGCTACTGAGAGGTGGGATCGATGAAGCTGAAGTACAGGCTAACCGCGTCTTAACTTTCCCTTTAACAACGCCTTCAAACGACCAAAATATCTGAAGGATTCAGGACCACCTCAATATTCGAGGCGTGCTAATTTTTGGAAGAATCCTGGTACTGACCTCGACCCGACGTTATGTTTATGCGCTGAGATTATTATCTTCGACCTAAACGTTATAAGTGTTAGGGGTATCTTTGTGTTTAGCCTACGGCGCAATCTACCAAACGATCCCATACCGAAGACCTTAGTCGTCCTCGCGTTAACTGCACTCGTTATGGTTGGCAATCCGGCCATTGCCCTGATGGTTGGAATGACAATTTCGCTCTTTCTCAATCGTGCGCCAGTTGCCAACGGGTCAACCTACGGTAAACACTTGCTGCAAACCGCTATTGTGTTGCTTGGGCTAAAGCTTAACGCGACAGAGCTACTCGATATCAGCAGCACCTATGCAATGCCCGTTGCCACGTTCGTTTGCATAACTCTAATAGTTGGTTTGCTGTCTGGCTGGCTTGCGCATAGCGATCGCACCACAAACGCTTTAATTTCTTCGGGCACGGCAATTTGCGGTGGGACAACGATTGCGACTTTGTCACCAATCCTTGCCGCCCGCCCCGAGCAAACCGGCGCAGCATTGTGCGTCGTGTTTCTGCTGAACGCGATTGCGTTGATGACCTTCCCCACCATCGGCGCTTGGTTAAACCTAAGCCAGCAGCAATTTGGCGTTTGGGCTGCGTTAGCCATACACGACACCAGTTCTGTCGTCGCAGCGGCCCAGATGTACGGAACGGAGGCTGCAGAAATCGCTACAACAATAAAAATGGGCCGAACCCTATGGCTTATCCCCTTGATGATCGTAGCGAGCCTCGTAGTAGGAACCCAGCAATCAAAGATACGAATTCCAAATTTCATTTTCGTCTTCATTACCGCATCAGTAATGGGGTCTTGGATCGGTTTCTCCAGCAGCGCTTTGACTGCTATCGGTCACGTTGTAGCCTCGCTTTTGGTGGTCGCGCTATTTTTCGTTGGTACGGAAATCACCCGAGAGACCTTAAAAAGTCTGGCGTTTACCTCTGTGGCGCATGGAGTCGTGCTCTGGCTTTTGGTGATTCTGGCCGTACTTTGGGGCGTCACCCTATGGGTCCCTTAACGAGCTTTGGCATGGGTACATGAGGTTTATCCTGCGGTAGGAGTCCTTAATCCTCGTAGTGGCTCCAACCTCGCCTATCGTTGCATAAGCATAGCTAAAAATGATATTTCCGGGCTCTCTAACGAGTACGTATAGTTTCTACGTGAACTTTCGAAAGCTTAAAATCGACGCGCTAGGAATAGTGAGCATCGCTCTGTTCTTTGTGTATATTGCGGTAGGCGTTGCTCAGTGAGCGGCAGCGTCCCTCCATTTTTAGCCGAGCAGCGGCCATAGATTAGCGGTGATTTTTTAAAGAGGGCCCCCGCGTCCAGCTAACTATCAACCCCTAAAATTGTTAGCCTAAGCAAACAAAGAGGTCTGTTCGCGACGCAAATGCTTTAGCAGATCCGGGGCTAACGTCGCGTGCTTGCTTCTTCCCGCGCTACGGGCCAGGTTCATGCTTCGTAGCTTAAGCTTGCTTACGCAGCAAGAGATCTCAGTCCTTAAACAACCTTATGAACTTATTTTTCTAAATCTGCCATAAGCCCTATTAGACGATAACGTTAGAGCTTGGCCGAATTTATGCGATGCAGTAGGAAATTCGTTTAATTTGGATGAAAACCAGGACAATTTTTGGTGTGCTGCTAGCCGTTATTTTAAGGCTTTAACTCGTCGAGGTTGATCAATGCACATCGCTTTGTTAATCGCGCTACTCGCGCTGCCTACAGGATTCGCAGATGCCGAAGTGAGCAATGTGTTTCAATCCGGTGAGCCCGCTCGTGCGACAGAAATCAATCAAAACTTCGATGATCTTGAAGCCGCTATAGACAAAATACCGGCGGGGCCTGCGGGAAAAGTCGGGCCTGTTGGCCCAATGGGCGCGACTGGTCCTCAAGGTCTGCGCGGAGAAATCGGGCCCGCTGGACCTGCCGGTCCGATCGGAGCTATTGGGCCTCAAGGCGTGCAAGGGGAAATCGGACCGGCTGGACCCACTGGCCCGATTGGGGATACTGGTCCTCAAGGCCCTCGAGGGGACATCGGTCCTGCTGGACCTGCCGGTCCGACTGGAGCGCAGGGGCCGCAGGGACCTACTGGCACTCAAGGACCGGTAGGGTTGACGGGTCCTGCTGGAGCTGACGGTGTTAATCCTCTTGGGAACCTAAGCTGCACCCAAGACCAGTTAATTCAATGGAATGCGGCCGCTTCTCCCCCTGCATGGGTGTGCGCCGATATGCCCGGCGGCGATGAATATTCCGGAAGGGTGTGGGTATATCAAGGCGACGTCGTCGGTCTAGCAGTTGGTACAGACAAATTATTCGTCAAACTTGGATCTAAAGTTTACGACGTCGGCGTCATTTCATCGTACGAAAATATCGGCCTATTCCTCAACAGCGCGGTGTATTACGAAACGAATAATTGCACTGGAAGCGCTTTTTTGGCTCCGAATCTCTCATCGCAAAAATATCCATATGTTAGTACCGCGAGATTAGGGTACAACGGCGGCTCTCCCTCTTGGTTCGTAAGAAATGTTTCGATACAAAACACAACGTCGGTTAATCTCAGGTCCCAATCAAATTTCAGTACCGTCAGTGGTTTAAGTTGCGGCGCCTACGTTACTACGAGGAATATGTATCGCGCGACCAGCATCGGTGCTCCACCGAGTGGGTGGTCAAACGGCGCTGCGAGCGGTCAAGGCACCATTTCCGACTGGAGTATGGAATTCCGCTGATCTGTCTCGTAGCACCAGACTGTTTTTCATATTTTATTTCCCGAGCGCGGTAAATGTTTGGGAACCTCCCAATACTGAATTGGTTTGAAAACAGAGCAACGAACCGTCGAGGCCGCTATATCAAGGAAACCGCGAGCTATGCTTTCCAATTAGAGGCTAATCTTTTCTGCTGGCCACAACCTTTTGGCCCCTCGATTCGCAAATATTTCTGTCCATGCCCATATCTTGGTTGAAAGGGAGTACAGCCAGCTGCCCCAGAATAAACAAAAAGACCACTTCGTAGCTCTTGAAAATGAATATAACGTGTTGGAATGTTTGGTTCCGTAGTCATTGGAGTGAGAGGAATTTATGTCAGCGACCGAAGGCATTAACGAAACCAACAAACTTTTTATGGATGCTTTTTCAGCTGGAGATGCGGAAAAAGTTGCTGGGTTCTATACCGCTAACTGTCGTTTTTTACCTGACAACAGCGATCCCGTTGATGGCAGAGCTAATGTACAAGGACTTCTTCAATCAATGATGGATAGAGGAGTGTCCTCAGTCGAGCTCATAACTTGGGAAGTTGAGGACTGCGGAGACACTGCTGTTGAAGTTGGCCGAGTTGTAATGCGCGGCGATGACGATGAGATCGTTGATGACGGAAAATTTATCGTCATTTGGAAGAAGGAAAGCGACGGCTGGAGGTTACACAGAGATATTGTTAACTCGAATCTCCCTAGCCCTTAAAGTTTTTCGGATTTCTCGGTTCGATTCACAGGGCGTGGAAGCCATCGGTCGCTACCCCAGGCAGACGAGGCTTTTTCAAGATTTAATGCTAACGTCACCCCTCATGCGTTAGCGAAGCGGTTTGGCGCGAGAAAAAGACACAAGGAAGATCACTATGATTACCTTCCGTTTAAACGGTACCGAACAGAATTTGGATGTGGATCCCAGCATGCCGTTGCTGTGGGCCATCCGCGAAAATTTAGGCCTCACGGGTACAAAGTTTGGCTGTGGCCAGGCTCAGTGCGGTGCCTGCACGGTTCACTTAAATGGCGCAGCGATCCGGTCCTGTGTGACGCCGGTAGCTGCCGCACAGGGATCTGAGGTCACAACCATTGAAGGTCTGGCTTCTCCAGAAGGTGAGCTGCACCCGCTGCAGCAGGCATGGATCGACGAGCAGGCACCACAGTGTGGCTATTGTCAGTCCGGCCAAATCATGTCGGCGGCAGCCCTGCTGGCAACAAATCCAAATCCAGACGATGCGGCCATTGATGCAGCGATGTCAGGCAACATCTGTCGTTGTGGCATGTACCAGCGCATTCGCAAGTCGATTAAGCGTGCAGCAGGTTCTAAGGCTGTGGTCGGCGTTTTCGAACCTCAAGCAGAAACCGAGGAGTTGAATCATGTCTGAGAAAGCACAAGAGGATACAGAGGCGAGCACAAAGCAGTTTGCCTTGGGTAAGTGGACGCGACGAGGATTCATTTCCGCTGGCGCTCTAGCTGGCGGTGGTCTGATCGTCGGTGTTGCGCTGCGTCGTGGTGATCGTCGTGATCAAGTGGCAGAACTGGTGGCCGATGACAGTGACACGCTGTTGAATATGTGGGTGAAGATCGACGAAGCCGGGAAAATCACCGCCATCGTACCGCACAGTGAAATGGGTCAGGGCGCGCAAACGGTGCTGACTCAAATGCTGGCCGATGAAATGGATGCCAACTGGGCAGATGTGTGTTTTGTCGAAGCACCTGCCGAAGACGAATACGCCAATGGACCCTTAGGCAAGGGATATCTGCTGGCGGGTGCCGAGATACCTGCCGCGTTGATGGCAACAGTAGACGGCGCCATGCACCAGGCCGCAAAAGCACTGGTACAACAGATTACCGGCGGCAGCTTGAGTATTCGAGCCACCGGTATTGCTGGTATGCGCGTAGCGGGCGCTGCAGCCCGAGACATGATGGTCAAGGCTGCGGCGGGTACCTGGCAGGTCCCCGAATCGGAATTGACCGCATCAAAAAGTATGGTAATGCATCAGGCATCCAATCGGGTGGCGAGCTACGCCGAGTTGGCCAGCGCCGCGGCAAAATTTGAACCGTCGAATAAGCCGACTCTGAAGAAACCCGAGCAATTCACGCTGATGGGCACAGACCTGCCGCGACACGATATTCCGTCCAAGGTTACCGGCGAAGCAATGTTTGGAGTAGATGCTCAGGTCCCCGGCATGCACTACGCGGCTATTCGACAGGCACCGGTATTTGGTGCCAAAGTGAAATCCTTTGATGCCGGGGACGCCAAGGCGCAGCCAGGTGTGACCCATGTGGTCGATCTGGGTGACGCCATCGCGGTAGTGGCCACCGGTTACTGGGCCGCTGAGCGAGCGGTTCAGGCCGTAGACATTCAATGGACCGCAACCGAAAACGACGCGGTAAGCAGCGAATCGATTACGAAGCAGTTCCGAACGGATTTAGCTAAGGCCCACTCAGAAGGAACCAGTAGTGCCGATGTTGATTACGGGGACATTAGCGGAGCCTTTGCTGCAGCGTCGCAGGTCGTCGAAGCGACATACGAAGTGCCTTTCTTGGCCCACGCCTGTATGGAGCCGATGAATGCAACAGCACGCTTTGCCAACGGCCAGTGCGAAGTTTGGACAGGCACCCAAAACCCGCTGGGTGCGCGCCATGAGGTGGCGGCTGCGCTGGAGCTGGATCTGGCGGACGTTGCCTTACATCAACATTTCATGGGCGGTGGTTTTGGTAGGCGATCGAAGCATGATGCGTCGATTCAGGCAGCTCGTATCGCTCGTGACACCGGTGTGCCAGTGAAACTGATTTGGTCTCGTGCAGAAGACACCCAGCACGACTTTTACCGACCCAGCGTGGCATCGCAGTTCCGAGCCGCTCTAGACAGCGATGGTCAACTTCTCGCGTGGGATAACATCTATCACGAGAAGCATGAGCCCGCTGAAGCGCCTTTGATTCCCTACAACGTGGCAGTCCAGCATATCCACTACACCGACAGCTCGACACACGTGCCCTTTGGGGCTTGGCGAAGTGTTGACCATTCGCAGCACGGATTCTTCACCGAAGCTTTCTTTGATGAGGTCGCTGAGGCCGCGAACAAGGACCCTTACTTGCTGCGGCGAGAATTGCTTGCGGACAAGCCTCGACACCGCAAGCTGCTGGATCTTGCGGCTGAAAAAGCAGGCTGGGAGCTGCCTGTTGGAGAAGGTCGAGGTCGTGGTATCTCCTTACAGGAATCCTTCGGTACCCTGGTCGCTCAAGTAGTTGAAGTCACGGTAGATCAGGGAGATGTGTCTGTGGATCGGGTGGTTCTGGCTGTCGATCCGGGCTTTGCTGTGTCTCCAGACGGTCTCACCGCTCAGATGGAGTCCGGTGTGATCTACGGTCTTAGTGCCGCCATGTATGGTGAGATCAATATCGAAAAAGGTCGCGTATCTCAAAGCGCCTTCGCGGATTATCCCGTGGTTCGGATGCATGATGCACCCACGATTGAAACTCACATTGTGAACAGTGGGGAGGCGTGGGGTGGTGCCGGAGAACCGGGCACGCCGGGCATCGCACCAGCTCTGGCTAATGCGATATATCAGGCAACAGGCACTCGTGTGCGACAGTTGCCGGTATCGCGCTATGACCTCACCTATCGGGTCAGCGAGCCGGAAGAGCTGATTTAGGCTGCGGGCCTGATGTGCGAAAAAGCCAGGGGGCTACCGACTCTCGTAAAAGCTTCATATTTTTTGGGTGTGGGTGGCTAGGGACCCACTCAACGCGGTTATTTCGCTAAGAATTTTAGTTTCAACCAAAAAGATATTGGGTACGAGAGCAGAAACTTTTTCACCAAGGCATAAGATTGTACACCTATGTAATTGATTTATGTTGATTTATTAGAGATAGGTGGCGGAGAGAGAGGGATTCGAACCCTCGAAGGCTTTTACACCTTACACGCTTTCCAAGCGTGCGCGATCGACCACTCTGCCACCTCTCCGCGAGATGGTGGCAACCCACCCAGCCTTATCCAAAGCCCGACGCCGCTGTTACCGTTGCTCCCTTCCGGGCCTGGCGGGGTTCACAACACGTCGCCTTCAGGGGACCAAGATGGGTCGCCATTGGGGGGCGAAATGCTAAAGGAAAAGGTCGATAATTCCTACCGGCGCCTACGGTGTGGGGTGTCTGAGCACCTCTTTCGAGTCCGGCCGCTACCACCACACTTGCAGCAAAGCGATTACGTGCGTAAAAGCGCGGCATACGAATGCGTTGGGTTTACTATGCGTGACGATCATCGCCCCTATCGCCTGAAAGTAATTCAGGGAAAGTTAGAGGCAGCTTGGGTACACCACTTTATTAAGCCTCAGCTGGAGTCGCTTGGGCATCATTCCATGATCATGAAACCGTGGAATCTTAAACTCCATGGTCGGGGAATCGCTTTTGGCACATCTATTCATGTAATTACCTCTGCAGATCGCACCGTACGACTAACCACCTGGTCTATGAATGAGCATCAAGGTCACATCGAAATTGATGATGCAGTTTTAATCTGCCCTGGCGTGCGCATCGACTCGGCCTGCCGAGTCAGCATCGGAGAAAGCACCATGCTGGCCGCTGGCGCTTACATCACGGACGCGGACTGGCACGACGTTTATGACCGCACTCAGCCCATTGGTCAGACCGCCCCGGTGATACTAGAGCGCAACGTTTGGATCGGTGATGGGGCCATTGTTTGTAAGGGCGTAACGATTGGCGAAAACAGTGTGATCGGCGCTGGCTCAGTCGTGACCAAGGATATTCCTGCTAACGTAATCGCGGCTGGCAATCCAGCCAAACCAATCAAGCCACTCGACCCCAACCTACTAGTTACAACTCGTCAAGATATGCTGGGTAACGGCATCGCCGTGACAAAGCAAATGGACACATTGGAGCGTTGGCTAAGGCAAAACAATACCTGGTGGCGTTGGTTTCGCAGCAAAATCGCACCACGGCCGGAAGACTAATCAGTCCACACTGACTTAGCCATTGGCCTCGCTATTGCCTAGCTAGCCTCGACACATCCATGGGCTGGGGTTCGCTAGATCGCGTGGGACTAATATCCAGACCGCCCCGGCGCAAAAATCGGCCGCTAACGGACAGTTTTTCGGGTTGGCATCGCTCCCAAATGTCTGCGTAGATTCGTTCGACCGTGGTTTCGTGAAAAGCCTGGTGCTGTCGATAGGAAATCAAGTACTTCAACAACCCAGCCTGATCGATCGCCGCACCGCTGTAGCTGACAATTACTGATGCCCAATCAGGCTGTGCTGTTACCGGGCACAGGCTACGAAACAGGTGGGAAGTCAGCACCTGTGTGACCGGTGTTTCTTTAGCTCCTTGAGTTGCAGCCGGCACCAACAAGTCTGGATTGCGCTGGTAGTCTGTAATTTCAACGTCCAACTCATCTAAGCACTCGCCAGTCAGTTCGCTAACGCCAAGGCTTGGCTCAGCCAATGCCAAAAGATCTACAACAACTGCCCCGCTAAAGGCCTGGCTCAAATCCTCTGCCAATCGATCGCGTACCTTCGATTTGGATTCAAACCGAGTTTGTGCATAGCCATTGAGGTAGAGCTTCATGGACTTGCTCTCAACAATATGGCTCGACTCCACAGCAACGGTTAGGCGCAGTACCGCAACCTCGGGCTTACCTCTTTCGTTAAGCCAAGAAAACTCGTATCCAGTCCAGAAATCCTGCCCAGCTGAGTAAATCCGGCCAACACGTTGGTATTGTTTCGTCACCGTCTCTAGCTCATAAATATCAAGTCGCACTCGAATGGCTGGGCCACTCAAGTGTCATCATCGGATCGCAGGCCGCTACGATCAGCGGCGCGTTTACGATCAACGCGCATCTGCTCACCGCAGGCAAGGACCCAGGGGCATGAAATAGCATGACGAGCGTACTTAACGAATATCTTAACGACCTACCCCTAATCGCAATCTTACGCGGCATAACGCCAGAGGATTGCGAGGCTGTGACGGAAGCTTTGTTTGCGGCAGGATTTCGCATGGTTGAGGTGCCGCTTAATTCGCCGCAAGCACTGCGGAGTATCGAGCGCATCGCGCATCAATTTGGCGATGTCATACTCGTTGGCGCAGGGACCGTGCTTGCGCCGGAACAGGTGCATCAGGTACGTGAAAAGGGCGGTCGTTTGATTGTCGCTCCCAATACTAATCTCCCCGTAATTCAGGCAGGTGTCGAAGCCGAGATGGTCACAATTCCTGGGGCAGCGACACCAACGGAGGCCTTCGCCGGCATTCAAGCCGGCGCCAGCGGGGTTAAAGTATTCCCTGCCGAGGCAATCGGTCCGCAGGTTTTAGCCAGCTGGCGTGCCGTGATTCCCGACACGGCACCTCTGCTTCCAGTTGGCGGTATCGACAGCCATAACATGTCGGATTATTGGCAGGCCGGCGCAGCAGGTTTTGGTATAGGGGGCGCGCTGTATAAGCTCGGTAAAAGCCTGGGAGACATTAGTGCCAGTGCAACAAAACTGGTTTGGTCAGCCACGTCTCTCACCAAGACCATGTAAGAGAAAACAGGGTGCTTTAAGCCTCAGCCAGAGGCAATTAGCCCCGCAGGGGCGAGCAAAAAACGCCATCGATTTGGACTAGAGATTAAAAGTTATCGTTGCTGTCAAACGCCCATAGGGTTCGTCAAAATATCGGGAAGTAGTATAGCTATAAGCCATTTCGACAACCTAGTTTGATATTTTTTTGATATTCTTACCCGGGCAATTACCTGAAAGCGACCCTGCACCCTCGATGAGGGCCAGCACGCTGCTCGTCTATGACCTACGGTCTCCATTAGGCTAACGTTTTTCCGAAGCTCAGCAGCTCGTCGTGCTAATCCATCCCAGCTGTGCGATATTTTACGTGCTGGGCTGAGGTTCCTGCCGCGGTTGAAAACTACGCCTGCAGAACCGACAACCACTCACGATCACCATCACTGAGCATCGCGTCAGAAGTGAGCACAGAACCGCTCAACGCGTTGCGAATATCCTCAGGCGTATCGGTGAGCGGGTGTTGAAGCAACTCCGCAATCACTCGCTTAGCTTTTTCAATTGCTCCTTGGTAAGTAGCCTTAAAGGCATCCACGCTTACATGTTGATCAGGATCATCCATCCAGCAGTCGTAATCGGTCACCAGGCATATGGTACAGTAAGCCAACTGAGCTTCCCGAGCCAAGAAGGCCTCAGGCACATTGGTCATGCCGACCAAATCACACTGAGCGGAGTCACGTAGGAAAAAGCTCTCAGCCCTAGTGCCAAGTCTGGGGCCTTCCACACACCCGTAAGTTTTGCCCTCATGCATCAATTCGCCGCTTCGTTCAGCCGCTTGAACAATGTCGGCGCTAAGACTGGGACAGGCCGGATTGGCTGTCGAAACATGGGCTACTACGCCGTTACCGAAAAAACTGTATGCACGCTTACCGCGGGTATGATCGAAATACTGGGCAGCAAGAGCTAACTCGCCCGGTTGGATTTCCATGCGCAGACTACCTGCAGCAGAAATGGCCACCACGCGCCGAGCACCAAGTTTCTTTAGGGCAAAGATATTGGCGCGATAGTTCACTTCGCTAGGCAAGTGCGAATGCTCGATACCGTGGCGAGCCAAAAATAACACTGCCTTGCCTGCAAAAATACCTTGCAATATGGGGGCCGAAGGTTCGCCAAATGGTGTCGTTATTTGATGTTCTTGCTCTAGCTGCAATCCCTGCAACGCATAGAGACCCGAACCGCCAATGATCGCGAGCATAATTTTTTAGCCTCCTGATAAATATCACGAGCATACCCAGCTATGCCAACCAGCCACAATTCATCTATCTTTCCTACGAAGAATTGTTATTCGATCTGAGGTTATGACGGGTGCTGTGGTAGAGAGAAAGCCTATGGCAAAACACGTAGCCACTACTAATCTCGGATTTAACCCTAAGAGCTACGAGCAAAACACCGCGAAGAGCGTGAAAAACGCCTATGCGCAGACGGCGGGGGGCCCACGCGGTTCTTTAAAGTCATCGACGCCTGGCGAGAGGAAGGTTTAATGCAAGTGCTCGGGCTGCGTTAATTTTCTTCCGAGAGCTAAGCCTCGGCACTGACGAGCCAGACTGCCGAATCCAGATGCAGGCCGCTTCCCCTATCAAAGGGTCGCAACGCGTCTTCGACAGCGGCCAGTGCCTGAGCGCGTTTGTCACCTTCGAGTTCTGCTATCACCCGCGCTGCTGGCCCCACGCGAGTTTGAAATTGGACAGCTTCAGCCAACGTATCCGCCACCTTTAGACTCTCCTCATGCGATTTAATCCGGATCCTGCTGAACCCTGCGTCCTGAAGAATCTGCTCTACATAGCGCGCATCAGCAAAGGCGAATGGTCCTGGAGCACGAGAGTTTGGCGCCTCATCAGAGGATGGTAAGTAGGGTGCAATGGCCCGGCCAGCAGTAGCCATCCACGGATTCCTCGCCGGTGGCTGCCAACAAACGAAAAGCAATCGTCCGTCAGACGTCAACGCGTTGTGCAGGTTCTGGAATGCCGCAGCGGCATCGTCGAAAAACATTACACCAAAGCGTGAAAACACCAAATCGAATGCACGAGCAAAGTCCATGGTCGCCGCATCTGCCTGCTGATATTCAATCGATGCATCTCGGCTTCGAGCACGCGCAAGCATGGGGGCTGACACATCAACACCAAGAACTTTTGCGCCCATGGCGCTCATGGCAATAGAGGTATCACCGCAGCCGCAACCGACGTCTAACACTTGGTCACCGGGCCTCACTTCAGCAGCGGCCAAAGCTGCCGCGGACAGAGGCGCCAGAAGTGCATCTAGGCGATCCTGCAGTTCAGCCCAAGTTTCTCCAGCGCGGTCATTCCAGTACTCAATTTGCTCCTGGTTCGACGACATGGCCTCTTCTCCTGTTAATCCATCTGCTGTTCAGTATCGTCCTCAGCATCACCGTTGCAATAGCGCCGATTTCGCCAATTTGCTCGCCGCTCTTCCCGGGTCATTTCGGCAAGCTCAGGGTATTTGGGTGCGGTCATGAACCGCGCAAACCAATCACCGATCAGATCGTCGTTATCAATAGCGCGCCAGAGCTGCTGTTTCGCCTGTGTCACAAATTCTTGAGCGATGTCTGGCCCAGCGAGGGCATGGGACATGGGCGGATCTCGATAGTGCGCGTCATAGCCCTGAGCGATCAGCTCGACTGACAAGTCACCCAGCAAATCTGCAATACTCGGCGAACGAAAGCCAATGGAGTACGTAAGGCATTCGCTCTCGGCTACGCCCCAATGGGCGATACCCGGTGGCAGATACAGCATATCTCCCGGCTCAAGCAGCCATTCCTGTTGGAATGTAAAGGATTCCAGCATACGCATTGGGCAGTCGAGCTTTAGCGGTGTATTACCATCACAGTGTCCGCCAATCTGCCAACGTCGGGTACCTTCAACCTGCAGTAGGAACACATCGTATTGATCGAAATGCGGCCCGACACTTCCACCAGGGCAAGCGAAGCTGACCATCACGTCGTCCATTCGCCAGCGCGGAAGAAACTCAAATCGGTCCTGTAGCTGTTGCACCTGTGGCACCCACAAATCGACCGCTTGGACCAACAGCGTCCAGTCCTGTTCGGGTAGGTTTAAAAAGTCCTGCTCAGTAAAGGGGCCATGGCGCAGTGACCAGTTGTTGCCCCGCCCTGCCACCAAACGCGACTCCACCTCTTCCTCCAGCGCCAAACCCGCCAGCTCTTTCGAGCTGATTGGAGAAATATATCCAGGTAGCGCCTGCCGAATCAGCAGGGGCTTTTGCTGCCAATACTCCTGAAGAAATTCGTGAGCGTCTGTATGACCGAAATTTAAATTGCCCATTTAGCTACTCTGATTTGCATGTTCTGGATTATCCGAAATTTGTCCAAGATCGACATTAACCAAGCCTGGCTCCGATGAGAGTTAAAAGCTTCGCAGTCCATTACTTGGAACATCTAAAAGCGTGCTTAGCAATTGATCGACGGTGGCCGTAATATCTTCGTGTCATTGGGAGGGGTACAAAACACAACAAAGGGGAAAACTTTTTGTGAATCCAACTACGCTTATGAAGTATGTCGCTGTCATGCTTATCGCTTCCTTACTCAACATCGCATGTACACCGTCAGGTGACGATCAACTGTCTACTTCAGTAGAGCCATCTGACGATCGCCCTAAGGGCGCCATTAACGACGTGCGAATCAACAATGCGGCAAGCGAGCCAGGAAATTGGCTAGCCCATGGGCTTGACTACCGAGAGTAGCGTTTTTCGCCGCTAAGGCAGATTAATCGAATCGGATCAAACAGCGATTTAAATGCTGCAACAAAGATCACCTATGATTGAGTCGACAGGCGCGAAGCTTCGCGAATGCGTAAAGTGAATAACGTCAAAATACCGAGATTGATGCAACCGACCACCATGGCAGCGATGAACGAAGTGTCGTAGCTTCCCGTGAGATCAAAGAGGTAGCCGCCCATAAAGCCCCCAGCACCCATGCCTAGCCAGCCGAAAAACGAAGTAATACTCATCGCCCTCGCTGCGTAGTTTGCAGATACCATCATTCGCGTACAGACCAGAATTGTTGACATCACACCTGAGTAGGTAAAACCAAATACGATGGCAATCATGTATATCGCGGCAGTGTTGTCCAAAAATGGAAACCATGAAACCGATAAAGTCTGCCCAGCCGACATAAGCATATAGCTTGGCAATGGGCCAATAAGGTCGCCTAATTTTCCACCCAGGATTCTGCCCAACGCACCACTGAACATTAGCACCATCAAGACCGTCGAAGCCTGATCCAAGGTGCGTCCCGTATCTGTCAGTAGTGGGACAAGATGCACAATGGGTACTGCCATACAGGTACAGCAGAAGATAATTGCTAGGCTGATCCAAGCGATCACTTCGTGCTCGGCCAGCACGAAGGTGTGCTGGGGCGTTTCCCTTTGCATTCTCGCCGCCTCTCGTCCTGGCGATTCACGAATGAGCAAGGCAACCGGTAAAGCCAAGGCTAGATAAACCGCCGCAGAGAGCATGTAGGTTGCTTGCCAGCCATTGGCCTCTAGCGAGAGCGCACACAAATACGGGACGGAAGCCTGCCCTACTGCACCTCCAGCAGCAGTAATACCTAACGCCAGTCCAGGTTTGTGGGTAAACCAAAAACCTACGTTGGCGAACAGCGGGGATGTCACCATGGCATTGCCAAAAGCGCCGAATAGAAAGTACAGCCCATAAAACTGCCAGATGGACTGCTGCTGGCTGAGCGCGAATAAGCTACCAGACATGGCAAGCGCCGCAATCAGGCCAAACCAGCGCGTACCAAAGCGGTCGGCAATATAGCCCCACAGAATCCCGAAGAAGGCCGAGGAGAATGAGATGACAGTGTACCCCAGCGAGGTTTCGCCGCGACTCCAGCCAAACTCGCTCGACAGTGGTTTGAGAAAAACCGATATGGAGCCAAGCGCTCCAAATGCGAGGGCGCTGAGAAGGAACACCGCAAAAACCATGACCCAGCCGTATACGGGATCTTTCTCATGGGCCTTAGTATTGAAAGAGGTCATGACCCATCCTAACACCGACTTTGCAGGCTAAAAGGAGTTGCCACAAACGGGCATTGCCGCTACCAGTCTAGGTCGTCGGGCACTTCAAATTTGGCGTAAAACTCATCGTCAGAGCCAGGTTCTGGTGGTTTTTCATCGCGCCTATGGGCCACGATGATGCGCCTTGGGTCACGTTCTTCAATCTGTTTTGCTACTTTCGGGCTAACGAAGTGATACAAACCGTTGTTGTTAACGACCACCAAACGGCCGACGCTCAAAGCATCCAGCTGGACCTTATTGACGAATATCTTCTTAATTTTTTTGCCATGTAAGAAATTGTAGGGTACTGCCTCGTCATCACTTACCTTTGTACGCTGATCGTTTTGCTTAATAAGCTGTGTAATCTGCGCCTGCAGGGCCTTGGCCTGGCTTTTTTCGTTGCGTTGCTGAGCAAGAGCCCTGTCCCGCGCAGCTTTTTCTGCCCGTTGCTGGGCAGCTTTAGCTTTTACTTTGTAGGTTTCCGATTGGATAGTACTAGTATGCCCATCGTTTCCTTTCTTGCCCTTGGTGCTCTTTCCTTGCTGTCGGTGAGCAGTTGCCTCAGCTCGCTTAGAGCGTTCGGCTTTCTTCGCTTGTGCAGTGGTGGCCAGCCCGGCTTTGACCAGCTGATCTCTCAGACTTTGAGACACGACCGTCGATTCTCCTCTCTCGTGGTTAGCTATCCTCCCTCTATGCGAGGAATCAGAAAAACCTCTGCATCTGCGGGAATCGGCTGGGTCCAGTCGTCTCGGTAGATCTGACCATTGATAGATACCGCCACCCCTCGATCCAGCAGCTGCTCAAAATCGGGGTATCTCTCCGTCAGCGAGGCCATGATGTCGGCAATGGTCTCGGCATGAACGCTCACGCTGCCGCCGGGACCATCGTCCAGCTTAAAGGAACTGCTTAGGCTAACTCGCATATTCCAGAGCGTCGATGGCTGCCAATACCCTTGGCGGCGACATAGGGGCATGGGACATGCGAACGCCGGTTGCATTGGCAATGGCATTACCGACAGCGGCCAGCGGAGGCACGATCGAGGTCTCACCTACACCTCGTATGCCATAGGGATGCAGCGGATTTGGGACCTCGAGGATTTGGGTGTCAATGAACGGTAGGTCCGAACAAACCGGGATTCGGTAATCCAAAAACCCAGGGTTTTGTAAACGACCGTCATCGCCATATATGTATTCCTCATTCAAAGCCCAACCAATACCTTGAGTGGCACCGCCTTGAAATTGACCCTCAACGTAGTCTGGGTTAATCGCCTTACCCGCATCCTGCACTACCGTATAACGAATAATGGTCGAGCGGCCCGTTTCGGGATCGACCTCCACGTCGCATATGTGGCTGGCAAAACCCATGCCCGCACCATCGGCCACAACCTCATTGTGGCCCGCAATTGGGCCTCCAGTGCGACCAGACTTAGCTGCGATCTCTTTTAAAGACAGCGGGGGCAGATTGCCATGACTATCGCCGGTCGCGATGGCCTGCCCGTTCTCCCAGATAACATGTTCCTCCGTAATGCCCCACATTTTCGCGGCGCGCTGTTTGAGGACACCGATAGCATCCCGAGCTGCAAAAACAGTAGCCATTCCCGAGGAGAAAGTTCCGCGACTCCCCTCGGTCATGTCGTTGTGACCCAGGGACGTGGTGTCGGCGATGTTGGCGCGCACCTGCTCATAAGGAATCCCCAACTCTTCCGCGGCGATCATTGCCATGGAGGAGCGAGACCCGCCTACGTCCACGGTGCCCAGAGTTAGATTCACCGTACCGTCGACACCGATATTTAGATCGGTACAGGTCTGGCCACCGATATTGAACCAAAATCCGCAGGCGACCCCGCGCCCCTGATTTTTCTTCAGCTTAGCGCGCATATGAGGATGATCTTTAACCGCCTTCAATGTGTGCTCGATACCAATAGGTCCGTAAGTTGGTCCGTAGGGTGCTAAAGTTCCCTCACGTGCAACGTTTTTCAGACGCATATCGATCGGGGCAATTCCAACCTCTTTCGCCAACTCATCTATAGTGCTTTCTACCGCGAATGCTGCCATCGGCGCGGAAGGCGCCCGATATGCGGCTACCTTAGGCCGGTTGACGACAACGTCCCAACCGATGGATTGGTTATTTTTAATGTCGTAGCAGGCAAAAGCCGTCATACATCCCAACATTGCCCAGTTGCCAGGGAAGGCACCGCCTTGGTAACGCATCTCGGCAACCGCCGCTGTAATGGTGCCGTCTTTTTTTGCGCCCATCTTAACGTCGATTGAAGTTGATGAGGTGGGGCCTGTTGCGCGAAATACCTCGTCCCGCCCCATCACTAACTTCACCGGGCGGTTCGCTTTACGAGACAGCGCCAGCGCCACAGGCTCGACCCAGACATGGGTCTTGCCACCAAAGCCGCCACCAATCTCCGAGGAAGTGACCTTGAGCTTGGCAATGTCTAGGCCTAAAAGCGACGCACAAACATTGCGAAAGACGAAGTGACCTTGAGTGGTTACCCAAAGTTCCGCGGTACCATCGGGGTTCACTGACGCCAAGCAAGCATGAGGCTCAATGTAACCTTGGTGGGTTTGCTCGGTCTTATAGGACTTTTCAATCACCACATCGGCTTCGGCAAAGCCAGCCTCAACATCTCCGTGACCCATTTGCGTGCGCGCAGCAATATTGGACGGCTTTGTCGGCTTCGGCTCCACCCCTCGTGTGATGATGCGATCGTGAATAACCGGGGCCGATTCACACATGGCTGCATCGACATCTGTGACGTGGGGAAGTTTCTTATACTTAACATCGATGAGCTTTAGCGCCTTGGCGGCGGTCTGCTCGTCAACCGCTGCGACTGCCGCTACCGCGTGACCGTCATAGAGTGCCCGCCCACGGGCCATGCAGTTTTCCAGAATATCAGCCAGACCCTGGTCTTGGCCTGTCAGGTCAGGAAGGTCGGCGCTGGTTATAATGGCTTTCACACCAGGAAGTTTTTCCGCCTTGCCTACGTTAATTTTTAAAATACTAGCGTGAGCATGAGGTGAGCGGAGCACCCGCCCAACCAACTGGCCCGGAGCACTTGCGTCTGCGCCATATCGCGCTTTTCCCGTGACCTTGTCGATACCATCAGGCCTGTTAAAGCGAGTACCAACGACCTCATAGTTCTTTTTGTCTACGTACTTTTGATCGTGACCCATTTTTTTCTCCATTGATTCCTTTTTTTACCGAGGCCTAACGGCGCTTTTTATTGGCTTTGCGCATGTCTTTTGCCGCATCTTGCACAGCGCGCACGATTTTGTCGTAACCGGTGCATCGGCAAAGGTTACCCGCCAAGGCATAGCGAATTTCGGTTTCATCCGGATTCGGATTGCGATCCAGCAAGGTTTTTGCCGCTACTAAGAATCCTGGTGTACAAATACCGCACTGCAGCGCGGCATGATCAATGAACTTTTGCTGCAACACATGCAATTCACCGTCTTGGGAAAGCCCCTCTACAGTCGTCACTTCCCGACCTTCAGCCTCCACACCCAAAACCAGACAGGAGCAGACTAAGCTGCCATCCAAGGTCACGCTACATGCACCGCAATCACCGGTACCACAGCCTTCTTTCACGCCGGTTAGGCCAACTCGGTTGCGCAGAGCCGTCATCAGACTCTCGTCGGTGGGGCAGGCGAATTGGACTGGGTCGCCATTAACCGTCGTTGAAACTAGGGTTGCGTTACTCATAGGACACCTCCGGCTCTTTGAAAGGCAATTTTTGCCGCGCGCTTCGCGAGCACACCGGCAACGCGGGTTCGGTATTCGACGGTTCCGCGTTTGTCGTCGATTGGGTTACAGGCAGCGCTGCAGGCAGCAGCTAGTTTTTCTAAGGCTGCCTCATCAAGCTTGCTTCCTACTAAGGCGCGCGCTGCCCCGGGCACGACCACGGCAGTGGGCGCTACCGCACCCAGGGCCACTTTGGCTTTTTTCGCGACGCCGCGCTCAAGCTTTAGACTGATCGCTACACCAACGACGGCAATATCCATCTCGGTGCGAGGAATAAAGCGCAAGTAGGCATCCCCGGTTCTGGCTTCGGGCTTAGGTAAGGAAATGGCCTCGATGACTTCACCCTTGCTAAGACAGGTCTTACCAGGGCCCAGAACGACTTTTTCAACCGGTACGGTGCGTCTCTTCTGCGGGCCAACGATGATCGCTTTCGCACCTGCGGCAATCATAGCGGGTACACTATCCGCGGCAGGAGAAGCATTACACAGATTGCCAACAAGTGTTGCCCGACCTTGTATTTGGTCGGAACCGATCAAGTTGGCAGCTTCTACCAATCCAGGCCAAGCGGCTTTGAGCCCCTTGTGCTGCCCGATCATTGAGCCAGACACCGCTGCCCCTATGACAAAGCCCTTGGCCGAAGTTTGGATTTGATCGATTTTGGGAATACGTTTGATGTCGACAACCAAGTCCGGTTCGACCATTCCCATCTTCAACTTCACCAATAAGTCCGTACCGCCTGCTAGCAGAAAGGCCGCGCCTCTCTCCTTACTGAGCATACCGGCGGCTTCTTTCGCGGATGCAGGTGTTGCGTATCTCATCGTCTCCCCCTCTAAACCTATGTGAATTTCACGTCAAAATAATCGCAGAAAATGCGTCGCCATGCACTCTCCAACTGCATTTCTGAGCGGCAGGTCAGGCATAGCTTAAAATTGCTTCCCAATTGGCCAGAAACCGACGCAGCGAGGACGCTACCGTTGATGGAAGCACTGGGTCCCAACAATGCACAACCGGCACCGGTCTGAGACGTGGCGAAGGTTGCATGCCTTTCTGCAACCGAACTTGACCTTTATTCCAACTTGGCGGTTATATGGCGCAATGGGTAATACGTTGGACAAACAACACGTCGACGATGCATTTCATTGGCACTGTCGTCATACATGGCGACGATCATCGGTAAACACGCTTTGGTGTTTGCTTGGCTGCTCCATTGGCGATCTAGGTACCATTGCCTACTTCCAACACACCGGCATCCCCTGGCCCGTTTGGGCGATCATGACACTTGCTATCTGCAATGGTCTCTTGACTTCGATTGCACTCGAGACCTTGATTCTGCTGCGCCAGATGACCTTTAACGCAGCCTTCAAGACCGCGATCGGCATGTCATTGATCTCGATGGTCGGCATGGAATTAGCGATGAATCTAGTCGATGTGGCCGTAACGGGAGGCGCCATTTTGACTCTCGAAGTGATACCGCTGATGTTGCTAGCGGGATTTCTCGCCCCCTTGCCATATAACTATTGGCGCTTGAAGGCCTTGGGTAAAGCCTGTCATTGAACAGGCTCTAGCCGCCAATTGTTCGTAGCGGATTGGCCAAGATATAGAGTCTGCAGGAAAGCGTCAGGTGGCAGGCGGAATTCATCACACTGATCCAGCTTTTCTACATGGAATAAACTGGCGTTTATAAGGCTCATCGACTCCTATTACCGCTCAAATTGCTTGATGCAGTGCAGTGAATTGAAGTTCAAAAGATTTGAGTAACGCCAAATCAAAATGCACTTGCAGATGGATCGAGAGCTTGGCACTACGATGAAATAAGAGAGCCGCCAGGTGGTCGTCCCCCTATAAGGTACGCTCTGCGTTATCCACAAATGTCCCCTGATAATCTATAGCCGGCGTGGAAAATAATTCCAGCGCGCAGATTTACCGCCTTAAAGTGCTAGGCGGATTTCTGCCTTGGCATCATCAACAAGCTGATGCTCATTGACGGCACTTTGCGGCAAAGCTTTAAAGCCCAGGATCCAGAGGCGGGAGTTTGCGCAGAATCGGCTGTCGCCCCGTTGAATGGCCTCAGATACAAACAAACTTAAGCAACACGGCTAAAAGATTCTTCGGTGACGAATCCCTCCCTGACTGTCAAATACCCGAGGTGCATTTAGTTGTTTGGCTTAGAGTGTTGGCATTTTTTGCCGACGAACTGACAAATACTGCATGGAGGGTAGGAAAGACGAAGCCGCAGAAAGATTCCAACGTCTCGAAGGACGGAAAAAGCCACCCCTTAAGCAGTTTGAAAAACCCTTTTCAGGATCTGCGAGTAACGACAACCGGCATCTGAGTGTAGCCGTTGACAAAGGATGAAAACGTTCGCTCTGGTTCCGCCTGCACCTCAATAGTGTCAAAACGCTGTAGGAGTTCTTCCCACAAGATGCGCAGCTGAAGTTCAGCGAGGCGGTTGCCCATGCAGCGATGAATACCAAAACCGAAAGACAAGTGCTGTCGAGCGTTTGGCCGCTGGATATCAAGTCGATCGGGGTCTTCAAACACTGCCTCGTCGCGGTTCCCGCTGGCGTACCACATGAGGATTTGATCATTCTTCTTGATCTTCTTGCCGCCAATAACAATGTCGTGGTTGGCTGTTCTCCTCATGTAGGCCAAAGGCGTTTGCCAACGAATCACCTCTGCCACCATCTGCGGTATCAGGTCTGGGTTCGCTTTAAGTTTGGTGAATTCATCCGGAAATTGATTCAGGGCATACACGCTGCCGGACATGGTGTTTCGAGTAGTGTCGTTACCGCCGACAATCAGCAGCAATAAATTTCCTAAGTACTCCATGGGCGATAGGTCCTTGGTGTCCTTACCGTGGGCCATCATGGAAACCAAATCGTGGCCTGGATTCTCTAGACGCTCTGCCTTTAATCGCTGAAAATACTCCAGACACTCCAGCAATTCATCACGACGCTGCTGTGCGCTTTCAATGATGCCGCCAGGCTGTGGAATCGCGAAGGTAATATCCGACCAACGAGTGAGTTTGCGGCGATCCTCAAACGGAAAGTCAAACAGGGTTGCCAGCATCATCGTCGTCAGCTCAATGGATACGGTTTCTACCCAGTCGAAGGTCTCCCCTTCCGGCAGAGCGTCCAGCACGGTGCGAGCGCGTTCACGGATTAACGCCTCCATGTTGCCCAAGTTAGTGGGTGACACAGAGCTAGCAACAGTCTTGCGCTGAACGTCGTGGGTGGGCGGGTCCATGGCAATGAAGGTGCTCATGTTGAGCATACCCTCCGGTAGCTCGGCACCAACGGGAAAACCCAGCACGATGCCATGCGCAGAGCTAAAATTTTTCCAGTCTGTATCGACTCTCTTGATGTCCTCGTAGCGGGTCAGAGACCAAAAGCGGCCGGCAATGTCAGTCTCGTTGAAGTGAATAGGGTCTTCTGCCCGCAAACGAGCGAAATACTCCTGCCATCGATGTTCACTGAAGAGGCGTGCATTGATCGGCAATATATCCTCCAATGCCACATCACTGGCTGCGGGTAATGGTCCCCTTTGTTCAGAGCCCGTTGCCAATGGCGTGCGCGGCTCTGGTCCAGCGTCGTTATCCTTCTCTACGGAGATATCGACTTGCTCACTCATGTGGGCCTCAACTTGTTGGTCTTAGGACGGCTGACACAGTACCAAGCCGCATTCTAGCTGTTTGTTCGGTTCTGCTAAAAAGCCTGCCCAGAACCTATTTCACTGTCAATGCAGAAATTGGTGCGAGTGCTAGATTCTTGCATTAACCTTTCACTTCTTAGCGTATCCATCGAAGACCCTCTATGCCTAATCGATCTCGCTTTTTCTTGGCAACCGCACAGCAACGCATCGGCGAGAAAATTGGCGTCAGCCCCTGGGTCTTTATCGATCAGACTCAAGTCAATGTCTTCGGAGAAGTCACACGCTGGAGAACGCCGGGACATTGCGAGCCTGAATACGCCAAAAACACCCCCTATGGCGGCACCCTGCTGCATGGCTTTCACGCCATCAGTCTTATTACGCACTTCTACAAGAGCAGTGAGCTATGGCCTAAGGATGGCCGAGACCCATTGAACTACGGTCTCGACAAGGTGCGCATTTTACAGCCCATAATCATCGGTGACGGTATTAAGCTGCGATCTCAAATCACCCTGCTTGAAGCCCGCCCTAAAAAAGATCGGGGCATGCTGCTAAAGACTCAGCACGACATTGAGGTTCAAGGTCTAGTAGGACCAGCCGTCTACGCCGAATATCTCACCTACTGGCACGCGGCCTAGCCTAGGCTTGGCAAGATCACTGTGAACAACGCTCACCCCAACGCCCGCGGTGGCAGGCTGCAGCGCCCGCCGACTTTGGACGGTTCGCATATTGGTACGTTCCGACAAATTCTGTATCGGCATGGTCTCACCATGGGTGCACTAGCACTCCTTGTAAGTGCTTCGCCGAACGCTCAGGAGTATATCGTCCGAACCACCGACAGTTTCGTAAACCATCCAACGAGCTATCTGATCGCGGGCATCATGTTGCTGGCCTTTTTTGTTTACTATCAGCAAAAAAGGGGCTACCGCAGAAGCCAGCGAAACAATCTGTGGCTGGTGTACCTGCTGTACATCAGCGTCGTTGAAGAGCTGACCTTTCGCCTGCTTCTACCCCTGGCAGCATCTAGTACCATCGACTTCTATCTCGCTGTCATTATCAGCAATTTGATTTTTGCCACCATTCACTACGTCACTCTGAGGTGGCACTTGCGCAATTGTTTATTTGTCTTCATCGGCGGCATGGGGTTCTCACATATGCTGGCCAGCCATCAAGATCTGACGGGTGTGATTCTCGCCCACTGGTTCTTCACTTTCCTGAACACGCCCGCACCACCAGCCGGCGACCGACAAACACAACGATGACAGAGCGCGTCGAGACTTGCGCCACATCCAAGATTACGTCTCAATAAACAGGGCAGTCACAGAGGGAGCAGAACGTGCCGGAATTACAGCTGGAACTCACCAACGACGAATTGCTTAGCACCACACGGGCGGTTCGCAAACGCCTAGATTTTGATCGCGATGTTCCGATGTCAGCGATCAAGGAATGCATGGAAAGCGCTGTGCAGGCGCCATCAGGATCGAATGCTCAAGGCTGGCAATTCGTATTTGTCACCGACAAGGATAAGCGCCAAAAAATCGGCGAGTATTACCGCCAGGCCTTTAGCCAATACCGCCATATGCCTTTCGCCATTCACAAAATCCACGCAGACAGTGCTGATGAGTCTCTGGCGACGAGCCAAGAGCGCAGCGCTTCTTCGGCGGATTATCTGGCGGATAACATGGGCAAGGCACCTGTGTTGATGATTCCGTGCATCGCCGGGCGCATCGATAATGCCGAGGGAGCGAACGCCAGCGCTCAGGCCGGCACCATGGGTTCCATCATTCCAGCGGCTTGGAGCTTTATGCTAGCGGCCCGAGCAAGAGGCATCGGTACCGCGTGGACGACGTTGCATCTTGCGCACGAAAAGGCTGTGGCCAAGCTGCTCGGTATTCCCTTCGATTCCTTCACTCAGGTTGCCTTGATTCCCATCGCCTACACAAAGGGCACGGATTTTAAACCCGCCTACCGACCACCGGTTGAGAGCGTCATGCACATCAACCAATGGTCATCGTAAGTTAATGGGAAATCGCAGACCCTATACTGCAGAGGGCACTCAGTTCTTGCCCTCCAGGATCAGCTCAGCCAAACGCGAGCCGTGGGTATTTTGCGGAAAGTGGCCGGCGTCGGGGAGCGGATCAAATCGTGCGTTCATCTGCTCTGCCCATTGACGTCCCCAAGCTTCGGTAAAGACGTCATCAGCACAGCCCCAAATAAAGTGGCAGCCTTTGCCCATGGACGACCAGTTCAACAGTGTTCGATAGTGCAGAGTCTGGGCCGCCGCGTTGCCGTTGTGGTAGTTGTCCACTGGAATTGACAGGGGAAAACGACGAAAACCGTTAAAGCCCTTGTCGGGCAACCCCTGATAGGGTGCCGAAAATCCTGCGTACATATCTGCTGCGACGCCAGTCAGCTGGGGGTCAGTACGATCGATAAAGGCCGACATGAAAGAGCCCGGCTCCATCAATCCGGCGCTCAGCACCAGTAACAGGCCAATATTCGGTGTTTTTCTGGCAAAGGTACCGCCTTCATGCCAACCCGCGTTCCAGCGTTTAATACCATCGGAATACTCATACTCGGGGTGATGCAGCCAAGTGTTCATAATTACCAAGTCCGAGAATCGCTCGGGCATGGTGGCCGCTTGAGCCAGCCCCGTCGGACCACCCCAGTCCTGACAAACTAAGGTGATGTTCTGCAGGTCTAACTCGACGATCAACGAGGTCAGAATTTCTGTATGGCGGGCTATTGTGTACCAGTGAATATCTGTGGGTTTATCCGAGCGCCCGAAGCCCATGTGGTCTGGGGCGATACAGCGATAGCCTGCCTCTACCAGTACAGGGATGACATCGCGGTAGAGGAATGACCACGTCGGCATGCCGTGCAGCAGCAACATTACCGGCCCGTCCCCGGGACCCTCATCGAGATAATGCATACGCAGGTCTTGCCAGGTGTGATAATTCGGCGCGAAGCCGAAGTTTGGTAAGTTCGAGAAGTGTTCGTCTGCGGTTCTCACAAATTGCGTCATCGGGTGCTCTTCCTGTTTTTTATTCGTTTTCCCTAAGGCTCTGCGGGCAGGTCTTTTATGGCTTTTTTATTTCTTAACAGCACTAGCGGCAAAAAAATCAGCGGCAGAAGTTTGTCGTAGTGCATGGGCATTAACCGCTGGGCAAGGTCAATCAGCTTGGCGTCCATGCCAATAAAGATGCGGCTACGTTGTTTGCGTACACCGTCCAAAATTACCTTTGCCGCGCGACTGGCGTGCATACCATTTTCTCGAAACGCCTTACCCTGCTCCTCATGGGTGGCGTCAGACCGCCCCAGCAGCCCCGATGGTGCGCTTTCTCCTTCCGCGCGATTAACTTTAGCCGCGGTCAGAATATTCGTGCCGATGTGCCCGGGATGCACGCAGTGCACCTGTACCGAGGTACCCTTCATTTCTTTCACCAAGCTCTCAGTAAAACCACGCACGGCAAACTTCGTCGTGTGATAAACGCTCTGGCGAGGCACGGCAATCATGCCGAAGATCGATGACGTATTGACCACAGCGGCCTCTGGACGATCTTTCAGATAAGGCAAGAACGCTCGCGTCATGTTTATAACCCCATGGAGGTTTACGTCCATAACTTTATCCCAGTCTGGCTCCGACATATTGGCAAAGTCCGAGTCAATGGTGATGCCAGCGTTGTTAAAAACCAAATCAACCTTGCCGTGTTGGGCAATCACTTTCTCTGGGAGGGCTTTGATTGCTTCCTCGTCACCGACATCTAGCAAGTGCGCTGATACCGCGACGTTGTAGTTTTTTAGCATACTAGCCGTGCCCGCAAGAGTGTCTTCGTTGACATCGCAAATCACCACGTCGCAGCCTGACCTGGCCAACAATACGGCTAAGTATCGACCCATTCCTGACCCCGCGCCGGTGATTACGGCTACCTTTGACATAAAATCTCGCATATCACTTTCCCACCGATATTCAGTTTGTAATTTATAGGCTCTGCCAAGAACCATGTAATCTTTTGGGCACAATTCTATTCAAGACTGCTGGCTGCTTATTTCAGAGCAAAGGCCCACTGGTACTCACGAGCATCAAGTAGATACCTCGCCTTTGTACTTGGCGTCCATGAATCGTCTCCGCCAACACCCATATGAAAGCCATCGATACACAGATGCAAGTGTGATTCGCTTACCAGTTGGTGGTCGTGGGTAGCCGACTTTAGTTGCTCGAAGCCATACGGGCTTACGCCGAAGTGAAAGTGGCCCTGCACTCTGATCTCTCCCACCTGGAGCCGGGACACATCGCATCGCAATCCATTTTCACTGGGAAAAATATAAGGGGTATGCATTTGCGCCACTGGGGCATGCCAGTTACCAACGTCGGCACTGGTTAGGCGATCTGGATAATTCTCGTGGGGTCCGCGACCAAACCAGCGAATCTCGTCAACGGGGTTTACTAACAGATGAGCCCCAACTCTGGGCAGCGGCGGCAGATGACCGGCAACGCTAAGCTCCACGCGAACGTTTAGCAGGCCATCAGCGCTGAACTGATGAATCCAGCGGCTCTGGATAAGCGGTTTCCCCTGATGGTAGTAGGCTTGGGTCGCGATCACTGAATCGTCCGCTGCGCTTATCTGCAAACACCTATGCTGCAGCTCAAACAAACCCGCCGCCTGCCAACGAGCCAGCCACGAGCGGGGATCTAACCTCCCGGCTTCACTCACGCCGATATCGTTATCCAGGGGAGCTCGCAAAAAGTTATCCCGCAAGGGGCTTACAAGCTGTTGCCTGCCATTCTTTAGCCAGCTGCGCAGCAGGCCGGAAGATCCATCAATCACCCAGTTATTATCACCTGCAGCCACCGCAAAACCCTCCGGTGTGTCCTCAACCGAGGCACCCGGCGTTGGTACGGTGAAGGGTTTGGCGTAACCCCCAAGCTCAAACTGCCAGCGCGCGACCTCATGATTCGCTCCAGACCAGGCCGTAGCTCTTGGCTGCTCAATCCATAGGTTAAGCCAGCTAGTGACACCACTCAGTTCTTCATCGCCTAACAGGGTAAGCTTCTGGCTGCTCCCTGGCTTGAGGGCCAAAGCATAATCACCGCGGGCTAACACTCCGGCTTCATTCATATGCTGCCAATACAAATGCTCGTTGTCGGTTGGACGAAATGCATGCTCGCTGGTAATCCACACGCTGACACCACCTCGCATACTCAGCCGCGCCGTAAAGGGTTGTTGGCAGCGCTTGGCTTCTAGCAGCGTAGGGTGCGCAGATCGATCGGGGAACACCAGGCCGTTAATGCAGAACTGACGGTCATTGGGCGTGTCACCGAAGTCGCCGCCGTAGGCCCAAACCAGTCGACCATCGCTGAGGGTTTTGTGTAAACCCTGATCGACCCAATCCCAAATAAAGCCGCCTTGCAGCCTTGGAAAGCGCCGAAAGGCATCCCAGTAGTCCGCAAAATTTCCCAGACTGTTGCCCATGGCGTGGGCGTACTCACACAAAATCAGCGGACGGTTTTCGTCACCTAGCCCTGCCCATTTAATCAGTCCGGGCTTGGGACTAAGATCCGGGCCTCGCGGCATGTCGGTATCAGTTCGGGCATACATCGGGCAAATGATATCGGTCGCCGGCGTCGCCGAACCGCCCCCCTCGTACTGAATGAGCCGGGAGGGGTCAGCGCGCTTGGTCCAGTAATACATGGCATCGTGAGCGGCGCCATAGCCCGACTCGTTGCCCAAGGACCAAAGGATAATACTGGGGTGGTTGAAGTCGCGGGCCACCATGCGTGTCATACGCTCTAAAAAAGATGCCGCCCAGGCCGGATCATCCGCCAGCGCCCCCATGGGCGTCATACCATGGGTTTCAATATTCGCCTCATCGACCACATACATACCCAGCCGATTACAAAGTCGGTAAAAACCTGGTTGGTGCGGATAGTGCGAACAGCGCACGGCATTAAAATTGTGCTGCTTCATCAGGCACAGGTCCCGTTCAACATCGGCGAGCTGTTCGAAGTGTCCTGTGGAGGCATTGTGTTCGTGCTTGTTCACACCGCGAATAAGCAGTGGCTGACCATTGAGACATAACTGACCTGCAATAGTCTCCACCCTTCGGAAGCCGACATCGCAGGCTTCAGCCTCAACCAACTGTCCATCTCCGTTGACCAGAGACACGGTCAGTCGATAAAGAGCTGGCTGCTCGGCACTCCAAGCCTGAGGTGAGGCAATGGATTGGGCTATCTCGCAGCGATTGGCATACGCGCCTTTTTCATCAATCTGCCGAGCGCCGAAGCCTTGAGGTGTCATGGTCATAACCGGGCGGGAAAAATCATTCGCGTCATATAGCGAGAGGGCTATCTGACAGTCCTCGGCATCCTCAGTGACCACCTGAACATCCAGCAACCCGTCTATATATTGATCATCCAAACTCGCGGTGACGCGAAAATCCGTGATGCGAGCCTGGGGTTTTCGCAACAGATAGACAGAGCGAAATATGCCACTGAGATTCCACATATCCTGGTCTTCAAGATAGCTGCCATCGCAGTAACGAAAGACGACCAGCTTTAAAGAGTTTTCGCCGGGGTGCAGATACGCCGTAAGATCAAACTCTGCCGGTAAACGGCTGTCCTGGGAGTAACCGACCCATGACTCGTTACACCATAGATAGAACGCGCTATCTACGCCGTCAAAAATCACCCGCACCTGCTCATTTGCAAGCCAGTCCTTGGAAAGTGTGATGGTGCGCTGGTAGCAGCCCGTAGGATTTTGTTCCGGAACCTTTGGCGGATCACAAGGAAACGGATACTTTACGTTGGTGTAGATGGGGCGGTCAAAGCCCTGTAGCTGCCAGTGTCCTGGCACCGCGATGGTTCGCAACGTTTCGGTTTGCGACGGCCAATTATCGGGCACGTCGATAGGACTGGGGAAAAGTTCAAAGTACCACTGCCCGTCTAAACTGATAAGCGAGTCGCTGGCCTCTTCGTCCCGAGCCGCCCCCTCACTGCGCCAACTGGATAATGGCGTATGGGCTGGCATTCGACCTTGTGAAGTAATTTCCGGCGTTAACCAAGCCCGGTGAGTTTTAAAATCCATGGACGCACCCCGTTGCTCAAGCAGAAAAAAAGAGCGCCAGCCAGCCCGACAGAACTCACGGATTCTATGAAGAAGCCTTAAACTGATGTACTCAATCTAATGCAATAATACCCAAAAAGAGTCCAGCACATGCAGCAAGGCGCCACATACCCAAGCCTCGCAGGTCGAGGCATCTTTATTACTGGTGGCGCAACCGGCATCGGCGCAGCCTTAGTTCGCGCCTTCACAGCGCAGCACGCGCTGGTAACCTTTGTCGACTTCCAGCAGGCCGAGGGTGAAGACTTGGTCGCCGAGTTAGACGGCAAACCAACATTTCGATGTCTGGATGTCACGAATACCAAATCCTTGCAGGAGGTCATCAGTGAGGCCAACGAAGGCGTGCCGCTTGGGGTGCTCATTAACAATGCCGCCAACGACATGCGTCATGTGCCGGGCGATATGTCTGCAAGCCAGTGGCGCGACTGTCTGGCGATCAATCTTGACGCTGCTTTTTTTGCCTCCCAGGCTGCGGCACCGATGATGGCCGTTAACGGGGGTGGCTCTATCATCAATTTCAGTTCCATCAACGCTACCCTTGGGCCTGGCAATATGCCGGGCTATGTCAGCGCAAAGGCTGGCCTCCTTGGTATGACAAAAGCATTGGCCAAGGATTATGGCGTCGACTTTATAAGGGTGAACGCCATATCACCTGGCTGGGTGGTAACTCAGCGACAGCTTGATACTTGGCTCACGCAAGAAGCAGAAGCCGCCTGGATGGCCCAGGTCGCACTTCCCCAGCGATTGATGCCAGAAGATGTTGCCAACCTCGCCCTCTTTCTGGCGTCCAATGACAGTCATATGATTACTGGTCAGAACTTCACCATCGACGGGGGTCGAACCTAGTCGAGCCCGCACAAAGGTGCCAAGCACTCTGCAATCTCGATGCGAGGAAGCGCCCTATCCACTCGCATATTACAACGCGCAGGCGTAGGCAAAGTTACGCAGTGATCTTAGGGTTTCTTGATACGGCTCGGGCGCAACATCAGGAAAACTTAAATCTCCCGCGTGATTTGTAGCCGGGACAACACGCGCGGTCGCTGAGTTACCCGCCGCGAGCAATTTACGAAAAAACACCAGGCCCTCATCGCGCAAAGGATCAAGCTCGTTAACGGATATGATGTGCGGGGGCAGGCCTACTAGTTCTTCGGGCGTCGCGTGATAAGGCCAAGCCAGCGGGTTGCGTGCATTGAGCAGATCGGGGTCATAGACCTTCACTAAGGTGCTCATCAGTGAGCAGTCAAGGGTATAGCCATCGTTTTCCTGCAGCGATAGCAACTGCGTCGGCGGGTTAGCGTAGCCGCCGAAAATGTAGGGACACATGGCATAGACGCCGTGAATGCTGCCAATACGTCCATCGCGTTTCGCCTGGAGGGTGGTCGCAAGAGCCAAATTGCCGCCGCCAGACTCACCGGCCATCACGATGGCCGAAATATCTAACTCGTCGCGATGCGCATCTGTCCATTGCAGCGCGACGTCGCAGTCATTCAACCCAGCAGGAAACGGATGATTACCCAATTTGCCCGAGCCGTTGCGGAATTCCACTCCCACGACGACCAAACCACTTTGGGCCAGTGCATTACGAAGGCGCACATAATTTGGATCTGCGGCAGTCAAAAACACCATGCCGCCACCATGGGTGTGAAAGATACAGGGCAGGGGCCCATCACGATTTATCGGCTGGTGAATGTAAAGCGTAATCTCGTTGCCATTTACACCAAGAATAACCTCCTCGCGCTGACGGACATCACTGAAATCTGGCATCGCCGCCTCCGCCAGGGGGTGAGCCAGCGCAATCTTGGATTCGATTTGCTCGCAGAGAGCCAAGGCCTCTTCATAGGAAGCGTTAGATTCCAGAGGCTCAATCCCATCTAAAAGATCGCCCGAAGCAGCCAGTAAATTTACGACGCGCGGATCCATTCTTGGATCCGTCAACAGGGTCATACTTGGGTCACCCAGACGACCGGGTAGTTGTTCTTGCATAGCGCTCCCTCCTCTAATACGGAACATGATGCCGAATAACGGCGCTTGCAAAAACTTTACAGCAGTGGAAAACCGTGCTTTTTCTATGCTATCTAGATATTGGGATAAAATGAGAGGGTCGCATGGGAACTGTACTCACTGCTCGGCAGCACGCTGAGACCATGACGCAATATGTCGCCGAGGGGATTGAACGCGCCAAGGCGTTGGGCAACCGTGGTCCGTTAAAGCTGGACTCAAACGGCAAGCTGACACCGGACATTCTCGCGGCCTACGACAAAACGGGTTTTTACATTTTTGAGGGCGCTATTAAGCAAGATGAGATCGATCTGCTCAGGGCGGATATGGAGTGGTTGCTGGATCGCGCCCCCGTCGACAACGGCGCCGAGGTCGATCACAAAGGTCGGCCTGCATATGGTCAAGAGTTTGCTCGTCCTGTGTACTCCATGATCCAGCCGCTAACCGACCCATGGGGTGGTACCAAGGCACTTAACGGCAGGCACCCAACCCAGATGGCGCAGCCTGCTGCCGTTGATCAGCCGCCGCATAAGGTCGTCTTCATTATGACCGGTATGTGTCAAACCATGCCTAGTGGCCTGCGCCTATACGGGCATCATGATCTACTTTGTGTAGCCGCATCCATCAATGGCGATGACTTTGTTCCCTATAACGATGCCATTTTTATAAAACAGCCAGGCCGAGGCGGCTCAGTCTCTTGGCACCAAGACGGCGTTACTCACTGGGATAACCCAATTTGGGATTCCAACATTCACGGCTTCAACTTTCAGGTACAGCTTTTCGATACCACGGCGCGAAGTTGTCTGTGGGTGGTACCCGGCACCCACAAAGAAGGCAAGATCGATATCAAGGCGCGAGTTACCGCCAATCGGGGTGTCGAGCAGCTACCAGACGCAGTGCCGCTTTACTGCGCCGCAGGCGATGTAACCATTGTGAATCGACAAGCACTGCACGGATCCTTTGCCAATACGTCAGAAGATCTGCGCATTTCGCTCACGTTTGGTTTTCATAAACGTAGCTCTGTGCTCGGTGCCGCGGGCGCATTAAGCGAATCTGAATCCGTGGTTTATGACGCAGCGCGCATCGCTAAACGCTCAGAGGTGGTAGGTGTGGCAATCGATGCCCGGGCGCAATTTTATCCCGAGGAACCGCGTTTTCAGTATCAGCCGCTCGCAAGCCACGTCAACAAGCTGCGCTTCAGTGAGGAGGCGTGGCAGCGTGTGATTAAAGATTACAATCTGAACGACCTCTCGATTTAGGCAGGTTTTTTCCTCAAGTCGCTCAAGTGCAAAACCGCGCTGACCGAGGTCGAAGGCGGTTGCTTCTTCTGTTGACCCAAGCCTTTGGCGATATTGAGAGTTTCTGCTGAGTAAACTAGTGAAGCCACTCTTGACGCCACTCGTTGCCCAAGTCGGACACCACGGCGCCAACAAACAGAATCGTTGGATCGAGCTTCGCATACATGATGATCGAAGCCGTACCGATGTCCATCTGCCTGCCTAAGCGGGAGCGAATTCGAGAGATTCCCCAAAAGCTTGACGCTACCGAGCGTTTCGAGAAGAGATTCACAGCGCTTGCGTTTGGCGAGGGCGAACTTAGCCATCAACCTTCGACTGTTTTTCCAACTCATCCCGCACGAGCTCCTGCTCTTCTTGCTCTAACTTATCTTGGCTGAGTTTGTCTTTTAGGCTCATCAAATAGGCAGCGGCGCTCAAAATCAGTACAGCACCCGCCTCAGCAATAAGAGTCAACGCCTGCATATCCTTGCTCTGCATGATAATCAGCCGGCACAAAGCTGTGATGGCGATAATAATCGGCAGCGTAACGGGAATGCGGTTGGTGGAATAAAACGCCCCGATCATGCCGATAATCTCGACGTAAATGAAAAGCAAAAATAAGTCCGCCAGGGTGATCTTGCCTACCTGGAACATGCCCCAGATATACTGGGCGCTCGCAATGACCGCCAATAGCCCAATAATGGCGAGGAGAATCTTTTCTGAGGCGATGGTAGTCCAGTGCAATCGTCTGTTCAGTCGATTGCGCTCGAAAATACGGTCAAACAATTCTTTCATGGCCGACTCCCTGATAATGCTAAGCGTTAGTTAACCGCGCGATCTGTACCTTTCCAGTATGGTGCACGAAGGTCCCGCTTTAGCACCTTGCCGGGTCCAGACTTTGGCAGGGGTTCATGCTGAATATCAATGCCCTTGGGTACCTTGTATCCGCCGATATGTTCACGACAAAAAGCGATCAACTCTTCGGGTTGAACCTCGGTATTTTCCGGTCGGGGCACGATAACCGCATGTACCGCCTCGCCCCACTTGTCGTCAGGCACACCAAATACCGCCGCCTCGAGAACTGCAGGATGGCGGTATAGCACCTCTTCGACCTCGGTGGAGTACACATTCTCGCCACCGCTTACGATCATGTCCTTTGATCGATCCACAAGGAACAAATAGCCGTCATCATCGAGGTAACCCATGTCGCCGGTGTAGTATCCGCCGTGTTTGAGTACCGCAGCCGTTTGCTCAGGTTTGTTCCAGTAGCCCGCCATGACGTTCGTGCCGGAAACGACCACCTCGCCTACTTCACCACAGGCCAACGTCGTGCCATCGGCATCCTTAATACTAACGCTGCAGCCCATCACGGCTCGGCCACAGCTTCTCGCCAGCGGGTCATCTATCAGGGTTTCTTCGTTGCCAAGCAGCGACACCAAGGGGGATGTTTCCGTAGCCCCGTAAACTTCAACAAGTTGGGTGCTCGGAAATGCGCTGCAACTGCGGCGGACGACTTCCGTAGCAATAGGCGAACCGCCGTGGGTAAGCACCTCTAGGCTGCTGACGTCACGAGGGTTCACGTGCTGTTCTTCGGCAATGGCTGCCAACATCGAGGGCACGCCAAGGGTCATAGTGATGCGGTGTTTTTCTATCAAGTCTAGCACCGCAGCAGGATCAAAAGTGCCAAGCGGCACCTGCAGCGCCCCCTGCCAAATCGCAGCAAGAATGCCGTTTGAACCAGCAGCGTGGAACATAGGGGCCATCACCAAGGAGCGATCATGCTCGCTTTGCGGCACAGTCGCTAACCAATTGAGGGAATTGGCGATCAAGTTGCGGTGGGTGAGCATCACACCCTTGCTCGCACCGGTGGTTCCGCCGGTATAGAACAAACCCGCAAGGTCCGTTTCGTTAACGCCTTCGCCCAGAAGGGCAGGTTCAGCCTCAGCAAGGAGGGTTTCATAATTATCAGGCAGCGTGACGACTTGTTCGACCACGTCGGCTAAGTCACCCACATCGGCTCGATCAGTAATCAAAATATCGGCCCCAGAGTCTTTCAGCGCATAGACAAGCTCGGGCATGGCATGCCGCGTATTCAGAGGCACCACCACCATGCCTCCAGCGGGAATGCCGACATAGGCTTCGAAATATTGAGAGCTATTGTTCGCCAGAATGGCGATCCGGGCACCGGATCGAGCCCCTAAGTGGCGCAGCGCGCTGATCAGCTTGCCGCAGCGCTGATGAAACTCTGTAAAGGTTATCTCGCGCTCGCCATCGATAAAGGCGATAGCGTTTGGCCTAATTTGCAGTGCGCGATTTAGTGGATCGACCAGTGTATGCATCGATTTCTCCCTACCCAAAACTTCAACGCTAAATCATTTGTCGCGTTGCGACTAGATTCTAAATATCAGTCTTTTCGCGTGGGTGGCTCGATACCAAGTTCCGACAAAACCTCAGCATTATGCTCGCCTAGATTTGGCGGTCTTTGATACAGGGTGGTGGGCGTTTGTGAAAACTTGATCGGACTTGCCGCCAAGACCATGTCGGGGTTTTCACCAGCGGGCGAGCAGGTTTCAAGCATACCCCTCGCGCTCACGTGCGGGTCAGCATAAATATCCGCCATAGTCTGCACGGGCCCTATGGGAATGGCACCATCGAGCTTGGCCATGATCTCGGCTCGGGTTAAAGATTGCGTCCAAGCACAGATTTGCTCCTCGACCCAATCCACATTTGCAAGCCTAGCTTCATTTGAAGAACTGCGTTCATCGTCCATTAAATCCGCGCGGTCCATGGCTGCGCAAAGTAGGTCCCAATGGCGGGGTTGACCTACGGCAATTGCGATACGGCCATCCGCAGTTGGAAACAGATCAAACGGATAAAGTGTCATTGCCCGCTGCAATCCTGCAGGGTTCGGCTTTCCGGTGAAACCGTATTGCGCCACGGCGCTTTTTTGAAAAGCCATCATGGCGTCGTACATGCCCACATCGAGAAACTGCCCCCTGCCATTGCGCTTAGCGCTATGAATGGCGGATATCACCCCAAGTGCCATCAGCGTGCCAGGGAAAATATCCGCAATGGCCGGTGTCACCAATCCGTCGTTGGCGTACACCAGGCCGCCGAAGCTTTGGGCAGCTGCGTCAAGGCTCGGCCAGTGCGCGTAGGGACTCTCACCAGTGCGCGGATCACCAAAGCCACGCACGCAGGCATAGATGATTTTCGGATTCCGTGCGGCGATCACTTCGTAGCCCAATCCCAGGCGATCCATCACACCAGCTCGTAGATTTTCCAGCACCGCGTCGGCCTGATCACACAGCTGCAAGAAGACGGCTTTGTCCGCATCGTTCTTGAGATCCAAGCAGACACTGCGCTTGTTGCGGTTTACCGCTGCAAAGGGTGCACCGAAATCCGTGCCAGCCTCTCGCCCTTCATGGGGACGAGCATGATCGGGCAAAAACGGCGGAATATTGCGATAGCCATCGCCCGAGGGCGGTTCAACCTTTATAACGTTGGCACCAAGATCCGCCAGTAAGCCAGCACCGTAGGGCCCGGCTAGCGCCCGCGTGCAGTCAATTACAGTCAAATCTTGAAGCGGCCCCTGACGTTGATTTTCCACCATTGCTAATCCCAAACTTTCGAAACCACAGTACAGTGCGTCGTTACTCTAACGTCAAGGATGGAGGCACCGATCCGGATCATCGACTAAAGCAGCCTTTGCGACTCCGAGACTTCCAAGACCGCTAACCACTCTTGCCCAAGTTAATACCAACAACCCGCTCATTTTTTCGCAGTAACTTTTACCTTTGGGATATTTGCGCTGAATTCCGTCTAATCACCCAATCAACGAGACAGCAATATAGCCCTGAGCGAGGTATTTGCCTTGGTACCATGCCTCTCACACTATAGGCGGCCTACAGAGGGAAAGAGACCATGTCTGAAGAAGCCTACAACGACCTGCTGCACGGTAACGGTTACCACCTGCTGAGAGAGGTGATCACGCCGGAACAAGCTGATGCTGTTCGCGAACTAGCACTGACGCGGCTGGACGAGGGCACAGACCAGAACGGTCAAATCGCCATACGCAACATTTTACCTTGGGGTAAAATGATTCATGACATGGTGACTAATCCACGGCTTCTTAGCTTGGCCCATCGGCTGCTTGGTCATGATGCGACGCTCGCTGCGGTATCGGCACGAGTACTCCCACCGGATTGTCCCCAGGGAGGGCTACATGTGGACTACCCCTATTGGGCAATGAATCCGGGGCTGCCTGTCGACCCAGCGTTGATGATGCAAGTGATTTGGATGATGGAACCCTTTACTGAACACAATGGCGGCACTTGGGTTGCGCCGGGCAGCCAGCTCTGGGGCGGTAGACCAGACGAGGCGCAATTCAGCGAGCATGCGATTCAGGCTACCGGCAATGCCGGCGACGCAGTCGTCAGTCATGGTTTGTTATGGCATCGGACTGCGGTGAACCATTCCGATCGTCCACGCGTGGCGATATTGATTAACTACACGCAAATTGCGGTGCGTCCTATGACCACCATGGGACCCTTCGATGATGCGTTTGTTGAAAACTCGTCTGATGAGTTGCGTGCGCTACTAGCGCTGGATGTTGAGAAAGCGCTGCGGCGGCGAGCCTTGGGACATACGCAAGGCGCCGCGACTGCCAATTAATCTTGACCACCGCTAGGCCTGCTTACATTTACTGATCGGTTGGCTCACAACATCCTATTTAGCGGTGAGCACTATCTCTGTGCGTCAACCCAACCTTAAGGAAACTCCACATGACAATCCTAACCTCTCAGCTAAACCCCCGATCCCAAGCCTTCGTTGACAATGCCAGACAAATGCAGACGTTGGTGGATGATCTGGAATCCCTGATCAAACAGATCAAACAAGGCGGAGGAAGGCGCTATCAGGCACGTCATAAGGCTCGAGGCAAATTGCTTCCCAGAGAACGTGTGGATATGTTGATTGATCCGGGCTCTCCCTTTCTTGAGTTTTCCCAGCTTGCAGCGCACGCCATGTATGGCAAAGACAATGTACCCGGTGCAGGAATCATCACCGGCATTGGGCGCGTCAAGGGTATGGAGTGTGTCATTGTTGCCAACGACGCCACGGTGAAGGGCGGTACCTACTACCCGATCAGCGTCAAAAAACACTTGCGCGCACAAGACATTGCCCGCGAGAACAACCTCCCCTGTATCTACTTGGTCGATTCCGGTGGCGCTAATTTGCCCAACCAAGACGAGGTCTTTCCGGACAAAAACCACTTCGGGCGAATTTTTTTCAATCAAGCCAACATGTCCGCGGAGAACATTCCTCAAATCGCCGTGGTCATGGGTTCTTGTACTGCGGGCGGTGCCTATGTCCCTGCAATGGCGGATGAATCCATCATTGTGAAAAATCAGGGCACCATTTTTCTCGCAGGTCCCCCGCTGGTAAAAATGGCGACCGGCGAAGAGGTGAACGCGGAAGAGCTAGGTGGCGCAGATGTGCACAGCAAGGAATCCGGGGTAACCGATCATTACGCGAATAACGACCATCATGCACTGGAACTCGCTCGTCAAGCAGTGGGTCGGCTCAATCGCATAAAGCCATTGCATATGGATATCGCGGAACCCGCGGAGCCTCTGTATCCAGCTGCCGAGCTGCTTGGCGTCGTGCCGAAAAACGTACGCGAGCAGCACGATGTGCGTGAAATCATCGCTCGCATCTTTGACGGCTCTGAATTCGACGAGTTCAAAGCATTGTTCGGCAGCACCCTGGTTTGTGGCTTTGCCCGACTTTATGGTTATCCCGTTGGTATTGTCGCAAACAACGGTGTGCTATTTGCTGAATCGGCCCAAAAGGGCGCGCACTTCATCGAGCTTTGCGCTCAGCGCAAAATCCCGCTGATCTTTTTGCAGAACATCACGGGCTTCATGGTAGGCAAACAGTACGAAACTGGCGGCATCGCCAAACACGGGGCCAAAATGGTGACTGCGGTGGCCTGCGCCAAAGTGCCCAAGCTGACGCTGATCGTTGGCAATTCCTATGGTGCCGGTAACTACGGTATGTGCGGACGAGCCTATGATCCAAATTTCCTGTTCATGTGGCCCAACGCGCGCATCTCAGTCATGGGCGGCGAACAAGCCGCCGGCGTGCTGGCACAAGTGCGACGCAGCCAAATCGAGGACGGTGGTGAGCAGTGGTCAGAAACTGACGAGGCAGACTTCAAGCAGCCGATCATCGATGACTTCGACGCTCAAGCCCACTCTTACTATGCCAGTGCTCGTCTTTGGGATGATGGGATCATCAACCCTGTGGACACCCGACGGGTACTAGGCTTGGCACTTTCAGCGTCTCTCAACAAACCCATAGCCGACACGCGCTTCGGCGTGTTCAGGATGTAACTATGTCTGACACGAGGTTTTATACCCAGTTCCGCAAGATTCTTGTCGCCAATCGAGGCGAAATCGCCTGTCGCGTCATCAAAACCGCAAGGCACTTAGGCATCGAGACGGTTGCTGTCTTCTCCGATGCAGACCGTCGTGCCCTGCACGTTGAGATGGCAGACCAAGCCATACACATTGGCGACTCCGCGCCGGCAGATTCCTATCTGCAGATGCAGCGCATTATTGATGCTGCCAAGGCCACCGGCTGTCAGGCGATTCATCCTGGCTATGGTTTCTTGTCAGAGAACGCCGAGTTTTCAGATCTTTGTGCAGCGAATGATCTGGTCTTCATTGGCCCACCCGCTACCGCCATAGAGACCATGGGTTCCAAATCTGCAGCCAAAAAGATCATGCAGGAAGCCAGCGTACCCTCGCTGCCAGGCTATCATGGCGGCGACCAAGATGAAGCCACACTCAAAGAGGCCGCCGACAATATGGGTTATCCGGTGCTGCTTAAGGCTGTGGCGGGAGGTGGTGGCAAGGGCATGCGCCAAGTGCGCAGCGCGGACGAATTCTCTGAAGCGTTAGCGGCTGCCAAACGCGAAGCTCAGTCTGGGTTTGGCAATGACGCCATGCTGGTTGAGAAGTATCTAGACCGCGCCCGCCATGTAGAGGTTCAGGTATTTTGCGACTCCCAAGGGAACGGGGTGTATCTGTTCGAGCGGGACTGCTCGATACAGCGTCGACACCAAAAAATCATCGAAGAAGCACCGGCACCGGGCATTGACGATAGGCTACGAACGCAAATGGGCGAGGCTGCCCTGCGGGCTGCTGCAGCCGTCAATTACGTTGGCGCGGGCACCGTGGAATTTTTGCTAGACGAGCACGGCGAGTTTTTCTTCATGGAAATGAATACCCGCCTGCAGGTCGAACACCCTGTCACCGAGATGATTACCGGCACCGATCTGGTAGCTTGGCAACTGGCTGTGGCCAGCGGTAAGCCTCTACCGAAGGCTCAGAATGAGCTAAGTATTCAGGGTCACGCCATCGAAGTTCGTATTTATGCCGAAAACCCTGAAAACGATTTTCTGCCCGCGGCAGGCTCGCTTTGGCGGCTGAAGCAGCCGGCGGCGAACGCAAACATACGGATCGATACCGGCGTGATTCAAGGCGACGAGGTGGGCGTATTTTATGATCCCATGATCGCCAAGCTTATTGTCTGGGGTGAAACTCGCACCATTGCCATACAGCGGATGCAGAAAGCGCTTGGCGAGTACAAGATTGCCGGCGTCACGACTAACGTGGATTTTCTACGGCGCTTGATTGCAGTCCCCGCCTTTCGAGAGGCGATTTTAAAGACAGACTTTATTGAACAGCATCGTCGCAAACTCTTTGGCCATGAGGACCATACGATCACCCTCGCGCAAGCTGGTTTGTATCTGACACTCGCCCCAGTGAGCCAGGGGGCGACACTTGAGATGGCGACCCGCAAGCCGCAAATCGACTCCTCCTCACCGTGGCATGCATCAGATGGTTGGCGTATCAACTCGCCAAGCTTTTGGCACCACATAGTGCTGGTTGATAACGAAGAAAAAACAATAACGGTCAAGCAAGACCGCACTGGAGCCTTTGAGGTAGTGGTAGCAGACGCAACGTATCGAGGGACTGCCGCATTGGCTGGCTCGGTACTTTATAGTGAGCTAAATGGGATAAGGCACCAAGTCGAAATATTCGAGCAGGCGCTTGGGCACCAGCGAGAACTGATAGTCTTTGGCAGCGAGCATTCTCTGCCCTGCCGTACCGTCGCTCCAGACTTCGGCGATGAATCTGGCAGGTCTGACGAATCCAACTTCAAAGCACCCATGAACGGCACTCTAACTGCACTCTTTGTAGAGCCAGGCCAGCAGGTCGACAACGGCTCAACTCTAGCGATTATGGAGGCAATGAAAATGGAGCACGCGATCAAGGCACCCGCAGCGGGCACCGTGACCGACGTCTTTTACACCATCGGAGACTTAGTGGAGAGCGGCGCTGATCTGCTTAGCTTTACCCCTGTCGAGCAGAGCTAAGCCACACGAGTTCACCTAGGCGACCTTGTGTTGCTGCAAAGCGCCAATGGTCTCCACACAAGCGTGGGCCGCCTCGGCGCCTTTGGTGACAAAGTGCTCTCGGAAAAATTCTGGCTGACCCTCGCTCAAGAAATCCTGTGGTGTCAGCGCGGCGGAAAATACCGGCACGCCCGTATCCAACTGGACACGCATTAACCCATCGATCACCGCGGTAGAGACAAATTCGTGGCGATAGATACCCCCATCGACAATCAGCCCTGCCGCGACGATGCCCGCGTATTGTCCGCTGCAGGCAAGCAGCTTGGCGCGGAGTGGAATCTCAAATGCACCAGGCACCTCGAATAATTCAACATCCCGGCTATCGAGGTTGGCATGAACCTGTAAAAAAGAATCACGAAGCGAATCGACAATTTCGCGATGCCAGCAGGACTGGACAAAGGCAATTTTGCCGCGTGAGGTGATGTCGGAGAAATTGGAATCGAAACTTTTCATCTGTTGCTTTCCTATTGATTGGTTAAACAACAGGGCAACAAGGACAAAGGCCGCGGTTGACAAAAATCAGCGTTGGCAGATTACCTTATTCTCATAACCAGACTTTAACTGTCGGCCTCGGAATCCCACCGAGTCTGCTGTCCTCTCGACAATGCAAATGCTTTGCTGCCAAGAGCGCCCGCGGGCTACGCATCGTTTTTGCCTCACATGCATGTGAGCAACAAAGGGAGCGATTACCGCCGGTGGGGACTTTCACCCCGCCCTGAGAACTCGCCTTTACGACGAACGCAAACTATAAGAGAGATCAACATTCATGACAACGAAGGCCAACCTGGCTAATTGTTCATGCAGAGGCCGGTACTGGCGCAAACCAGCGCAACAGTATCGGCAACAACACCAGACTAATGATGAGCAAAAGACTGATGGCGATGGTCAACAGAAGTCCGATGGATGCAGCCCCTTGATGCGGACTCAAACTTAACGAACAAAATGTGGCCACCGTCGTCAGACCACTGATCAAAACCGCGCGACGGATCGCCGGATCCATGGCCTGCCTACCTCCCTCACGCTGGGCCTGGCGGTGCCGATGCACAATATGGATACCAGTATCAACGCCAAGGCCCAGTATCAGAGGCACCATGAGAATGTTGGCCATATTTAGACTAATTCCCAAGACCGAGCAGACGGCAAGGGTGAGTACGATCGTCGTTGCGATAGGCGCGAGTACTAGCAGGGGGAACTTCCAACCCCGAAAATACAGTATCAGAAGTACAAAGATGGCACCAAAAGCCGTCGCCGCAGCCTGCTGAAACGACTCGATCACCACGGCCCCAATACCCCACTCAACGACACTTCTGCCCGCGGCATTCGGCGCGTTCGCGGAGACTTCTGTGATGAAGGCGTCGGTAGCATCGCGGTCATTTAGCAGTGTAGCTGGATTCACCGAGACGAGGTGCTGACCGTCCGGTGAAATAAGTCTTTCACGAAACCTCTGTGGCACTTGCTCCAGGGAAAACGGCTGTGCGTTCAACAGACCACGTAACTTCAAGAGACTATCGGGCAATTGTTCGACCAGTTGAGTTTCATAGGCTGCAATGTGCTCCTGCTGCTGCAACATAGCCTCGGCAGAGCGCACTACTCTTTCGACTTCAATGCGGCTATCGCCGCTAAGCTCCAAAGCGGTTTCGCGCAAGTACTCAACAGCCAAGGTCGCCAGCTCCAGATCGACGGGGGTCGCTGACGGCGCATCAAGGTCAATCAGCAAGTCTTGAACCTGTGCAAGCTTAGCCGCCTTGGCATCCTGCGCCTGGGGTACAAAGTCATCGGGTATCGTCACTGCCCCCACCGTAGGCAGTGTCTTCAGACGCGTTTGCAGTGCTGCCGCCGACTCGGCATCAGGCGCCAATATATGCACGCTGTAATCGGTGGTTTGGCGATCGCTTTGAAGGTCCAGCAACGCTCGCATGGCAGGCGACTGAGCGTCGCGCATGGCCAAAACGCTGTAATCGAAACGCACATCTTTGGCCATCGACAGTGATGCCAAGAAGGCAACGGCAAATATTCCCACCACCAGTCCTCGAGGCAGTGAATCACTGTTCGCGCTAATGCGGCGCAGTAGTGGCGTTATCAGCATCTTGCGGGACGAGTCTTGTGGGGCCGGGGTCCAGCACATCAATGCTGCTGGAATCACCGTCAACGTAAGCAGCAGAGCGATAACAATGCCCCCGGCGCTGATCACGCCCAGCTCGGCAAAACCCCTATAGGCCGTGGGCAGGAAAGCCAAAAAGCTGCCTGCCGACGTAAGCGAACACAAAATCAGTGCTGGCCCAGTGTCCTTGAGCGCTTGCACCAAAGCCATTGCCACGTTGTTGGACAAGTGCGACTGAGTACGCAAAGTAAAGTGCGCCGCGAAATCGACTCCAAGACCAAAAAACAACACCACGAAGATCATCGAGAGCGTATTGAGCTCTCCAATCACTAAAGTCGCAAAACCGAGGGTAAGACAAACACCCATGACCAACATGGCTGCGATGGCGAGCAAAATACGGAGAGAGCGAAGGCCCAGATGCAAAATAAGCGCAACAAAGAGCAGCGACATCAGACCAGACAGCTCCACGCCTCCCAGGGCCGCGCTCATCTCCTCGTGGGCTAGGGCTATTTCCCCGGTCAACGCCACGTCAATGGTCGGCGATGGGGGATATTCTCTAATCACACCTTGTAGCGCAGTGACGATGGCTTCGTTGGGTAGGGCCTCACCCAACTGCTGCCGTCCAGTCATCACAATTAACTCATGATAAGTATCGCCCGAGGGCTCCAACGGGTAGAAGGCCTCAAACTCAAGATTCCCTTGCTTCAATCCCACCACAGCAGACGAAAGGGATATCGGTAGCGGCTGCCCGGCATTGGCGATAACAAAGTCTGCATAGGTAAACAGCACGTTGGCCAGGGATGCTTCGTCCATCAGTCGCAGCAATGTGCCTTGATTGTAGCTGACACCCTCGAGCCACTGATCTAATTGCGGCTCTGTCAAAAAGTACGGTCTGGCGTTGGTAATAAAGGGATCAATGCCCGGTGCGAATACGTCATCTAGCACCTCCATGGGCAAACGCTGCACCAACCCTTTGGCGTACTCCTGCACCTGCCCGTAGTCGTCGCCTCGGATCACGATCACCGCGGTTTGCTCGAACTTGGGGAACGCTTTCTTGTACTGCTGATCGTGCTGATACCAAGTCAGGGAATCAGACGGTCTGATCAATTTACTCAGGTCAGAGTTGAGCTTGCCAAACTGATAAAACGCGCCGAGGGAGACGATTGAGAGCAACAATGAGGCGACCAGAACCATGACCTTGCGCCGCTCTACCCAGCCGATCCAAGCGGTCCCCAAGCCGCCCCCCGAGCCATTATTGACCTGGGTCAGACCCTCTACAGATCGCGTCGTGTCTGGAGACTTAGTGCGCACTTAGTACTCTCTGATAAATGTCCGCAAGTGAGTTAACCGATCTGTCGTGGTGGCGAGACTGCGCGATCTTGCGATTTCCCCGAGCTGCAGCGGCCCGCAAGACATGATCTGCTAACATGGCGTCAAGTTTGCGCCGAAGGTCCTCCTCATCGTTCATAGCATAGGTTGCCTCAGGGGCCGTGACGAATTCGGGAACAGCACTGGTAATCGACTGGTTTATCAGCACTGGACAACCGGCGGCCATGGCTTCAAGCACAGACATACCCTCAAGCTCCACCGCACTGGTCTGCACAAAAACATCCGCCGTTTGATACAGCGTTTTAAGGCGATCGTCCGAAACCCGCCCAATCTCAGCCTCGACCTTCAGCGCTGCAGCGAGCCTAATCAAGGACTCTTGCTGAGGACCGGTGCCCGCCACGGTAAGCCGTATATCGTTTTTGAAAGGACTCGCGGCCACAGCTTGAATCAACTGGGCTTGCTGCTTCTCTTTCGCCAAGCGTCCAACGCTGACCACGTGAAATGGCGGCATTTGATTCACCGGTGTCGAAGCCAGAAAAAAGCTCTCGGTCACGCCATTGGACAGCACTGTAATCGGCCGGGTGAGGCCTGCATCGTGCAGCAAGTTCGCGGCAAAGACAGATGGCGCAATAACACAATCTGCGCGCCGGTAAAAACGCCAGATGAAAAAACGGTAAAGGAGATTCGTAAGCCAGCGTGAGGATAGACCCAAATTGCTAAGAATATTCTCAGGCTGAACATGGAAGGACATCACGACAGGTTTGCCCTGACGTTTTGCCTCAGCAATCGCCCCATGACCGAGAAAAAAGGGAAATTGCACATGCAGCAGATCCGCCTCTTTGATCACCTGCTGTAGCTTTTGCCGGTTCGGGAGCCCAAGCGGCGCTTTCATACGATCCAGAATAAAGTTGATACCGGGAATACGAAGACGCGCAAAACCGACGCAGTGTTCTTCTATGGACTCACCCGGCGCCTGGGCAAGCAATATACGAAAGTCGAATCGGTCGTTAAGCGCATCTACAAACCGACGCGTAGATACTACGGTGCCATTGAAAGGGTGATACCAGGGATCTATAACCATGGCTATTCGAGGATTGTCCAGAGCCAGAGCTGCGCCTGCTGCAGGACTGCTTTGAGGTCTCTCCATGACCGGCTTCCTTGCACCGCGGCCGAATTATTTGGCCGCACCTGTTCACCTTTTAATTTTCCCTTTGCGCTTTTCACTTCGCACTTTTCACTTTTTCATTGCGGGTCGAAACCTCGAATCACCTCTGAGTGCCGGGCGCGAGACTCGATGTCTCAAACTCTTTGATCGGCAGGATCAGCTTTTGCCAGGTGTTTGGTTCCATTGGCCCTGCCCCTGCCTCTATCACTCGATTATCGCAAAAGATCCCAAAAACGCGGTCCCAAACAATCGCGGCGCAACCAAAGTTGCTATTACTCTCTTCCCGATCTGTTGAGTGATGACAGATATGGTACTGGTTTGTTGTAAAAAACCATCCGATTAGGCGACTGTTCATTGCAATGTTGCAGTGGGCGATGCTCGCCTGGGTCACCAGCAATAAGGCCGCGCCTAAAACAGGTGCACCGATGCCAAAAGTTAACTGGAGTAAGGCTGCAGGCAATAGCAGGAAAAAATACTCCAACGGATGGTTCAAACCAAAGTTCAATGCGCTTAATTTCCTGAAAGCGTGGTGTGCGCCATGCCCCGACAGCCGCCAAATCGGTGACCACTGGTGTTCTGCGCGGTGTATCCAGTACCAAAAAAACTCGTTTAACGTGAAAACCATGAACAGCTGCACGACTAGCGGCCAGTCATGAGGCCAAATATCGAGGCCTAGCGCAGTTCGCATCCCGTCAAGCGGCGGACTCAATAAATGCGTATAAATCTCTCCGATCGAGCCGGATACACCAAATAGGAACGCAACCAACAGCACATTAGTGAATGTCTGCTTGGCAGGTGTCTGCCATTCTGGTCGATCTGGGTATCGACGCTCAATTGCACCAAGTGTGAGCTGCAAGAACAGAATTGTGATGAAAAATAGCGACCCATTCGTCGGTTGGGTTAGCCAAACGCCGATCACCGCCAACAGGATGACGGGCTGTAGGAGGTAATATAGCAGGCGTGGAATCCGCTGGGAGGGTACCTCATGGGTTGATGACATCGACTCCTCCAGTATTACTTCTTGCCGACATTTCCCTTAGCTTGCTAAGCCCTTTGCGGCTCGCAGGTATCAGCATGTTGGCGTTTGATCATGACCCCACAGCGCCAGTAATGAAAAATCCCCCACAGCAAAAAAAGAATGGTTGTTGCCAGTCCCCAGCGTAAACCATCTGCACCATAGCTTTGAGAAAATAGGTCGCTAAAAAGCCCCACGGAAAAAGGCCCCACTCCCAAGCCGATGATATTGGTGATAAAGAGATTTATTGCCGCAGCCACAGAGCGCATTTCCAGGGGTGTAGAGTTTTGAATTAGGGCAAAGCCTGGCGCCACGTACAGGGTACCTAGCATGGCTGGCAATACGTAGGCGGCGATGGCAGCCATGGGAGTTTGCGCCATAAATGTCAGGTACAGCAGGGGCAGACTGATCGCGGATGACACCGCCACTACCCATGGCAGCCACTGCTGTCCACGACCAGCAGCCATGAAGTCGGCAATACGACCACCAATGTAGATGCCAAGAGCTCCACCAACACCGATCAATAGCGCCAGGTAACTGCCAACCTCACCAGTGCCCATCTCATGAATCCGCACCAAGTAGACGGGCACCCAAATGACCGATGCATAACCGGCAAGAGACACAAGGGCGCCGGCAATGATAATGTGTCTAAGCACTGAGCTGTTCCAGATAAAACTCGCTACGGCCCAAAAACTCGGAGGTTTGACTTCGGTTTTTATTGCCTCCGAGTATCCCCTAGGTGGTTCTTTGACGGATAGCTGCACAATCAGCGCGAGCAGAATGCCCGGCAGCCCAACCACCAAAAACGCTACCCGCCAGCCATACCATTCGTTGATCCAGCCGCCGACCAAAAACCCGATCAAAATGCCCCAGTTGATCCCCGTACCGAATATGGCCATGGCCGTTGAGCGTCGCTCGGGCGGGTAAAGGTCAGCGATCATTGAATGTGATGGCGGGTTGGAGCCCGCTTCGCCCACGCCAACGCCAATGCGCAGCAGTAATAGCTGGATAAAATTGGTTGCCGCAGCACACAAAGCGGTCATTAAGCTCCAGAGGAAGACCGAAAAAGATATTAGGTTGCGGCGATTGTTGCGATCTGCCCACATAGCCATGGGCATACCGAGAGTGGCATAGACAACTGCGAACATAATGCCGGTTAGCAAACCGAGCTGTGTATCGCTGATCAGCAAAGACTCTTTAATCGGCTGACCGAGAATCCCCATGATTTGCCGATCGACATGACTGGATGTAAACACTAACACCAACATGAACAAGGTGTAGCGTCGCTGACGATCCGTAATTTCTTCGGACATCGAACTCTCTTTTGTCGAGGATTAGCAAGACAACCTAGCCAGCCCGCTGACCATTAGCGGACCGTCGATCTTACAATTAGGGCTGACCGCCTGAATCTACAAGAGGTGGAGAATTAGTGTTTCACTCAACGTAACTCTAGCCCCTTCAAATCTCCACTGGCTCGCCATTTGGCCATCAGATCGAAAAACTCAATAGGCCCACCACCATAGGTGTTATTTTGCGGCTTGGTATTTACCTTGCCTTCATTGTTGTAATACCCGGGAGTGCATTTTTCTTGAAACTCAGCGGTCAGACGGGCCTTGTCGATAATCGTTTGCACCCACTGCTTCTCAGCCGCTTCGCTCGCCTCAATCCGCGTCGCCCCCTTGGCCTTTGCCGTGCTCAGAATATGCGCCAAATGCACGCTCTGCTCGTCAAGCGAATAGGTATAGGTGGCTGTGAAACCCGACTGCGCGGGACCGAAGAAGAAACTGTTTGGGAAACCTCGGCTATGCATGCCGTGAAATGTTGCAAGGCCATCAGTCCATTTCTGCGAAACGCTTACGCCATCGACACCGTGGATCTGATAGCCAGCTCGACGGGAGTAATCTGTGCCTACTTCGAACCCCGTCGCGAAGATGATGCAGTCCACCGAATATTCTTGACCGTCAAAAACAATTCCGCTTTCGGTGATTTCATCCACCCCAAGGCCATCGGTGTTTACCAGGGTTACATTGGGCCGATTAAATGTAGGTAGATACTCATCGTGAAAACATGGGCGCTTACAAAACTGACGGTAGTAAGGCTTAAGCGCCTCTGCCGTTTCCGGGTCTTCCACGACGGAGTCTGCACGAGCCCGGACCTGCTCCATTTTACGATAGTCCGCCAGCTCCATCTCTCGCGACAAATTCATATAGTCAGTTGCCTTTTTGGTGAGATAACTCTTTAGTCCAACCTGATAAAACTTCGGCGAAAACGGGGCTGTCGCCGCCCACAGCGCCATGCGGGCCTTGGACGGTGCTTTGTCCCGCAAGCTGCCAAAAAGCAGCCGGAATGCCTCGGTCCAACCATCGGCGACCAAGTCTTCCTTAACCGGAGCGCCGGTCATGATAGATTCGAAGTTGCGGCGTCGCTCGTCCTGCCAACCCTCAGGCTGACTTCCGATCCAGCTTGGATCCGTTGGTTGGTTATTGCGAACATCGACCGACGATGGCGTACGCTGAAAAACATATAGCTGCTTCGCAGCAGCGCCCAGATGTGGAACACACTGTACCGCCGTGGCACCGGTGCCGATGACGGCCACTCGCTTATCGTGCAGCCTATCTAGGCCGCCGTTAGAATCACCGCCGGTGTAGGCATAGTCCCAGCGGCTGGTATGAAAGGTGTGACCCTTGAATTGATTAATGCCACGAATTGCTGGCAGCTTGGGTCGATTCAGGGGCCCGTTGGAATGCACCACATATCGCGCTTGCAGCTGATCTTGACGATCCGTTGAGACTACCCAGCGGCCTGTCTCCTCGTCCCAGTCCGTGGAGGTCACCATAGTTTGCATCAAGGCCCTTTGGTGTAGTCCGTAGGTCTTAGCGATAACGTGACAGTACTCGAGGGTTTCTGGTGCATTGGTATATTTATGCTTAGGAACAAAACCCGTTTTTTCCAGCAGCGGAAAGTACACGTAGGACTCGATATCACAGGACGCCCCGGGGTAGCGATTCCAGTACCAGGTGCCGCCGAAGTCTCCGCCCTTCTCGATGATGCGAAAGTCTGTTAACCCCGCATCGTGCAGCCGCGCAGCGGCGAGCATGCCGCCAAAACCACCGCCGATAATGACGACTTCGACCTCATCCTCGATAGCATCACGCTTCAGTTCGCTGTCGATATAAGGGTCTTCGACAAAGTAAGCAAACTCACCGCTCACTTCTTGATACTGGTCATTACCATCCGCGCGGAGGCGTTTATCTCGCTCTTCTTGATATTTGCGTCCCAAGGCTTCTGGATCAAAGGGCATCGATTGAGCATTAGCATTCATTACGACCTTCTCTTTAAGTTCAAACGAGCCTGACCATACAAAAAAGCAGGCCACAGGCCAATGCGCGTGCGGTAATAGTCAAAAAAATTGGCCCGAAGAATGCGTGCTCTGTAGTCTTGCCGACTGATGCCTTAACGGAGCCACACTCATGGGCACCTTGTTTCGGTGGATTACGCGGGTCCTCCTTTTATTTTTTCTGGCGACCGGTGGTCTGATTTGGTTGGTATTTTTCTCTGCAAGGCCAGCTTTGACCATGGACCCTAAGGTTCTTGCGGGCGATGGAAGCACACTGAATTACTGTGAACTCCCGGTCCTAGACAATTCCGGTAAACGCGCGATCGACATTCCCAAGGGCAATACGCCCGGATGCAGCTATGTCCGCTTCCCTATGCCGATCTTAAGCGAATGCACAGAGCCTCTGCCCGAGGCAGCCGCTGATATTCGCGGTCTTTGGCAAGGCGTTAGCGGCAAAGTGAGCCACGTCGAGCGAATCGAGCAATGCGGCGAACGAGTGGTGGTTACATCGAGTGGCATCATTCACGATATGGGGCCAAACGCTACTGGTGGCCTGAACAGCAACGACACCGAGGGCGGTGTGTATTTTACCCTGGGGCAGAATCAGTACTGTCCGCGCACCTCCGCCGGCGTGGCATGGCAGCAAAATGTGCTGAACTTTCGCATATTGGGCTGGGGGCCGGTGGTGGTCAGGCGCTATCTCGATGGAGAAAACTTGGTTTGGGAATACGCTGACGGCAGCACAACCCGAATGAGGCGGCTTTGCAGGTTGCCCAATGAGCACAAATACCCAACGCCTCGCGGGCCACAAATTGAACTATTCTAATCCGGCCCCAGCGTTCTTCGACATCACCAAAAACGTGATCCCAGCTGCTACGAAAATGGCTCGTCAACACCCTGCCTGAGCGAATAGGCATGGGTTTCGATGCGGGTAGCGACCTAACCATCTTATCAGGGCTTTGTGTCGCAATTCGTAGCTAACTGGAACTCGATGCAAAGACAGGTGAACGAGCGCAGGGCTTCGTCGAGCACCGCAGCGATTTCACCGCGCATACGCGGCATATGAAAAAACGCGTTGCTCAGGCAGCATCTGGCGATCCACGCCTGCTGCCGCTGCAGATTGCGCCAACGCCGGAGCTCACAGGATGAGGGTCACTTGCGGATCGTTGAGGAGCGCCCTCGAGTTTCGTCGTCAACGTCCATGCTTGTGGCGAAGCGCAGCATGCAGTTGGTGTCCTCAAACCAAAAGTGCAAAACCTCTTGCGGGTCGACATCTGCATGGTCTTAGAGTTCAGCACTAATTCTGTCTCTAACGATTGCGGTTGTTCGAGCACGCTTTTACCGAATATCGTTATCGCGCAATATGTACCCGAGACCGATTACCGAGACCCTGCTATGAACTGGAAAATCTGGATTTGTGTACCCATCACTTATGCCCTGTTCAGCCTATGGTATTTCAATTGGCAGGGGCCGTTGAGACAAGCCGAGATCGACAACTTCATGACCCAGTTTGCAGAAAACTCGGGTAGCGAGCACACCGATCCCGCGGTTATGCGCGCCTTTCTCGAACAAGACGATGGTCGCGCGTTCATCATGCTCAACCAAGTTGAGCTCCACGGCGGTGACATTGCGCACCCGATCAGCGGTGAGCAACAGCCTGCTGCAGATGTGCTCACCAACTATTTTCAACCCTTCGCTTTGAAACTGTTTTTGCGCGGTGGCCATCCCGTATTCCAGGCCCGTACCGTCGGCGGTTTTTTGGATTCTTGGCGTGCCGACGACAATGTGGGTTTCTCCGCCACCGCCATGATGCGCTACCGCAGTCGCCGCGACATGCTGGCCATGGTAATGGATCCGGCCTTTGCTGACGGACATATTTATAAGCTCGCCGCGATCGAACGCACCATCAACTACCCCACGCAAATGATGATGAACGCATCTATGAGTCCTCAATATTGGGTACTATTGCTTCTCTTGTTCGGTGCATCGATTGCGCAAAATCTAGCTACAAATCGACAATTAAAGACCTAACAAGCCAGAAGCTTCATCGTCGCGCTGCTGGCCTAAGCAGACATAGAACCGCACCAGGGTGGTAAGAGGACGCAAAACCACGCAAACTTTTCGATTCTCGGAAAGGATATCGTAGAAAAGGGGGATATCGTGGGATTAAGGCTTCCAACAACCAAACAGTGGGTCGAGGACTGTGCTGCAGACGGTGAATTTATGCTCGCAGCGCGTTATTGGAACGGCGGACTCACGCTAGTCATCGGTGACGAAGAGCGCACTTTGCCAGTGAGCGCAGGCATCCCAGATGCCAGCGCGAATCCCCAAGACGGGATAATTAAGCTTAAGGCCAATAAAGGGGTTTGGGAGAAAATACTCGCACCCGTACCCGAGCGTTTTCATAACGATATCATGGCTAACGTAATGCAGGGCAAGGGCATCTCCCGCGACGCCGATCCGGTGGTCTTTGGTCAGTACTTTGCGGCAGCCGCGCGAGCCATTGAACTGCTGCGAGCGCCGATCGAGGCAGGTGAAGCCATGCCTCACGACCTGCAGCCTGAAGGTACCTATGGCGCTCCAGTTGGTCGCTACATACAGCTAGAGCTAGGCGGCGCCAAACACCGCATCTACTTTGAAGAAGCTGGCTCCGGCATACCGGTGCTGTTGCAGCATACCGCAGGCTGTCACAGCAGCCAGTGGCGACACCTCTTTGAAACACCCGAAATCACCGACCGATTCCGATTGATCGCCTATGACCTTCCCTACCATGGCAAGTCGCTACCGCCAGTTGAAGAGCAGTGGTGGGCTGAGCAATATCTGCTGCGAGGGGAGTTTCTGCGCTCCATACCGCTCACCTTGAGCCGAGTGCTTGGACTTGAACGTCCGATCTTTGTCGGCTGTTCGGTAGGTGGCCTGCTAGCGCTGGATCTGGCACATAAACACCCCGATGACTTTCGCGCCGTAATCTCACTAGAAGGCGCACTGGAGATTCCAGGTAAGCTCGAGCACAACACCGAGCTATGGCACCCTCAAGTCAACAACGAGTACAAAGCGCGTTTGATGGATGCATTGATGTCACCAACGTCGCCCAAACGCTACCGCAAAGAAACCTCATACGTGTATTCCTGCGGCTGGCCGCAGGTGTTTCTTGGGGACTTGAACTACTACCTAGTTGACTACGATTTGACTACTGTTGCCGGTGAGATCGACACCAACCGCGTGGGCGTGCACATACTGTCGGCCGAATATGACTGCAGCGGCACTACGGAGCTAGGACAAGCCGCTCACAAGGCTATTGCAGGCTCGTCCTTTCAAGAGATGAAAAACGTTGGGCACTTCCCTATGAGTGAAAACCCAAAGGCCTTTTTAGATTATTTTTTACCAATTCTTGACCGCATCGCCACAACATAAACCAAGACTGCCTTGCAACTCGCAATTGAAATTGGGGCCTTTAAATCTGACACGCTACGCGAGAGCGTGGAGTGGGTACAGTTCGCCGAAAAGCTTGGTGTTGGCATGGCGTTTTCCGCCGAGGCTTGGTGGAGCGATGCATTAACGCCGCTCGCCTATCTGGCAGACAAAACCCGCCAGATCAAACTTGCCACAGGCATCATGCAAACCACTGCACGCACTCCCGCCATGACTGCCATGAGTGCTCTAACCCTATACGACCTCACCGACGGTCGTTTCGTGCTGGGCTTGGGGGCCAGCGGCCCGCAGGTAGTCGAAGGCTTGCACAGCACTCCATTTCATCCACCGTTGACCCGCCTGCGTGAGACCGTGGAGATTTGCCGCATGATTTTTGCTGGAGAAAAAGTGCGCTACCAAGGCGAGGTATTTCAAATGCCGTTGCCAAACAGCGAAGGAAAGCCCATCGCAGTGCAGCACGCGCCCGTTGACATACCTATATATCTTGCAACCCTTGGTCCCAATGCACTGCGTTATACCGGCAACGCCGCCCAAGGCTGGCTGGGTACCTCCTTCACGCCGGATCAACCCGGCGCGCACCTTGATTATTTAAGTGAGGGCGCTGCGGAAGCTGGCAGGGCGATAAGTGATTTAGATCTGTGTGTATCGGTTCGTGTTGAGTTGGGCGATAACGTCGACGCTATGATCGAGCGACGTAAACCGGCCGTGGCCTTCAATATGGGCGGCATGGGCTCGGCTGATACCAACTTTTATAACGACGCTTTTAAACGCGCGGGATACGCAGATGACGCGCTAGCTATTCAACAACTTTGGATGGCTGGTAAACGCGATGAAGCTGCGAAGCGGGTGCCCGACGCTATGGTGACCCAGTTCCAAGCGCTAGGTGATGCAGCAACCGTAACCCAGCGACTGGCTAAGTATCGCGACGCTGGCGTAACCACTCTCAAGTTAGGCCTCGACAGCGCAGGCCCAATAGGCCCGAAACGTTACCAACTGCTTGAACAGATAGTCGATATCACAAGGGGGCTCTAATGAAGCTTTATATGGTGCCGCTGGCCCCCAACCCAACCAAGGTCATGCTTTACATCGCCGAGCGTGAACAACTGAGCGTGCTTATGAACATTGAGCAAATTGTCGTCAACACAGTTAAGGGTCGACATAAAGAACCTGCGCATTTGGCCCGCAACCCGTTTGGCACCGTGCCTACACTGGAGATGGACGACGGTAATTTTATCGTCGAGTCCCTCCCCATCATCGAATACCTGGAGGACAAATTTTCGAAACACCGTCTTTATAGAGGCACATCTGAGCAACGCGCCAAGGCTCGGGATTTGGAGCGTATTATCGATTTACGAATAGGTGGCCCCATGGGAGCCTATGGCCATGCGACTAAATCGCCTCTTGGCCGACCCTCAGAGCCTAAGAAAGCAGCTCAATACCTGCAGGCTATACAAACCCCCATGGATCATTTGGAGCTATTGCTAACCGATGGCAGGCCCTTCCTGTGTGGCGAGCACGTCAATGTCGCTGACTGCACAATGCAATCATCCCTACAATTTATGCGATTTATCGGAGCAGACGTGTTTGGTAACAGACCATTATTGCGCGCCTGGGATGAGCGGTATCGTGAACGACCGGCCGCTCAGGCAGTATTAAAATGGTAGCATCATAAGGGTGACACAGGGCCCATGGCGGATCGCAGCTTGGCCTCTTCGGAGTGTAGCTCAGTTTGGTAGAGCACTACGTTCGGGACGTAGGGGTCGGAGGTTCAAATCCTCTCACTCCGACCAATTTCTTCTTCCTCTTCTTCGCTAAATCTCATGGTTTGCATCGTTAACTGGTATGCAAACCTAAAAAAACGCGACCTGCTTTAAAGTCGGTAAAGACACCAACTGGACCTGCAGGTTATCAAGGCGGTAAATATTTAACGTACGACTTTTATCCTGTCTCCAGCGCGCGGTTCCCCCCGTGGGTAATGCCCATTAATTAATCGTAGGGTTTCTTCGGCGTTCCGCCTGATCGGTACACCTCTCGCGAGCTTTGCATAGGTGTCCCCAGGTTTTGCCTCAACGAGCGCGATCGTTTGTTTATTTACCATTCGCATGTCATCTGCTGTCATCGGTCGCAAAGAGATAACGAATGCTTTGAATTGCTGTTTAAAATCTTCGGAGGGATTTTGGTTCTGGTTTTCCCCTTCGAAAAGATAAATATCGCCATCTTTATAAATGATGGCGATTGAACGATGGAGGTTTTGCGTCCCTGGATTGACGATCTCGGCTAGGTAGCCACTATAAGGGCCTGCTCGAACAAGCTCGCCATTTTCTAAATCGTCTCTTTGTAAAGTTTCCTCTAAATATTCCTTTGGTGTTTGCGGCTGGGAGGGTAGTGCTGATCTTCGCACTGATATTTTGGACTGACGATCAGGGCTGCGAGCAAACACCTCGGCGTCTGTGGACTGAATATCCCAGCCGTCGGGGAATGCGACTTTCATTCGCAAAGCACCGTGATAATAAACACTGTCTTTAGCCACCCCTATGGCACTATCAGCACCAAATCGCAGGCCCTCCAACATCGCCAAATAATCGCGCTCAGGTCCCGGGAGCTCCGCAAGCACAAAACCTTGATTTTTCTGCACCAGCTCATGGAGGCGTTTTTCGTGAGCCGGATGGCTGCCGAGGAGCCCGTGATAAACGGGCGGTGCATTGCTAACACTTCGTCGAAAAGCATCATGATCGCGGAGGATTTGGATACTATCGATCGAAGCCCGAGGGTCATAACCGGCTTTTCGAGCAAGTTCAACTCCCAATTCGTCCGCTTGCAGTTCGAATTTTCTGCCATAGCTGGCGAGCGCAGTAGTCTTAAGGCTTTGAGCGAGTGGTATTGTCGAACCCGACCCCGTCGCAAAGGCTCCTAAAATACCTGCAATCCCAGATATCCGCGATGAAGTGACCTGCTTTCGAGAGTGCCTTAGAATCACGTGGGCGATCTCGTGTCCTAAGACATTTGCAAGCTCGTCCTCGGTTTGAAAATACGCAAGTATACCTCGGGTAACGAAAATATAGGCGTCGGGTGTCGCCCATGCGTTGACAATAGGTTCGTCTACGACAGAGAACGTATAGGTCTTATCGGCGTGACTAGAAACGGCCAACAACCGCTCTCCAACGTCTGTTACGTAACTCTGCCATTTTCCGTCTGGATAAATTACCCCTTTTTCCAGAAGCTCGTTGTAGAGCTCCGCGCCCGGACCCGCTTGCGCTTGCAAACTGAGTAAAAGCGTCGAACCGCTTAACATAAGCATCAGTATTAGGCCTAAACTGACGATGGTTTTTCTCTGTGCTTTTCTGGCCATAGGTGCCGCAATCAGGGTTAGGTATCCTCGCTAGATAGAAAATTTGCGATTTGCTTTGATAAAGACTTGCACGCGTTACTTTTTACCCTCGCAACAATTGGTAAAGGCACGACGAAAGCCGGCATGTAACTAGTTCCTTCTGCATCTGAGGATATCCTTCCGGCTGTTTGCCCGATCTGCGTATCCCATACAGTTGCTTCGTAGGATGCGTCATTGTCCCAAGTCAAGAAGCCAAAGCAACCGCCTCCTCCAGGACCCACGGCGCAACCTAGCGAGCCCGCCGAGGAAGTCCGGCTGGTGCGACCATCTACCCATACGAGGTAGCGTAAGTCTATAGAGTCAAGCTGGGCTGCTAGCCTCGGTTGATTGAGCAACCCTGCCAATTGCGCAGACTGTTCGGGTTCCACTCTGGGTTCAAACCACGGGAAAACCAAGTCTCTGAATTCATCAGCTGTTATTACCCTTAAGCCCTTATCGTTTTTCGAGAGGTCTGCCGCCACGCATTTGATAAAGTCAAGCTCGGTCTCCGCGGTGCTTGGCAAGTTTGATCTCCCGATGACGACAACGCTTTGGCCTTCGACGAACCCAGTTTCTCTCTCTCTGACCTCTTGAAGGGTGGCGTTCACGCAGCCGCCCAAGACGAAAATAACGAGACTGCATATTAAGAGCTTAGACCAGGGCTCGCAGTATTTGATAATTGATTGAAAATGTTTACGCCCCATCTTTTTCGCTTGTTTCGCTTATGTCGCTAGTTTCGCTTTCACCGAGTGTATTCGAATTTTTAATCGCTCCCTGCCATTGCAGAACATTTGAGTTTGAGGATGCCCTCAGGCTGAAGACCGCCATCGCGTCGCGGCAAGCGGAACGAGCAGCGGCTTCAAGAGCCCTTTCCTTTGTTCTGTAGTCGGCTTCATTAGCCTTGCCATAAGAGGGTAATACCCACTCGCTTATTGCATTTCCGCCCGGATCTAGAAATACGAAATTAAATCTCATCCAAACTTCGTAATAGTCCGTTCGGGTTTGCCGAGGCGTTGCGATTTGAAATCCGCTAATCTGTGCCTGCAGATAGCCGTCGTAGCCGTCATCGCGTGCAACGCTAGTCACCATTTGGTAGTCCGAGAAAACCCCGGCCCCAAGGCTCTTCAGCAAATCGAAAGGAGTCTTACCCAGCTTGATATTTAGTTGTCCAAGACCATCGATCTCCTCCGCATAGGTATAGTCAGCTAGTTCCTCAGAGAAGATGATGCCAACGTCAATCGGGAGTCGCTCTACCTGCGGCACCGGGAACTCGCTGTCGAGCTCAACGTCAATACTCTGACAGCTCAAAAGCGTCGAGGAAAACATCAGCGCGAATATCACTTTACCGCGCACGCCTATGCAGCAAAAGCCTTGATGGCTGTCGATGAGGTGAGCGATAAAACTTTTCATCGGTATTCTGTGAGCGCAACGAAGGTGCCGTCGTTACGATAGGCCAACTCGCGCATTAGGGCAGCAAACCTAAAGACCCGTTTGTTAGGTTGATCTAGGTGTACGGGGAAGGCAACTGCGTGAATTCGGACACGACGGCGACCCGATTCGTCAGCAACGTTTACTCGATCAACGGCGTCGACCACGTCTTCAATTGAATTCCCGGTGAAATCATCACCAAAAACATAAATGCTAATGCGCTTTTCAGAATCATAAAAATCTTGAATCGCCGCGCTAATTCCCTCCACGGGACTTGAATTGCTGAACGGTGACCAGTTTCTAAGCCTCCCAATGATGCTTGCACGCCTCTGCGCGCTGTCTTCAATCCACTGCCGACGGTATTCCGGAAACATGTAGTCCCCCATATCATTCATGACTTGAATACCTTTGACTTGAGGATAGATAGCTAGCGTTTCTTCTACCTTGCGGACAACTTGCCCCCAAGCCATGTTCTGCATGCTCCCTGAAGTATCGATTACGAAAATAATGTACTCGGAGTCAACGCTTATGCCTCCTACTAATCCGGATTCTCTGCGAAAGTCCAAACCGAGCAATCGCTGCATCTCATCCGTCATGCTTTGTTTTGCCCGCGCTAATTCAATTTTTTGAGTCGAAATCTCTAGCTCAGCCGCTGCCGCGTCGTCGAATTCACCCTTAACCTCAGTCAGTTGTCTTCGCAAATCTTGAAGTTTGCCAGCTGCATCTTGCAGTTTCTGTCGGTCTTTGGTCGATCGATTTTTTATCTCCGTGAGCTCCTCTGTAATAGCAGAAACCTCGAGCTTGCGCTCTTCTAGCCTCATTGCGAGCTCAGCCTGAGCGTCCGCTGAAATTTGACCCTCGAAATTTTTCGACAACATTAACAGCAAAATAATCGCCCCAAAGCCACAACAGATTACGTCTAGAAAAGAGACGCTGAACTCCTCGCTGTCCCGTCGCATCAGCATAGTTTGTCGCCTAGTGCATGATGATTTACTGACTGATCTCTCATGGCCAATCCCAGGATGGGGATATGAATGCGCCACCCGTTGCTCTCGCTAACTGCCACCATGCTGCACCTGCCATAGGATCCCCCTCCATAGGGAATAAGATCACGTTTATAGGGATCTGTCTTGGCAGTCGGTTTGCTGCGTCACGAAAGAGTTCAAGTCTTTGGGCACTTGTGACAGTCGCCCGCCCAGGTTCCAAATTGTCTCTTGTCGGTAATCCGTCTGTGACGATGTAAACACTATCTGGGCTCGGATTGAGATCGCGCAACGCTAAGATCAACGCCTCCATGTTAGTGCCGCCACTGGGGACTTCTTTCTCAAGCGTGCTCACTGCAGAGTTAAGCGCAGAGCCGTCGCCCATTGACTGCCACTGCATAGTTTGGTCGCTTGTGAGGGTTTGTACGGCTTCATTGAACTTATAAATTTGAAAATCCGCGTCTAGAGGGAGTTGAGCCGAGAGCCACTCGACTGTTCGGATGGCTCGCTGCCATTTTGGTGCGACACGTTTCTGTTCGTCAGACATATTGCGACGCCGAATAATATTCACGACGGTGTTATCCAACATGCTCGCTGACGTATCGACAGCGATAACGATATTGCGACCTCCAATCTTCATACCAGTTAAGTACTGTCGGTCTCCTTCCCCTTCAAAAACTCTAAGATCTTTACCTTCGTTCGCTCGTTCCAGCGCTTGAAGCTGCTTGAGTTTTTCTTTTCGATTTCGCACGTCGGATCTTAGCTTTGCGGTTGCTTCGATCTCGGCAACAGAAGAGCCTTTAATGTTCTCCAGCTCCTCAATTAGTTGCCTGAGTTCGTCCTGCAGCAATGAGCGTTCCGCTTCAGCGCTGTTGAGCTCCGTTTGGGTTCTTCGCGCATTTTTTTCCAGCTCAGAAAGCTCTCTTTGACCTTTAAGCTTTTCAAAATCCAAAAGCCTAAGTTCAGCCAAGCTTTCTTCACTGCCATAAGGTTGCGTTTCGGTTTTGTTATTTACGATCAAAAAAATCAAAACAATGGCTCCAAAGCCGCAGGACATGACGTCAAGAAATGCCAAGGAGAAAACGCTAGTTTGACGTTTCCGCCTTCTCATTATGCTTCTCTAATCGCCAGCCATGTATTTCCCGAATAACAAACGTTTTGACCCGCTTTTATCACGGCACTCGTCGGTTCGCCTCCATCGATCTCGACTTTAACGCCAGGTCGCAATAAACCATCTTCGTCTAGAAAGGCGTCAAACTTGGGATGCTTTAATGGATAGGCATTCGCGCTCTCGAGCAAATGCGTAGCGGGTTTCAAGAGCGCACGCTCTCGATCATGAGCGGATTGTGCACTAACAACCGATTCTTCGTTTCTCGACAAAGCTGAGCAAGCACGGAGCCGCTCCAACTTTCCTGCCTCGAAATCGGCGGCTATCGCTAGGGCCGAGGACGCAATATCTTTCTGATCTACTACGGAGCATTGCGAGACTCGATCTCCCAAAATCTCCTTTAAAGAAGGAATTCTGTTAAATCGATGGCTCAAGACAACCGCAGAGGTTTCATCCAGGCTCAATTCGTCGAGCTTTGCTACTAGATACTTTTGCAGAAGATCTGGGATAACAGTTATCGATCGGTCTGCATCCTCTGTGTGAACGCTTATCTTCAGATCTGCTGGTAGCTCTCCAGACCTAATCCATGAAATCACCTCATCAAACATTTGTTGTTCAGTCGCTGCGCTATAGAGGGGGTCAAAGCGAAAATTTCGAATAAACTCATTAGCTATACAACCAATCCAGTTGTCTGCAATTCCAATCGTTCCCAGACTGGTCTGGTTCGCTGACGTAACGCGAAACTCCTGATTTGCAAACTCTATACTTGAAATACAAGTTTGATTTAATCCGATATCCAAGGTCGTGAAGGATTGATTCAAGGAGGTGCTATAAGCACAGGCTACGCAGTGATCTATAAAACCCAGAGGGGCAATGCTTGCTGCTTTCGCGATACCCGCGAGAAGTCCCAAGTATTGATCCTGCAAGTAAGACGGTACTAAAAATACGGCCTCACGAACCTCGGCTTTTTCTCGCATATGCTCAAATTGTTTAAAACTCAAATCCGCATAGGTTCTCAGATTGCCGACCGCTCTAGTGAGAGGAGCCTCGCTGATTTGATAAAGATAATTGGAGGTGAAGGTCTGCGGGAAGATCTTTGCGCGCGCAAGCGCTTCTGCCCCTAAAAAAACGTTCCTTTCGTCAAAGCTCGCGGCACACGGCACGCTGTAAACAAGTTCTCCTGACGCAGTGAAGCATTGGAGTTCCCAGTCGTTGACATCAATGATATGCACTTTCTATCCCTGTGAGCGCAGGTATCGAAGGAGTTTTTCGTCGCAGTAGTCGTGAGTATCCAGAACTAGCCGCTCCTGCAGAAGCTGGAGCTGATGCATAAAGAACATCAGTATGATGCTTATTACCAGGGCTATGAAAGTTGAGTTAAAAGCGACCCCTAAACTTGTCGTTACGCCAGCTATATCGCCTTCGACCGCTCTATATGCTTGACCTAATGCATCGCTTATACCGCGAACCGTTCCGATAAAACCGATAGATGGTATGGCCCAAGCTATATACCTGATCATGGCGAGTTCGCTATCCAATCGGTCGGATTCGTTTTCACAAATCGAGCCGACGGCGTCAGAAACGTCTTGTATGTTTCGGGTCGAGGCGAACCGATTCAAAGCAACAAGCAGAGCTCTCGGCAGCAACGCTTTCTGAGTTTCCTCAGCGAGGGCTTGGAGTGGCCGGGTATATGTTCTCGTGTCTTCGGGTAATATGTTCACACCGTCAGAGACTGGGATGAATTCATGTCCTAATAGAGCTTGTTCCCTAAATATTTTCCTCGCTTTAAAACCCATTATCGATAGCGCCCACAGCATTAGGATAAAACACGACTCTTGCTCGTAGTCTTTAACGACAACGTAAATCGAGCGATCCTCCTCATAGAGGTCGCCTTGTTGCTCGATTAGAGCAGCTCTTTCTTGAAGTGCAGCCGTAGCATTAGGCCGGACAATTGTCTGATACATCAAATGCACGATAATCACTGATGCAACAAGGGCGGCTACTTGAAAAACCAACTCAATTGGAAGCGTTTTCTTCATGGTCTACCTCCGAATCGCTTGGTAAGTGATTTCGAGTTAAATATCAGTAGGTAGCGGCGCGGCAAAATCTTCAGAAATCGCCTCGCTTGGCTTAAAAATGTTCTTATCACCCTTCCGTACCACCGTATCTTTGACCAAGACGGGCGCTTGACCATCTGTTTTGACGCTTAGCTGCTCTGCTCCAAGGCCAGGCAATGCAGGCGCGTCTGTCTCCTCGACGGCGGCGACGCCTTCATCGACTTCATCTCGGCCCTCCCCCGAACCTGATGCGGAGGCATGAACGAAAAAGGAAAAGCAAATTAAGAACGCTCCCATAAATTTAGAAGTCATGTTGTGCACCTCCAGCTTATTCTGCGTAACGCGCTATTCTGAAGCCCAGATCCTGTCGCCCAGCTATTCCATAATCCCTAAAAGAGAGTCTTAACTCTGTAATGGTACCGTGCATCCAGCTTGCTCCACGTATGACGCGATATTCTCCTTTACTTGGTCCTAGATAATCTTTCACGGGTTCATCGCTGGGAATTTCATAGTTGTCATGGACCCACTCCGCAACGTTTCCCCCAAGATCGTAGAACCCTCGCTGATTAGCCTCATAGGTTCCGACAGGTGCCGATACAACGTAATTATCATTGTAGCCAAATATCACGCGACCGATCTTATTTGCTGCACTTCTGTCCGCATAATTTTCGAAGCGAGCAGGAGGTGGCAAAGACTTCCCCCAAGGAAATTGGAGTTGTTCGTTCGCCTCAGATTTTTCTTCGGGAAAAGTTCTGGCAGCCCACGACCACTCCGCCTCGGTAGGCAATCGATATCCAAGTGCCTCTTTGTTAACACCAACAACTTTGGAAAATTCAATATCGTAAAATGGGTCAAGATTGTCTTGGGTCGAAAGCCAGTTACAGTAGGCTGCCGCTTCGTTCCAACTTATTTGAGTGGCCGGTTGATCGTCTCCGTTTAGTGAAATTTCATCAAATTTTCCAGAATCGTGGCCGGACGCAAAAGCTCGGAACTCTGCATTTGTCACCTCTTTTTCGGATAGATAAAACAAACGGCTGAAATCCGCCTTCCGCAAAGTCTCATTTGCCCTTCGTCCAGGTTCACGCCTCGAAGCTCCCATTAGCAGTTCACTACCATTTTGTAGTCGTAGGGTTTGACCTACTTTTGTAACGATCCTCGGTTTAAGCGAAGCAATTCGAGCTTCTTCGAGGGTTAATAACCTGACTCGTAGCGTCTGGTCGACCTCCACCATAGGACTAAAATTGGTCTTATAGTCTGCGAACCCTTCTTTCTTTATCTGAATCTCATACTCATCCAAGGGTAACACCAGGTCCTTCTGGCCGAAAAAAGAGTCCAGTTTCTTTCCGTTCAAACTAACCTGCGCGTCTAGCGGCGAGGTCTCAAGTCGCAGATTGCCGGTCAACCGCGGCAGTACGATGGATCGATCGTTGAAACTTCCCTTCTTTAAGTTAAGCCGTTCTTGGAAGGGCGCATGGTCGCGAGCAAATACAAACAACCGTTGATTCGCAAGCGACGCCAAATCGACCTCTACGGGCGTGACTCCCATATAGTTTCCATCTATGGAAACAAAGGCTCCTGATGGAACGCTCGATAACCGCAGCTGAGCGTCCGCCTTTTCTAACGAGACAACTTGCAGTTTTTGATCTCTACCAGGCTCGGAAAATATCTGTCTTCGATGGGCTTTAAAGCCCCGCAGTTGCAATTCGATTTGCCTTTCCCCAGCCAAAACTTCAACTTCCTGTGGAGTAACAACCCCCGTAGCCTGACCGTCAATCACAATCTCTGCACCCATAGGGCGACTATCAATGAAAATTTTCGACCAGTTTGGGGCCAGCTCAATCGCTATGCTCTGCAGTCGGCCTTTTCCATCGATCTCCACGGTATTTAGAGCTTCTTGGAAACGAGGGTGTCGAGCCATTAACTCGTGAACACCCGCAGGAAGACGCAGTACGAGCTCGCCGCTGATAGCTTTTGTCCACGCTTGGAGACCTTCTACCTGGAACAAAGCATCTTCGGGAGTTACCTTGATGCTTAGGAGACCGGGTGTTGGGGTTAGCTCGAAGAATAACGTTTGATTCCTTTCGTCATTCACCTCAAATTTTGAGGAAAAAGTTTCGTAGCCCTCGGCGGTGACCACGACCTCATATTCTCCGCGCCTTAAGAGGAACACGTTACCGAACTCAACGTGAAACCCACCACTTAGAGAAATTGCCTGCGGGGCGGCCGAGAAATTCATCCTCACACTTTTTGCGGTAAACAAAAACCAAAGTGTGAATAAAACTATCGCGATACTGGCCGCGAGAACAATCTGCCCGCCTGACCAACGTTTAATGGTCCTTTCGGTTTTCGAAGGCTCAAAAGGTATGGCCTCGATCGTGTGACGAGATTCGCCTTTCTCGCTCACCGGCTTATCCTCTCCTCGCAACGGATGTCGATCGGGCGCATTCCCGGCTCCACGATGACGGTTCGATATACGTCTCTGCAACCGTTCTGAATACCCCTAAACGTCTGCTCTCCGACATTCAGCTCAATGGTGGTTTGTTGAAATCGACCGAGGGAACCGACACCAGATATGGAGATTTCAGTTGCGTCGTCCGAATAAAGCGTCACCGATACGGGACTGGAGTATCGATTAAGAAGACCCTTTACCTGTGTTGTAAGCGAGCGAAAATTAGGCAGCTTTACTTTATCCGTGGTGTCAAGAAGCCTCTCTGCCGACCTAATTACGTCCGTGGCCTGAGCGAATAACTCTTCGTCCGACAGCTTTTCGGGCTGACTGACGATTATTTCCAACTGATCAGTCAATTCTTGGAGTTTCAAAGTATCTCGAATACCCTCGATCGCGAAAGAAGAGAAAGGGTGAGAATCTAAGACAGCCCTATACAGTTTAATGGCTTCACCCCACTCCTCAGAAGTGACGGCGGACACCGCAGCCTTTCGGCGATCTGCAAGAGATATGGATTCTTCCAGCTGATTTTTGTATCGCAAACCTGCTAAAACGGTCTCGTTTTCGGGCGACAGCAGTTGAGCGGACGCAAAGTATTTTTCTGCTTCATTAAGGTTTCCGCGCGCAAGCGCGTACATTCCAAAGCCGATGTCCCTTTTTAGAAGTTGCTCAGATCGTTTTTGGTCGGCTCTGTCAAAAAATTGATCCAAACCATCTGTTAGCGGGTCTAAGTCTGCTATTTTCCTATATACCGACAAGGCCTCTGAGTATCGATCAGCAAGCTCAAAATTTCTGGCGTCCCGTAGTGCTTCTGCCACGTCAGGCAAGACTTTCACTCTCTTGCTTAATTTCTCAAGCGAATCAGGCTGAGCGCTTAACTCAACAGCTTCAGCAAGCAATCGGTTTGCTCGCTCGACAGCCAGCGAGTCGATACTTTTTTCGAGCTCATCCGAAAGTTCAGCCAATCTTTGTTTCCCTTGGCCGGTTGCTTTTTCAACGATTTCTAAGGCGGTCAAATAGCGCTCGCTTGCTCCGGCGAAGTCATTTTCAAGAAACAGCTCGTCGCCCCTTAATGCAATGTCTTGCGCGTCCGCTAGTTCTGAGAGTGAGAGGACCTCGACATTTATGATTTTCTGAAGCGCTTGATTAGCCTCAACAAAAGAAGATAGGGATTGCTCAGCAAGATTCTTCGATTTTTCGAAGTTTGAGGAAGCGAATGGCGCAAGGAGTTCGCCATTCGCTCGAACCTGAGATTCCGGACCACTGTTTTGCTGGGCCTGAATTGTGTCTAGGGGCGTTAGTTTTTGAGGGGAGACTTGATACGAAAAGTACATAACAAGCGCGCTGACAGCTAGAACTGCCACTGATAAGCCAGCAAGCAACACTCTCGTGCGAATGTCTAGTTTGTCAAGAAAAGACTGGCCCCTGCCCGTCCCTGAATATTCAGGTTCGCTCAGCTTCGGCGTGACTAATGTGATTGGCCTTCGTGCAGTGTCTTGACTACTCATCTTTGCCATGCGTCCTTATCGTCGCTTAGCGCTAAAAGTCGTTCGGCTAAGGACTGATGCTCCGGTGCTCCGCCTCTGGTCGTGCATCCGCGTCGAGAAAAGTGTCGCTGCCCCACTCCTCCAGATAAATTTTTTTGAGAACCTTGCGCAATTCTGCGTATTGCTCGTCCAGCGTCCCGTTGAGTCTTATTGTTTCATTTTCCAAATCCAGGGTCGTAGGCAAAAGTTCGTCCTCCGCCGCACTTCCTATTTCTCTAAGCTTGTCTGCGTACTGCGCGGCCTCTTGCCGCTTTTGCAGTCCTTTTATAATCAGAGTCGCTCCGCCTGCAACGCCGGCAACGCCACCTGCGTCGACGAAAGCATTATCGCTTTCGTAGATAGCTGCAACGCTACCTGCAATGGCTGCTGTTCCCGCAAGGAGGCGGCGACGGGCCTGTTGCCTTAGCTTTTTGTACTCAATCGCGTCGTTGTAACTAGCTTTCCTCCAAGCATCGTAAACCGGAGAAATTTGAGACTGGAAGTTTTTATAGTGTCCGTCCATGGTATCGATAAACAAATATTCTCGTTCCTTCACTTTTTGCACTTGTACGAAAAGCGGGTCCGTCTCTGCAGGCAATCTATTAAGAGAGTAGCGTCCCCCAGTGCGCGTTAGCGCGCTAGCAAAAGCTTCTGGCGCAAAGGTTGCCGCGAATCTGACTTCTGATGTAGAGCGAATTCGCCGGAGATCTTCTCCGTCTAAGTTTTTTCTATATGCGAGCAAATCATCTGCGAACCTCCTATAGAGACCCTGAAACGCATCTACCCCAGGCGGCAAACCCTCCTGATAGCCATATTTGCTCGCCAATTCTCGGTAATTCCTTGAAAACCACTCCAATCCGGTTGCATCGGTAACGGTAAATTCAACCGCTAGCTCCTCTCCGGTCGAGGAAAGTATTTTCCCTTCAACCAGCAGATCTACCGCATCGCTCTCTCTTGGCAACATCCTTACCGCACCCCAGTTGCCCGAGGACTCAAGCATGTTCTTTACCAAATAAGCGATGTAGCTCGACTCTGCTTGCCGTATCTCTGGTAAGACGATCTGCTCTATGCGCTCGTCGTAATCTTCGGGTACATTCGCAGAAAGTGCCTTTATTCCGATGTCTAAGAGTTCAGCTTCTTGTTGGACTCCCTGATACCGATCTGGTGGACTCAAATCCATGGTTCGAACGGTTTCAGTAACGCAACCAGGACATAAGGTCACGACAAAAAGATAGGCGAAGCATTTTTGCATGACGAGTTTCATAGTCGTCGTTAATCGCTCCCGAAAAATTGACTAAGGGTTTTCGAGCTCACCTACGCCCCACTATTCTTGTAGCGCTCAAACTCTTTCCAAAGCTTCTCCCTTAACTCAGGATCCGATTCTTGCATTGCGGCCTCGCGCAATTGCCTCGCGATAATATCGTCGTCCCTAGCATCTCGCAGCTTGGGAGAGGCTTCAGATGCGCCACTCGCAGCCTTCGGGGAAAGAGGGACTGCAGAATCAACAACCTTTACCCTAGTGGCCGTTTCAGCCTCATCGCCGGATTTTGTGGTGCCGCTCTGTGTGCGTCCTAGCGGGCGAGAATTGGTGCGATTTTTGCTGATCACCTCCCTCTCAGCCAAAATATCTCCATCGATATCTTTCAATATTCCGTTAAGTTCTCTGTCGTTGGACGAACTCGTTTCTCGAGCATCGTTTTTTTGTCGCGAAGAAGCCGCACTTACACCCTCTTTCTGACGGGCTCTCTTTGTCGTTGTGTTACTAGTCTGCCAACCAATGTCGTCAGCGGTCGAGCCGCGTTTGCCGACTTGATTCAGCCAATCGTCTTCTACATCCTCCAGGCCGCTCGGCGCATTTTGTTGGCCATTGTTGCTCCTCCTTGTCTTACTGGCTTGCGACCCTGCTTCGGGTTGGCCTTGTTGCTCACTCGATGAACTGGCGCCTTTCTTTTTACTGCCGCTTGGATTTGACTGGGAGCTCGATGGTGCCGATGGCTGGGATGAGCTTTGACTTGTTTGAGGAGGAGGAGTTTGTGTCGGACTTGGCATCCTCGTTATCGGAGCACACGCCTGCGCAAGAAAGACAAGGTAAATGATGACCAGGTTTTTAGCCGTTCGAGGAAAGAGGATTGACGTCATGATAAAGTCCAGGGCTGTAGTTTTGTTTCTTGCAAGTTAGTAGGCTCAGAAACCACCGCTGATGCGTCAGGCAAAGATGCAGCACCATCTTCATCGAAGTTCTTATCTTCTACGCCCTGACTTTCGTCCTTTTCTCTTTCAGAGCGACTGGGAAAAAAAGGGTATTGGTAGAGATACTCGAAATTTTCGAATGCCACGGGCGCTCCATCCATTAACGCTGGTCGAAACACAGCGTCACGAATGCTTTTTCGAACTCTGAAAACCATATTCGATCCTGGAGAGGTCGAGACAGTTTTTATCTTTTTAACTCTACCGTTGGATCTAACATCAAAAGACAGCTTCACAAAGCCGACCTCCTGTGGAAGGCGATCTTCCTCGGGGGGTGCTTTCGCGGGAATGATTTTCGGACTAAGTAAAAGCACTGGTTCGTTCGTTGAAGACGATTGTGATTCGGGCAACACCTGTTGGACTTCATGTGCTCGCGTGTAGAGTTTTGCCGCGCTCTGCGGTTTCTCAAAAATCAACTGCCAATCAGCCAGTTGGACTATAGCCTCTCGCAAATTCTGCGCCGCAAGAACAAACTCCGGATCGCGTTTTTGATCCTCAAATTTTTCCGTCGGAGCAGCGAGTGCAGCCTCATCGACCAATTTCGGCCCTACAGGGGTTTCAGATTCCGATTCATCATCTGAATGCAACGGCAGTGCCTCTAAAGCCGCACTCTTTGCTTTTAATGCCTCAAAAACATCAAACTTTTTTTGACGTATAGATAATGCCTGTTCCAAAGCTTTCTTACCGATGACGAAATGTTGATCGCTAATTGCCGCGTTAATTTCATACTGACGGTATATATCGGTCGTACTCCGGCTCGGCACAACTGCCAAATCAAGACGCGCATCTGGCCTATTTACACTCGCGGGAAAGTGCTCGTTCAAATGCGTTTTTGCTAGGCCGAAAAGAAATGGCACTGCGAGCTCTTCATCCACATCGACGTTATTTGCAAGCTCGCGTAGTCCACGACCATACATTTCTCGCGCCGCTAAGTGATTGCCCACGATTTCGTAGTTTTCGGCAAGCCGTGCCAATGGACTTAAAATCGAAAGCGGATCTTCACTTTTATTCCTTTCCGCCACCTCAAGGGCATACTCCTCTCGGTCTATCCATTTGTCATAATTTCCAACAGCACGATAGCTCGTCGCTTGTTCGTAAACATTTTCTATCTGTGTGCCAGTGAAAAGACCTCTTTGAACTCGCGCTATGTGGATCGCTTCATCGAAGGCCACAATTGCGCTTTGGTGGTCGCCTAGGGACGCGAGAGCTTTACCGCGCAGGGCTAAGGGTTCAATCAACTCTGTACTGTCACGGCCAAATTGGTCTGTGAGGCTCTGCAAAACATCGTCCAATTGCGGAATAACTTCGGCAGCCTCACCACGATTGATGCTTTCGGTCACAGCCTGCACAAAAGAAGTGGGGCTAACTTGTGCATGAGCGGCCGATATGAAAGTTGAGACAAAGGCACACATTAGGCCAAATAAAATCATCACAGCGCACCGCTGCGAGACAAGATTAGGTCTTATCATCTGCTTCATGTAATCAACGCTCAGCGACTAACGAATCTTCCTCTGAAGCTTTTCCCTCTAAACGGAGAGTGTCAAGAAAATCAGAGAGCTCTGATCGTGTAATTCAGCGACAGACGTTCGCCCTCTATTATCCTGGCTCCAGCCCAATGATCGATTCGTTTAATCATCTGCTGGAACAATCAGGAATAGGAAGTCGAAAAACGTAGTTCTTCTTCCAGATAACTCTGTTTTCTTTCTTGCGTGCAGTTCAATTCTGTACTGATCAAAAGAACCACTGATTACTCACTGGGGCAAGCCCGCGACCATGCGCCGTTTTAAGACGATATCAGGCTAGCACCCGAGATTCGCGTCAGTTACGATTCCTGGTCGTGGATTAGTCTTAACCATTTGTCCGACATTTTTACCGTGCGCACTACGACCTAAAGATGCGCACTACTTTCGAATAACAAACGCCGAGAGCGCACCGTGCTCGACCGGGAGCAAGTAGCCCTAATCATGTCCAATTGTAGACCGCGACTAACACTGTTCATCATTATCATCGCCACGAGTCTCGCGATACCCGTAAGCGCTGACAGCTCCAGGTTTTCAGGCTCCTGGCAACTCAATGCCACTGAATCTGATGTTTTACGGGAAGATCTAGACGAGCGCACTAGCTTAATCAACAAACCCGGCAAACTCAGCGGATCAATCATGGGAATGCCACTTCCGGGTAGCAAACCAAAAAATCGATCTCATTCTCCGCTAACGGCGAAAGATCCTGCTGTTCTTCGAGTGAGGTTTATGGAAATCGATATTGTCTCAGATGCCGTGCAACTAACCTTTCCTGAGCTTTCAGGCTTCGAAGCATCGGATAACATGGTAATCGGAGAATTTAGGGGACGAAAAACCTCGTTTTCCCCCAATAGAATCCGTCAAAGTTATAAAACGACAGAACGGCGGGTCAAAAAACTCTTTTCAATTCGATCTGATGGCAGGCTGCTTGTTCAGGTAGAAATCAAACCTAGGGGCGCGAAGAAAAGAGTATTAAGTCGCGTTTTTGACAAAGTTTGACAGGAGAGATTGCGCTAAGGCTTCAACGTCATTCTAGTTGGGTTTTTTGGCCTAAAATTAGATTTGAAAGCCATCAAATCTTGTTGCCCACCCGCCATAAATTTCGCATCTTTATCCGATGACTATTTTAAGCTACTTAATCTACGTTCCGCTGCAAATCCTCGCAATTCCTGGTGCAATTGTCGGCGCATTGCTCACGGCTTATAAGCAAATTCTCGTCAGTAAGCGCCTTGAAGTATCTCAGACTGCGATCGAAATCATTAACGGCAGATGGACCATGCATGTTTTTGGCTTGCGTAAAGACGACGCTACAGCGGCGCTGATGTCAGTCCTACCAAATGCATCGAAGCTCGGCCTATGGTTGGTGTTATGGCCACTATGGGTACAGGCACGCATCGCTGGGAAATCTTTACTTTACCCCAGAATTCCGAATGCCGGCGATGAGACTTTCGCTGATATGGTACCCGCACGAACGACATACTTTGACGCGATTATTGCGAGAGCAATCAAAGATGTAGACCAGTTTGTTCTGTTGGGGGCAGGATACGACACGCGCTGTTATGGCGCCCTCGAGAGCAGCGGCGTTACATTTTTTGAAGTTGACCAAGCCGCTGTCCAGGACCACAAGCGCATGATGATTGATGTTGCGGGAATTCGCTGCGAGCAGGTGAATTTTGTCCCCATCGATTTCAACAAAGACCATCTTTTTAGCCGGCTAACCGAGGCAGGCCTAGACACTTCGCGCAAAACACTTTTTCTATGGGAAGGTGTATCGCTGTATCTTTCCCCCGAGCAAGTTACCTCTACCCTAGAGATGCTGAAACAGCAGGCCGCCGCCTCCAGCATCATCGTGGCCGACCTGTATGCGGAACGAATAATCAAAACTCTTGGCAAGGTCAGCGCGAACCAGAAAATTCTCGAGATGACAGAGGAAACGCTTGAATTTGGCCTTCCTTTCGCTAGCGACTGGCGGGGCGTGCTCTCTGAATTTATAGCAGCGAGATCCCTCAAGCAGGGAGAGACTCACTTTTTGGGCGAGAACAACAAAGCAGGTCCTTATGCGGCAGTTGTAGAAATGATCTGTTGAGAAGCGAATCCCCTTTTACCCCAGATCTAGTCGCTAGAGTTATTAGAAAGACACCAATCGGCTTGACAGATTTAGTCGGATGTCGCATCCCGCATTGTGCTACGTTTGGAAAGTCACCATTTCTTGCAGCATCTTCATCTATCGAAAGTTGAAACTATGATCAAAAAAACTGCTTTTCGTATTATTTTGGCAATTGCCTTAGCAATCTCCCCCATCGTCAATTTGTTAGGCCAGAGTAACCAAATGATCGGACATGAGCACCCTTACGTTTTTCATTTGGTTCAGGCTGAACTGTGGCATGCGACATTGGCCGAACAGGGCAGCATATACTACCCACCAACGTACGACGTCGACGGCTTTACACATGGAACTGCAAACCCAGAAAAGTTGCTAGTAGTAGCTAATCACTTTTACTCAGAGGTCCGGGGAGACTGGCTGTGCTTACGTATGACCGTCGAGAGTCTGCACGAGTCTGGCGTTGATACCATCTTCGAAGGTACAGCCCCCGTCGGTGACAAACCCGCGGATTTTGAAGGGTCCGATAGTGAACTGTATCCGCATATCTTGGGCGGGATTTCACCAAGTGCTGTTTTAGCTGCGCACAAAGTTGTGCGGACCGAGGATGGTCAATTTATTCAAATCGAAGGTGTCACCGATTCGCCCTAAATCAAGCCGAGAGCATCACCTGGCCCGCTGTAGAGCCCGAACCGTACCGCAAAGCTGCTACTTAGGGGAAAGTTTAAGCAAGCGCCCTTTGCTACTGCCACGCTCATCCTCAAGGGCCCAGAGCGCTCCTTGAGGCCCTTCCAATACACTGCGTATTCGCGTGTCCATGTCATAGCGTTCAACCTCTTTAGCAGCAGCGCCGTCTAACTCAATACGCACAATCACTTTCGCACCAAGGCCTGCCGCAAGGGCGTTGCCTTGCCAATCTTCGAACTGAGTGCCTTCCACAAAAGAGAGATGGCTTGGTGATATGGCCGGAACCCAGCTGATCTTCGGGGCCTCAAACTCCGGCCGAGTAATGTGGTCCGGAATGGGACGTCTGTCATAGTGATCGCCATCGGAAACTTCCGGGTAGCCATAGTTCTCTCCCTTGCGAATCAGGTTTAGTTCATCGCCATGCAGGGGCCCCATCTCAATCACCCATAGTCTACCCTGGGAGTCTTGAGCAATGCCAAGCGGGTTGCGATGCCCAAGAGACCAGACCTCACCGTACACCCCAATTCGGTCTACCAGCGGTGAGTCAGCTCGATAGTCAACAAAGGGATTATCAGGAGGCACCGTGCCATCGTCGTTTAATCGCAGCACCTTGCCCAGATTGCTTTGCATATCCTGGGCCGGTGTGAACTTTTGGCGATCGCCTGAGGTAATCCATAAATACCCCTCGTCATCAAACATCAGCCGATGACCGTAATGACCGTAACCCACCATCTTCGGGTATTGGCGCCAAATTACTTCGAAGCCTGCGATTGAAGGACGGCTGCCCGCAAGGTCGATACGACCGCGGCCCACCGCCGCACCCCGGGTACCATCGGGCGCAGATTCAACATAACTCAGGTAAACCATCCCATTAGTCACAAAATCCGGGTGCAAGGCAACATCACCCATCCCCCCCTGACCGCCATAGCCGACATCTGGCAGTCCACTGACGGCACGCTTGTTGCCATCTTTATCCACCACCAGCAGCCTGCCTTTCTTCTCGGTCACCAACATTTGACCATCGGGTAAAAAAACCATGGCCCAGGGTTCATCGAACGCAGTGATCGCTTCAATTTTGAAGGGTAAATCCTGGGTGGCTTGCGCGTTAAAAGACGCCGAAAAAAGCAGCGTCAGCGCTAATACGTACTTTAATGCTGTAATAATCATCGCTGTTTTAACCATCACTTTCGTTGCACTATTTGTTGAGACTTCCTTGAGGCGCGGCCCCAAGTTGTCCGTCAGATTAGGACATGGTGCGTGAACGAAATGCATAGAGATAGATGGTCGAAGCATTGGCGTTGGACCAGGTGTGTGATGCAAGTTCAAACTTGCGATAAGCTTCTGTAATGCGGGGATTTTCTCAAGCTGCAGACAACAACAAGGCTGCTATCCTAGAAGTGCTTGCCGAGCAGCTGCCCCGCCAAGCTAGACTGATCGAGATTGGCAGCGGCGCGGGCCAACACGCAATTCACATGGCCGCCGCGCTGAATCACGTTTCTTGGCAGCCTACTGATGTCGCCACTGTGCTGCCAATGTTAACGAGCAACATCTCCGAATATGGTGCTGCTAATATCCTAAGCCCCATTACCCTGGATTTGGCCACCCAAAGGTGGCCAGCTCAAACCTACGACTGCGTCTACTCCGCCAACGTTATGCATATTGTGAGTTCAGAACTCGGTGAAAATCTGATTCGTGGCGCGGCAAAAATGCTAACCGCAGATGGAATGCTCGCGCTTTATGGCCCTTTCAAATACGAGGGGAAATTCACGAGTTCCTCCAACGCGGACTTTGACCTATGGCTAAAAGCACGCGACGAGCAGAGTGGTATCCGAGATTTCGAGTGGGTTCATGATCTCGCCGCGCGGTCCGGCCTTCAATTGTTGTTGGACCAGCGAATGCCGGCCAACAATCAGGCACTCATCTTTAAAGTTTCGGCAAAAAAGTGATCGCAGCAGTTCCACACTCTCTGATTAGGATGACAACACCGCCAAAACCTGGCCCGCTGAAACCGTTTGTCCTTCGATCACTAGCCAAGTAATCGTTCCAGCACTAGCCGCAGACACCGGCACTTCAGTTTTCATGGATTCGAGAACGGCAATTTCTTGACCCTCTTCCACAACTTCGTTGTCCGCAATGAGCACTTTCCAAACAGACGCACTGATTGGACTGGTAATTTCTTCCCCTTCCAATTGACTCGCGCTGAAAGCGGGAGCGTTCGTAACCTGGGAACCAATGAATGTGAGACTTCCTGATGCTTTCCAACGCTCAAGTTCATCGACAAAAGCCCGCTGCCGAGTTTGGTTAAATGCGCCGATTTCTGCGGCATTTTGCGCGAGCTCTTCCTGATAGAGACCCAGATCCAGTTGTGTCGTCTGAGTTTCTGGAAAATAGGCATCTGAAGCACAGGCTTCGCGGATTTCCAGTAACTCTTGGGCGTCGACTTCTTGATAGCAAATTTGGTCGAAATTGCGAAGCAGCCAACATTCGTTCCCGAGTTCACCAAAACCCTGATTGCGCCATACCGGGATGGTCCGACCAACGAACTGATAACCCCCGGGGCCCTCCATGCCATAGATACACATATAGGAACCGCCAATACCCACAGACCCTTCGGCAGTCCAAGTGCGGGCAGGATTATATTTGGTCGTCACTAGGCGGTGACTGGGGTCAACTGGCGTCGCCAGGGGCGCACCGAGATAGACATCGCCAAGACCCAGCACCAGATAGCTAGCATCAAAGATAATCTGCTTTACCTGCTCCACCGAGTCCAATCCGTTTATCCGACGAATGAATTCGATGTTATCGGGGCACCAGGGCGCGCCAGGACGAACATTCTTCGTATAACGCGCAATCGCCTCATGACAAGCAGGGTCGTCCCAGGACAATGGCAACCGAACAATTCGTGAAGGAACTGTGGTGCTGCAATTAGTCCTAGCCTGCTCTAAAAGTGGCTCTAGGGCTGGCACTATGGTGTTGTGAGCCCATCGCGTGGTATCGAAGCGCAGTAGCAGCGAACGTACGCCGGGGATCATTTCCACGACACCAGGCAAACCACTATCAATGACGATCTTGGCAAAGTCACCGATAAGCACCCGGCAGCCCACATCAATAATCGCCTCACCGAATTCCAGCAGTACCCACTCTTGGCCCGCCTGCCGGATTTTTACATCGTTGGCTTGATATAACACGATCTTCGCTGCAGCGCTTTCTTTCACTTGGTTGAGGCTTGGCACTACGACCAATTTTTGTCGTGCATCTTCTAGCCACTGTTCCTGAGCCTCACTGATTTCAACGGCCTGGTGCTGATCAACTAACTGCAGCTGCACCTCGTCGCCGGGCACCAGTTGGCCAAGTTTCCAGCGATCGGCATTGATCACCACAGCTGGACAAACAAAACCACCGAGGGAAGGTCCATCGGGGCCGAGAATGACTGGCATATCACCGGTGAAATCCATCGCGCCAAAGACATAGGCTGAGTCATGAATATTTGATGGATGCAGGCCAGCTTCACCCCCGTCTTCACGCGCCCACTCTGGAGTTGGGCCGTTGAGTCGAATACCCGTGCGATTAGAGTTGTGATCAATCTTCCAGCGAATACTGAATAACTTTTCGATCCAGGCCTCGGTGAAGAAATCTGGGGCCGCATGTGGACCTAGTAAGACCCTGAGAATGTGACGATCGTGCAGTGGCGTTTGTTCCCGCTCCTCGACGCCTGCTGGCATCCCAGACTGTTTCACCCTATGCCAGCGCAGCACATCCAGCGGACGCAACGCGCGTCCCTGGTGACCGCCGAATTTACCGAGTACAAAGGTTGCCGGCGAACCGAGAAAATCTGGGAGATCCAATCCACCCTGGAACAGCAGATAGGCGCGAAGCCCTTCTTCCATCGCGTCAATACAAAGCACCTGACCCGATGCAACCGCAAACACCTGACCACGTTTAATCGGCTGTTCGTCCAGGGTAGCCTGCAACCTGGCACCGGTCAGAACACAGCGAGTGGGGCCACGAAATCGTATTTTTGCACCGGCGAGCACCATTTCGAGACCGGCAGCGCCTAAGGGGTTATCGAGCAGACGGTTACCCAGCTGAAAGGATAAGTCGTCCATGGGGCCAGATGGTGGCACACCCACATCCCAATAACCTTGCCGACCTGGATAAGACTGCACGGTCATCTCCAGCCCCGGACGTATCACCTCCAACTCGTTCGGCTGGTAAGACAGGGCTGCAAGCAACTTAGTGTCTATATTGCCCGAACGAAAAAGGTTGCAGTCGAGTGCTTGCTGCAGAAGGACGATATTGGTGGTCGTGCCGTAGATCTTAATCTCAGCGAGTGTGGCCAATAGTTCATCTATTGCCTGAGAACGGCTTTCACCGAAACTCATAATGTTTGCAAGCAGAGGATCAAACCAGTGCGAGACCAAACTGCGCTGTCCAACCCAGCTATCAATGCGCCAAACATCCGGGAAGTTAACGTCGACCTCACCGGGCGTAGGTTTGAAATTGTCATAAGGATCTTCAGCGTAAAGTCTTACCTGCACAGCAGCACCCGATGGCTTCAGCTCCGCCTCAAGTGCACAGCAGCTAGGCAAGTCCTTAGCGGCTAGTCGAATCATCCATTCAACAATATCAACCCCATAAACTAGTTCGGTAACACCGTGCTCGACCTGCAGTCGAGTATTCACCTCTAGAAAGTAATACTCCTGAGCATCTGCGTCGTAAAGAAATTCAATAGTGCCCGCGCTGGCGTAGTTAACCGAGGCCGCCAAAGAGCGTGCACGATCATGCATAGACTGACGGATATTCTCAGGCAAATTCGGCGCCGGACATTCTTCAACAAGCTTTTGATTGCGACGCTGCAGCGAGCAGTCGCGGTCCCCGAGAATGATGACCTCTCCCTGACCGTCACCGAATAGCTGTACCTCTACATGTCGTGCATTAGTGATGCACTTTTCTAGGAACACGCCCGGACTGGTAAAATTGCTTTTCGCTAGGGCGGTCACGGACTCAAAAGCCGCTTCCAAGTCTTTAACAGAATCGCAGAGCTGCATGCCGATGCCACCGCCGCCGGCAGTGCTTTTCAGAAGCAGCGGATAACCAACCTCTTTAGCGGCCGAGACCGCTGCGGCCAGGTCGGGCAAAATACTTGTGCCTTCTAAAATAGGCACCCCCTCAGTTTGGGCTAAGGCACGAGCCTCGTGTTTGAGACCAAAAACGTTGATCACTTCGGGGGAGGGTCCAAGAAAGGCCAATCCCGCTGCTGCCACCTTGCTAGCAAAATCTGCGTTCTCGCTCAGGAAGCCGTAGCCCGGATGAATCGCGTCGGCGTTAGCCTGATCAGCAATTGCGAGGATTTGCGCTACGTCCAGATAGGTTTCGGCTACCGAATTACCGACTAAATCGTATACCTCATCAAACAACTCAAAGTAACGACTGTCTTTTTCAGCCTTTGTCCGGAGAGCTATGCTGGTTATACCCATACGCTGTAGTGTGCGAGCGATTCGAACCGCAGCCACGCCACGGTTCGCTATCAGAATTTTCGTGAACAAGTTACTGCAGCCTCATCTCAACCTGAACAGGAGTGGGGTTATAGCCATTGCATGGGTTGTTCAATTGGGGGCAATTGGAGATCAAAATCGCTAAATTTACGTGAGCAAGTATTTCGACATATTTGCCTGGGCCGCTGACACCATCTTCAAAAGTCAGCTTGCCCTCTGGAGTTACCGGCACATTCATGAAGAAGTTCACGTTATGAGATAGATCCGACTTCGTCAGCTGCAAATCAGCGAACTGGTTATTTAGGGCAAGTAGCCAACTGTCGCGACAGGAATGCATGGTTCTTTTGTCCAGCGCATACCGGACCGTGTTGCTCTCTGCAGCGCATGCGCCCCCTAGGGTATCGTGGCGACCGCATGTATCTTCAACAATTTCCGCTAGGGCATCGCCACTTTCCGACCTTAGAACCGTACCCGTTGTTAGATATAGAGAACGCTGGGCCTGGACGGTCTGCATGGCACTGTAGCGCTCAGCAAAGTTGTCCGCATTGAAAAACAGGGTATCTACAGCCTGGTTCCCATGTGCATCGGTAAGTCGAATGATCCGATCCTTGGGCAGCACACCTAGCCAGTAGCCGCCAGCAGGAATTGTCCTTGGCGTCTCATCCTGCATCATCAATTTATTCACTGGTGACAAGCTATCTTCCAAGATAATAGAGCTCCGTATTGGTGAAACCGCGGGTATTTTCCTCGCAGCTGTTACGGCAAAAATCGTCATCGCTCACAGGTGGTGACTCGCTGAGGGCCATTTGAACCTCTGTCTCAGGATAATCGGGTGAGTCATTGAAGGGATGAGGACAGGTGTGACAAACGACAATGCTGTCCATTTCAAAGCGCAACCGGACCTTAGTACCTGGTTGGTATCCTGGGGCGAGGGATAGATTGCCCTGGGCATCCGCATCTACTCGAGAAAACCAGTTCATATTGGCAACTAGGTCGCGTTGACCAAGTCCGTACTTACCAAGCTCAATCAAAAAACTATCCTGGCCATTGCGAACGTAGTCGTTTAGCGCCTTTTGATAATTGTCTTTTGACCAAGGCTTGGTTGCCAACAAGGCCTCAGTACACGTGCCACTGGTCGCATCGTGCCACCCGGCATCATCATCAATCACGGAACACAGGATGCGCCCCATATCGGTGTAAAGACAGTTTCCTAAAGTGATTTTGAACGTGTGCTGGCACTTCAACGAGTCGGGCAAGTTCAATCGCTCGGTCGTGTTTTCCGCGTTGTAGATCAGCATCCCTACATTGCTGCCTCCAGACAGATCCGTCAGTTCCAGAGCAACTCCCTTCCTAACCGTCATGGACCAGTGTCGTCCGCCTGGAATGCTCTCGATGTATTCTCTTATCATGGGGTACTGGCACCTTCCCTAACTCGAAAGCTTGTGATCAAGCGATTTCGTTAGAAGAGTGATTTGATAGCGGGTTGGCGCAAAAGTTAGCACAAGTGGTGAAGCGATTAATAGGATTAGTGGGAGAAAGCAGTGGGCGGACTCGCCAAACGCACCCTCGGTCTCTTGTGCACCTTCGCCCCGAGCGCCTTATCGCAGGCGTCGTGCCACTTGCGATTTTGGAAGAAAGCGCCTGTGCCGGCTCCGCCCGAGTTGGCACAACATTAGCAAAGAGTGGAGTCGAATCACTGCAAAGCGTAGAAAAACTTAAAAGATCTAAGTTAGTAGGGTACTTTTCTAGTTCAGCCGCACCAATTAAGTGCCTAATAGCCTGATCGGCCTCTTTACAGTGCTATTTAGAAAAGCCGGCGCAGATCGTTTTGCTTTTAGCAAAATCTTGCCAGACCAACATCAATGAGATCTCCCATGCCTCAATCACCAAATGTTGCAATCTTTCTTGAGGGGTCGGTCAGCGATTTGCTGAAAGCATACCGATCCGGTCAGATTACCCCTGATGTGGTGGTCGAGCACATAGTAACGGCATCGGCCGCCATTGCCGAAAACCCCATTTGGATCACCCCGCCGGACCACGCAAGGCTGCAAGGTTATCTAGATCGGCTCGCCGATACCGAGCCCGATAGCTTGCCGCTTTGGGGCGTGCCGTTTGCTGTGAAAGACAACATTGACGTCGCAGGTATGCCCACAACTGCGGCCTGTCCGGACTATGCCTATCAGCCGGCTGCATCTGCCTTCGTAGTGCAACGCTTGATCGACGCTGGAGCAATCCCCGTGGGTAAAACCAATCTAGATCAATTTGCCACGGGCCTCGTAGGCGTTCGTTCTCCTTACGGCGTGCCGATCAATCCTGCCCTGCCCGACCGCATACCCGGTGGCTCCAGTTCAGGCAGCGCTATCGCCCTAGCCTGCAACCTGGCGAGCTTTGCTCTGGGAACAGATACCGCAGGCTCGGGACGCATACCGGCGGCATTCAATCGTCTAACTGGCTTTAAGTTAACCAGGGGATTGCTCTCGACCCGCGGCGTGGTACCTGCCTGTCGAAGCCTAGACTGTGTCACACTCTTCACTCATAACACTGCAGACGCTGCGTTAATCGCAAGCGTCACCGCCACTTTCGATTCAAATGACCCCTTCGCTCGTCCCAATTCTCCGAATAATGCGCTTGATGCTTTCGGCCAATGGCAGGGTCCCCTGAAACTGGCAGTGATTGAACCCAATCAGCTCGCCTTCTTCGGCGATACCACTTACGCAGATGCTTACAGAAAAACCGTTGATCGTCTGGAACAAACGGATGTTCAGCTTAAACCGATAGACTTTAATCCTTTTGTGGCCGCGGCAAACCAGCTCTACGATGGGCCATGGATCACCGAGCGATATATCGCCGTTAGCGAGTTACTAGAGAGATCGCCTGACGTCATCTTACCTGTGACCCGCAACATCATAGGTGCTGGCAAGGAGCGGTATGCAACAGAAGTTTATAAATCGATCTATCTGTTAGCCGAACTTCGTAACCAGTGCCTTTTCGGGCTTTCCGGTTGCGATGCGCTGTTGACTCCAACGGCAGGCAGACACTTTAGGCTCAAGGAATTGGAGGCGGACCCTGTAGGTCACAATCAACAGCTGGGGCATTACACGAACTACATGAATTTATTAGATATGTGTGGTCTCGCTATTCCGGGTATGGATACGGTGTCGGATTCACCTTTCGGCATAACCTTGGTTGGCGACCGCTTCCAGGATGCTCGACTGCTAGCCATTGGCGCCCGTCTGGAAAAGATTTTGCGACCCCCTACAGAAAATGATTCGGAAAAGGTACTTCCTTTCAAAGATCCTGCACACGTTTACCTAGCGGTCTGCGGAGCGCATATGACGGACTTACCCCTAAACCATCAGCTAACGAGCCGAGGCGCAGTGTTGATAGAAGCTACCGAATCCGCCTCAAAGTACAGACTGTACGCACTCGCTGGAGGTCCTCCTATGCGACCAGGGATGGTTCGAGTGAACGAGGACGGTTGCGCGATTAAACTAGAAATATGGAGGATGCCAGCGCAGGCTTTTACGAGTTTTTTAGCGTTGATTCCTAGCCCGCTCGGTATAGGCAACATCGAAACGGCTTCGGGCAAAAGCGTGCCTGGGTTCATCTGTGAACAGGCGGGCTTGCTCGGCGCCACCGACATCACAGAATTCGGCGGTTGGCGAAGCTATTTAGCCAGCAAAACCTCCTGACCAGCAGGCCAAGACTCGCTCCTCAGAAAGGACAAAATCAAAAATATCTGGCGAATAATCGTTTTCAAACCAATACCAACGAAAAAGAGCGCACACTCATGGAAGCACAAAACGCAAGGTCTATCCTTTTCGCATCAAACTCGACTATGCCCTGGTTAGTTTCGTTACGAGTCCTACTTTGGCTGATACTGGGTCTTTACCCTCTATCATCGGCATTCGCGATCCATCACCAGCAAGGCGAAATCAAGTCGGATGAAAGCGTGCAGTTGGCCTACGCTGAATCTTTCATTGACGCTTTTTATTCTTTTGACCCTGCGCAACTGGCTCCTTTAATGGCTTCAGCTCAAGAGAGCAAACCTCGTTTGCTGTACTACCAAGGCTGGGCCGAAGGCGGTAACTATATCGTCTTGGAACGTGCCTCCTGCGTTATGGAAGAGGAAAATAAGGTCGCCTGTCCAGTCACGGTGCAAGATGACCCCGTCGTCGCACTTAACACCGGTTTTAATGTCACCGACACATTCCATCTAACTTTTGAGGGAGAAAAACTCGTTGACGTAGATACTAGCTCCAATGACCAGCCAATTTACTACGAGGCTCGTAAGTGGGTTGAGGCAAACATGCCCGAAGTGATGAGCGGCCCGTGCAAAAACAGAAATTCCGAAGACGCGACACCGGGCGATTGCGCTCGCGCTATGACCAAGGGTTACGCGGCTTTCTATGAAGCAGTGGTCGCACCGGCCAAGCCCTAGGTTGTAGAAGGCCCATGGTGCTAATTCCTATAAGGTCCGGACATTGATGGACAGACCGAGCTCGATTTTCGGGGCCAAAATGCACTTTTTCGATGAATGACTATCTCTTTTGCACATTATCAGTGCAGCAGGCGCTGGGATTAAGAGATCGTGTAATCATTTTTGCCGGTGCTGGTGAGCAAAGTTTTTAGACGCAAGCTGACCTGCATTGAAAAATACAATGCCAGTTCGGTGCTTTGCGTAACTTTTCGCAGTCGGTCCGAACCAATCCTTAGCGGCAAGCCGTCATTGCACAAATTGAGACCGTAAAATTATCACACTAGATCAATGCGTTACGGCGTTTCAAGCATGCACGTCTACAGCGACCACCGAAGACCACCACACATGCGAGTGCCATCGCTCTCCACCTTAAGAGACTTGGCACTTCTCAATCGGCTCCACTAACCGAATCTAGGCCTATTTCTTGCATCGCCTTAATCCGATAGCTCGACACTGGCGCTTCTGGAAAACGAATCTGGTGGCTCATATCAAACCTCTGCGCCCATGTCTCATGGATAAGCTTTATGGACTCTAAAAAAACCGACCCCGCAATGACTGGTGAGAATATGAAAGATCATAACGTCGCTTTACCACACTCCGGATCTGAGGAGCCGGCCGAAGTGCTAGATCCACCTGCATACGTTTATAAATCCGAGCTTACTGAATTCCTTTGGACGCTCCCACAGCCCATCATTGCCCTGACAATGATGTCCGCAGTTGCCATCGCCATTACAGGTGGCTTCATGTCACCAGAGGCTTTGCAGGGCGACGCCGATTTACTCACCGGCTTCTTACTCTTTTCCCCCCTGTTCATCATTCTCGCTGCGGAGCGCATTTGGACTAAAAAAAAGGGCTGGTTGCTTAACTGGCGAGACTACATCGAGGACGCTTTTTGGCTTTTCACTGCGGCCTACATTTGGATTCCGCTGATAACAGACTATTACAGCACGCCAATTGAGGACGCCTTTGGCTGGGTGCGTGATAACTCTTTCATACCCGTTACCCTGGAAGCGTCATCGGTTCCAGGACTGATTCTTTGCGCCGTTATCGTGCAAACGACTTCAGAGTTTCTCTATTACTGGATCCACCGCTGGTCCCACAGCTACATGTTACTGTGGCGAACACACGCGACTCATCACCACATTACCAAAATGAGTGCCATGCGTTCCAATCGCACACACCCCACAGAGTTCTTAGCTCTCAGCTTCTCTACTCCCGTCGTTTTGGCGCTGTTTGGCGCTAGCACCGAGGTTATCGCGGTCAGCGCCGCGCTGGGATTCATTAACGGGTGGATAACACATTCCAATCTGCCGCTACGCTCCGGAATATGGAACTGGTATTTTACATCTCCCGAGCACCACCAACTTCATCACTCCCACAACTTTGATGACAGCAACAAAAACTTTGGGTGCGGAATCATTATTTGGGACAAGATCTTCGGGACCTTTTCAGACAGCAGCCACATTGAGCGCTGCGGATCAGGTACGGGGAAACAACTTTCTCTTTATGACCAGTACATGCTGATGTTTTATTCGAACGACCGTCTAAAGCAGCTTTAGCCGTACCAGGAGAGAATGTAATAGGTAAGGATTCCGTCGAGGTACTCCGGCTTTCTGCCGCAGATTCTAGGTTTGTCTATGCAGTCTACGATCTTTCCCCTGAGAGCAACTCTGTCAGCCTTTCTCATGACGCTGCCCTTGTTTACAGTCCAAGCTAGCAGCAAAGCATTTATTCCCGCGGATTTTCAACCACCGACGCTAGTGGAGACGGAGGACTTCATCGTTAAGCCATTAGGCCCGGAGCTGATGGAAATTGACTATGTTGCTTACATGTCGTCGATCGAGCATCTGCAGAAAACCTTCACCCGCAGTACTTCGTGGCCCCATGAGGGTTTGGATATGGAAGACGCCTTGCTCGATATGCAGACCGAGGAGCGCCGCTTTCAACAGCGCAAATCGTTCGCTTATGCGGTGCTAACCCCAGACGGCAAGACAGAACTGGGCTGCGTTTATGTTTATCCCAGCAAGAAAGCGGGTTTTGATGCGGTCATTCGTTTGTGGGTTACGCAGGAGCAGTACGATCTTGGGTTCGACGCCACCTTGTACAATTGGACTCAGCGTTGGATCGATTCGGCGTGGCCTTTTGAGTCCCCGGCCTATCCGGGCAGAGCCATTTCATGGAGCAATTGGGAGTCTGTTCCTAATACCGGTTAATTGGTACGGCTACAGGATGGGCATCCTAGAGTGACCTAAGACCGTTTCTGCTTGATATACGAATAAGCTACCCCGCCTATAAAAACAGCAACCGCTATCCACGTAAGAGGCATGGCTTCCATGAAGGCATCGACCGTCGAGACCCATTCGTAGTCCCATGACCCATCAAATCCATCGAACTCCTCCTGAGCTTCGTCGACTCCTTGATCTGCTTCCTCAGCAGACGGGCTTTCAAATTTTTGTTCAACGGGCACAGCGATGTCTTCAGACGGCTCTTGGTCAGCAGCGTCGCTTGAGCGTTGATCAGACACTCTCCTCATAACTTACCTCGTTTCGATTTCACTGAGCTATTGGTCCAGCGGTACTGAGTCAGCGAGCAGTGCGCTTAAATCTTTAAATACGCGCTCAAATTTGGGTCCGTACTTATCTCGCTCTAAGTCGTCCTTAGTACGAGGTATATCAATAGGCAGCGTTGCCACCAATCGACCAGGTTTCGGCGCCAAAACAAATATTTTGTCCGCTAGCAAGACTGCCTCTTCCAAATCGTGGGTAATAAAAACCACGGTGATGTTCAATTCGCGCCATATCTCAAGCAAGTGGCGTTGCATCCGGCTACGAGTCTGGGCGTCGAGGGCGGCAAAGGGTTCGTCCATAAGCAGCACTTTGGGACCCGGAGCCAGCGCGCGCGCAATAGCGACGCGCTGCTGCATACCGCCAGAGAGCTGATTTGGGTAGTAATCGACAAACTCTCCGAGACCTACTCGTTCCACCCAAACCAATGCCTTTTCCTCGCGCCGAACCTTGTCAGGATACTGATCCTGCAGACCAAACATGACGTTCTCTTTAACCGTCAACCAAGGAAATAGCGAAAATTGCTGAAACACCATGCCGCGATCTTGGCCGGGCAAGGTGACAAGTTTGTTTTCCACATAAACGCCTCCCTCGCTAGCCTGCTCAAGGCCAGCGGCAATGCGTATTAGGGTCGACTTACCGCACCCTGACGCGCCAACGATGGAAACAAATTCTCCTGTTCTAATCTCAGCACTAATGTTTTGCAACGCAAGCTTTGGCTCACCTTGAACGAAGAATGTTTTGCCGAGATTACGAAAGGCGAGTTTTACACTGAGATTAGATTGCACTTGCGTTTCAACTGTTACCAAGACGTTCTCTCTGCCAGGGGAAAAACCTGCGCCCCATGCGCTCAAGCAATAAATCTGATAACAATCCAATCAAGCCCAGAATAATCAGGGCCGCAAATACCATGTCAAAATTTTTGTACCGCGCTTGCTGAGTGATAAACCAGGTAATCCCTGACGATGTGCCGATAAGTTCAGCTACGATCAGATAAGTCCATGCCCAACCAAGCAGAATGCGTAAATCCTTATAAAGATCGGGCAGTATGCCGGGAACCACCACCTGCCAAAGCAAACGCAGTCGGTTGGCCCCTAAGGTCAGTGCAGCTTCGACATAACGAGTATCGAGCCGTCGCGTAGTATTCGCGATGACTAGCACCATTTGAAAGAAGGTGCCGATGAAAATGATCGCTACCTTAGGTGCGTCATGAATTCCTAGAATTGCCACGGCTAATGCGCCAAAGGCCGGCGCAGGGAAGTAGCGTGCAAATTCTATAAACGGCTCCGCTAGTTGCGATACAGGTTTATACGCACCGCACAGGATGCCAAGAGGAACGCCAAGTAAGCAGGAATAAAGAAAACCCCAAAAAATAATTGTGATGCTGTGCCAAATGCTCTGATGGAACCACATCTCGCTTCGACGAGCCGGTGGTGTGGTGAAACTGGTGTAAAGAGCTGTCGCTACCTCATGGGGCGCTGGAAGGTAAACAGGATTGGCAGGACTGCCTATAGGTACGGCCTCGCCACGTTCCATCGCCGATTGCGCCTGCGTTTCGAACTGGTCTTTTTCAACCAGCATGCCCTCTTGATAAAAAGCAACACCTCCGGGTGAGCTAATCTTGATCAGAGGTTGCCAGAGACCGGGCACGTAGCTCACTCCTGCCCACAATAGCAAGGGCAATAAGAACGATCCCATCGTTAGAAAACGAGCGTTTTGCTGTCTACTCACTGCAAAAGGCGAGTCACTCTGCGTTGCCATCGGTTACTTGTACAGCGTGTCACTTATGTAGTCAGCCGCACTCTGCGTAGCGGGGTAAACTTTGTATTTCACGTTGAACGAGTCGGCTACCGAGGTTGAGCCGCTTAGCGACCCTAAATCTTCAGTAGCACTGTAACGGTCCAGAGCCTCTGCTTTGGTCAAAAAACGTGTCCCTTTCATTAGGTCAGCATATTTCTCAGGGGCCACTCCAACCCGAGCAGCCATAATCTCCACAGCAGCAGCGTTAGTTGACGGATCACTAATGAAATCAACGATGCGATACCAGACTTTTATCACCTTGCCCCACTGCTCTGGGTACTGATTCAGGCTCTCTGGAGCAATCGCGAGTGTGTCGTAGATCAACCCCGGGTCGTTCGCTGAAGAGTAGATAGCGGTCGCGCCTGGGGACATCTGAAGCGACTGAGACGAACTGGGTTGCCAAGCGACAATCGCGTCAACCTCGCCACTAGCAAGAACCATAGGCGTCTCGTTGGTGCGCACATTTACGAGTTCTATATCATCCTCAGTCAGGCCTGATTTTTCCAGAGCACGTAGCAGGAGCAAGTGGCCGACGAAGCCAACTTCCACACCGACTTTTCTGCCGGCAAGCTGCGAGATATTAGTAATGCCTGGGCGCGCCACGATCATGTCGTTACCGTTGGAAAAATCGTTGATGATTGCCATTACAGAACGTCTACCCGTCGCACCGGTGACAAGGGCATCTCCATTTGTCATGCATACAGCGTCTAACTGCCCGGCCGCGTATGCATCCATAGACGCCACATAATCGAACCATTCGAATCTAACGTCGACGCCAATTTCTTCGAACCAACCTTTTTCAATGCCTACTTCCCAAGCGACCCATCCAGGCCAATCACTGTAACCAATGACAAGAGGAGCGGCATACGCCAAGTTTGTTGAAATTAGGACAACTAAAAATAGTGCGAATCGCCTGAGCATATCTCTATTCCATTATTTCTGTCGGGTAAAAAAGACGGGGATCAATGATCCCCGTCCGTTACTATGCCCCTAACGCTTATTTTAAAGCGATATCTTGGCGCCTACGTAGAAGAACCGACCTATTGGACTTACAGGATAGGCTCTTTCGGTAACGTAAGGACTTTCATTAGTCAAATTATTCACACCACCGAAAACCGACAACTCTCCCGTGCTGTAGGACAAGCGAGCGTTGTGTATCAGCGTTGTTCCATCTGTGAACACGCCTGGGCCATAGTTCTCGACCGCCGTCTCGATCTCAACACCACCTTCATAATGAAGAGTCTGTTTTCCTAGGTAATTCGTTGACCAATCTAGTTTATAACTCCCTGTAGAGAGCGATATCGCTGCGGTCGCGGACTCTTCCGGTCTGCGCATCTCCCCCAGCTCATTGTCCACTTCACCGCCCTGCTCGATGAAGTCGAGCGTATCGACTGTCGTCCATTTGACCGAAGACGTAATGTCGAAGTCTCCGACTGTGAACGAATAGCTGGCAGTGGCGTCAAACGCCTCGAAAATAGCCGCACCAAAGTTAAGCTGAACTTGGCGCAAATAATCCAGGCCTCCCGATTGAGCTGAGGAAGGATCGTCGTTTCGGCTAATGAGAGGACAGAAGCTGTTTGCTAGGGTCGGTGAGTCATAACATCTGTTTACGATGTTCTGTGCTGACACGGAGACGATCGCGTCGGCGATATCGATTTCAATAAAGTCGACCGAAAGTACTAACCCTTCGACAAATCGGGGCGCTATGACAACACCATAGCTCGTCGTCTCCCCGCTTTCAGGTTGAAGATTTTCATTTCCGCCAACAGCGCCAGGGAAACCTGCTGACAGAGGATCTTCGAAGACATAGTTGCCCTGATCGTCGAATATGCTGGCCTCCGCAACGCCATTCGCTCTGAGGTCTGTAACGCAGTTGGCTTGTCGAAGACTTGCGTCCTCCGCGCTGCTTATATTGTTGGAAGCACAGGGATCGTCAGGACGGAAACGCGCTCCCTGCTCTGGAGAAAACAACTCATAGAGATTTGGCACTCTGGTAGCATCGCTGAAGGTGTAGCGAAATGAAATGTCTTGGATAGGGGACCATACTAATCCGTATTTGTAAGTGTCGTTATCCCCAAAGATGGAGTTGTCGCTAGAACGATATGCCAACTCCGCGTTCAAATCATAAAAGCCCGGAACGTCCGAAAGGATCGGGAGCTTTACCTCAACGAAGTAATCAAGAAAGTCGTATTGCGCATAGCTCGATACAAGACGCGTCGACGGCTGGGGCCCTAAACTTTTCGCGTCGCCCAGATCACCAACCCAATTCCCTGCGACGAACGGAACACCGTCTGAGGTAACACCATCTACCTGAATGATACCTTGATCTAGTTCTCCAAATGTCTGACTAGAAATTTCATCCCTGAATTCTATGCCTGCAGCAAAGTCAATCGCTCCTCCAGGCAACTCAAACATTCCGCTCGTATCGCCCGTTACTATTCCCGAATACACGATTTGTTTGATTTCTTCATCGAGCTCTCGATCATAAGTGACGAAGTCGATAGAGGCCTGTGACATTGCACCAGCTCCACCCCATATGTTCATTGGTTGACACTGGCCGTCTCCAGGCGCGAACGTGAAAAATGATCCTCGCGTTCCACCGCCCGTAAACTGGAAGATGTTGAACGGTGTGGTTTTTGGGTAGGCAGTTGGATCAACTGATGATCGACACGCAGGTTCTCCGGTTGCAGGATCGATGACCGCGTCGATTGCGGCGAAGAATCTGTCAGCGATCATTTCTTCAGTATCTATCATCTCCCTATTGTACTGACCGTAGTTAATACTTGCTTCGTAGCTAATTGCATCCGTGAGGTCGCCCCTGAATCCGTATACCACTCGAAACGTTTCTTTCTTATTTGTGGTGACGTTAGGCCCCCAATCCATCGAATCGCGGGATATATGAAGACCACCGCCTATGTCAGCAAAGCCCAAACCTTCATTATCCGCTAAATCCGCCAATCCCGCTGGAAGATAAGGATTATCTGGCAAGCCATGGAGCAGGTCCGTAAAGTTATGATACTGCTCGATAGCTGAAACCTCTTGAGAGATGTACTTCGCCTCGAAAAAAAGTTCCGAAGTATCAGAGATATCAAACGACCCGATAAGATCTATCGATCTTGATTCTGACTCGGGAATCGCATGAATATCGTTTGGGCGGATATAGCTGTCGGAGGCCCCAAAGTGGTTAAACGACCCTGCGACCAATCCGTCAGTGTAAGGTCTGGGCGTACCATCCGCGCCGATAACCCAACACCCGCCGGCAATGCCAAAGGCACCTGCTCCGTCCAGGGAACTGTTGTAACCTGTGAAACTATCGAGGCAGTCAGACACGCCGTTGCCGTCTAAATCTGGCTCCGAGCCTAGCGGAACTTCAACACCGAAATCTCCGGCGGCTACAACCCCATAAGGGGATGTGATGTTAAACGTATAACCTGGAAGCAACGCCCGCGGGGGAGCACCTGCAGCCTGCGCGAACAACGCGGTTTCCGCAGCATTCAGAGTTGGTGCAGCACCAAACTCTTCGGTGTAGTTCTCTATGAAGGTGTCTTGACCTGGAATTCTCAGGCCCCAAGGAAACAAGCCGGTGTTAGCAAAATTGTAATAATTGGCCAATGCTGGCGTTGCTCCCGCAGAAATGTCTCCCTTCTGGAATCGTAAGGCGGGATTGTTACCGTCATTGACGATGCTATTGTTAGCAAGGAAGCCCCTTTCGCCCATCAACATTCCATCATCCGTGTCGAACTGTAGAGCGAATGTAATGTTTCCTCTTCCATCAAAGAGGCTCTTTCCGCCCACAAGTGAAAGTCTGCTTGTGCCATTGCCCATATGCTCGTCCGAGCCAGTCTGGACAGCAAACTCGAGCCCTTCGAAGTCGTCTTTCAAAACGAAGTTAACGACACCCGTCAAAGCGTCCGAACCATAGACCGCCGATGCTCCGCCAGACAACACCTCGATGCGTTCCACAAGGGCTGCCGGGAGCGTGGTGACGTCGACTGCGGACGTTCCCGCAACTCCAGCAACGTGACGCCTTCCGTTAACGAGGGTCAGCGTCCTTTCTGTACCTAGACCCCTTAGATCCAGCGCCGAGGCACCAAAGTTATTTGTGCCGCTGATAGTTGCTGCAGACCCATCAAGTGAATTCGTGAGCGTTATACTTGATGTAAGCTGAGGTACGTCGTTCAACAGCTCAGCCAAATCCACTTGGCCAGAACTCGTTATTGCTTCCGCTCCTATCGTGAGTAGTGGTTGAGAGGCGGTCTCGTTGGTAGTAGCGATTCTTGATCCTGTTACAACAACCTCTTCAATGATCTCTTCAGCAGATACCGCGTGGCTTGGGAATAAACCCAATAAACTCACCACCATTGCCGATATCGCAGCAGGCAAAAGCTTTTGCCAAGCTCCAATCGTATTCTCCATTAGGGATGATCTCCTTTTTTAACAATGCGCGTCCCCCAACAAAATGGAAGCAAGATACATACCAACTAAAGGCGTTAGTTTTTACGTTTTGTGCGGCGCCCAGCGAGAAAGCTGTGTCGCGTATTTGTCGCGGTTTGGTGCGCGTGCTTGGAAAAGCGAACCAAATTTGTGCGCTGCCCTCGAAGCGCTACCAACTGGTTGTATTCCCGACTGTTACTAAAAAAATACTGCACGCGGCGAGTCGACAACTAAAGCACGCTAACGTGTGCGGTTTTTTCGAAACTGTTCTGGTATGTACACAGGCCATCCGTAGGCCCTCGCTCCACGACCAACACCATGCATGACAATAAAGTCATCATGAATATGTATATCCTCTCGACCATCGATCAAACGAACAATATTCGTCGCATCCTGAAGATCAGAAACCGTAAGCTGCAGGGCACGCTCGTTTGGTCGATAGTTTGCACGCAACATGTAATCGAGACCGGGCTCAGCAGACATCTCTATTCGTCCGCCCAGAATAAAGCGCAGGTGTTCTTCTTTCGATAAGTCAATCAGTGTTTCTAGGCTTTCCAAATAGCGAGGATAATCTCTAATCACCAATCGACCCGGATAAAGCGTGTTTCCCGTGAACAAGATCCCCGACCATCCATCGAATACACTGATTGCCGACTCATCAAGCCCGGGCGTTGGCAAGACGTCCAGCACTCTGCCGCCTAGGTCGAGTTTGCCCTTGTTCGGCCAGTCACCGCCTAAAACCGTTGACCGCAGAACACTATCGCTGCCAACCACCACGGTATCGGGTCGATTTTCGAACTGCCCCAAAGCCGCGATCTGAGAGGTCTCGGAGCCTAGCGTTAGAACCAACAGCGGCATCTTTAGAACACCATTGGCCCGCTGCCAACGAGCGATCACCCGATCGACAACATGGCGGAGCGGAAAATACTCGGCTTCTTCTGTGGCGCCGGCATCTAATAGCACGGCTCGCTCCTCGCCCATCAGCAGATACATAAAGGGCGCTTCCCAGTGTATCGCAGGGTTCTGACGCAGAATAAACGTATGTTCGTTATAGCGATGCACCTGCACGCGAACATCGGTATTGGCCCTAGCGGAGATGCTGCCATGAATCCAGGTGAACCTTAAGTTGCCGGTCGCTGGATGCTCAGGGTCCCACTGCGCTAGGGCGGGGATGACTGTCATACAACCCAACGCGATCGAAATTAACCATTGTCTGTACTTCATTTTTTAAGGATCCGTCGTGTAGGCCCATGGCACTTCGTTATAAATCAAAAAATCTGGGTATTTATAGATTCCAGCCTGATTGATGACTTCTGTAGCCTTCACCGCTTCGTCTAGCATCTCAAGGGACATCTGCATGGGAGGCTCGTTGGGCTGCCAGGTGGTTCCGATGGGATAATCGACCATCGGCGTTTTCGTCATCTCGATATGGTTATTGATAAGGTAGGAGACCGGATAGTCGTCGGCCATCGCCCGCAACCGCTTGATACTAGCCGCCCAAGCATCCCAGTCCTCTAGGTAAAGTCGGCCGCGATAAAACATGTCGCCGGTGTACAGCAAGTCGGTCCATTCGTCATAGAGAGCAATCTCAGAGCTTTGGTGCCCTGGCGTTCCCGTGATGACAAATTTTCTGCCTCCCAGATCGAACTCTAGGCGCTCGTCAGGGTAGTTGCTAAATCCCCAATAGTGCATCATCTCCTCATGAGTCAGCCCGACCATGGTCGTATTTTCTCGGTCCACAAATTGATTCCAGGCAGCGTAGTGGTCGCCGTGCAGATGGCTGTTCGCCACGATCAAATGCGTTGATGACTGGTCGAACTCTTCCTCCCAATTTGCGATCAGTTCATCCACCACTTCACGCAATGGGAATAGAGCCGGAGAAGAGGTCGAACCTTGATCTATCAGTAGGGCCACGCCGTTACCAAAAAACACATACATAAAGGCGCCTTCGTAATTGATCGCCTTATTTTCGCGCAAGATGTAGGTGTGTTCGTTATATCGGTGTACCTGCACTGCAGGATCAGTGTTGTCCATGGCGGACTTTGACCCGTGTATCCATTGCTCGGGAAATTGCCCTGGAGCAGCCGCGTTGCTAGGGAACAAAAGATCGCCTTTCATAATGACGGACATGGCCACCTCCATCGCGAAGATGCCCGTGGCTACCATGACAATTGCAAGCCCACGTTTTATCAACATCGGTTCTGCCTCCTCTTATACTTTTTCCCGCTACGCCAAACGTTTGATTAACCAATAAAGACCAATACCAGCTATGGTCATGCTGGCGGGTTCGGCAACCCGCTGGCGATACAAAGGCCAGTTTTGAAGCCAGCCGAAAACGACATACGCAATAAACAACACGGCAATTTGACCGATCTCTACGCCAAGATTAAAAAACATCAGGGCTGAAAGCATGGAATCTTCGGGCAACGCCAGCTCGCTCAGAGCAGATGCAAAACCCATACCGTGCAATAACCCAAAACCAGTCACAACCAGCAACCGCCACTTCGCGACCTTACGGGAATACAGGTTATCTATGGCAACGTACAAAATTGAGGCTGCAATTAGAGGTTCGACAAAATGCGCGGGAGCCGCTATGTAGCCAAGTGTCGTCAAGGCAAGGGTGACCGAATGAGCCAACGTAAAAGCCGTTACCTGCAAAAGTAGTGAAGCAAGCTTGGTCGACAGAAAAAACAGCCCAAGAATGAAAACCATATGGTCTGATCCCATCGGGATGATGTGTTGGACGCCGACCATAAGCCAAGTCAGCGATGGCAGCCATGCTTGTAGCTTAAGAACGGCGCTGATCAAAAAATCCGCACCGGGCTCGGCCCGCGAACCATCAAGTCTGATCTCGCCACTAGATCGGGCTTCCTCTGTAAGCAGTCGCGATATTGGTAAAGCCGCGAAGTAATCCACTCGCACTAAGCAAGGCCACGGCACGTCGAGAGTGTCCTTTAGCCTGATTGCGATGATCGACTCTGACGTTGGCATAGCCCCTGTCAGAGCAAATCGAACTTCCGTCATTTGCGGCGTTAGTGGGTTTTCGATGGCCTCAAGTGATACAGCCTTTATTTGGTAATCACGAAGCTTCAAATCACGGAGCCCACCATCGACCACGACCTCGATTTTAGACTCAAGCGCTTCGAGCGCTCGATTAAGCACCTCGTTTTTTTGGGGCAGGTCTGCACCAGAAACCGCATCCCAATAGGATTCGGGCGTCATCAGCCCAGACTGACCTAAGTCGATCCTCACGGTGACTGTCGCATTAGCCGTCGTATCGGCAGCAATTTGAATTTCGGTCATGTTGAGCATATGCGCATGTGCCGCCGGCAGCCACGCCAGCGAAAGAATTATACACCCTGCCAGTTTTGTCACGGCTATCCTCAATCAGCGAGCCTCGGGTTGGATTTTCTACGCGCCATTTTAATTTTGCCTCAGGGCCAAATACTCGGTTTCAGCGAGAACGCACAGCAACATACGTGCCGCCACCTCGACTTATGAAAATCGTTTCCTCGAAGCGCTAGCTGCGCCTATTAAAAACAAAAGGTTAGGTCTAAGCACGGGTAATGCACAAGAAGCCTTAGCAAAGGAAGCTTTGTTTACCGCATCCTCGCGCTATACCGCAAAAACGAATTCTGGGAGACTGAACTCCGCCGCTTAACTTACAGGGAACTCGCGATGAGTCGACAACAAGGAAAATTCAGGCTCTCCGAACTTGAAGGTCGTATAGCGGTGATTACTGGCGCGGGAAATTTTGGTATTGGATGGGGTTTGGCAAAATACGCGGCGCTTAATTTGCGCATGCATGTCGTTTTAATCGATTTGCATAGAGCCACCGTTGAGAAGGCTGCAGCCGAGCTCCGCGCTATAAACCCTGATCTTAAGGTTTTGGCACTGGCCTGCGACGTAACGAGCAGCGCCAACTTGGCCAACGCGCTTGAACAAATCGATGATGCATTCGCCGGAATAAGCGTTGGCGCCGTATTTGCAAACGCCGGAGTCATTTTCAATAACAGCATCCTCAAAAGTGAAATCGAGGATTGGGAAACCACCCTGAACGTGAACGTACTCGGTGTTGTTAAGACCATCAAAACCTTTGTGCCAAGACTGCAAGCGCAGGCCGAAAAGTCGCTTTTCTGCTCTACAGCCTCTGTAGGTGGACTGGTACGCGGAGATGGCGGAGCCGCCTCTTACCAAGCGAGCAAGCACGCTGTTGTGGCGCTCACAGAATCACTCTCCTTCGAGATCGCTAGGAAATCACCCCAAGTGCATGTCCGGGTGTTATGCCCCTGCATCGTTAGCACCTCCTTGATGCAATCAAGCCAGCTAAATAAGTCAGCCAAAAACGCACCCGCTAGCACCGATGTGGCGTCGATTAAGCCGAACGAAATGGTGCTGGGAATGACTCCGGAGCGACATGCTGAGCAGGTCTTCGATCTCATCGCCGACGGTAAATTCTATCTCGTTACCGACAACGTGAGACCCTACGTCGACCATGACTTTCCCTTTGACGCCATGAACATCATTGCCGAGCGTTTTGATAACTTGAAAGAACTACAACTCGACAATGCCGACGCATTCAAAACGTCTGCAAAAGGCTACCCTTCTTCTATCTTAAAAGGCCCGATGTTTCGGCCATAAAAGACGATCGGCAACGAAGATTGAGCTCGCCGAACCTTACCAAGTCAGCGCGATATGAGGCCTGTCGAATAGTCTTGCGAGGTAGCTTTGTAACGCTGGGCGAGATTCCAGTAAGCCTGATTTACGTGACCAGTTAATGGTCCATCCGACGATAATATCCGTTAGAGAAAATTGCTCGCCGAGAATAAAACGCTGATCTGTCAGGTGCTGTTCAAGCACTTCCAAACCGGCAGCAGCAAGCTGTCGATTTAACGCTAACGCCGCAGCCGTTTTCGAATTCGCTAGCTCCACCCGAACTAACTGAAAGCTGTGCCACAAATAGGCTTCAATTTCAGACTGAGCAAAAGACACCCACTGGTTGTGCAGGCTCCGCTCTTTCGCGCCTTGCGGGGCTAGCAGATTTTGGCCTAGGGTCATGTCACACAGATGCTGACAAATCGGAGCAGACTCGAACAACACAAAGTCGCCAATCTGCATCGCGGGTATCTTCGCCTGAGGATGCAAGCACCTGAGTTCATCACTGCCAACCATGCCGTCATAATGCCGGTAAGAGACCTCGAGCCCCAATTCGTCGACCGTCCATGCCACTCTGGCCGCACGGTTACCACCTGATCCGTAGATAGTGATTTCTTCATTCACAGTCCGGCTCCTGAGATAACTATCTTTTTTACTGTTATTGGGTCGCTCGGGCCTTTAAGCCCAGGGCGGTAAAGCACTCAAGTAATTCTTTGTGATCTAGCTCCTTAGCGATCACTACCAGCCGGGTTCTGCGATCCTCACCTGGCCACGCATCAAGGAGTTGCGGAGGATGAAAGACATGCTGTACGCCGTGTATCACCATGGGCCGGTCAAGGCCAGCCACATTAATAATGCCTTTAACTCGCAGCAAATCCTGACCACGAAATTGCATAAGCATGGTCAAGCAAGACTCGAATAAGACAGCATCTACAGGTTCGTCGAAAACTAGGCTACTGGCCTTCACATCGCCATGCCTGCTGCTATCGTGTTGGCCATGGCCATGCGCTTCGACGACGTTAGTGACTCGGGAGTTGAAATCGCACGCGAGCCAGGCTTCGACATCACTGCTCTTGTTCTCCAACCCATAAGCTCCGAGGCCAAAGATCCAATCGGCCTGAGCCTGGCCATCGATCACTGCGCTGATCGGCGCAGCGGGCGCATATTGCCGGATCGCTGTTTCCAAGGATTGCTCCGAATCGCCGAGCAGGTCCGTTTTCGTCAGCAAAATCCGGTCAGCAACAGCAACCTGCTTAACCGCCTCGATATGGTGATCCAACGTCGCGATGCCGTTTACCGCGTCTACCGTCGTAAGTACGCCCGCTAGCATGTATTGCGACGATACTTGCTCGTCTCCAATGATGGTTTGCAGTATCGGTGCTGGATCGGCAATGCCAGTGGTTTCGATGATGACTTTGTCAAACCAGCGTATACCGCTCCGCGCATAGCGCCAGGGGGCCTCGCTCAGGGTTTGTACAAGATCCGCACGAATGGTGCAGCAAATGCAGCCACTGTTGACGGCTACCAGGGTGTCATCATCAATCGGCACCAAAAGTTCATGGTCTAGACCGACTTCACCAAATTCATTGACGAGAACGAGTGTGCGCGTCAACCCGCCAGTGCGGCCTAAGTAATCGAGCACGGTAGTTTTACCGCTACCAAGAAAGCCGGTAAGCACAGTTATGGGAATAGAACTTACCGACGAAGCAGATCTCAACATGCTATTTAAAATCAGGCCTAGGGCTTGGACAATCGCCTGCATTACAGGTTCGTTAGTTAGGATATATTATAACCTTCTTAAAGCAGTAGAACCTGACTTAATAACGTATTCTCTTGCCTTGCCTAACCAACGCGGAAAACACTATGGCGAACCTGACTTTCATGAATAACACCATTTTTGACCACGGTGCCAGCAATCAGCTCGGTCAAGTCCTTGCGATGCACAGCATACGCCGCCCGCTGCTTTGCACGGACAAAGGCTTGGTCAATCTTGGCATGGTGACCGATCTGGTCTCTCACTTGGGCAATGATGCTGCGCTGACAATTTTTGACGGTACGCCGGAAAATCCAACCCAAATGGCAGTAGAGGAAGCAGTAGCCGCATACCAAGAAGCAGGCTGCGATGGTGTGGTCGCCCTTGGAGGCGGTTCCTCCATGGACTTGGCAAAAGCAGTCGCTTTGGCAGTCACTCATGAGGGAGACCTGCTTCAATACACCGCGGGCCTCGGTGGTGCTGGAAAAATTGGCACCGTGGCGCCCTTGATCGCCATCCCCACTACGTCGGGTACTGGCAGCGAGGTTTCCTCCGGCGCTGTTATCATCATGAACAATGGCGAAAAACTGATCCTTGCTAGCCGCAACTTAGTGCCAATGACGTCGATTTGTGACCCGTCTCTAACCCTTGGCCTGCCACCTTTGCTCACTGCGGCGACAGGAATGGATGCGATGACCCACTGCATCGAGGCACTGCTTTCGCCACAAATTAATCCACCCGCAGAAGCGGTCGCCTGCGATGGCATTGAGCGCGGCATTCGCGAGGGGAACCTCGTTAAAGCGGTCAAAGACGGATCTGATGAAGATGCACGCTGGCATATGATGATGGCTGCGGCGGAGGGTGCCATGGGCTTCAGTAAAGGCTTAGGTTCGGTACACTCAATGAGCCACGCTTGCGGTGCCGATCAGTCGCTGCGCCTACATCATGGGACGTTGAACGCCGTCATTTTACCCACCATTTTAGATTTCAATAGGGATCACGTTGGCGATAAGTACACGCGCCTAAACGCCGCAATGGGACTTGATGCCAGTGCTGATCCTGCAGAGTTCATCCGTGAGCTAAATTCCGAGATTGGCCTGCCCGCGAACCTGCGCGAAATGGGGGTGCAGAAAGATGCGATCGCAGATCTATCGAGCCATGCAGCCAAGGATGTTTGCACCTTCACTAACCCTCGCCCTTGCTCAGCAGAGGAATACGAAGGGCTTTACGAGATCGCCATCGGTTAAATAGCCAAGGTATTCTCTACGACCAGTGGGTTACATCGTACCGTGTGTCCTCTCGGGTAGCCTACGTTCTGGCTGCCCAAATTTTACCAATACTTCATAATCACTCGCTACTTTTCAGTACCGACCAACGCAATCCTAGGTCTGTAAGGAGATTACCATGCGCTCGTTCATCATCTTAGCTTGTCTGCTGCTTTCAAACTCGGCATTGGCGGACAACGCCACAGGCAAGGTCTTTATCGACAGCAATAAAAACGGCGTGCTCGATACCGCTGAGCAGGGGATTGAAGGAGTACGCGTAAGCAACGGTGTCAATGTGGTGACGACCGACGAAGAGGGTCGCTACATTCTACCGGTTGACGAGCAGAGCATTATCTTCATCACCAAGCCACGCGACCACGCAATTCCCGTCAATGCGCACATGCTTCCTCAGTTCTATTACATTCATCAGCCAGGGGGCTCTTCAGCAAAAATGCGCTATGAGGGTATAGCGCCCACGGGCCCTTTGCCTGAGCAAATCAATTTTCCGCTGATCAAGCGCGAAGAATCCCAGCAATTTGAAGCGATTTTATTTGCAGATCCGCAGCCGCAAACCCAGCGAGAACTCGACTATATTCGTGACGATGTGATTGCAGAACTCATCGGCACGGATGCGGCCTTTGGCATGACCATGGGTGACATCATGTACGACGATCTATCGCTGTTTCCGCGCTACAACGCATTGATCGCGCAGATCGGCATCCCTTGGTACAACGTGCCCGGTAACCACGAACTGAACTTTGAGGCCGAAAACGACAAGGATTCGCTGGAGACTTTCAAGAGTTTCTTCGGCCCTCCCTATTACGCCTTCGAATATGCAGACGCTCTTTTCGTGGTCCTCGACAATATCGATTACCAAGGCAGTGGCAAGGCTGATCCGGGCGATGTGCGCGGCAACGGCGGTTACGAAGCTCGCATCAGCAAGCAACAGCTCCGCTGGCTTGAGAAAGAGCTCGAATACGTTGACAACGATAGGCTTGTTTTTGTGGCAACCCATGCTCCGCTGGGCAGCGAGGATCGCAGCTATACTACCGACAATCGCAAGGGACTTTTCCGACTTTTGGCGGGCCGGCCTAACCTGTACTCTGTCGCGGGACATACCCATACCACTAATCATATTTACTTCGGCGAAGAAGACGGGTTCGACGGCCCCGGCACATTTCACCACCATGTGTTGGCGACTGTATCGGGATCTTGGTGGAGTGGCCCTTTTGATGAGCGCGGCATCGCTATCAGCGATCAGCGTGACGGCACTCCCAACGGCTACCACATTCTTGAGGTAGACGCCACAGACCTCACCGTGCGTTTCAAAGGCGCAGGCAAGCCCGCAGACCAACAGATGCGAATCCGCTTTGACGTAGCGCACCATCAGCTCCAACCCAATGGCATGCGCGATTTCAAGGCTGGCCAGCTTCTCGACGGTCATCTTTCCCAGGACGAGCTGGCCGCAGCCTCTATCATCGTCAACCTCTTTGACGGCGGCCCCAAATCCATCGTCTCTTACCGAGTCAACGACGGCGAATACCAACCGCTGACGCGAAGGTCAAGAAAGGACCCCTACATGCTCGAGCAGTTCGTTCGGTACGCCAGCGAGAAAAAATCTTTCGTACAAGCAACGGTTTCAACACATATGTTCGAGGCAGACCTGAGTGCTGATCTGCCGCCGGGTGTACATACCGTGACTGTGCGGGCCTCGGACGAATTCGGCCGCGAGCATCACGGCCATGCGGTATTGGAAATTGTCCCTGGCGTCGCAGGTAGCGAGGCAGGTCTGAGCTATCCTTCGCCTTAAGCGAGTGATAAGACAAGGAAAAGGGGTAAAATTGACGCCCTGATCAGAAGAGATTTATCGACGGGGGTAAGATGAAGGTAGGCGTTATTCCAATCAATATCGGGGTTCAAACTGCTGGTCAAGTGGTGCAAACCGCGCAGTTAGTCGAGTCATTGGGATACGAATCGGTTTGGACCTTTGAGCATGTCATCGTGCCGGTAGATTTTGAATCGAAGTATCCTTACAACAAATCCGGCAATATGGGCATCGCGCCGGAAACCAACTTTGTCGACCCCCTGATAGCGCTCGCAGCGGTCGCTGAAGCCACCACTACTCTGCGACTCGCCACCGGGGTAAACATCTTGTCCCAAGTGAATCCTATCTACATGGCGAAGCAAGCGGCGAGCCTAGATTTTATGTCCAACGGGCGCTTCATGTTAGGTGTTGGTATCGGTTGGCTGCGCGAGGAATTCGACGCGCTCGGAGTGCCCTTCGAGCGACGCGGAGCCAGGTTTGATGATTATGTGACGGGCATGCGCAAAATATGGTCTGGCGAGGTAGTCGAACACGAAAGCGATTTTGTTTCATGGACAAATTTCAAGAGCTATCCCCTGCCTATACAAAGTCCCTTCCCTGTGGTCATGGGCGGCGTGCAGGGAAAAATATTTCAGCGTACGGCCCAGCTCGGCAACGGTTGGTTCGCGCCTACCGGCGACCCTGCGGAACTGAAGGGCCACATGGAGAACCTCAGGCGTGAATGCGACGCCATAAATCGCGATATGTCTGAAATTGAAGTGACCTGCATGTGGTCAGGTATCGGCGGCAAAGACTTCCTATGCGAGCTTGAATCTGTCGGCGTGGGCAGGGTTGTTATATCAATGATGGGTGAAGGCGATCCTGCCGAACGGCTGCAAAGTGTCGCAAAGGACGTCTTTGCAAGCACAGCTGCGTAATGACGGCTAGCTCACAGGGCCAAGGGATGCTGCAGCTAGTGCGCACATTGGCTTTGGCGGCAAAGTCTGAAATTGTGAACGTGGGCGAGGACTACGAACCCCGCCCCCAACAGCGTTAACCCCTTTTCGCCTAACTCACCCAGTCGGTCGTGCCCCAGCAGTGCCCCTACCACTAATAACCCCAAACCAGCACTGCCCCACGCGATCACTCTAAAGGTTCGATGACGCCTGCACCCAAGGCAGATTGCCAACGCGCTGGTGGGCAAAACTAAGTACAACAGTAGGAAATGAAAATGTTCGTCGGCGAACCAATAAGTAGACGCCATGGGCACTATCGCCACCGACAAGGGCACCGCCAAACAATGCATCGCACAGATCACCGACAAAACGATCGCCGAACGATCCAGAATTCCAGTGGCCGTCATGAGACTGTCTCCGGGGCGTCACAATCATTGCAGTAACATTCGATTTCTAGATGTCTGCTGGCTAGGGTGAATCCGGCCTTGCGCGTCGTTTTGGCAACACTCTCCATGATGGGTGTTGGCACCTCAACCTCCTCTACCTTGTTACAAGTTTTACAAATCAAAAACTGCGGTGGCTGATGTTGATGATCACATGTAATGTGAGAGCAAGCGATATACTTGTTAGACGTATTCAGGCGGTGCGCAAGCTGATTGTTCTCCAAGAATTCAAGAATGCGATACACCGACATGGGCAACAGGTCATAGCCAAGCTTATCTCGGCACACATTCGTCAGCTCATAGGCGGATACCGCCTTAGCTGCGACTAGGAGGCCTTCAAGCACCTGACTGCGCTTTGTTGTCAGCTTACTACCCAATGCGAGGCATTGCTGATGCGCTTGAGCGAGGATACTCTCTGTCGCTTGCTGATTTATGGCAATCACCTCATCGTTTGTCGTCGGTATGCTAGGTCCTATCCGATAGCGTAAGCGTTAATGCCCTTTTTGTGGTCAGCTCCCTTTGTGCTGACCACCGCCTTCTAGATGTTATATTGTATCATTATCGTAGTTTAGACAATGGATCAATCTGCGGTCGCAGCTGTTCCTACCGAGCGAGAAACGCGATAAGCCCGCACCGCGGGCAGCAGCGTTACGATGACGGCTGTCAGATAAATCAGGCCTAACGCCATAACGTTAGACGGGTTAAGAATTTGAGAAGAAATCATCAACCCAAACGTTTCTACAAACAGCGTATTCGCCGCCGCAATTGACGCCAGCAAAATGCCCACTGCCAACATCACCCCAACAGAAACGATAAGCAGCGATTCGATCATCAGAAGGGACAGAATGAAGGACGAAGGTGCGCCGATACTTCGCAGCACCTCGATCTCGCGCCGACGCTCGCGCATAGACGCAAGCAACATCGCGTTAAGGCCCAGCAACGAGGACACCAAGATCAGTATTGAAATGCCCAGCAGCACCGACTCAACATTGCCGACCAGCTCCCAAAGCTGAGTCAGGGCAACTCCAGGCAATATCGCTAATAGTGCCTCTTCTTCATATTCATCAACCCAGCGTTTCACCTGTAATGTCGTAATAGGCGAACTAAGGCCAACGAGCACCGCAGTCACTGTACCGATGGGCGGATGATCATGGGCCTGATGATGCTCCTCATGGTGGTCGAGATCCTGGTGATCCTCGTGGCCATCGTGATCTTCGTGCGCTTCATGATCCTCGTCTGCATCGGGACCTAAATGAGCATCATGCTCCTCGTGGACCTCGTGCTCATTATGAGCGTCATGGTCTTGGTGGGCCTCGTGCTCCTCGTAGACCTCGTGCCCCTTATGGCCGTCGTGATCTTCGTGCGCTTTATGATCCTCGTCTGCATCGGGACCTAAATGAGCATCATGCTCCTCGTGGACCTCGTGCTCGTTATGAGCATCATGGTCTTCGTGGGCGTCCCGCCCCTCGTGCGCCTGATGACTATCCGATCCACCCTCGCTGTGCATGGCATCAATGGCATCTAGGCCGACGAAAAGAGCATTGTCGATAGGGGTCCCCGTAGGAGCCAGGATGCCGCTCACGGCAAAGGGCAGCTGATCGTGGTGGGAAAAACTGGTATCCGCCATTCCGTGACTGAGCACCAGAGAGTCACCTAGCTGATAGCCCAGCTCCCCAGCAACCCGCGCGCCCAGCACTACTTCGGCTACCTCTTCAAATGGCTGGCCTTGATCGAACACCAGAGGTTGTTTCGAGCCGAACTTGTAGCGCGAAAAGAATGCCTGTGTTGTACCGACTACTCGGAAATTGCGGTGGGAATCACCTAAAGAAATAGGCACTGTCCAGACAACGTTCTTTTGCTGATCGAGTTGCTCAACGCTCTCCCAAGACAAGTTCGCCGTGGCAGTGCCTATGCGAAAAACTGACAGCAGCAAAAGATTTATTTCGCCGGTACGGGCTCCGACAATCAGATCCACACCTGACACAGTACTTGCAAAACCCGAGCGCGCTTCCTGACGAACATGCTCTACCCCCAACAGCACGAATACGCTCAGTGCGATCGAGGCGATGGTTAGCAACACCCCGCTTAAGCGATAGCGCAAGCTCTGTGATGCTACCAACCACACGGTACCAAAAGCGCCCATCAGATTAATATTCCGCCGTGATTCAGCTCGGCGATTCTGATCTGGCTGTCGAAGAAAGCACCGAGTGCAGGATCGTGGCTGACAAACACCATGGCGCATTCTTGGTCGGATAGCATGTCAAAAAGCAGTGCCAAAAAAGCGTCTCTATTGACGTGATCAAGGGCCGAGGTCGGTTCGTCGATCAGCAACAGCGACGGATTGTTCATGAGCGCTCGCGCAATCGCGACGCGCTGTTGCTGACCAATGCTCATCTGCGACGCGGGGCGGTGGTGCAGCGCGCTCTGCAGATTCATCCGCTCCAGCAGCGTCGTCGCGCGCTGCCGCGCGCCGGCGTTGGAAGCACTGCCGAATCGCGCCGCTAGTAGAACGTTATCCAGCGCCGAGAGATAAGGAATCAAGTTGAACTGCTGAAAAACAACGCCTAAATTGGCGGCTCGAAACCGATCACGCTGACGCGCTGTCAGATTAGCGATATCGTAACCAAGAATTTGCAAGCTACCCTGGGTGGGCACAGACAATCCGGCCAGCAGAGAAAGCAGGGTCGACTTACCGCTGCCTGATTCACCTTGTAAAAAAACGCGCTCATTGCGCTCGACTCGCCAGGCTGGGATATTGAGCACTGCGAACTGGTCACCGGGATAACTATAACCAAGATGACTGAGGCTAATCGCGTCTGCAGTTGAATCGGATATTGTCAAAGTTTTCACTAAATTTCGCTGTCGAAAAGATGTTACAACGTTACTAATTTGGACTCAAAGACATGAACTCAATCTTCCGCCGCCTGGCGGCCGGCGTGATCGTATTAGTGTTTGCTGTTTCTCGCACCGCGTTCGCGGAACCCGAATCGATCTCCTGGCGGGACTTAGTACCGCCCCTTGACGAATCCCTACTTTTGAACGGCGATTTTGCCTTCGGAGAGCAAGTTCGGTTTGAGCTCAATAACAAGAAGATACGCATTCCCGGTTTCATTGTGCCTGTGGATTTTGACGACACACAGGTTGTCACAAGGTTTTTGCTGGTGCCCTACTTCGGCGCTTGTATACACGAGCCCGCACCGCCACCAAATCAGACCATTTACGCGGAGTTTGAGCCTGGCTATACGCTGGAGAGTCTGTGGGATCCTTTTTGGATAGAAGGCACGCTTCTAACCACGCGGGTTGAGGAGGAATTGGCTACTGCGTCTTATACTATGCGTGCTGACAAAATAGAGCCCTTTGTTTATTAATCAACTTCTTGTTATCGCATTCATTGATTGTTGAATTTCTGAGGGTCAAATTAAGCAATACGGCTTCTAGGGTCTTACGCGCCTTAGCGCGATAGGCACGCAGAGTCCTTGATGCGGCCTTCGACTCATCGAAAATAACAAAAATTCGCTCTTTTCCTGTTCCTAGTTCTATCGTTTTCGACATTCGCCGATGCCCTCGCATCGACCAATAGCCATCAGGCTAATCCATACATTTCGCACTGAAAGACGGCAAAACCGTCGCTGACATAACGACTTTGCAGGACGACTTTATTGCGGTCGCCGAGGCGGGCGACTTGCAGTACAGCGCCTTTGTTCTGACGCCCCTTTTTGAGTCAATCGACCGCGCACATTGCTGGCAACATTAACGCCGTCTGGCTTGGTTTATCAGCAAGCACCTCGGCGATCAGCACAGGTTTTGAACCCTAAATGGAAAACGGAAAAGAACAGGAAGCAAATTTGATGACCTTGGCACCATCAGCCAAAGCAACCTAATGCGGAGCGAGATGGTTCACTTGAGTGATATATCAAACGACGGATTTGGCATGTTTCGTAACTGAACGCTCAATGAAGGCCCAGCTAAAAACAATCTGGAAGCTGCACTAAAACCTCGTTAGGCGGCGTTGGCATACCCATCAGGATACAGGGTTCGGGCAACATTGCGCTCATCTTCCCGAATATGGAAGCATGGGGTTAAGCTTTTGACCGGTATTTCGTCGGCGACTTCGAAAAAGAAGAAAGACTTCTTACCGAGACTGCGACCTACGGACCTTTTCGTACCTAAATCGGAGTATCCACTGCGGTAGTGTCATCCGCAATGCGCATCATCGCAGCTTAACCGCTAATGATTTTGGTCCGCCCAACTCTCCGACCGAGGTGCCTTGGGCATTAACCAGTTCAATACCACGATAGCGCTCGGCCATCTGCTCGACCACGATTTTACCCTCGAGCCGGGCCAGATGTGCGCCTAAACAGACATGTATCCCAAATCCCAGACCCAGGTGAGGATTGGGACTGCGATCAAGTATGAAGGTATCTGGTGCCTCGAAGACCCGCTCATCCCTATTCGCACTTGCCAGCAAAGGAATAACCAACTCACCAGCCGCAATATTTTGTCCGGCAACCTCTACATCCTTGGTAGTACGACGAACCGTGGCGGAAAAGGGCGAATAAAAGCGCAACGCCTCCTCGACAAAGCTTTTCGCAAGCTGCGGTTTGTCCTTAACCTGAATTAAGGTGTCTGGCTCCTCATAGAAGATTCTAGCCGAAGCGGTAATTAGGCCTGTCGTCGTTTCGTTACCCGCGATTAATAGCAGGCGACAAAAACTCAGCAGCTCTTCGTCATCTAGTTTGCCGTCCTCAAGTTCTGCTGCAACAAGTTGACCTAGCAAGTGCTCCTTAGGCCGCCGGCGGATATGATTAATGCGCTGCAAAAAGTAGGTGTTCATCTCCCGCGACGCGAGCTCGGAATCGGTGCTGGGTGTGCCAAACAATATCTCACCGATATTGCTGAAGATCTCGTCGGACCACCCTTTAAAGGTAGCCATGTCGCCATCTTCAACCCCTAACATCTCGGCGATAACCATAACGGGTAGGGGTGCTGCCAAAGCCTGCACGAGGTCCAACTCAGTATCAGTTGGCATCGCGTCTAGCAGAGCCTTGCAGCGGGATCGGATCTGCTGCTCCTGTCGTTGAATTTGACCCGGCTTGAACGCCACGCTAACCAATTTACGCAAGCGATTGTGTATCGGCGGATCGCTGAACAACATGCTCGGCGCGCCTTGCTCTTCAGGTGGCCGAATCGACACCTGTGAAGAAAAGGTCTCATGATCGCGCAGTATGGCGTGGACGTCGACGTAGCGCGCGACCTGCCATGGGCCGCCCGCCTTAAGCTGGGTAACAGGAGCAGAGTCGCGCAATAGCTTAAACCCCTCATATGGATTCAGCTTTTCTTGTGATTCAGCCATAAAGCATACTCTTTTCAAAATTTTAGAACGGAGCTCTAAAGCGTTGATCTGCTAACATTCTCAGGTAAGTATTAGAAGAAAAAAAGATCTAGGAACAAACTTTGAAACTCATCAGCGACGAGATCCTGATCGACTCGGGACAGCAAAATCCGACCTTCGATGCCGTCTATCCCATGCTTGACGGTTTCGAATTTGGTGACCCTGCATCGTGGACCCGGGGACACCCCTTCGATCATTATCGGAAGATGCGCGAACAAGCCCCAGTGATGTGGTCGAGCTCTTTTCGAGGCACCTCTGGGTATTGGTCACTCACTCGCTACGATGATATTAAGCAGGCGGAACTCTCCCACAGTGTTTTTTCGTCCCAACGCGGCGGGATAAATATGGCGGTCCCTGACCGCAAGCAGTGGCGACCGGATAAGCTCATGCCCGCCGCGCTCAACTCCCTGATCAACATGGACGAACCGCTGCACAGAGAAATGCGCATGCAGCAAAGCGATTTTTTCTTTCCTGCCTATGTGGACACGATTCGAGATCGAGTTGGCGTTTACATCGATTCTTTGCTGGACGAAATGGAGCGCAGGGGCCCCTTAGTCGACTTTGCCAAAATGTTCTCCGAGGAGTTGCCACTGTTCACGCTGTGCGAAATGCTCGGCGTTGATGAGGTCGATCGACCACAGGTAAAAACGTGGATGCATCACTTAGAGCTGGCTGCCCAGTTTTTAGCGAATCCATGGCAGACGTTTTTCTCTGAACCTATGTTCCCCTTTCGCTTCAACCGCGTCGTACGAGATATGTTTGAGTACGGAGAGCGTGTCATGGCGAATCGGCGCGGCAATCCCAGAAAAGATCTGCTCACGATTATTGCCCAATCCAAGCTGAACGGGGAGCTGTTGCCTCAGGAATTTCTGGACGGCTCATGGCTGCTCATAATTTTTGCGGGTAACGACACATCGCGAAATTCGCTGTCTGGCACGATTCGTTTGATGAACCAATTTCCAGATCAGCGAGCCATGGTGATTGAGGAACCTGCGCTGATTCCAAGGATGTCCGAAGAAGCCTTGCGCATGGTATCGCCGGTTATTCATATGCGCCGCACAGCTGTTGAGAACACTGAGGTAAACGGGCAAAAAATAGGCAAGGATGAAAAAGTAGTATTTTGGTACGGGGCAGCCAACCGCGACCCAGAGGTTTTCCCCAATCCGGACACATTCGATATGCATCGTCCCAACGTGGAAAAGCACCTTGCCTTCGGGCATGGCGTGCACAAATGCCTCGGCTCACGCATTGCTAAAATGCAGCTTCGACTAGCTTTCGAACGAATCTTCGAGCGCTTTCCCGATATTTACTGGACTGGTAAACAAACCATCTCACCGAACGCCTTAGTACACGCGATTTCGAGTATGCAGGTGAACCTCTACGGCAAAAACGCCAGGCGTCCGACACAAGTCGCAGTTCCAGGGGCTGAAAGCGTTTAGTAACGGGTGCCTAGGACTTACGCACACATGACATTTACGCAGCAAGCACTAAAGTCAGGTACCACATACCCAGTTTGAGCGATCTCCATGGTTAGTCCCCAAGCGCCCCTCACTGTTTGGTTCGACAGTCAATGCCCGCTATGCAAAAAAGAAATAGCGCTTATGCGCAGCCTGGACTGGCATAAGCGCGTTAACTTCGTGGATATCTACGCCGCGGACAAATGTCCACTGGACCCCGCTCTGCTGCTGGAACGCTTTCACGCACAAGAGGCAGGTGAGCCGATAGTCCACGGCGCGGCCGCCTTCGCGGTGCTTTGGCGAGAACTGCCGCTTTTGAAACCGTTGGGCGTAATAGCTCGAAAGCCATCGATACTGCGTATTTTGGAGCGAGCCTATACCGCTTTTTTGCGAGTTCGACCGAAGCTACAGAAACTAATGAGCTGATCGCGCTAAAAACTCGCGGCGCCAGGAGATTGATAAGCACTGCAGCGCCCGACTAACTCCAGTTCGCTGCAATTTATATTCAGTTATTCGGTAATGTCATGATCAAATCGACGATGTTGGCTATCAATTCCTTTTGTCAGGTTCGCGTGGAAATTGATTGGCCTAGAATTGAATAAAGAAATATCATCGCGGCTCTGGTAAAAGCGGGGATCGTGAACACCGTCAAAACGGGTAGCGGTGTAGTGGCGTGTGGCCAGTCAGATTTCGTGCCGCCAGTGCTTACACATACAACGCATCGTTTTGCCTCGCCCATAGATTTCGTGCGTTAACCTCGTTCCCCGAACTAACAGCGTGTATTGCTTTTGACAAGTTTGCGAGTCACGCTCGAATTCTGGCAGTGCCACCGTTCAACAACTAAAGGAAAAGTCATGAAGAACTTAATCACGATGATTTGTACAACCATGTTACTAGTTATTTCACCTGGCACCTACGCCGATGATCACACGACTAGCGGACCGCTTTTTTATGGGCAAAGTATCGGCATTGTTGCCACCGATGCTCCCGCCGTGTTGGCTGCCATGGATAAGTGGCGAAATTCGGCCACAGGCAAGAACGCACCAAACACCGTGGTGTTGCTACAAAACATTGTAAACGGTGATTATCAAAGCACTCATGGCATTAACATCTTCTATGCCAACGGAGCTGCCATGGACGCCGCAGCTGAACTGTATGCGGGCAGCAAGGATTGGTCAGCTTTCCAGAACGCTTTTCAGAGTTTGGTCGAAACCGAGTGGGAAAATACTTATGCCATTATGCGCGCAAAAGCTAACGCAGGTGACGTGTCTAGCTCCACTCCGGTAAGCATCGTGTACGGCTTCACCGTCACAGATCCTGCAGGTTTTATGAGTGCCTTCGACAAAATGTGGAACTCTGAGGTCATTCAAAATTTCCCCGGCGGTGTCTACTTCGGACAGAACATCGCAGCTGGAACCGTACCTGGCACACACTTCGTCACATTTGTTGCAGATACTCGCGGAAAACTGACAGAAGCGATAATGGCCATGCAAAACTCAAACGATATGGCCGCCTATGTGCAAGCTGTGGGTAGTAGCCGAAAAGTAGAGGCGATCAACATGTTCTCTGAAGTTCAGCGCTGGAGCAATGGCGGCTAGCGATCTCTTCAGATTGCCCTGCCGGTAAACGCAGAGGGCCTCCCCTCTGCACTACCTGCTCTGCCGCTTATGCGCGACGGTCAGCATCAACTATTCATCCAGAGCATTGTTTTTTTGAATCTCACTTTCCCACAACTGCCATCACAGTCCATTTCGCGGCATACCCGTAGAATACGGTTAACAACGCAATAGCAGCAGCGGGACCTAGAGTGCTTAGATCGGTGAGACTTGCGCCTATTCCTATGCATCCAGCTAAAAACCCTAACCAACCCAAATAGACGGCTCCTTCAGCGAAGTTCAATAACGCTTGATCGCGGTTTTGATCCGAACCCCGTTTAGCTATGGCGAACAGACAACCTCCTCCAAACACAAGCGCTACAGCCGGGAGATCCAAAAACGCGGCGAGACCCGCGGCGACATCCATGTTCCAGACAATAAGTCCTACAAAGGCTAGAAGGCCAAATACCCTCATATTATGTACTCATATGCAAAATGTGATTTAGAAAATATTAAAAACCGCCCAGTGTTGCTACTTATCTTGAAAATTTTGTAGCAGCAAGTCAGTGCCCCAAAGGTGATCAACAAGGTTCTGGCTTGGTTCCTCGGGAAATCCAAGCAAAGACTTTCTTGGACGCACTCTGAGTGCGCTTAGACGTTTTAACGACTTTGTTCTTTCGGATTCAAGACCTTCTCTGCATGACTCAAAATTGTGAGTGCTACTCGCAAGTATATGTGCAAATCTTCAGCGACCCGTGAAAGGGTGAAAAAACGGCAAAAGCAAATTTCAATAAGTAAAAGAAAGGAAAACCAATATGAAAAAGATTGCGGTATTTTTAACGGGGATCGTCGCGAGCTTAACGTCGATAACTTCCTACGCCGACGATCATGGAATCGTTCAGGATAGGCCTGTGGAGATCTGGACCTGCAACTTTCAGGAAGGCAAGTCCATGGCTGACGTTGACGCTTGGTATGACGCGATGAACAAAAACGCCGAGACGATGGAGAACAATAAGTTTAACTCATTCATTTGGACACCAAATTTTGTTGGAGACCTTAAAAGCGCAGATATCGCGCTGACCTTCTCTTTTGAGAGTCTTACCTCAATGGGAACAACGATGGATGAATTTTTTGGCAGCGAATCTGGCGCAGCTCTGTTTGCACAGTTCCAAGAAACTTTTGACTGTTCGTCTAGAGAGGTCTGGCTGGTGACTCAAAAAAGAAACGCTGGTTAAAACGCGCAGAAGCTCACTATCGGAAAACGTATGACCTTCTTCCGAAGGCTCTGAGTATGGCTTTGGCAAAGAATGACGGGGTTGTGCTTCGTAGTTGCGCATCCTGCGAAATATCCAGCCATGCGTATTTCTGAGTAGGGGGGTAGGGGGCGGGTCACCTACCTCCGCCCATCAAAGTCAAAAGCGTCGCCTGGAGCTTGACTCTTTATATAAAAAAGATGTGCTGCCTGAGCATTTCCTCACATCTAGGAAACGGAGACTCTTTTTTATCCAGAGGATGATTAATCTATGGTTGGAAGAGAAAATTGGCTCCCCCTGCTGGGCTCGAACCAGCGACCCAATGATCAACAGTTCATCGTCCCTTAAAGCATGAAGAGTGCTGTACTATCATGCTGGTAAAAAATGCCTCCCCTTTTTTAAACACTCTAGTAAATGGTATTGACATCAAAATAAGTAATGCTAGGTTCTTAACGAATTAAAGGCTCAACCAAATCGAATCCGTCGGCCATTCTCCAATCGCCATATGCCTCTTGATGGCCTTTTGTCTCCCACTCTTGGAAAAAATGAATTTTTAAGCTCTCTATCAACGCACATTTTGAGAAACAGGCAGCCTGAAAAGAATCTGGTATCAGGACATATACGATCCATCACGCTGATAAGTTCATCGAGACCATCATCTATCGCAAAAAACTCTACTACGACCACTAGTGACATGATTGCTTCTCCTGTTGTGCTTAGACCGTACCAAAACACTCTCTCACGCGCACAAGACGAGCTGAGTAAAGCTTTGCGGCTTAGGAGTTCTTAAAACGCGTTGCGACCAAGATCAAAGTGGCGAGGGCTGCCGCTATGAACAGTACTGCTGTGAAGATCGAATTAGAGGGCTGTGCAGCTTCATTAGCTCTTTCCAAGGCGATAAGTCCACCAAGATCAACGAACCCTGCGATGGAGAAAGCTAGGAAATGCTTTACTCTAACCCAGCCCGAGATCACTAGCCCAATTACTAACAGCGCCCAAACTTTGAAGATTCCCACTCAAAAACCTCAGCTAAAGCAAGCCATCGTGTATCTGTACTCACCATCCCGAGACGCTTTCTTGGTCTAAACGATCAATGGCGGCAGGACAAGAAGAAGTGGAAGGAACAATAACCCTGCTTTGCTACTGGTCATAAGATCACAAAGCAAGGATTCAGTACGTGTTCAAAACATCAGCATAGGTGGCTTGAAAGGTCTCAATATGGGGTTCGATCAACTCGTGGCCGTTCTCTATTCTCCAAGCAGCGTAAGCCTCCTGATGCTCCTTGGTTTCCCACTCCTCATAAAGCGCAACAACGTTTTTGCCTTTATAGACAGCCATCTTTAGAAAAAGGCACCCGTCATAAGCTTTCGTGTCAGGCAAAATTTTATGCAGCTGCTCAATTAGCGGTTCAAGGTGATCGTCTTTAGCTATCAGATCAATTACCACTACTACTGACATGAGCGTTTCTCCAGAGTTTGAGTGGACACTACCAAAACACCCTCTGAGATACACACAGGCCGGTAGAGGCATATTCACCTAATTGCGCGAACGAAAACTTTAGGTGAGGATATTGCGAAATAATAAAAATAAGGCTCCTAACTTGATCACCCTATATGGAATGCCATCTGCTTGTAACCTGAAACAGCTAAGTCCTTTTGTGGTAAAAGTAGAGATGGCTTTGCTGTATCTCGAGTTGGAGTACGAGGTAAAGCACACTAGCCCTACAAAAATTCCTTTGCTGTCGCCAACGGGGAAAGTTCCATGGATCCGCGTGGGTAACGTGACTCTTAGCGAATCAGACTCAATCATAGCCTTTCTTAACGATAAAGCATGCGGCGCTTTATATGACGGCCTCACAAATGATCAGCACGTGCTGGGATTGGCGCTCAAGAGGCTAACTGAAGATCATCTTTATTGGCTGATGGTCTGGGCGAAGTGGATCAGCGACACATCTAGAGCAGCGCTGGCTGAATCGCTTTTTAACCAATATCCAAGACCTATAAAAATGATGATTTCTGCTGCCACAAAACGTCACATATATGCTAAGTGTAAATCGCAAGGCATCGGCTCGATGAACGAAGAGGAGCGGGAGATTGAGGCTGTGAAGGATTTGTCCGCTCTCTCCGACCAATTGCAAAAGATGCCGTTTCTACTTGGGTCAGATATAACCGTTTACGATTTTTCAGTGGCTGCGATGCTGTCTTCTATCACCTTCTTTAAGCCTTGCAACTGGCTCAGCGATGTCGCAAAAGACTATTCTATCTTCCCAGAATATTTGGAACGCGTACGCGATCGTCTCGGTGGTTACGAATTCGTTCAAGTTTGAAGCACTACCTTTACAACCTCCGGACCCCTATGTTCGAGCAGCCCATTAGGCCTCGGCAGTACTATGGTTGAACCCGAGAAGAAGTGCTTAAAATTCTTAGTCAATAAATATAAGCGATTGACTAAAAAACTAGCCCCAAATGATCTCTCAAATGGGGCTAAGAACATGAACCTATGATGTTTATTCTGGCAGAATTACTGTGTCTATTAAGTGCACCACGCCGTTTCCAGCCATTAGATCAGCACCGATGACGGTTGCTCCTCCAATAGTCACGTTACCGTAGGATGCCTCTACCGGGTATGTTCCATTGAGAGTCTCCACTTCTTTTAGCGTGACGACAGTCTCCGCTCTGGCTTTGCCAGCAATTACGTGCGCTTTGAGTACTCCCGCCAGAGCTTCGGGGTCGGCTAACAAGCTCTCTAATGCACCCTCAGGCAGTTTCGCAAATGCCTCATTGGTAGGAGCTAAAACGGTGAAGGGCCCAGCCCCTGATAAAACGTCAACCAACCCTGCAGCCTTTACTGCGGTCACAAGGGTAGAGGTTGCTTCGGCGCCTACTGCCAACTCCACTACGGTTTTAGGCGTCATTTCGCCTTTCTCGTGATGGCCAGCATTAGCGAGAGAATTAAAAGTCAGTGCGCTAAAGAACGCTAAAAGCGTTGATAGAACTAAGAACATTTTTCGCATGATTGAACTCCGATTTAGGGTTCTCTATTGAGGAAGCCAACCAATGAAAGTTTCGTTGGGTCTTAGTGTGCTAATGATGAATGTCACGTTACTAACTGAGACTTCTTTGCGACCATCAAGAGCGAGCTCTCGAGCGTAAGAAATCTAGCGAATTAGAGTCCCTAGGACCGTCTTCGGAACGAACACTGCGTGAGAATTCCAGTCGCTCAGAGATTGAGAATTATTCGTGTAAGTTATTCTTGGAGGCCCTAGTGCCCTTAAAGATCAAAGGCGAAAGGACAAAAAGAAGGGGAAGGAAAAAGAACCCTGCCTTGCTACTGATTTTGAAAATCATGTAGCAGCAATACAGCACCAAAACGGTGATCAATACATTTCTAACTAGGATCATTGGGATACTCTATCAAAAACATCTTCTTGAGCAGTGAATTAGTAATGTTAGGCAAGCTGGGCTGGCTGAGTTTTCTCATCGGTATGATTGGAATTTATTTACAACGGAGACTTTGCCTCCGTCAAACCACAGTGGATTGGAAACGCTATACTTCCAGTGCTTTATGGGTACTTTATCAGATGGATTATTGCCCCTCCTTTAAACGATTTTTTAGAGCAGCAGCGGCCTTAGATTGCTGCACAACCCCCAAAACCCTCAAAATTTCCGACCAAACCTATATATTAACCTAAGGGGGCGTGGTGGCCTGCCTCCCCCTTCACCGTGACTCGCTACATTCTGACGTTCTAATGGGCTGATACAGGCTCGTAATTGATTGACTTAAATACGGTTGCAAATATGGGTTCGACTCCTATCAATCTTCTGAAAGTTAGCGATCACTTTCTCCTCCAATTCCACGGCGCCACAGGATTTTCCTCAGCCCACAGACCACGCTTATTCTTCTGAGCATCTTCCTGACATTGTTCATAGTCGCTCGCTCTGCTTGCGTAACGCTCATACCACCAGGCGTGGCCGTCACAGAACATCTTAAGATTCACTTCATCGCCATCAGCGGTGTAAATAATAGCTACTTTTCTACCGAATCTATCGACGTCTATTGTTTTGAGATAAAGCCTCCGTTTATCAAGCATGTTTGCCAGCGCCCCAGTAGCACTATCGCCGTAAGGCTGGTCTCTTTCCGGAGTATCTATGCCCCAAAGGCGAATGCGAATGTCTTGAGTGGACACTAATGTATCGCCATCTGAGATCCTCTTTATTTTTAAAGCCGTAACATCAATCTCTCTATAGGCATCAGCCATAAGGACCAGTGTAATTAGCAAGAGCCATCTATATTTCATCTTGATTTCCGGAAGGATAATTATTCGGCAAACAAATTGCTCGTATGGCGCTTTTGAAAAGCAATATAGTGACTCAGGGACAGCAATGGTTATTACCTAATCTGGTTTATACCAAAAAGCTGCACAACTTCTGCGCCAGCGCGTATATACAAAAGGTGAGGGATATGGGCACCTGCCTCCCCCTCAAAGCCAAAAAGCTGCGACTTTGGCTACAAGCTTTAAATAGACAAAAGAGATGTTGCCTGAGAGTTTCCGCAGATCGAGGACGTGGGTAGGATCTTTACTCGAAGGATGACAAGGCTTTGACTCGAATAAAAAGGTTGGCTCCGCCTGCTGGGCTCGAACCAGCGACCCAATGATTAACAGTCATTTGCTCTACCAACTGAGCTAAGGCGGAGTAGTCGTGGGGTTTTGACTAATCCCCGCGATGGCCGCATTTTAATCTGTGACCGCCCAAATGCAACACTCTGTGGATTGGAGTTCAGGGCTCTTAAGTCCCGTGCTTGTATTCAATCCTGGCGACGGAAATATCGCTGAATTTGCCGCTTGTTTCCGTCCGCCCGAATATCCAACGTCACCTGCAGACGATTGGGCGCCAGAAGCCGATACCGCTCGACTACGTCAATGTCATTTGTCTTTGAAGCGACGACCAGCACGTCCTCTTCCCAACCTGCCTGAACCTCCCAAATACCACGCTCGCGTTTGCCCCAACTCACATCGCGATACACCCCGGGCTCGTGTTTCACGCCCATTGAGTCCTGGGATAACTCAATAGTAATTCGCTGCGCCTCAAGTACCTGAAAATCATAGACGACAAAGGCGAGTCCAGAGCCTCGACGAATGCGCTGAATCTCTGCCCGAGCAGATAAACGATCATCGCCCCGCTGAGTGTGGAGTCTCATCGCAGTGTTCACATCATCGGATGCCTCGGTATCAATCGCCCAGGCACCCGAGAGTGGTACGCTGCGAATCGGTGAGGATTCAAGCTGTAAGCCGCTACAGGCCCCTAGCTGCAGGGTAAAAATAACGACCAAAGACCCTAACCAAGCCGGTGTGCTCATAATCAGATGCCTACCGACTTAAATACTGTTGTTGAGTGTGCAATGCTTCCACGGTCTCGTCGATAAGCTCCTGCATAATTTGCGCGACAGGCTTTACGTCGTCGAAGTACGCAATGGACTGTCCAGCGCCTGAGTGAATCAATGGCTTGATACTATGCTCTTCGATCGCTTCCAAAAGGTCGCCGACCAGTACGTCTTGATAGGGCATTTTCAGGGGAGTAGGTGCATCTTCCGCCTCCCAGGCCTGACTCCATCCCGTACGCACTTGCCGAAATGGTTTGCCGCTTTCAGATCGGGTGATTACGGTATCAGCACTACCCGCTAGAATCAGTTTATCGCGGTTAACAGGATGCATATCGCGTTGGTGTTCCTTAGACAAAAGCCAAGCTGTACCCAACCAAACACCCTGCGCGCCCATGGTCAACGCCGCAGCAATGTGCCTGCCTGTCGCTACACCGCCGGCGGCAAGTACTGGAATGTCTCCCGCGGCGTCTACGATTTGGGGAACCAGGGAATATGTGCCAATTGGGCCCGTATGTGCGCCTGCATCGTAGCCTTGAGCGACGATAATCTCGACGCCAGCGGCAACTACCCTAGGTACGTGATCAGGGCTGCCGATCAAAGCTAGCGTGGTCTTGCCTCGATCCTTGGCCTCGGCGACCACGTCTGGAGGTGCACCGATACCGCAGGCGAGCATTTCGACATCGCTATCCATAATTGCCTGTAGTTGAGCCTGTTCGATTTCCTTTGAGCGAATAAAGCGCGTACGCATGCCAGGCTTGCTCGCCCTGGGCACTGCAAAGCGATCAATCAACTGCGCCACAAATTCTCTATGTTTCGCTGGGATCTTTGCTTCGATCGCCTCTCGCGAGTTGTGCTCAGGCATGCCAGGCGGCAGCACAAGATCGACACCGAACGGACGGTTTCCAACAAGACTACGGATCTGAGCCAACTCTTGCGTAATTTCTTCAGGGAAACGTCGAGTAGCACCATAAACACCGAATCCACCGGCTTTGGTAATAGCTGCTACGACTTCAACATCGTGGGCAAAACCAAAGATCGGACTATCGATATCGAAGCGGTCACAAATTGGGCTCCAGAGTACGCTCACGCTTGCCTCCAAAATGACTGGTGTTTATCTAAAACCATTATTACTGGCCCTAAAATGACTGACAAACAAGGGCTAGTCGATAGCCCTTGGGCGTTTTTACTCGAATGCGAGCCTGACTGCGTTTCACTATGCTTGGTCGAATACCCTTAGTTCTTGCAACTCCTCTAACCAACAAAACGGGCCCAATTGGTCGCGGTGTCGAGTGATGGCCTCTACCAAAGCCACACCCACCACGAACAAGACCGCAGCAAGCCAGTGAGCGCTGGCAGAGGTCAAATCTTCCTACTGCTTCTGACTCCTAACCCGAGCCTGAGCCCGCTGGCTGGCGCCTTCGGCAACGAAACTAAGTGAGACAGTACTGTTGTGGGATATTTTGTTGGTTAGCACGAGGCTAACGGCCAATAACGACATGCTGCGGGTAGCTGGCACCTCAATATTCGCCTTACTTTTCCCTCAAACGTCACTTTTTGCTTGTCTTAGGAAGAAGCATCAGCGTGCGGTACAGGGCATCGTCATTTCAAGATATCTGGCCGCTGAGTTGTGCAGATCGGCAATTACGTCCGGCCAAAAATTATCCATCTAGCATTGACCTATAGGTGCGGCGAGTAAACACCCGTATCGATGCAGGTTACGTATCCAATTTTGATTGGCTCTTTTCGTCAGCAGCGTCAACCGATGAGGGCCGTTGACTCTGCGGTGCGCCTACTGCGCTCTCAGCAGTTGCCAGAGATTTTTTAAGCTTGCGCAGCTGCAAGCGCAAGGGGAAGTGCCGCACCCAGCTATATGACCATCCCAGAAAGATTCCAAGTAGCAGTGACATCAGCAGCCACCAAAAGATACTTAGGGTGAACGGGGTCTGCCAGCGAACGAAGCTCAGTGCCACCTGTTGCTGGTTCACCGCCAATGCAGCAAACACAAACACGATGAGTAGAAGACAGACAAAAAGGAGGGTTTTAAGCCAAGTCAAAACGGGATCTGGTGTTAAACACTATTACTAGCCTTCTCTTTCCGCTTGGCTATGCTCCAAAGCGTCATTGACGCGATCACGCAGTTCCTTTCCGGGTTTGAAGTGGGGAACATGTTTTCCTGATAAGCCTACTGACTCGCCGGTTTTGGGATTACGGCCGATTCGCGGCGCACGGTAATGAAGCGAGAAGCTGCCAAAACCGCGCACCTCAATACGACCGCCAGATGCAAGGGTGCTTGACATTTGTTCGAGCATGGTCCTAACCGCCAATTCGACGTCTTTAGTGGTTAACTGTAGGCCACTGCCCTTTGCCTGAGCGTTGACCATACGGTCAATCAACTCGGACTTTGTCATGCTAGAACTCGACATCGATGAACTTTTCTAGTCAGAAAATCCGATTCGCCGCACACCCGAGCACAGTCTAGTTGTCTTCCGGCTTGTTCAACTGAGCCTTGATCAGATCACCCAAGGTTGCAGGGCCGCCGCGATCGCTTTCCTGCCTCTGGTGCTCTTTCACTGCCTGACGTTCTTCTTCAATGTCCTTTGCCTTGATCGATAGACCGATGGTTCGATTTTTCCGATCCATATTGACGATCTTCACTTCTAGTTCTTCGCCCTCTTTCAGCGAATTGCGTGCATCTTCTACGCGATCAATGCTGATTTCAGACGCTTTGAGTATGCCGGTGACGTCTTCGACCAGCTCAATAACTGCCTCTTTCGGCTCTACCTCAAGCACCTTACCCACGACGATATCGCCACGATCATGCTCTGCGGCATAGTCCGAGAAGGGGTCTTTTTCCATCTGCTTTATACCCAGCGAAATACGCTCACGCTCAGGATCCACAGATAAGATTATTGTTTCGATTTGCTCTCCCTTGGAATAGCGGCGCACCGCGGTTTCGCCCGATTCGTTCCAAGAAATGTCGGACAGGTGAACGAGACCATCAATGCCGCCTTCCAGGCCGATGAAAATACCAAAATCGGTAATGGACTTGATGGTACCGGTGACAGTGTCGCTCTTGGCGTGAGCTACGCTGAACGATTCCCAAGGATTAGGTCGACACTGCTTGATACCTAGGGATATGCGGCGGCGCTCCTGATCGATGTCGAGCACCATGACTTCGGCCTCGTCACCCACAGAAACTACCTTAGACGGATGGATGTTCTTGTTCGTCCAATCCATTTCGGACACATGCACAAGGCCTTCCACACCCTCCTCGATTTCGGCAAAGCAGCCATAATCAGTAAGGTTCGTCACGGTCGCCATGACCCTCGCTCCCTCCGGGTAACGGCGAACAATATCTGCCCACGGGTCATCACCCAGTTGCTTTATGCCAAGGCTCACGCGGTTCTTTTCGCGGTCGAACTTCAAAATGCGAACGTCGACTTCGTCTCCAACATTGACCATCTCGCTAGGATGACGTATCCGCTTCCACGCCATATCGGTGATATGCAATAGGCCGTCAACGCCACCGAGGTCCACGAAAGCACCGTAGTCTGTCAAATTCTTGACGATACCCTTAACGTCTTGACCCTCTTGCATAGATGCAAGTAATTCTTCCCGCTCATGGCTGTTCTCCTCCTCCAGCACAGCTCGGCGCGACACAACGACGTTGTTGCGTTTTTGGTCAAGCTTTATGACTTTAAATTCTAGTGGTTTTCCCTCTAGGTGAGCGGTTTCGCGCAGTGGACGTATGTCTACTAGCGAGCCTGGCAAAAACGCGCGTATATCGCTAACGTCAACCGTGAAGCCGCCTTTCACCTTTCCGTTGATAATGCCAATGACCACTTCGCCCTGTTCGCTGGCTTCTTCCAGCTTCTCCCAGCTCTCAGCACGGCGCGCTTTTTCCCGGGATAAGCGTGTTTCACCGAAGCCGTCGTCTACCACTTCCATGGCGACCTTAACCTGATCACCAACGCTCAGTGTGCAAACGCCTTCTTCGTCGAGGAATTGACTTTTAGGGATAACTCCTTCGGACTTTAGTCCGGCGTGAACAACAACCCAGTCATCGTCAATGTCTACCACCGTGCCGGTTACGATGGATCCAGGCGCCATCTCGATGGTGTTTAGGCTTTCTTCAAAAAGGTCGGCAAATGATTCGCTCATAGTATTGGACGGCCGTGGAAGCTCATAGCGATCGCGTGAGCCTGCCAGACGGCGGAACTCTCCGTTGGTTTGTTTCTGTTAATGCAGAGGTATTGATTCCTGTTCCGAATCGTCGCCCTTTGCTCATGGAGCCAGACGGCTGTCCTTACGTCAACCGTCGCGACGTTCTTCTACCCAGTTATGCGGAGGATGTGCTCTATGACCGTGGCAACTACCGCGTCGATCGACATCTCGGAGCTGTCAATGATTAGAGCGTCTTCCGCAGGCCTGAGTGGCGCTACTGCACGTTCTCTATCCCGTGCATCACGCTCTTGGATTTGCTCGAGAAGGGCGGGAAACTTAACACTCAAACCTTTGTTTTTCAACTGATTATAGCGTCTTTCCGCGCGAGCCTCGGCGGAGGCGTCGAGAAAAATCTTTACCGGCGCGTCGGGAAATACGACGGTACCCATATCACGCCCATCGGCTACCAAACCTGGGGCCCTGCGAAACGCTTGTTGTAGGGTAAGAATCGCTTCACGTACCGGCGGAAGAGCTGCCACGATCGAGGCGGCGCTACCCGCATCTTCGGTACGAATAGCATCAGTTAAATCATCTCCATTAACCGTCACCGACCCTGCACCAAAAACGATTTGCAGCTCAGAGCAAAGTGCTGCGAGTGACACTGCATCGCGCAGTAAAACACCCTGCCTGAGGGCAACTACGGCAATGATGCGGTAGAGCGCACCACTATCGAGTAGGTGCCAGCCTCTTGCCTCTGCGATCGCGGCAGCCAGAGTGCCCTTGCCCGCACCGCCCGGACCATCAATTGTCACGACAGGTACTTTAAAAGACGAATCAGAATTCACCGATGCACTGTCCTCACTAAAGCAGTTTTTGATCGGCAGCTTGGCGTTTCCGAGCAGCAGCTCGGATCAGAGCCAATCCGGTGGCTTCATCGCCCTGCTCTAGGGCTGCCACCAACGCCGCCAAATTTCGACTGTAGTCATCAAGGGCCTCACTCAAGGCCCCTCGATTTAGACGCATAATCCGCCACCACAGCTCAGGGTTGGCGGCAGCAATGCGCGTAAAATCTCGAAATCCGCCACCGGTCAGGGGCAGGTGTTCATTAGAGACTTGGGCCATGTAGGCAAAGGTCAACAGGTGTGGCAAATGACTTGTCGCTGCCAATGCAGCGTCATGATCCTGCGGACTCATGCGCACGATAGAGGCTCCAAGGGCCTGCCAAAATTTTGTGCAGGTCCGTTGGCTTTCAGCGGTCGTATGTTCTAGCGGTGTTATCACCACGGTGCAGGCGTCGAACAAGTTGGCATCCGCCGCCTGGGGTCCGCTTTTTTCGGAACCACTGATCGGATGACACGGTAAAAACTGGCCCGGTACCGACTGCCTAGCCGCAATGGCCTCGACAATAGGGCCTTTGACGCTGCCGACATCAAAGATTGGAGCTGGGTGGTCGGCTAACTTCACTACCCAATCCGATACCAAGTCATTGGGTACACACAGGGCAATAAGATCGGCCTGCTCGGGTACAAAATTTGTAACGCGATCAATCAGGCCATTTGCTAAGGCCCATTCTGCTGAGGCCGCATTCGCCTCTATGCCGACAATCTGTGCTGCAATCCCGCGTTCCTTCGCTGCTTTGCCGATGGAACCGCCAATGAGGCCAACGCCAACAATGGCGAGCGTCTGAAAGTTCACGATCCTGGCGCTTTCATTTCACTCGAGGCGGCTGCATTTGCGCCGACCTTTGCCAGCACCCCGAGAAATCGTTCGTTCTCAGCTGGCAGACCAATACTGACGCGCACATGATTGGGCAAACCGTATTCCGCAATCGCACGGACAATTACCCCCTCTTGGAGCATGCGCTGGAACAAGTCATTGCCAGGTTCGCCAGAATCAAAAGCGACAAAGTTGCCTGCGGACGGAATGTAATCATAACCAAGCCCTGTCAGGCCTTCCGTCATTTGCACCATACCCGCACGATTGAGAGCGACACTTTGCGCTACGTAATCATCGTCTTCCAGGGCAGACATTACTGCAGCCATGGCCAAGCTGTTGACGTTAAAAGGCTGACGGGCACGGTTAAGCAAATCTGCAAAAGTCGGACTCGAAACGCTGTAGCCAAAGCGCACGGCAGCTAATCCATAGATTTTTGAGAAGGTTCGCGTGACGATTAAGTTTGGGAACTCAGCGAGCACCGATACACCATTGAGATGGTCATCGTCCTCTACATATTCGAGATAGGCCTCATCGAGCACCACCCAAACATGCTCGGGCACCGCCGCCAAAAAATCGATTAGCTGCCTGTCAGAAACCCGCGTCCCAGTGGGATTGTTTGGGTTAGCAATGAAGACCAGGCGAGTCTTGTCAGTGATCGCTGCCAGCATTGCGTTGAGATCGGCCCCGTACTCTTTCGCAGGCACCGTCACTAAGTCGCCCCCACAGCAGGTTACCGCCAGCCGGTAAACCACAAAACTGTGCTCGGCTATTATGGCCTCGACACCCGGCTCCAAAACCACTCGAGCGATCAGATCAAGCACATCATTTGAACCATTACCCAGCGTTAGCTGGTTGGGCTCAACGCCAATTTTCTCAGCCAATTGCGATTTCAGTGCAAAACCGCCGCCATCGGGGTAGCGCGAGAGTTCTGTCGCCGCTTCAGCAATCGCCTGCTGCACTTTTTCACCGGGGCCGCGAGGATTTTCATTGCTGGCCAGCTTGACTATATCGTTGATGCCCAATTCACGAGCTACCTCGTCCACTGGTTTGCCTGGTTTATATGGGCTTAAGGCCGCAATACGCGGATTAATCGATGAATGTTGCACGGTTACTCCTGTCCGGTCGCTTTCGGATAAGACCCCAGCACTCGAACCTCGAGCGCAATTTCGTTTACACCGCGCAAGGCTGCTTCGGCCTCGGGCTGAGACTCGTGCCCATCAAAATCGATAAAAAACACATAGGACCAATCACCCGATCGCGCCGGACGCGTCTCGATTCGAGTGAGTCCTATTTTATTTAATTCAAAGGGTGTCAGCACACGCAGCAGCGCACCGGGTTCATTTTTGACAGAAACCAAAATCGACGTTTTATCGTCACCACTGGCGCCGACATACTGCTTGCCCAGCACCAAAAATCGGGTTTTGTTGAAGGGGCTGTCTTCGATTCGTGTTGCCAGCAATCGAAGGTCGTACCGGTCCGCAGCCATCTCGCCAGCCACGGCCAGGAGATTCGGGTCCGAAGCGGCCTGTTTCGCGGCTTCTGCGTTGCTGGCTACTGCAGCACGGGGCACGCCAGGATAGTGCTGATCTAGCCAAGCCCGACACTGGGCCAAACTTTGGGCGTGAGACACGATCTGAGTTACAGCTTGCTCTGGTGATGCATCCTTGGCCCGCATCAGTGCATGATGAATCGGCAGTTCCACTTCAGCGCAAACACGCAGATCAGTGTTAAGCAAACAGTCAAGGGTGTGGTTGACCATGCCCTCGGTGGAGTTCTCCACCGGCACCACTCCATATTTGCAGACACCTGACTCCACTTCCCTGAACACCTCATCAATAGAAGCCATGGGAGCGGTTTCAATAAAATGCCCGAACTGCTTAACCGTTGCAGCCTCGGTGTAGGTGCCTTCGGGACCGAAGTAGGCAACGCTCATGGGCGTTTCAAGACTCAAGCAGCAGGCGGTAATTTCTCGAAACAGGGTTTCTACATCGCCAGTGGACAGTGGACCGGGGTTATTTTCTGTCAAGCGGCGTAAAATTTGCGCAACGCGTTCGGGCCGGTAAAAAACCGTGGTCTGTTGATCCGCGTCAACACCTTGGCGCTCCTTAACCTTGCCTACTTCCAAAGCGCACTGCGCACGCTCGTTGAGCAGTGCCAAAAGCTTAACGTCTAGCGCATCGATGCGCTCACGCAACGGCCTTAGCTGATCATCATCCGCGCTCATTTTCGAATTCGCTCATAAAGGTTACCAAGGTTTGCACCGACTCCATCGACACGGCGTTGTAGATGCTTGCGCGCATGCCGCCCACACTACGGTGGCCCTTCAAATTGAACATGCCCCGAGCTTCCGCCTGCGCCAAAAAGTCCGCATCCAAGGCGGCGTCGGCCAGCGTGAAGGGTACGTTCATGACGCTTCGATCTGCTGGAGCGACCGGTGCGTTATAAAAATTGCTGACGTCGATGGCGTTGTAAAGCAAATCCGCCTTGGCCTGATTCTGGGCAGCCATACCCTCGAGACCGCCATTGGCCTTCACCCATCTAAACACCAAGCCAGCCAGATACCAGGCGTAGGTTGGGGGGGTATTCAACATAGAGTCTGCGTCTGCCTGAACCGCATAATCCAAAAACGTTGGCGTAATGCTGCGAGCACTACCGCAAAGGTCTTTACGGACAATGATGACGGTCAAACCTGCAGGCCCGATATTTTTTTGCGCGCCGGCATAGATCAAGCCGAAGTCGTCGATGTTCACAGGCCGCGATAAGATGTCCGAGGACATATCCGCCACAAGGGTTTTGTGCTGAGGAAACTCTTTAAACTGCACACCGCCAATGGTCTCGTTAGAGCAAACATGCAGCAGTCTTGCATCATCGCTGAGTTGCCAACTGGACGGGCTGGGAATGTGATCGTAATTCGTATCACTGCTCGATGCCGCTACGTTGACGTTGCAGTACTTCCCGGCCTCCTTGATGGCTTTATTCGACCAAGAGCCCGTGTCAACAAAGTCGATGGTATCATCCGAGCCCGTTAAATTCATAGGAACGCTGGCGAATTGACCCGTGGCACCGCCCTGTAAAAACAGGACATGGTAATCGTCGGGAATAGCAAAAAGGTCGCGCAGATCTTGTTCCGCTGTGGCGGCAATATCGACAAAGATTTTACTGCGGTGACTCATCTCCATCACCGACATGCCGCTGCCCTGAAAATCGAGCATTTCTTCCGCGGCCTGCGCCAACACTTCAGAGGGTAATGCTGCGGGACCAGCAGAAAAATTATGGGTTCTCGCCATGGGTAGTAATGCTCCAGTCACTGGCTTAAATATTGTCCTTACGCGTCTATCATCTCTGCCGCGGCATCGTCTTCCTGCTCTTCAATGCGGCTGACGCTATTGAGCTTCTCTTCCTCGCGCAGCTTTATTAACCGTACTCCCTGCGTGTTGCGTCCCAGCAGGGAAACCTCATCACCCTTAGTGCGCACCAAGGTTCCCATATTGGATATCAGCATAATTTCGTCACCGCCGAAGATTTGAACGGCACCAACGAGCGCTCCATTACGATCGCTGGTTTGCATCGCGATAACACCCTGGGCACCGCGACCGCGCAGGGGAAAATCATCAAGTGCCGTACGCTTACCGAAGCCGTTTTCGCTGGCAGTGAGCAAGTAACCGTCTCGTGCGGGAATAATTAGGGAGATAAGCGAGTGGCCTGAACCAAGCTTGATACCCCTCACACCCTTCGCACTACGCCCCATGGCACGCACATCAGATTCTTTGAAACGGGTGGCCTTGCCGGAGCTAGCACAAAGTAAGATATCGCAGCTGCCGTTGGTAATCGCAGCCCCCACCAAGGTGTTGTCGTCTTCCAGATCCAGGGCAATCAAACCGCTGTTTCGTGGACGGGAGAATTGCTCCAGGGGTGTCTTTTTGACGGTGCCGTTAGCCGTGGCCATAAACACGAAGTGATCTGAGGTATATTCCTTGATCGCCAAAATCGCGGTGATTCGCTCATCTGGGTCCAATGGCAGCAGGTTAACCATTGGGCGACCCTTAGCGCCCCGACTGCCTTGGGGTATAGCAAAGACTCGAAGCCAGTAAACCTTGCCTACATTGGAAAAACACAGGAGCGTGTCGTGAGAATGCGCAACCAACAGGTGTTCGACGAAATCCTGGTCCTTTACCGAGGTTGCTGCCTTGCCGCGACCACCACGGCGCTGGGCCTGATAGGTATCCAGCGGCTGAGTCTTGGCGTAGCCCTGATGGGAGATCGTCACCACCAAGTCTTCTTCATTGATAAGGTCCGCGTCGGTCAGATCGAGCTGGCTACTAACGATATCAGTGCGTCGCTTGTCGCCATAGGTACTTCGTATCTCTTCAAGCTCCCCACGCACGACGGAAATCAGGCGATCGTGTGAACCTAAAATGTCCACCAGGTCGGCAATCTCATCCAGCACGCCCTGATAGTCCTCCATCAGCTTGTCCTGCTCCATGGCGGTCAAACGATGCAGACGAATCTCCAAAATGGCTTGGGCCTGCTCCTCGGTCAGCCGATAAAGGCCCTCTACAAAGCCAAAATCCTCCGACAGACCCTCAGGGCGGCAGGCGTCACTGCCCACGCGCTCCAACAGTTCAAACAACGCACTGGCTTCCCAGCGACGCTCTATCAAAGCTACACGCGCCTCTGCCGCCGACGGCGAGTTTTTAATCAGCTCAACAACCGCATCGATATTCGCTAGGGCGACGGCCTGACCTTCCAATATGTGCCCGCGTTGACGCGCCCGACGCAACAGATACAGAGTACGACGGGTCACCACCTCCTGACGGTGCTGCAAAAATGCCCGCAGCATTTCTTTCAAATTAAGCAGCTTGGGCTGGCCCTGCACGAGGGCGACGCAATTTATACCAAAAACGCTTTGCAGCTGCGTTTGGGTGTACAGGTTGTTGAGTATCACTTCACCGGAATCACCACGCCGGACCTCGATTACCACCCGCAGACCGTCCTTATCAGATTCGTCGCGTAGCTCGCTGATGCCTTCTATCCGCTTTTCTTTGACCAGCTCGGCTATCTTTTCAATCAGCTTCGCTTTGTTGAGCTGAAAAGGAATTTCGGTGATCACGATCTTTTCCCGACCCTTGGCGTCGGTTTCGACTTCGGCACGGCCGCGCACATATATCCTACCCCGTCCGGTGCGATAGGCCTGAACGATGCCTGCTCGACCGTTGATGATGCCGCCGGTTGGGAAGTCTGGGCCCTGAACATGTTCCATCAGGTCTTCAATACCGATGTCTTGATCTTCCAGGACGGCCAAACAGGCATTAATGACCTCGGTTAGGTTGTGCGGTGGGATATTGGTGGCCATCCCCACCGCGATCCCTGAGCTGCCGTTGACCAGCAGATTAGGCACCCTGGTAGGGAGCACCTCGGGCATGGTGAGCGAGTCGTCATAGTTGTTAACAAACTCGACAGTGTCTTTGTCGAGATCTGCGAGTAGCTCGGAGGCCATTTTTGCCATGCGCACTTCGGTGTAGCGCATCGCCGCGGGCGGATCGGCGTCAATAGAGCCGAAATTTCCTTGACCGTCTACCAGTAGGTAGCGCATGGAAAAATCCTGGGCCATGCGCACAACTGTGTCATAGACCGCGCTATCGCCATGAGGGTGATATTTACCGATGACGTCGCCTACCACCCGAGCAGACTTCACATAGGGTCGGTTGTAGGTGTTGTTAAGCTCGTTCATGGCAAACAGCACACGTTTATGCACGGGCTTTAAACCGTCTCGGACATCTGGCAAAGCCCGCCCCACAATCACGCTCATGGCATAGTCCAGATAGGACTGCCGAAGCTCGTCTTCGATGTTGACGGGTTGAATATCCTGTGGATCTGGGGGAGTGATTTCAGACATAAAGTGCGTGTTTTTGAACAGCAAAAATAAGTCGGAATGTTAACACATTGACATCCTCGACGTGCGATTTATGACGCTATCAAACGAGGCTTTCTTACCTTTAATGTGGCCCGTTGTATTCGCTCTGTAACACGTATGGATCTTCTCATCGAAGCTCACAGCGTGCTGCAATTTAACTGCTCCGATGACGACGCAAAACCAACACCCTGTACCGAAACCAACTGGGCACTGCGCATCAAAGATCGAAAAATTATCGCTCTTGGCCCCCACGCTGAGATCGCTGCCGAGCATCAAGCCAGCGCGACCCTAGAACTGCCCAATCACTCGCGCATGCCGGGCCTGATCAATCTGCAGAGCCATCCGCAGGATATCATTGATCGCGGCGACAGCCGCGAGGCCGATGTTTTTCCCGGGCCCCTGAGCGCTATCGACGCAACTGCAGCCGTTCCCGCTGACGCGGAGCTTATGGCCGAGACGACAACCTGTGCACGTATGTCGCTGCATAGCGAATGGGTAGCCGAGGCCGAAGAGGCCAGTGGCATTAATGCTCAAATCAGCGTGCCGGTTAGCGACGACCACAATGCTTAGACGCATTGGCCCCAGAGGGCCCTGGACCGGGCTCTCGCCATACACGACGCCGATGCCCACCACCCGCGCATTGATATCGCGATCAGTCTGCCTAACCTATCGAAAATTGATCATGCAACCTTGGTCAAAGTCGCCACACACGCTCTTGAGCCGAATTTAGGAGTCCAGGAGTTACTCCATCAAAGTTCGGTTCATGCACAGGCGGTAGAAAAACGCCATGACTGCGATGGCATTCAACTGCTTGAGCAGGCGGGTTTGCTAGGACCGAACCTTCAGGCCATGCATATGAACGCACTGGATGAAAGCGACATTGTGCCACTGCACCGCCATTGAGTTGCACTGGTGCGTTGTCATCACCGGTTCTAAATCAAATGCTTCGATGGGATTAGCGTAGCCCCGCGCAGCCACTGGCGTTGGGTACCGGCGGCTATGGTTTGACTTATTACGCCGATCTATTTCTCAGCATGGAGAGACACGGCAGCAGCGGCATCTTTCCCGCAACCTTGGGCGGTGCCAAAATCATGGGGTTGGATCAAAACATCAGCTCGCTGGTAACTGGCGAGCTCGCCGACATCATTGCTCTGGACCTACGCATCCTGGGCGCCAGAATTCATGCTGGCACCGTACTTGTCGATCTGATCAATCTGCTCACCCAGGGCCGAACCAGTCAGGCATTGACCCATATTTGGGTAGCGGGAAATATGCGCGTCAGAAATCGGCAAATTACGGCGCCATAGCCTTGGCGATATCGTCCTTCCGCTTATCGACCCTCCGCCCGCCGCGCATCTCGTCGCTATGAAACGGAAAGTCCGATGCCGCTGGCGTCGCCTGCCGCGCTCCGGGGTCACAGGAAAATTTACCTCGCTGCGCATCAGGCAATCCTTGAGCGATAACCGACATGACCTCATCGTCGAAGGCATCTAGGGCTTCGCGCTGGCGACTCTTATCCATGATCACTGGCGCGACCAACAGCGGATGAAACTCAATCCTAAGAGTTCGTCTAGAGCCGACAATAACATTTTCGGCGCCAGCGATGCTGATCGGCACGACCGGGGCACCACTCTGCTCGGCAATGCAGGCAAGCCCTGGACGGGCTGGGCGCAGTAGCGGTGCCCAGCTGCCACCCTCCGGGAAAATACCCAGTACACCTCCCTTAGCCAGCACCCCATAGATTCACGAAATGTTGAACGGCTGAAGTCTCCACGATTAGCACGAATAAAACGCCAAGACAGCGGAATCATTTGTGCCCAGGTTGGCGAGTTGGGCCGATTAGCCCCACCGATGAATTCCACCATGCGAGGCCAGGCATAAAGCACCAAAGGCAGATCGACAAAGTTAAAATTATTGGCTGCTAGAATGACTTGCCCTCTCGCCGGGAGATGCTCTAAACCCGAGATCTGTAGATCTGCCATCAGGTGGATCAGCCTGCCCGTTAACTCACACTGCGCTCCGCGTGAAATCGGTCGGCGCGGATATTGGGTTGGGTAGTGCTTGCTCATACCTGTAAAGCTACCGGGCAGCAATTCATCTGGCGAAACGAAAGTCCCCCCGGCGCCAGTCTTGAAACTGCGACGCTCTCTGACCAAGGTCAAATGCCCTTGTATTTTGTTTGAGCAGTGCGTTAACTGCACCCCAAAGCACGGAGACCACCATGAGCGCTGTCGACAATGTTGATTTGGATGAGATCGATAAATTTAATGAACTGGCGCATCGCTGGTGGGACACCGACGGTGACTTCAAACCGCTGCATGACATCAATCCCTGTCGCCTTAGCTATATCCAAGAAAGAGCTGATCTCGTCGGCGGTCCGATGTTAGACGTGGGCTGCGGTGGAGGTATCCTGGCGGAATCTGTTGCGCGCTTGGGTTTCGATACCACGGGTATCGACATGGCTGAAAAAGCGCTGGGCGTTGCAAAGCTGCATGCGCTGGAAAGTCAAGTATCCGTGCGCTACGAGGCCAGCACTGCGGAGAAATTCGCGTTGTCCCACGCGAGGCAATTCCGCACCGTCACCTGTCTGGAAATGCTTGAGCATGTCACCGACTACGGCGAAACTGTGAAAGCCTGCGCCGAACTTGCACAACCCGGTGGCGATTTGTTTTTTTCCACCATCAACCGCAACCCAAAGGCCTACGTACTGCTGATCTTGGGCGCAGAATACGTGCTCAACATGCTGCCGAGGGGTACCCACGAGTACAGTAAGTTCATCAAACCGTCAGAGTTGGCTGGCGCTATTCGCGATGCCGGTCTAGCGCTGCAGGAAATTCGCGGCATGAGCTACAACCCCGTCACACGCAATGCTGCGTTGAACAACAACACCTCTACCAACTACATTGTGCATGCGAAGAAACCAGCCTGAACCCAGCCCGCGACCCGACCCAATATCTACGACATACCAAAAAAGCAATTGAAAATGCTATGAGCCAAGCCAATCAAACCCTGGGTGCTCACCTTGCCCACTATCCTGAGCTGGCCGAATACGCCCAGAGCTGGCGTCATGCTTTTAAACCCAGAGCTCTGAATGATCGAGTGATATTGGTAACTGGTGCAGGTGACGGTCTTGGAGCGGCTACTGCCAAAACCTATGCCAGCTTTGGTGCCACCGTCGTCCTGCTGGGCCGCACGCGATCGAAGCTTGAAGCCATCAATGATTGGATCAGCGCAAACACAGCAACCCAACCCGTGATCGTGCCATGCGACCTCGAGACATTGGATATGGAAACCGCCAACAATCTGGCTCGCTCTATTGGCGAGGCCTTTGGCAAACTGGACGGTATCGTGCACCACGCATCGCGGCTTGGTCCGCGTGCGCCCTTGGCCCATTATGCCTTTGACGAATGGCAAAGAGTGATGCAAACCAATGTAAACGCGACATTTCTGCTCAATCACACCCTGTTTAATCTGCTCGACAGCAGCGCTAGCGCCAGCGTGATTCATACCTCTTCCAGTGTGGGTCGGGTGGGAAGAGCCTATTGGGGAGCCTATGCCGCCTCGAAATTTGCACTGGAGGGATTAAGCCAGGTGCTGGCGGATGAAACCGAGACCGCCGGTCGCATCAAGGTGTTCAGCGTGAACCCCGGTGGCACCCGAACCAACATGCGCAAAGAGGCCTACCCACTAGAGGACCCAGGCGCATTGCCTATCCCAGAGGCTCATATGGAGTTGTTCTTACTGCTCCAGCAGCCCATTCGAGAAAATGGCGACCCCGGGGAACTGGTAACGGGCCAGCAAATTGACTGTCGCAGTTGGCACCACAACCTGCAGTGGCTGTAGTCCAGCGGCTAAAGAGGCTTAGCGTTTAGGCGCGGGACGTTTGTCAAGCTGGGGATAGGGAATCAAACAGCTGGTTTTGGCTACCCTAGAGCGCTTCGTCTTTGACGGTGCCCCCTTGGGATAGGCAAACCCAAGCATTTTATAAAGCGCCTTGAGATCGTGCGTTTGCATCAATGACCAATGTCCGACGGTTAGCCAGGAAGGCAGTATCACCGGCCCGTAACGTACACGCTTTAACCGACTCACCTTGCAGCCCGCGCTATCAAACAAACGACGGACCTCGCGGTTACGTCCGTCCATAAGCGCAACGTGGTACCAAAAATTCGACTCACTGCCGTTGTAATAGCGCACATCACTAAAACGCATGGTCTCGCCTTCGATTTCAACACCTGCTTTGAGCTTTTCTATTTCGTCGTCATCGAGTTTTTTGTTCACCCGCACCGCGTACTCGCGATCAAGACCCGTTGAGGGGTGCATCATGCGATGGGCTAGCGAGCCATCATTGGTGACCAGTAGCAGTCCGGTCGTATTGATGTCCAGACGACCAACCGTCACCCAGCGGCTATCCTGCAGACGCGGCAGCTGATCAAAGATCGTGCCCCGACCCTCCGGGTCGCGACGACTACAAACGAGGCCTGCAGCTTTGTTCAGCATCAGCACCTGAGGCGCACTGGCAGTTGCTGTCTCAACAACCGCACCGTCGACAACGATTTCGTCTTTGGCGCTAACCCGCTGTCCAAGATGGGCGACTTGCCCGTTTACGCTAACGCGACCGTCTGCAATCCAGTTTTCTATTTGACGCCGTGAGCCGCGACCGCTGGCGGCAATAACTTTCTGCAGCTTTTGCGAATCGTCCTCAACGTTCTTCGATATTTGCGACTTTCTCATGAATGGGTCGGCTGCTCGGCCTCATGTGCTGCGCTTAGATCCGGCTCACGCGCCGGGTCCGTTGGCTCCGAGGCACCTTCATCCTCATTGGCATCTCCAGCACCGTCAACGCTCGCGCCGTCCTCTGCTACCAGGGCCGGCTCGATCATGGCTTTGATTTCCTTAAGCGGCGGCAAATCTTCGAGTTTCTCGAGGTCAAAATAATCGAGAAAGGCCTTGGTGGTACCGTATATAGAAGGTCGTCCTGGTGCTTCGCGCTGACCTACCACCCGTATCCAGTCGCGCTCTAGCAAGGTTCGCATAATGTTCTGACTCACGCTGACTCCACGCACTTGCTCAATATCGCCCCGAGTCACCGGCTGCTTGTAGGCAATCAGCGCCAAGGTCTCCAGCAGCGCGCGGGTGTACCGAGGCGGTTTTTCTTCCCACAGTCGGCTGATCCAGCCGCTGAGTTCCTGACGGGTCTGGTAACGATAGCCCGAGGCCACTTTTTGCAGCACGACGCCACGCTGGGCGCAGTCTGCCTGTAGCGACTCTATGGCCGAGCGCACCTGTTTGCGCCCCTCGTCCTCATCTAGCTCACCGACGGTAAAAAGGCGAAAAAGGTTGTCGACCGTTAAGGGGCCCTCGGCAGCCAGCAGGGCAGCTTCGATCACCTGTGCGATTTGTGTGGGTTCCAATGCGCGACCGGGCAATAGGAGTGCTGCCTCATCAACCAAGTTCTGGACATCGTTTCCCTGACTTCGTTCATTCACGCGTGCTCCTCCCCAAGATCCTGTGACCCCCCACTGCCATAATGAAGGTCGATATCCGACGTATCGCCGAGTCCCTGTGTCGCGTTTTGCCCAACGCGCACATATATTGGCGCGAAAGGCTCTGCCTGCACAAAGTCGACTAGAGACTCGCGAATCAGCTCCATAATGGCCAAAAATGTCACCACCACGCCAAGTCGCCCCTCCTCCGCGCGAAAAAGCTCGTTGAAACCAATGAATCCTTCACCCTGGTTTACCCGTGACAATATGTCTCCCATCCGATCGCGCACCGACAAGGCCTCAAACTTGATCTCATGCTTGGTGAAAAGTTCAGCGCGGCGCAGGACTTGCGCCAAAGACAACATCACTTCGCGCAAGTCCACGTGGGGCTCGCCGTGTTCGCGTACCAGCTTTGGCTTGCTGGCAGTGCCGATAAAAACATCACGTTCTACACGCTGTAGTTCACCCAGATCCTCTGCCGCGGTTTTAATCTGCTCGTATTCCTGCAGCCGCCTGATCAACTCGGTACGCGGATCATCCTCGTCGTCGAATTCCTCCGGTCGCGGCAGCAGCATTCGCGACTTAATTTCTGCCAACATTGCCGCCATCAGCAGGTACTCGGCGGCAAGCTCAAGCTCTAGGGCCTGCATCAGCTCGATGTAGCTCATGTACTGAGCGGTAATCACCGAGACTTTAACCTTTAGGATGTCCAGATTTTGGCGCCTGATCAGGTAAAGCAGCAGGTCGAGTGGTCCCTCGAAAGTTTCAAGAAATACCTCAAGGGCTCCGGGCGGAATGTACAAATCCTTGGGCAGCTGCTGGATCTCTTCGCCTGCTACCCAGGCGATGGTTGCCTGGTTGGCAGCCCGCGCAGCGCTTAGATGACTCAACTTGGTTGAGGCATTATCCATCGAAGGTATCTCGCCAGAGACCAATGCTCATCAACGACCTCCGATACCAACGGCGTCTTTGACTTCTTCCATGGTTTCCCTGGCCACTGCCCGGGCTTTTTCCGATCCCTCGGCGATCACTGCATGAACCAAGTCCGGATCCTCCACAAACTGCTGGGCGCGCTGGCGAATGATGTCTTGTTCGCTATTGATCGCATCGATCAGAGGTTTTTTGCAGTCTACGCAGCCAATACCTGCGCTTTTGCACCCCTCTATCGCCCACTGCTTGACTTCGTCGGCGCTGTAAACCTCATGCAGCGCAAACACCGGACACTGGGTCGGATCGCCGGGATCATTACGCCGGACCCTGGCGGGATCCGTTTGCATAGTGCGGACTTTTTCTTCAACCACCCATGGCTCTTCACGCAGCCCTATAGTGTTGTTGTAGGACTTTGACATTTTTTCTCCGTCAAGTCCTGGCATCTTGGATTGGGCGGTCAGCATGGACTGCGGTTCCGGCAAAATAATTCGGCCGCTGCCTTCGAGATAGCCGAACAGGCGTTCGGTATCTCCTATTGATAGATTCTGCTGTTCCGCCAGCAATGCTCTGGCCCGCTCTAAAGCCTCGGCATCACCGCGCTCCTGGTACTCACGCCGCAGATCGGAATATAGGCGTGCGGCCTTCTTCCCCATTTTTTTCACCGCGGCCACTGCCTGCTCTTCAAAGCCAGGCTCACGGCCATAAACATGGTTGAAGCGTCGCGCGATCTCGCGGGTCAGCTCGACATGTGCGACCTGGTCAGCACCGACGGGCACGCGACCCGAGCGGTAAATCAAAATATCGGCGGCCTGTAGCAGCGGGTATCCCAAAAAGCCGAAGGTAGCCAAGTCACGGTCGTGGAGTTTTTGTTGCTGGTCTTTGTAGGACGGCACGCGCTCGAGCCAGGCCAGGGGCGTTATCATAGAGAGCATCAAATGCAGTTCGGCATGCTCAGGCACCTTACTCTGCACAAACACCGTCGCTGCGCCGGGATTCACCCCAGCCGCGAGCCAATCGACGACAGTGTCGTAGGAATACTGGTCAATGGTCTCGGATTCTTCGTAGTTGGTCGTAAGCGCGTGATAGTCCGCAACGAAAAAGAAGCACTCGTATTCATGCTGCAGCTGTACCCAGTTGTTCAGTACGCCGTGCAGGTGGCCTAAATGCAAACGACCGGTTGGCCTCATTCCTGACACTATGCGTTGATTCGAATCGTTGCTACTCAACCAGGGATCCTTTCGGCTTCGGACAGCAAAGTATAAAGCGTCAGCTTCGGTGATGGCAGGCATTTTGCCTGTCTTTGCGGGGTTCAAGAAGCCTTACAACCATCAGACCCGTGCAGCATAGCGTCGGCCTTGCGCACTTTGAGCGCCTTCATCAGCGCAGCTCCCCTGCGCCCTGGCGGGTGATCTGTGGTTCGTCTGCGGTAAAATCGACGATGGTAGAAACCTCATCGCTACCTACACCACAGCCCAGAACCACAGCCACGCGCTTATCGACGGCTGCAGCGATATCTTCGGGGTCACGCAGAATGGCTTCGTCCTCGTGGAAATCCGGCAGCTTCAAGGTGGTCGACAATAGCGGCTCACCCATCGCCTCCAGCAAACCCATGGCCGCGGCATGCTCTGGCACGCGCAGCCCGATGTTTTTTTCTTGGGATGCAATAGCCTGCGTTGTACTTCCTTTGTCGCTGGTAAAACGAAGGTAAACGGCCCCGGCGTGTTGCGCTTCAAAATACGGTAGGTCGAATTCTCTACCCGGGCATAACTGCCTAACTCACCAAGGTCCCGACAGATAAGAGTGAATTGATTGTTCTTCGGCAAGCGACGCAGTACCACGAGGCGATCCAAGGCGCCCTTGTCTCCCAGATGACAGGCAATGGCATAGCCCTTCTCGTTCGGATACACCACAAGCTCGCCGCGGTGCAGTGCATGAGCAGCCATTTCGAGTAAACGCTTCTGTGGATGTGTTGGATGGAGTTCGAGCAACTGCGTCATAGGTGTTTTCCTGTCAGAATGAACGTTGACCAGACATAGGATCTTCAGCCCTGGCGAGACTTTGCATGCCAGGGTCTGTAGCGTATCGTCGCGCTTCGGCGCGTGGACCTCCAAATAATAGATGGTTAAGGTTTACGACCCCTTAGACACTTTAACCACCTCAAGCAACGGTTTGTTCATGCATCAATTTCTCGAATACATCGCGGTTATTGCCTTTGTCATCGTTTTCTTCTGGACTAGGGATGTTTTTCTGGCAACCGCCATGCTGCTGGCCGCCGTCAGCGCTCAGGTCGCTTTCTACAAACTTACAAAGCGGCCTCTAAGCAACGAACTGAAGATTACCTTCTGGCTGTCACTGATTCTCGGTGGCCTGACCCTCATACTGCGAGACGAAACATTTATCCAGTGGAAGCCGAGTATCATTTCCTGGGCGATGGCCCTGGGTTTGGTTGGCGCTATGTGGTTTGCCAAGATGCTGGTTCTGAAAAAAATGCTCGGCGTTGCCATCACCACCGAGGACGATATCTGGCGCAAGCTAACCTACGGCTGGACCCTGGGTCTGACCGCCAATGGTTTCATAAACCTGTGGGTGGTTTATAACTTTTCCATGGAGACTTGGGTCACCTTCAAGTTTGTGGGCCTCCTTGGCCTGCAGCTGCTTTATGTCGTGATTATGATGATCTACCTTGTGCGTATCGGTGCCATCAAGGAAGACGGCCCAGCCCCCGCTGACCCTGAGGGCAGCGCCGAAAAAAGCTCCGAAACCCAGGCATGATTACCCTAAGCGTCAATCTGAATAAAATCGCCTTACTGCGAAACTCTCGAGAAGGCGGCAAACCCAGCGTCACCGACGCCGCTCGTGAGGCCATCGCCCGGGGTGCGGGGGGGATCACCGTGCATCCTCGCCCAGATCAGCGTCATATTCGCCCGGAAGATGTCTACGCGCTTGCGCAGCTGCTCGCAGACGATTATCCAAGAATTGAGTTCAACATTGAAGGCAATCCATTTGCTGGCCCAACCCAGGCGGGCTATCCGGGTTTTCGGCAACTGGTCGAGGCAACCAAGCCCCATCAAGTTACCTTGGTTCCCGATAGCGACGATCAGTTGACCTCTGACCATGGCTGGGATCTGGCCACCCCTGCGCCTGCGCTCGAGGTTGCAATTGCTGCCTACCGAGCGATGGGTTGTCGGGTAAGCCTGTTCATGGATCCGGTGATGGAGCAAATGGCTACGGCAAAGGTCATTGGCGCAGACCGCATCGAGTTTTATACGGGCCCCTACGCCCAGACTTACTGGACCCATGGCCCCAGCGACGATCGCACACGAGACTGTTTCGCGCAGTTTTGTCAGGCCGCTCAGGGTGCCCTGACCGCTGGGCTGGGTATCAATGCGGGTCACGACCTCGATCAGGAGAACTTACCACTATTCTCCTCATTGCCAGGTCTGCAAGAGGTATCCATTGGCCACGCCATAATGTGCGAGGCTCTGCAGGCCGGTTATGGGCCAACTATCCAACGCTACGTGGAGATCTTGCACCGATGAATGCGTCGTTCGTTCACAGAAAAATAACTACAAAAATGCTGCGGGTCCTTGTGCTCTGCTACGCTGCGCTCGCATTCAGTACGACCGTGGAATCAGCGACGGACAGTCAGAGGAAAGGATCCGATAGGGTTTTTAATGAGAATCCTAGGGTAGTGATCGAAACGACCGAAGGCAATATCGAGATCGAACTACTACCCAAATTTGCGCCCAAACACGTGAATAATTTTCTCGATTTGGTGGAGAAGGAGTTTTATAGCGGTCTCATTTTTCACCGGGTCATTCCGAATTTTATGATTCAGACCGGCGGCTACGAGGTCGGTGTGAAATACCGAACACATGACGACAACATGGTGCCCAACGAATCCTTTAACGGCCTGAAAAACAAACGCTTCAGCGTTGCCGCGGCACGGACGGATGATCCAGACTCCGCAGACACCCAGTTCTACATCAATGTCGTCGACAACCCCTTCCTCGACGCTCAGCCTAGCAAACCCGGCTACACCGTCTTTGGACGCGTTATCGACGGCTTCGACGCAGTGGAGCGCATAGAACTCACGGATACGCGTCTGCGTATGGGTATGGCCGGTGTGCCGGAACAACCCATCGTGATCTCTGCGGTTAAGTGGGTGAACCCCCAGTAAGGGCCAATCTGTACCTAACTTCACCCCAACCTTCGAAAAGAGCGACTGGGAGAGCTTCGGCATGCTGCGTCACCGACCGCCCGCCGCTTGCCTAATTCAAGCGAAGCAACCTTGGGGCGAATTCATGTAAACTCCCGCCTTTTTTAGGCAGCCCTTTATCCATGCGAACCCCTCTTATCGCCCTTGCCAGCGCTCTTTTGCTGGCCTTTATCGTCATTCAACTCAACGTTCTATTTTTCGCTGACGACCAGTTGACCGTTCAACATCATCTGTCACTACTAGTGTTGACTGCTGCTGCGTTGTTTATCAATGGGTTATTCAATGCCCGTCTTGCGCTGCGCGATGCGCCCAAGAAGGGGAGAAGACGAGATAGCAATCAGGATCGCCGCAACACCAAGCGGCGAAAGGGTCGGGACGGGGATGGGCCTCGCAACGACAATGATCGCAAAGACAGGGATCACAAGGATAGCGATCGCACCGCAAAAGAAAGAAACTCCCGCAACGGTGACAGGAAGCGGGACAAAAACCCTCGCGGAGAGCCCCGAAGAGAGCGACGCAATCCCAGGGTCGCAGACGGTGCAAATTCGGAAAAAAACCAGCCCAAGCCTAATGCCGAAAAGGCCAGCGATGGCCAAGACCACAGGGCCGACCTTGTTCCCCAGGCAGCACCAGCAGATGCGGAGCGCGGCAACGTCAAATGGTTCAACCGAACCAAGGGCTACGGCTTCATTGTTCGAGAATCAGGCGAAGAAATCTTTGTCCACCAGCGCAGCGTTGTGCCTCAAACGGAGGGTCAGCGCGGCGCGTTGCGAGATGGTCAGGCCGTCGCCTTTGTCGTCGTCGAACATGATAAGGGTGTACAGGCAGACCGAGTGACCGTAGTGGAAGCCTAGGCATGCATATTCGCTCGCTGCTATCACAGCGCATCGAGGCAGCCTTCACTACCCTGGGTTTGTCCGGCCAAGCATTGCTGCAAGCCGCCAGTCGCCCTGAATTTGGCGATTATCAGGCCAACGGCGTTATGGCCGCCGCCAAACGCGCGGACAAGAACCCGCGTGAGGTTGCGCAAGCGGTCATCGACGTCGTCGATCTTGACGGCATCGCGAGCAACCTGGCTGTGGCAGGACCCGGCTTCATCAACGTTACCCTTGCGCCTCAGTTCATCGCCAACGCAGCAACCGCCCCCCAGCCAAGCCCCAACCCGCAGCGCGTAGTCGTAGACTACTCTGGCCCTAATCTGGCCAAGGAGATGCATGTTGGGCACCTGCGCAGCACCATCATCGGAGACTGCATCGCTCGGGTGCTGGAAAGTTTGGGCCATACGGTCATTCGACAAAACCATGTCGGGGACTGGGGCACACAGTTCGGCATGCTGCTGACTTTCATGGCGGAACAGGGCACAACATCGGATTCGCTGGCGGATCTGGAAAATTTCTATCGTCAGGCAAAGCTGCGCTTCGATACCGATGAGGACTTTCAAGGGCGCAGTCGACAAGCCGTTGTGCTGCTTCAGTCGGGCGACGCGGCCATGCTGGTGCAGTGGCAAAGGTTCATTGAGATTTCCATGTCTCACTGTCAGGAGCTTTATGATCGATTGGGTATCGACCTCACCAATGCGAATCTGGACGGCGAAAGTTCCTACAACGATGACCTGAAAGCCACGGTCGATCACATCAGTGGGCAAAATCTGCTCACGGAATCGGACGGTGCCCAGTGCATATTTTTGGATGAATTCAAGAATAAGGAAGGCGAAGTACAGCCAGTCATCGTGCAAAAATCCGACGGCGGCTATCTGTACTCCACATCTGACCTTGCGTGCCTGCGCCGACGAATTGGCGATTTCAAAGCAGATCGTGTGCTGTACTTTGTGGATGCCAGACAGGCCCTGCATTTCAAACAGGTCTTCGCCGTTGCAGAGGCCGCAGGCATCAGCAACCCCGGCGTCGAACTGGCGCATATGCCCTTTGGCACCATATTGGGCAAGGACAATAAGCCGTTCAAAACCCGCGAAGGCGCACTGATCAAACTGTCAGAACTGTTGGACGAAGCCATCGCGCGGGCAAGCAAGCTGCTGCAGGATCGCGAGGTTCAGAGCAAAAACCCTGACATCGATGACGCTGAACTGGCAGATCTCGCCGAGATCATCGGCATTGGCGCGGTCAAGTATGCGGACTTATCAAAGAATCGTACTAGCGACTACGTCTTTGACTGGGACCAGATGCTGAGCTTTGACGGCAATACTGCCCCCTACCTGCTGTACGCTTACTCGCGTACCAGAAGTATTTTCACCCGTGGGGGAGTCGACCTGATTGCGCTGCCAGAGCGCGTGGTCACCGAAAATGAGGCCGAACGCCGTTTAGCTGTCGCCATTGCCGGTTATCAAGATCTCTTGGAACAAGTTGCCCAGCAGGGCTACCCCCATCAGCTATGCGCCTACCTTTACGAGCTGGCGGGACGCTTCACCCAGTTTTACGAGCAATGTCCGATTCTTACCAGCGATGACGCAACGAAAACTCGACGCCTCACCCTGACCAAGCAGACTGGTGATGTGCTCGCCAACGGACTGACGCTGCTAGGCATTCGCGTCGCGGAACGCATGTAGGCTGGTCAAGGCCCGGAGTTAAGAAAACGGTCTTTGAGCAAACACTGGCTGAGTCACTATGACCGAAACGCACACAACAGTTATCAGCGCCGAAACGTTAAGGACCATGCTCGACGCCAGTACACCACTGCGCATTTTCGATTGTCGGGCGCGTCTGAGTGATTCCAATCAAGGCGGGGTGCTGTTTGCCGAAGGGCATATTCAGGGCGCCATACATGCGGACCTCGATGCAGACCTCGCAGGGCCGCCTGGCGACCAAGGGCGTCATCCGCTACCGAATTTCGATGCCTGGCTGACTCGGGTTCAAAAGTGGGGCCTGCAGGACCAAGAGCAGGTCGTTCTTTACGACGATATGGGCGGGCAGATGGCCGCGCGAGGCTGGTGGATGTTCCGCTGGCTGGGCCACGAAGCGACCGCAGTTCTAGACGGCGGCCTACAGCGTTGGCAACGACCACTGGAATCCGGCGTTGCAAAGACATCAAGTCCAAGTGACTTTAAACCCAAGCAAACCCTCACGCGTCTTTGGCAGGTGGGGGATGTCGAGCGAAACCTCAACCAGTCGACTCATCAACTGGTAGATGCCCGCAGCGTAGAGCGCTGGCGCGGTGAGCATGAGCCGATTGATCCGGTAGCAGGACACATTCCTAATGCACTTTGTTTGCCGTCGACGGGCAATCTCGCGCCTTCAGGACTGTTTAAGTCTGCCAAGGATCTACGCAAGCGCTTTGCGAATGTTTCGAGCATGAATACCGTCTGCTATTGCGGGTCTGGTGTTACCGCAACTCACAATATTCTGGCCATGCGACATGCCGGACTGGCAGAGCCTGTGCTATACGCCGACTCCTGGAGCGGATGGATTACTGATAGCAACCGGCCCATCGCCCAGACCGATCATTGATCCGGCGCGACGCTTGGAGTGAGCAAACATAACGAGTACATCGCGCCAGCAAGCATTCGCTGGCAGGAAGGCCAGCCTTACTCGGCACAATTCGACGACATCTATTTCAGCGATGATGGTCCCGCTGAAGTGCAGCGCGTGTTTATTCAGCCGTCGAATCTCGTCGCCAGAGCCAGGGAGGCGGCAATCCCGTGGTTTACTGTCGCCGAACTTGGCTTCGGTAGCGGACTCAACTTTTGCGTCTGTGCCGATACCCTGCTGCGCGAGACCAACAAGATCCTGCATTTTATTAGCGTGGAGGGCCACCCCCTCAGCGAAGCCAGTTGGCAACGGGTTGCGAGCCTGCACCGGAACTCCGCCACCGCCCAGGCGCTTGCCCAGTCGCCGCCACCCCTGCTGAGCGGCTGGCATCGTCGTATTTTGTATCGAGGAAGAGTGCATCTCAGCGTCTTTCACGGCGACGTGCGTGACGCCCTGGTCGACCTCGAACGACAACAGCGCCAAACTGTGGATGCATGGTTCCTGGACGGATTCACGCCCGCCAAAAATCCACAGATGTGGCAGCGCGATGTGTTGAGCGGTGTCGCAAATTTATCCGCCGCTCACACCACCGTGGCGACATTTACTGCGAGCGGTCAGGTGAGGCGCGACCTTCAGGATCTAGGCTTCACCATAGAGAAAGTCGATCAGCGGCCGTTTAAACGCAGCAGTCTCCTGGGTCGATTTACCGGCAAGCACGTCCATGAACCGAATACGGTACCTCGTACTATCAACGTTCTTGGCGCAGGAATCGCAGGTGCCTGGGCAGCGCGACAGTTGGCAGACCTTGGGCTGACAGTCAATGTTTATGACCCAGCAGGCGTTGCCAGCGGCGGATCAAAAATGAATGTAAGTGCCCTACATGGGCGGTTGCTGGGAGATGAAACGGCAGGCGCCGAGTTTCGTGCAAGGGCCTATCACCATGCCGTGTCGCTGTATCGTCAGCAGCCTGCCTTTCGATCAACCGGCGCCCTGCAGCTTGCGCTTACGGAAAAAGAACTCACCAAATTGCAGCGTATCCGCCAGGTCTATCGTGCCCGAGGCTACGATGATCCAGAAGACAGCGCCGAAACTCTGGAGCGTTCAAAGTGGTTGGCTTACTGCACTCCTGATGTCCTCGATGCCGTATTCGCCACCAAGGCCCTAGGTGGTCTATTTTTTACCGAAGCGGGGGTTGTAGACCTTCCGGAAATGTCCAAGGACCTGTTCGATCATTCGGCTATTTCGCTACATCACACTGCCGCTGAGCCAGGTTTAGACAAGCCGTGGATCATCGCCTGCGCGAGCGCAAGTCGGCATTACAGCATGGGCATACCTCTAGAGATTGGCGACGTTTGGGGTCAACTGGACTGGATTGAACCAACCTCGGCCACGGTAACCGTTCCCATTGTTGGCAACGGTTACGTGATTCCCACCGGCAGCGAAGCAGACGGTTGGGTGATCGGTAGCAGCTATGAGCAACGTCCGTGGCTTTCTGCTGAAGCAACGCGCAGTAACGTCGAGGCAAACCGGCGCTTTATTGGCGATGACAGCATCACATCCATACAGCAAAAGCGCGCGGCTCGCTGCGTGTCCAGTGACCGTGACCCTGTGATCGGTCGCCTGGGTGAAACGCGCTGGGTGACGACGGCCCACGGATCTTCCGGCACCAGTACTGCGCCCTTGGCCGCCAGTATTATCGCCAGCGACATCATGGGTTGGGTGGCACCGGTATCCCAGCGAGGGCTGAACGCGGTGGATCCCAAGCGATTTATTTCGCGCCAGGCAAGGCGCGGGGTCAAGGTGGTTGGCCCTAAGCAGGCCTGAATGACCAACCTAGAGTGGTAGTCCGGGCTGTCAGGCGCCCTTGATCACTCTGACGTCAATGACGCTTTCAATCTCACGAATAGCCTGCAATAACCCTTCGTCTGGCGCCGCTGACAGATCGATGAGGTTGTAGGCTAGGTCATCTCTAGATTTGTTGATCAAGTCGATGACGTTGATATTGCGCTCGGCGAGTATTGCGGTCATTTGCCCCAACATACCCGGCACATTGTGGTTGCTGATCGCCACCCGATAGCCGTCCACCGCTTCGAGGCTGACCGAAGGAAAATTCACCGAGTTAACGATACTGCCGGTTTCCAAAAAATGAATCAGCTGATTGGCCGCCATCACCGCACAGTTTTCCTCAGCTTCGTCGGTGCTGGCGCCCAAGTGTGGGGTCAGCATCACTGCGGGGTGGTCGATCAGGCCAGGCACGGGGAAATCTGCTACGTAACGACCTAGGTGTCCGCTTTCCAGGGAGGCCTTGAGGCCTGCTGTATCGACAACGGGCTGTCGGGCGAAATTTAGAAGCACGCTGCCGGGCTTGAATGCCTGCAGGGTTTCGGCATTGATCATGCCTTCAGTGGCTGGCAGCTGGGGTACATGTAGGGTCACGTAGTCGGCTCGAGCGAACAAACTGGGTAAATTATCCATGCGCTCTACGCTCGACGGCAGACGCCAAGCCGCATCTACCGAGAGGGCCGGGTCATAGCCTAGCACATCCATACCTAGGTCAAGTGCTGCCCGGGCCACCATGGAACCGATTGCACCCAATCCGACGACTCCAAGAGTTTTACCGATCAGTTCTCGACCCTTGAACTTCTTCTTTTCGGCTTCCACTAGCTTGTTCAATTCGGCGTCATTGCAGACATCCGCCAATGAGCGCACATAGTTAATGCCGCCAATCACATCGCGAGAAGCCAATAGCAGCCCGGTCAGCACCAGCTCTTTCACCGAGTTGGCATTGGCGCCAGGGGTATTGAAAACCACAATCCCGGCCTGACTACAGGCTTCCACGGGCACGTTGTTCACACCCGCACCAGCTCTGGCAATCGCGCGCAGCCCTGGCATGAGTTCATCTACCGACAGTTTATGACTGCGCAGCAACATCGCGTCTGCGCCTTCCAGCTCTGGGCCAACGGCATAGTCACCAGAATCAAAGCGCTGCAGGCCAGCCGGCGCGATGGCGTTATAGGTTTTGATTTTGTAGGCAGTGGAAGTATCCATAGGCAGCGCATTTTGTTGGGGAGCGGCACGTTAGGCATGCCCCAGATGGATGTCAAGATCGAGCCGGTTTAGACAGCGGGGTCCTCAGCAAAGCGTTGAATTTCATCCAGCAACCGCTCCGCCGCATTAGCGGTATCCATTGCCCCCATGGCCTGCCGATACGGAGCTGGATCGGATTCAAGGCGGTCAAGAGCCTGCAGTAGGGCCTTGGGCGTCAGATCCTGTTCCTCCAGCACCTCGCTCCAGCCATGCTCTTGGGCATACTGGGCATTGGCAATTTGATCCCCTCGGGAACCCGCAAGGGGCAAAGGCACCAAAAGGTTGAGTTTGGCCAGTGCCACCCACTCAAACAGCGCATTGGCCCCGGCTCTGGAGATCACGATATCCGCCGCCGCCAAAAGGTCACCCCAGCCGTCATCGACAAACTCCAGCTGCAGATAATCCTGTTGCTTCATGGCGACAGTCTTACCCACACCGCAAACGTGGGCGACAAAAAAGCGCCCGGTAAGCGCCTCCAGGTTGTCTCGTATGATCCGATTCAAATTCTCAGCACCCAAACTGCCACCGGTGACCAGCAGTATCTTTTGCGGACTATCGTCTTCGATCTCTAGGGCTTTACGACCCGCCGCCGCATCACCCGTCAGCAGCCCATGGCGTACCGGTGTACCCGTTACCACCCGACGCCCGGCAAAGCCAGCAAAACGGGTGTCCGCAAAACTCGTGCACAGCGTATGAATGAAGGGCAGGCTCAGGCGATTGGCGAGACCCGGCGTTAAATCCGACTCGTGGGCTACCACTGGAATTCGCAGCAGCCAGGCCGCGAAGACTGGCGGCAGGGATACAAAGCCGCCCTTGGAGAACAGTACGCTTGGACGAATACGTAGCAGCAGCACCAGGGACTCAATCACGGCCCAGATAATTCGAAACACGTCGGTCAGATTTTGCATAGAAAAATAGCGCCGCAGTTTGCCCGCGGATATCCCGTGAAAGGTCAGGTCACGATCACCCAGGTAACCTTGCTCCAGCCCACTGCGCGTACCAATAAAGTGCACGCGATAGCCCCTTGCCAGCAGCAGGTCCGCCACGGGTAGGGAGGGAATGACATGCCCTGCACTGCCACCGCCAGTCATCGCTATGGGTTTAGCCTGGTTCATTGGGATTCTCGTGGCTGTATTGCTGCGCTAATTCTTCGGATCTTAGAAACGGTCGTTTGCGGTCTACCTAGCCAGGTTAGTAGCCCAGCACAGATTTTAATAGCGGCACTGTCAACAGGCGCTTATGCTGCAAGGTAGCGGCATCGAGGCGCTCTAAATCCGCCAGCAACTGATCAAGCCCTCTGGGCCCGCGACGCAGCCAATACTCCACAACGCTTCCGCTCATATGATAGCCCCGCTGCTCGGCCCGAATTCGCAACACCAGAGTTTTTTCCGCATCGGTCAGCGGCGCAAGCTGATGGTGGGCCATGGCGCGCATCCGCGAATTGAGATCGGCCAGAGTAAAGGACACAGCGCTCGCGGGTTGCCGATGGGCGACCAAGAGCCGCCTGGGCACATCACTTCGGGAGTCGTTAAGCGCGTTGTAAAGCGCCATAAGCGCTTCATCGGCAATGCCCTGACCCATGATTTCTTCGACATGGTCGATGGCAATGGTCGCGGCCAGATCCTGACCCCCACCTAGTGTTTCGATGATCTTCCACAGCCCCTCAGCCAAAGGCTCACCCGCCTGAGTTTTGCAGTCCATATAAGCATGCATATGACCTCCCTCGACTGCGTTCACGCAGGTGGCTCGCAGCAAATGGGTCTTGCCACAAACGTCCTCGCCGCAAAGCCAATATCCGAAAAACCCCTGGACCCGACCCTTGAGGCTGGCGCACAGCTCAGCGTTATCACCAACGACAAAATTCGCGAACGTAGGCTGATGAGGCGCATCAATGGGCAACACGGTCTGTTCGCTCACAAGTTGTATTCCCTGTTCTTTAAGATTCGCCGCGCTCCATCGAATCCCGAATCTCCTGAGGTTTTTCACCGCGCAGACGACGCCACGAATGACGGCCCCATACAAACAAGTAGTGGCTACCGGACGCAATGCACAAAGCCGCTAACACGGGGAAAGCATAAACCTGTAAAAATGCCAGCAGGCCCGGGCCAAGCTCACCAAGGGGCATCTGACTGACCATCAGCATCAGCACGACAATGATCTGCAACGCTGTATTGGTCTTGCTGAGCAGGCTCGGGTTCACGGTCAGATCGCCGAAGACCCCGCGATAAACACCCGCTCCCAGCAAGATCAAAATATCCCGGGTCAAAATGAGTCCAATCAACCACAGCGGAATCAGGTCTTGCAGCGTAAAAACGAGATACATGGCCGCCACAAGAAACTTATCCGCCAGCGGGTCAAGTAGGGTGCCCAACTCCGTCTGCCAACCGTAGCGTCGAGCCAAAAAGCCATCCAGTGCGTCGGAAAATCCGGCCACCAGCATCAGCCAGAACGCTCCCATCACTTGGTACTTCCACAGCAGCCAGGCGATGGGCAGCACCAGTACGATGCGCAGCATGCTCAAATAGTTGGGCAGCGCACTCACGAGGCACCTAGCCAAATAAATTCAAGATTGGTTGCGGATTCTGGTAGCGGCAGCTGGACTGTTTGCGGGGCCCTATCAAATTGCCCGTCGTCGATCAGCAGCGAGCGCAGCTGAAGGTCTGTTGCTACGGAGTTTATGCGCAGGGTGAGCGCGTCTGCGTGCAGTCCAAGAACCATGACCGAGTCGATAAACTCCAGGGACTGCAGATAATCGAGCAAGCTTGCATAAGCCCGAATGCCCCCGACACCACGCACCACTAAGTCGTGTTGGCGCGGAACATTGGTAAAGACCAGATGTTGATCTAGCACGTGGCGAGTTGCCATATCGATGCCCGCCCGTACCAAGTTGTTCAGATCAACACCGCGAAAAAACTGGGACGCCTCACCGTCGCTGGAGCGCACCAGCCACTCGCCGGTATACAGCCTTTCGCCCAATATCTCCTGCACACTGAATCGGCCAAGTAGATACTGACTGGCAATGTAGCGCTGATTGGCCTCATCCAGCACGTCGGTGAACTTACCCCAAATCACTGCAGGATTTACGGCCACACTGTCCTCTAGGTCCATCAGCGGCAGCATGACCGGCAAGCCTCGCTGCTGCGCGGCAGCGTCGAGTGCGTTGCGAATGCCCAGCGCACCATGATCGACGACCGTGCGATCACTGGGCTCGTCCAACACCATCCAGATCATGGTCAGCGGACGGCGCGACCACCATGTCGGTAGCTGGGCGTCTCTCGTGAGTTTTTTGATCGCCGCTGGCTGAAAGTCAAAGCGCACCGCTAAGCCCGAGTTGACGCCTTCCGAGGCGTTGTCGATTAGGCCTCGCTGCACCGGGTCTAACTGTCGCGGATCAAAGTAGACGTATTTCGTGTAGTACCGGTCAGGGGCCTCTAAAGCCTTTGCGACGATTGAAATGCGAGGCACCGATGCCAAACCCGTAGTGCGTGACAGCACCCTCAGCAAGGACCTCCGAGCCGCGGCGAGACGCACACTCTCACCCTGATCCGGGACAAGCTGCTCGACCTGATAAAGCCAATCAATCGCCTCACCCCGGGTCTGTTGCGCTGTGACCAGTGCGCTTTGAAACAGCATCATCAGCGCTACTATTAACGCACAGAACCAGGTGAGCAGCGATTTTCGAATGCGGTGCCAAGTGGACATGGAGGTGATAACGCTTCACATCGATAAGACCAGTCAGTGTAGCCGAGTTGGACACCGGATGAGTATTTTTGTCTGCACAGAATCTGCTAAGCAGTCAGCGATACGCGTGATTTAATGCCGCATTGAGCTAGGCTATTTGCACTGCAACTTAGAGAGGTCTCGTGGAAATTGATGAGGGATTAGCCCAGCGCGTACGCCAGACACTGTTTGAGCTTGCCGAATTCGCGGACATCAGCGAACGCAAAATGTTCGGTGGTCTGGTCACCATGGTAAACGGTCACATGACCTGCGGACTTTCCGGACGCCGTGATGAAAGGGGCAGCGACGCTGGGCTTATGCTGCGCGTTGGCGCAAATCGCTATGAAGAAGCATTGCGCGATCCCTATTGTCGAAAAATGGAGTTTACCGGTAAGCCAATGACCGGTTTTGTCTCCATCGACGCTGAAGGGCTAGCCGAAGACGAGGACCTACGCCGATGGTTGGCCCTGGCTCTGAGTTTTGTTCTGGCCCAGCCTCCCAAATAGGCAGGCTATGCCCTGTCGCACCATGGATTTTGGCCTGGGCCTGCATAGCCTGTAGACTGCGGCCTTTTCCCAGCGAAGCTAATCATGTCCGGATCCGATAGCGACACGACCGATCAGCGTGGCGGCCTCACCTACAAGGATGCCGGTGTCGACATCGAGGCGGGCGCTCAGCTGATTGAACGCATAGCGCCGGCTGCCAAGACCACGCGCCGACCCGAGCTGCTAGGTGGTTTGGGCGGTTTCGCCGCTATGGCCGAGCTGCCAAAGGGCTATGAGAATCCGATCTTGGTTACCGGCACTGATGGTGTTGGCACCAAACTGAAGATCGCCATAGACTACGACCGCCACGACTTCGTTGGCCAAGACCTCGTCGCCATGTGCGTGAACGATGTGCTGGTGGTTGGCGCCGAAGCCCTCTTGTTTCTCGATTACTACGCCACGGGCAAACTTGATGTCGACGTCGCTGAACGCGTCATCAAGGGTATTGCTCATGGCTGCTCGCTGGCCGGCTGCGCCTTAGCCGGCGGTGAGACCGCAGAAATGCCAGGTTTTTACAGCGACGGCGAATACGACTTGGCAGGTTTTTGCGTCGGTGTGGTGGAGAAGGCCAAGATCATCGACGGTACTCAGATCAGTGTCGGCGACCGCATCATCGGTCTGCCCAGCTCCGGCCCCCATAGCAACGGCTTCTCGCTGATTCGCAACGTACTGGAGAACTCTGAACTGGTACCCGACGAAACATTGCTCGACGAGCTACTAGCGCCGACCCGGATTTACGTTAAGCAGGTACGAAAATTACTAGAGACCGTCGACGTCCACGGCATGGTGCACATCACCGGCGGAGGGTTCTATGAGAATATTCCGCGAATATTCTCAGACGGTAGCATCGCCGCCCTCATCGATGTGGACAGTTGGCAGCGACCCAGCGTGTTTTCTTGGCTGCAGCAGGCGGGCAATATTTCTGAGCAGGAAATGCTCACCACCTTTAACTGCGGTATTGGGCTGCTGTTAGTTGTGGCCGAAGAAAATGCTGAGGCGACCATGGAGGCGTTGCAAGATCAAGGCGAAGCTCCGGTGCAAATAGGAGCCATTGTCTCGAAAGATCACCAGCCCCAAGCCGGACAAATACTGATCGGGCAACAGCGATCTGCTCGCAGCGCTGGAGACTACCGAATATATGCCGCCAACCCCTAGGTTTTCGGTAGCGTCACTCCAGTCTGCCCCTGATATTTGCCGCCCCGGTCTTTGTAGGTGGTCTGACAGCGCTCGTCCGACTGAAAGAAGAGCATCTGGGCGACGCCTTCGTTGGCGTAAATTTTTGCCGGCAGGGTCGTGGTGTTGGAGAACTCAAGCGTCACATGTCCCTCCCACTCCGGCTCCAGCGGCGTCACGTTGACGATGATGCCGCAGCGCGCATAGGTGGACTTGCCAAGACAAACCGTCAGCACATCCTCAGGGATACGAAAATACTCAACGGTTCTGGCAAGGGCGAAAGAGTTCGGCGGAATGATGCAGTAGTCACTTGCCACATCTACAAAACTGCGTTCATCGAAGGCTTTGGGATCCACCGTGGCGGAATGGATGTTGGTAAATACTTTAAATTCATTCGCGCAGCGCACGTCGTAGCCGTAGCTCGATGTGCCGTAAGAAATCACCTTGCTGCCATCTTCATTGGTGCGTATTTGTCCGGCCTCAAAAGGTTCGATCATCCCCTGGCTGGCTTGTTCGACGATCCAGCGATCGGATTTGATAGTCATAGTATCCCTTACCCTTTTTATCCCGTTACGGTGTTATCCGGTTAGTCGTCGACCATCGAAATTGCCGGCCCGGCGGCGGCTGGGCTCTTGCGCCCCCATAGCTGGGCCGCCATGTTACGCGCCGCATCGCGATACAGGGCGCTGATTTTCGAATCAGGTTCAACTTTGACCGTGGGCTGCCCGCCGTCGGCCTGTTCACGAATCGACATGGCCAGGGGCAACTGACCAAGCAGCGGCACCGACAGATCTTCTGCGACCCGCCGACCACCGTCGGCACCGAACAGATGGCTTATGTGCCCGCACCTCGGGCATTCATGCACGCTCATATTCTCCACAATGCCCAGCACCGGGATGTCCACCTTGGCGAACATCTCGATACCCTTCATCGCATCCAGCAGCGCAATGTCCTGAGGTGTGGTAACGATAACAGCCCCGGACACCGGCGCTTTTTGTGACAGGGTCAGCTGAATATCACCGGTTCCCGGCGGCATATCGACAATCAGATAATCAAGATCTCCCCACAGGGTTTGACCCAAAATCTGCTGCAAGGCACCGCTGGCCATGGGACCACGCCATACCATGGGCGTTTTGTCAGTCGTCATAAAGCTCATGGACATGGCTTTCAGACCATGGGCGCGTATCGGCTCAAAGTGCTTAGCGTCCTTGACGTTAGGCCTCTGGCCTTCAGCAACGCCGAGCATCATCCCCTGACTGGGGCCGTAAATATCTGCATCAAGCAAGCCAACCTTGGCACCCTCGGCATCCAGCGCGAGGGCCAGATTTACCGCTGTGGTCGATTTTCCCACACCGCCCTTGCCGCTGCTGACCAACACGATGTGTTTGACCTGACCGAAACCCGAACCACCTTTTACGGCAAGGTTCAGCTGCAGATCGACGGTATCCACTTGCAAAAAGGCCGCCAGCTGAACCGCAAGATCTGCCTGCAGTCCGGCAGCGGGATATCCCAAGGTAACCGAAACTTGGTTGCCCGAAGTGAGCACCCGCGCGCCCAAGCTGCCCCAAGATTGCCCCAAATAGGGGTCGACAAATTCTTCGACTTTCACAGAGCGCACACCCCGCTTTTACTCATCCCGCAAGTGTAAGCCAAAGGCCAGTGGAGCGCCTGTGAAAGCGCGACACAAATTCAACGCAGACCGACAGAACTCTCTTAGTGACTGCACTTGTGGCCTCAGGCGCGGTATGCTCCGCCCGCATATTTCACTGCCAACGATCAACCCAGGTCCAGCATGTCGCGTCGCATTTTAGTTACCAGTGCACTGCCTAATGCCAACGGCCCCATTCACTTGGGCCATGTGTTAGAGCAAATCCAAACCGATATTTGGGTGCGGTTTCAGCGTATGCGCGGCAATCAGGCGATCTACGTCTGCGCCGACGACACCCACGGCACGGCGACCATGATTAAGGCCGAACAAGAGGGTGTGTCTGCTGAGACCTTGGTGGAGAACATGCGCCAACTGCATATGGCGGATTCTCAGGGTTTTTTGATTTCCCACGACAACTACTGCTCCACCCACTCGCCGGAAAATCAGCAATACTCAGAGCTGATCTATAACCGCCTGCAGGAAGCCGGGCTGATCTTTATCGAAGAGGTCGAGCAGCTTTACGACCCAGAGAAAAGTCTGTTCTTGGCGGACCGCTTCGTGGTGGGCGGCTGCCCAAAGTGTAAAACCCCGGATCAATATGGCGACAACTGCGAGAACTGCGGCGCCACCTACAATGCCAACGAATTGATCGATCCTAAATCGATCTTCAGCGGTGCCACGCCCGAAATGCGGGGATCTGACCATTACTTCTTCGACCTAGGGCGCTATACGGACTTCCTCAAAGCGTGGACCCGCAGCGACGCCGTGCAGCCCGAGATTGCGAACAAGTTGGCCGAGTGGCTAGACGATGGTCTGCGCGCCTGGGATATCTCTCGTGACGCCCCCTACTTTGGCTTCACCATTCCTGGCACCACAGACAAGTACTTCTATGTCTGGATGGACGCCCCCATTGGCTACATGGCGAGCTTCCAAAACCTGTGCGATCAGGACAGCGACCTGAACTTTGACGATTTTTGGGCGACGGATTCCAGCGCCGAGGTACATCACTTTATTGGCAAGGACATCGTCAACTTCCACGCCCTGTTCTGGCCGGCAGTGCTCGATGGCTCAAACTTTCGCACCCCGACCAAGCTGCACACCCACGGTTTCCTGACCGTGGACGGCACAAAGATGTCTAAATCTCGCGGCACGTTTATTCTGGCTAAGACCTATTTGGATCACCTCAGCCCCGAATACCTGCGGTACTACTATGCTGCCAAGCTGAGTGGTTCCGCCGACGACCTCGATCTGAATCTTGAAGACTTTGTTGCCCGGGTGAATTCAGACCTTGTCGGCAAGGTGATCAACATCGCCAGCCGCACCGCAGGTTTTTTGGTGAACCAATTTAACGGCGTGCTGGCAGATAACGTGCACGACGAGGCTCTGATGGCGCAGTTCCACGCTCAGGTGGAACCCATTGCCGCGCTATTTGAATCCGGTGATACCGCCAAGGCCATGCGTGAAGTAACGGCCCTGGCAGATGCAGCAAATCAGTACATTGCCAAACACGAGCCCTGGAATATGGCGAAAGATCCAGAGTACCGGGATGCAGTGCAGCTCGTGTGCAGTCAGGGCATCAACATGTTTCGCTGCCTGGCGATCTTTTTGAAACCCGTACTGCCGGAGATGGCCGAAAAAGCCGAGGCCTTTTTGAGCGTCGCGCCCTTAACCTGGGCCGACGCCGAAGCCCCCTTGCTCGGACATACCATCAGAAAGTTCAAACCCATGCTGCAGCGCATTGAAACCGCGCAAATCGAAAAAATGGTGGACGCATCCAAGCAGCCTGAGTCCGCCTCAGCACCAACCAAAGCCAAGCCTGCGGCAACTGACGAAGCGGCAGGAGTGATCAGTATCGACGATTTTATGAAGGTGCAGCTTAAAGTGGCCCGCATCGTCGAGGCCGCCCCCGTAGAGGGTGCAGACAAGCTGCTGCAGCTGACGCTTGACGTCGGCGATCATCGGCGCCAGGTATTTTCTGGCATCAAGGCCGCGTATCAGGCCGAGGATCTGGTGGGTCGATTGACCGTCGTGGTCGCCAATCTCGCCCCGCGAAAAATGCGCTTCGGTGTATCCGAGGGCATGGTGCTGGCGGCAGGCCCCGGAGGCTCTGACATTTTCTTGCTGTCGCCGGACAGCGGTGCAGAGCCCGGCATGCACGTGAAGTAAGGGCAGGCACACAGATGACCGAACTGGGCCTGATTCTGTTTAGCGCTCTGCTTGTCAATAATTTTGTCCTGGCCCAGTTCCTTGGCCTGTGCCCATTCATGGGCATTACCCGCAGTTTCGATACTGCTTTCGCCACGGGACTTGCCACGACCTTCGTGCTGACCTTGGCAGCGGTCACTTCGCATACGCTTTATCACTATCTGCTGGTGCCGCTAAACCTCACCTATCTGAAAATCATCGTGTTCATCATCGTCATCGCCGGTCTGGTGCAGGTGATTCAGCTGTATTTGAAAGCGACGTCACCGGTACTGCATCAGGTGTTAGGGGTGTACTTACCACTGATCACTTCTAACTGCGCGGTACTGGGCGTAACTTTGCTTGCCATCGGCCAAGAGCTCACCTTGCTGGCCACCTTTGTCTTCGCTGTGGGCGCCGCCGCAGGCTTTAACCTGGTCATGGTGCTGTTCGGTGCGCTGCGGGAACAGCTTGCTCAGTCAGACCTGCCTGCGGCCTTTGCGGGGACACCGATAACACTGCTCAGCGCCGGTTTGATGAGCCTTGCCTTCATGGGTTTCCAAGGCATTGGCAGCTGATGGAAGCCGCTATCACGACTTACAGTGTGCCCCTACTGCTTGTCGGTCTGCTCGGATTCTTCGCCGTCGTCAGCGCCTGGCTGAGGCGACAGATTCCCCAAGACAGCGAATCTCTGGCGGATCGAATCGAACAGATGCTGCCCCTTACCCAGTGCGCCCAGTGCGGTCACTCCGGTTGTCGACCCTATGCTGAAGCGGTGGCTGCCGGCGGCGCCGTCGACCTTTGTCCGCCGGGTGGCGCGGCACTGGTGGTTAGGCTTCAAAATCTAATGGGTGCCAACGCGCCTCTTAGCCAGGATCTCGCCCAGACCAATCCGCCGCCCCTACTGGCGGTCATTGACGAGTCTGCCTGTATCGGCTGCACGCTTTGTCTCGACCCGTGTCCTGTTGACGCCATCGTTGGCGCACAGGGCTTTATGCACACGGTGATCGAGGCCGATTGTACCGGCTGCGAGCTGTGCATTGCTCCCTGCCCCGTGGACTGCATTTCCTTGGTGCCCAAGACCATTGCACCGCCTACCGCGCCCGTCGGCCTCCTGGGCCGGGGCTGCATTAACTGCGGTCAGTGCATCGAAGCCTGCCCGATTAAACTGCAGCCGGACCAGCTGCTAAAACTGAGCGACGCCAATGACTGGGATCAGGCCGACAGTCTGCGACTGCAAGACTGCATCGAATGCGGGCTATGCGATCGCGTTTGCCCCAGCGAAATCAATCTGTCTGCCCGCTTCACCCAGGCCAAACGCATAGCCGGTGAGCTCTCTGCCGTGGAGGCTGAAAAACAGCGCATCAAGGAGCGCTATCAACGCCACCAAGAGCGGTTAATCGCGGTACAGAACGAAGCAGAAGATCGACGCGCACAGCGTCTCGCGACACGCCTGGCTCAGCGTTCCGTCCAGGGCTCTGCCCAGCTGGCCACTCAAGATCCGAGCGCAGACCGTTGAACCCCACCACGCGCAAATTGCCCGCAACCAAATCCACCGGCGTGCGCATGCGGCAGGTGTCATTGGCGCTGGCACCCGGTATTCTCGTCATGGCTTGGCAGTATGGTCTGGGCATCATTTGGAACATGCTGTGGTTGATTGTGCTGTGTAGCATGGTCGAGGTGATAAGCACGAGCCTCAGGCACGGCTTTAAGCTAAGCATGATGCAAGCCAAGCGCGAGTATTTTGGCCTAACCGACGGCACGACGATCTTAGCTGCACTGCTCATTGGAATTTGCCTGCCACCCTTTGTGTCGCCGGCTATTTTAGCCGTGGCAGCGCTCGCCGCCATTGGCGTGGCAAAGCACGCCTACGGCGGCCTTGGCCAAAATATCTTTAACCCCGCCATGGTCGGCTACGCGGTCATTTTATTAAGCTTCCCGTTGGCCTTGGCGAGCTGGCCAACCAACCTAACCGCCACCGACGGTCTGACCGGCGCGACCCTGCTCAGTGAGTTTCGCTATCGCGGTGGCGTGACCACAGAAGAATTTTTTATCGCCCGGGGCACGGCCAACCCCAACATACTAGCCGCCGGGCTGTTTGCCCTCGGCGGACTGTGGCTGATTCAACAAAAAATCATGCACTGGCGCATTCCCTTTACCATACTACTTACCGTTGGCCTGCTGGCCACCCTTTTTCACGACCAGGGCAGTTCCAGCAGCCTTGGCTCGGCATGGTTTCACTGGACGACGGGTGGCACAGTAGCTGCAGCTTTTTTTGTGGCGACGGATCCGGTCACTCACCCGGCACGTCCCGGTCACCAAATTTGCTTTGCCATACTGGTAGGCAGCCTGCTGTTTCTGATACGCACCCAGGGCAATTTGCCTGATGGCATTGCCTTTGCCGTGCTGCTGGCCAACTGCACCACGCCGCTGTTAAACCGCTTTCATCGTCAAAAGATCACCGACAGCGCAGCGGAAAGCGGTGCGGCACCGGAGCGAACCCATGCCTAATTCATTGGTTAATGGCATCGCTCTACTGATCATCGGAGGACTGTGCGGCCTTGCCCTCACTCAAACCCATAAGCTCACCCGCGCGCCGATTGAAGAAAACCGAACCCGCCAGGCCCAGGCCTTGCTGAGCGAGCTGCTGGGCCAAGTAGCACCCACAAATTTGCAGTGGATTTCAGGGGTCGCCAATGCCTGCGGTGACTGGCAGTTCGTGCGCGGCGCTAGAGCGGGTTACGCCGGCCCTATCGAGTATCTTGCGCTGCTAACAGACACCAGCACCAGCATTAGCCTGCGCGTCACACGGCATCAAGAAACGCCGGGTATTGCAGACTTCATAGATCACAGCAAGAAAGACTACCTACCGGAGTTGGATAACTCGCCTGTTGAGGACTGGCCAAGCCTCGACAATATCAGTGGCGCGACCATTACCCACAAAGCCCTGCGTGCCATGGCCGCGCAAGCAAAAACCCTGCGCCGAAATGCCAGGGAGCAAGCAAGCTGCGAGGCTACCGATGCCTAACGATTTCGGTCGCGCCGTCATAGAGAACAACCCCGCCTGGACACAGCTGCTTGGCCTATGCCCGCTGCTAGCGGTGAGCAATACCGTCGCCAACGCCATGGGGCTAGCCATTGCCAGTGCCTTTGTGGTCATTGGCTCCAACATATCGATTTCGCTGCTGCGGCGCATCATTCCTGACATCGCGCGACTGCCTTGCTTTGTGCTGATTATTGCCACCTTTACCACCCTGACGGTGATGATGCTCGAGGCCTATGCCTTCGACCTTTACAGCCGCATTGCGCTATTCGTGCAGATAATTGTGACCAACTGCATGATTCTCGGTCGTGCGGAAGTCTTCGCCTCACGTCAGCCAGTAGGCCGGGCGGTGATGGATGCCATGGGCACAGCCCTAGGCTTCGCCATCGCCTTGCTGACCCTTGGCGCTATACGAGAGGCCCTTGGCCAAGGCACCCTACTGAACGACATGGATCTGCTTTTCGGTCCTGCCGCAGCCAGCTTACGAATCGATCTGTTCAGCACACCGCCCCTGTCCTTAGCCCTACTGCCCCCAGGTGCTTTTTTGATTGCAGGGCTGGCATTTGCCGCAGTGCAAGGCCTGCGCAATGGGGTGAATACCCCCAAGGACGAGGCCGACAACACGTTAACCACGGAGCGTCCATGAACGCCGATAAACGTCATCAGATTTTCGCCCGCCTGCGGGACGCGAACCCCAACCCCACCACCGAGCTGAACTACTCCTCACCGTTTGAGCTGTTGATTGCCGTACTACTGTCCGCCCAGGCCACCGACGTTGGCGTTAACAAGGCAACGGGGCCGCTTTTCGCTGCCGCCAGTAGCGCCCAGGCCATTTACGATCTGGGTGTTAACGGTCTGAAGGAATACATCAAGACCATTGGGCTGTTTAACACCAAGGCCGAGAACGCCATCAAAACCTGCAAAATATTGGTGGAAGAATACGGCGGCGAGGTGCCCGAAGACCGGGAGGCGTTGGAAGCCTTACCGGGAGTTGGCCGCAAAACCGCCAACGTAGTGCTTAATACGGCCTTTGGTCATCCGACCATTGCGGTAGATACCCACATCTATCGAGTCTCTAACCGCACAAAGATCGCACCGGGCAAAACCGTTCGTCAGGTCGAGGACAAGCTGATCAAGGTAGTACCCGCAGAGTTCAAGGTCGACGTGCATCACTGGCTGATTTTGCACGGCCGCTATGTTTGCGTGGCGCGCAAGCCCCGCTGCGGCAGTTGCACCATAGAGGACCTTTGCGAGTTCAAGGACAAAACCGAGGACTAAGCGCCTCACACCTGATCAAAGATCGACTAACTCAACATCCGAAATACCTTCTGCCAAAAACGTCGCGCCGACACGCTGGAAACCTTCCATCCCGTCGGTTGCCAGGAACTGTATATTACCGCCTCGATTAGACGGGAGGCCTTCGCTCTGCAGTGCCGCAGCCACAGAACCTGCCGTCGTTTGCGCCGAATCTATCACCTGTGCCTGGGAGCCCAACAACTGCTGCAGTCGCGTCCGAAACACCGGAAAATGCGTGCAGCCTAGCACCAGGGTCGACGGTGCATCCGCGGTTTGCTCTAACATCACCGACCCTCTAACGCCATCGAGCAAGATCGTATCGGCTAGCGCACTGGCATCACCGCCCTGCTCGGCAAGTGTTACCCACAGAGGGCAGGGCCGCCCAAGAACCCGCATGGCGGAACGCTGGTGCAGCAAGGCGCGTTGATAGGCCCCACCGGAAATCGTGCTCTCGGTGGCCAACACCGTCACCTCGCTGCTGTCGGCAACCTCGCAGGCCGCCAAGGCACCGGGTACTGCCACGCCGAATACAGGCAAGGGAGCAAACTCTTGAGCCAAGGCACAAAGCGCGGTCGCGGACGCGGTATTACAGGCCACCACCAAGACTTTAATGCCCCGCGCGACCAGCACCCCCGCGGCCTGCTGCGCATAGCGCTCGACCGTCGCCGCAGACTTGGTGCCATAGGGTAAACGGGCAGTAACGCCTAGGTAGATAGTGTCTTCGCCGGGCAGGTGCCGGCGCAGGGCGGCCAGAACCGTAGGGCCGCCCACACCGGACTCAAATACACCGATGGGCAGATTAGCGTCAGTCACAGCAACCGCCACGGGCCGCAGCTCAATCGCAGAACAAGCGCGTTAGGAATAATCTCGGCCCCGCTTTACGCCCAGACGTAAACGCAGAGCATTAAGCTTAATAAAGCCCGCGGCGTCTTTTTGATCGTAGGCGCCTTGATCGTCCTCGAAGGTGACCACGTCAGCATCATAGAGCGAGTCAATTGAGCTGCGGCCAACCACGCACACGGAGCCTTTGTAGAGCTTTAGCACCACCGAGCCGTTCACCGGCACCTGAGACTCATCGATGAGCGCCTGCAGAGCCTTACGCTCCGGTGCCCACCAGTAGCCGTTGTAGATCATCTGGGCATAGCGCGGCATGAGTTCGTCTTTTAGGTGGCCCACCTCACGATCGAGCGTCAGCGACTCCATGGCACGGTGACCCTTCAGCAAAATGGTACCGCCGGGGGTTTCGTAACAACCCCGCGACTTCATGCCCACAAAGCGGTTCTCGACAATGTCAGAGCGACCCACACCGTGCATGCCGCCAAGACGATTCAGCTCCGCCAGCATTGCGCCAGGCGTCAGCGGCTTGCCATCAAGAGCTACCGGGTCACCGCGCTCGTAAGTCAGCTCGATTTCTAGCGGCTGATCCGGCGCGTCTTCCGGCGCAACCGTCCAGCGCCACATGCCCTCGTCAGCGGGTTTGGCAGGGTCCTCCAGACCGCCCCCCTCGTAGGAGATGTGCAGCAAATTGGCGTCCATGGAGTACGGCGACTTGCCACCGCGCTTATAGTCCACGGGAATTTGGTGCTTCTGGCAAAAATCCATCAGCGCCTCGCGGGAATTAAGATCCCACTCGCGCCAGGGCGCGATCACCTGAATGTCGGGGTCCAGCGCATAGGCCCCAAGCTCAAAGCGCACCTGATCGTTACCCTTGCCGGTCGCACCGTGGGCCACCGCAGAAGAGCCGGTTTCGCGGGCAATCTCTACCATGCGCTTGGTGATGAGCGGCCGGGCGATACTCGTGCCCAGCAGATACTCGCCCTCGTACACCGTGTTGGCGCGGAACATGGGATAAACATAATTGGCGACAAAGTCCTCGGTGAGATCTTCGATGTAGATCTCCTGAACGCCCATGGCTTTGGCCTTCTCCCGGGCAGGCTCCACCTCTTCACCTTGACCAATGTCAGCAGTAAAGGTCACCACATCGGCGTTATAGGTTTCCTGCAGCCAGCGGCAAATCGCGGAAGTGTCCAGCCCACCAGAGTAGGCGAGGACGATTTTTCTCTTGTCAGACACGGGATTTCCTTTGAACAAAGCGGATTAGAAGCGGCCGAGATTTTAGGGCAAGGAGGCAAAGGAGGGAAATTCGAGTGCGCTGTCACAAAGCTTAGTTGAAATCGGCAAGCGATTGGCAAAAACAAAAACTTCGAACTCTTCCACAAAAATACATTTGGAAAATGACCGGACAGAGTTCAAAGATCGATTTGAGATCAAGATTTTCAATTCCTTTTGTTATTGGTGAGAAGTTGCAAGATCAAGTCAAAATCATAGGAGTTGATCCGTCAGAAAAGGTGAAAAGATCCTTTTCGCGCCCCAAGGTTTGCGAATTCCCGCACCATTAGCGCTCCTTTCTATGTCGTCTAGTCAAGGGAGAGTTCTAAGCCAAACAAAGTAACCTCTGTTATCTAGGGATAACGCGACCGCAGGCACAAGGAGCATCACTTGTTCACTTAGCAATGCTAGTTGCTAATTAGGATTCACTCGGGAACCATTTAAGTTATCGTCCCCCTATGGAAATCTCTGACCGATTCCGCGGCTATCTGCCTGTCGTGGTTGACTTGGAAACAGGCGGATTCAGTAAGTACGACAACCCCATTCTGGAGGTTGCCTGCTCCTTCGTCACCATGCGCGACGGTCAGCTGTGCGTAAAAGACAGCGCTAGTTGGAGTCTAGAGCCTTTTGAGGGTTCGCATATTGAGCCTGCAAGCTTGAAGGTCACCAAGATCGATTTGGACGACCCCAATCGCAACGCCCTAGATGAGCGCGAGGCCTTGGTGGAGTTTTTCAAAACCGTGCGGGATGAGATGAAGTTTGCGGACTGCCACCGTGCCATTATGGTAGCGCACAATGCATCCTTTGATCAGGGCTTTTTGAACGCGGCCTGCGAGCGGCTGAAGATTAAGCGCAACCCGTTTCATCCGTTTACCGCGCTAGATACCGCCACCCTGGGCGCCCTGGCTTTTGGTCATACGGTGCTCAGCGAGGCGTGCCGTCGGGCGGGGCTCGATTTCAGTGAGGTGCAGGCTCACAACGCTTCCTATGATGCCGGGCGCACCGCGGAGCTGTTTTGTCACATCGTGAATGCGTGGCCTTTCCATCCGAATCGGCTTGAAAGGCAGGAAGGTGACGAGTAGCCGCTAAAAAGCCCTGTGGCCTAATCTCCTGTGGCGTATTTCTCTGAAGTTTCTACCAGCAAGGCCTCTAGCTCCCCTGCCTCGAACATCTCGGTGATGATGTCGCAGCCGCCTACAAGTTCGCCGTCTACCCACAGCTGCGGGAAGGTTGGCCAGTTGGCGTAGCCGGGTAGGGTTGAGCGTATTTCTGGATTGCTGAGGATATCAACGTAGGCAAACCGCTGGCCGCAGGCCACCATGCACTGCACGGTTTGCGCCGAGAACCCGCACTGTGGTGCCTGTGGGGAACCCTTCATATATAAAATGATGGGGTTTTCAGAAATTTGCTGTTTGATCGAGTCCAATACTTCTTCTGACATAGCGGCGTCCTAAGCGTGTTGTTGTTGTTCTGCATGCGCACTGCGCGAGGTCGCATTGTAGCCCTGAAAACTCGCCGGTTAACAGGCACTTTGGCATTACCTTCCTTTATAACGTTATTATCTGGTCGTTTCCGACCATTCCTCAGGATGCGCCATGGCTTATGATTTCGACCGCGTCATTGATCGCTCAGGCACCGATGCGACCAAGCTGCAAAAGTACGCGGGCACAGACATTTTGCCGTTTTGGATCGCCGACATGGATTTTGCGGTACCAGATTTCATTCTAGATCCGCTGCACGAGCGGCTCGAGCACCCCATTATGGGCTACACCAAAAAACCCGTCTCCCTCACCCTCGCTCTACAGAACTGGCTTGTGCATCACTACGGCTGGCAGGTGCCGGAGGACTGGATCGTGTGGCTACCAGGCGTGGTGCCAGGGCTAAACATGGCGGTGAATACGCTGGCGGCGGACGCGCAGCTTTTGGTGCCCACGCCCATTTACTACCCTTTCTTAGATCTGCAGGAAAATTCCGGGCGCAGGCAAATTGCTGTGCCGCTGACTTTGGACAACGGCCTATGGTCGATGGACTTTGCAGCCATGAACGATGCGCTTAGCCCGCAAACCAAGATGGTGTGCATTGCCAATCCGCAAAACCCTACCGGCCGTTGCTACAGCCTCGGTGAGCTGCAGGCCCTCGCTGGGTTCATTGAAGAGCAAGACCTGCTGCTGGTCAGCGACGAAATTCATTGCCAGCTGATTTTGGACGAGGACAAGCAGCATCTGCCCATTGCTCATGCAGTACCTGAAATCGCTCACCGCACGGTATCGCTGTTCGCGGCCACCAAGACCTACAACATTCCCGGCCTCGGCTGTGCGGCCGCCATCGTGCCAGACGCCGCGCTGCGCCAGCGCTTTGTTGCAACCCGCGGCGACCTGGTGCCCGGCCCGGGCCCCTTAAATTACATCGCCTCGGAAGCCGCCTTTAACGACCGCTCGGATTGGGTGCCACAGTTGCTCACCACCCTGCGGCGCAATCACGACCTGGTGCGAGCCGTTGCCGGCGAACGCATGACGACGGTGCAGGCCACCTACTTAGCGTGGCTAAACATTGAAGATCTGCAGCTGAACGATGTGGACGGTCACTTCGAGTCCCACGGTTTGGGCCTGAGCAATGGCGCGCCCTTTGGGCATGAAGGCTATGTGCGCTTTAACTTCGCTAGCCCAAGGTCCGTGCTGGAAGAAGGCCTGCGACGACTGAGCGAAAGCTTACGGGCAGGCTAAATGCGGCGAGGGCCGCTTCGTCGTGGTATGCTGCACAGCGCATAGCACGTGCCGTTCGTACCGCCCATCACTGACTCTACGGTCCGCTTATCTGTGATCTGCGTCATAACTACGCAAAACGCTGTTGCGACGGGTCTGGGGCTTTAGTATGTTGCAGTTTTATCAGGCCGCACTCGTTGCGGCCTGTTGCTTTCAGGCACGACGACTCCTGTGTAATGACTGTTGCTCGATTTCAGATGGAATTGAGCGGCGAGGTATTTTTACCTTTGGTAGTCGGTATAACCGCAGCGTCGCGCCCAGGCACCTTGTCGTAGAAGCGGGAACAAACGTCATGCAGAACCATGTTATGAATACATACGGACGTATGCCCGTGAACTTTATCAGCGGCGCTGGCTCCTACCTGACAGATAGCGACGGTAAAACCTATTTTGACGGCCTGACCGGTATCGCCGTTTGTGGCCTGGGACACGCCCACCCGCATGTCGCTGAAGCCCTTGCCCATCAGGCGCAGACTCTGCTTCACACCTCCAATCTTTACGAGATTCCACTGCAAACCAAGCTAGCCAATCGCCTGTGTGAACGCTCTAGTATGGACAACGTTTTTTTCAGCAATTCCGGTGCAGAGGCGAACGAAGTCGCCATTAAGCTAGCGCGACTTAAGGGCAACAACGAAGGCATCAAATCGCCAGCCATCATCGTGGTCGACGGCAGCTTTCATGGCCGCACCATGGCGACCCTTACTGCCACAGGTAACCGCAAGGTCCACGCGGGCTTTGAGCCGCTGCTCAGCGGCTTTGTGCGTGCGCCGTTTAATGACATTCCTGCCATCGAGGCCATTGCTGCTAACAACCCCAATGTGGTTGCGGTGATGGTCGAGCCGATTCTTGGCGAAGGCGGCATTTACATTCCCGAAGATGGCTATTTGGCGTCTCTGCGCAACATCTGCGATGCCAACAACTGGCTGATGATTTTGGACGAAGTGCAAAGCGGCAATGCCCGCACCGGTAAATTCTTCGCCTATCAGCACACGGATATTCTGCCCGACGTAGTCACCACGGCTAAGGGCCTTGGCAACGGCATGCCCATTGGTGCCTGCCTTGCCCGCGGCGAAGCTGCGAGTTTGTTTGCGCCCGGAAATCACGGTTCAACCTTTGGCGGTAACCCCCTCGCCTGTGCAGCGGCCAATGCCGTGCTCGATGTCATCGACGCGGAAGGTCTAGAGAAGCGAGCCCTAGAGCTGGGCGAGCGCATACAGGACGGTCTAAGCAATGCCCTGGCCGGACGCAACGACGTCAAAGAAATCCGCGGAGCCGGCCTGATGCTGGCGGTAGAGATGCATCAGGATATCAGCAACTATGCTGCCAAGGCCCTCGAGCAAGGCCTGCTGATCAACGTCACCCAAGGCAACATCATCCGCATGCTGCCGCCGCTGACCATGAGCGGTGCCGAAGCCGACGAGCTAGTGCAGCGCGTGGTCGCGCTGATCAGCGCCTAATCGCCTAATACCCAACTCACTAACCACTCCCGGAAGCTGGACCGATGATCAAAAGAGATTTTCTGTCGCTATTGGATTTTTCGTCTGATGAACTGAAGTACGTGATCGAGCGCGCAAAGACCCTGCGCAAGCAGCACGAGAACGGCGAGGTGTATCAGTCCTTAGTTGGCAAAACCGGCGCGTTAATTTTGACCATGAGCAGCACCCGTACTCGGGTAGCGTTCGAAGCGGGCTTCGCACAGATGGGGGCCAAGGTTATTTTTCTCAGTCCCGGCGATACACAGATTGGGCGCGGTGAGCCTTTGGAAGATCTTGCTCGGGTGCTGTCTGAGATGGTCGACATCATCATGATCCGTACCGCAAGCCAGCAAGACATTGAGACTCTTGCGCATTACGCCACGGTGCCGGTGATCAACGCCATGAGTTCGCTCCTGCACCCATGCCAGCTGCTGGCAGACATACAGGCCTTTGAAGAACATCGCGGTTCCATTGAGGGCAAGACAGTGACCTTTCTGGGTGATGGCTACAACATGTGCCATTCTTACATTAATGCCGCCAAGCAGTGGAACTTTAGGCTGCGTTTTAGCTGCCCCGATTCCCATCAGCCTGACGCCGATATTCTAGCCAACGGCGAGAACGTCGAGCGCGTGCTTGACCCGCGAGAAGCCGTGGAAGGCGCACACCTGGTAGTGACCGATGTCTGGTCGTCCATGGGCCATGAGGGCGAAGAAGGCAACCGCCGGGCCATTTTTGAGCCATATCAGGTCAATGAAACTTTGCTCGATCTGGCCGACCCCAGCGCTCTGTTCATGCACTGCCTGCCGGCCCACCGCGGCGAGGAAGTCAGCGACACGCTACTGGATGATCCGCGCTCGGTGGTGTTCCACGAGGCGGGGAACCGCCTGCACAGTCAAAAAGCCCTGGTGGAGTTTTTACTGCTAGGCCGTCAGGACTGACCCGCGGCGAGGGTTTGAGCGACGGCCTGTTCGTATCCTTTAAGCAACCTTTGCCGCTGCTGCCTCGGCATTGCTGGCGCATAGTCCTGACCTAGCTGCCATAGCGCTGCTGCTTCCGCTAAATCTGCAAACAAGCCAGCACCAATAGCGGCCAGCACGCCCGCCCCTCTTACCGTGGTCTCGACATCTGCCGGGCGCTGCACCGGCACGTCGAGTACATCACATAAAAACTGACAAAACGCCTCATTGACCACCATGCCACCGTCCACTCGAAGCGTGGTCACCGGGGCACCGTCCGCGGCCATGGCATCCAGCAGGGTGCGGGTTTGAAAGGCCACGCTCTGCAAAAAGGCAGTGATGATCTGGTCTTTATCGCTATCAAGGGTCAGTCCACTGATAAGCCCCCGTGCCTGAGGTTGCCAATAGGGTGCGCCCAGGCCCGTGAACGCGGGCACCACATACACGCCATTGGTCTCGCCCTTGGTACGCGCAAAGGCATCTGCGGTTTCGACGGCATGCTCGATCAGGCCCAGCTGATCTCGCAGCCACTGTATGGCAACACCGGCGACGAATATGCTGCCTTCTAAGGCATAGCTGGGTTTGCCGTCGATACGATAGGCTACCGTAGACAACAGCTGCTGGCTGGAACGAGAAATCACATCCCCGGTATGGGTCATGACGAAACAGCCGGTGCCGTAGGTGCTTTTTGACATACCTGCCGTAAAACAGGCTTGCCCGATCAGTGCAGCCTGCTGATCCCCCGCAATGCCCAAAATGGGAATAGCCGCGCCAAACCATTCAGGGTCCGCGGTACCAAAGTCCGCGACGCAGTCGAGGACCCGGGGCAGCACGGCCGCTGGCACATCAAATAGCTCGAGTAAGGGGTCGCTCCAAGACTGCTGAGCAACATCGAATAACTGGGTACGGCTGGCATTGGTGGCGTCGGTCACATGATGCGCCCCCTTGGTCAGATGCCACACCAAAAAGCTGTCTACGGTGCCAAAGCACAGCTCATCGCTCTGGGCCCTGGAGCGATCTGGGTCCACTTCATCCAGTAGCCAGGCGAGTTTGGTGCTGGAGAAATACGGGTCGATGATGAGTCCGGTGGTTTGTTGAATAAGCGTCGCCACGTCCTGCCCGTCGGTTTGACCAGGGAGACAACCCTGGGCGGCCAGATCCTCGCAGTAAGCCGCACTGCGTCGATCCTGCCAGACGATTGCGTTGTACAGGGTGCGCGAGGTCTCACGTTCCCACAGCAGCGTGGTTTCGCGTTGATTGGTGATCCCAATACCAACGATGGCGGCGGGTTCGATGTTTGCTGCCGAGATGGCTTGTCGGCCAACGGTCAAAATCGACGACCAGATCATGTCAGGGTCTTGCTCTACCCAGCCATCGGATGGATACGTGCTCTCGATACTTTGCTGGGCGCTTCCCACTACCGAACCAGCAGCGTCGTACACTAGTGCGCGACTACTGGAAGTGCCTTGATCGAGGGCAAGAATATACGTCATAGAGGGCTCTCACTTTATGCACAGGCAGTCAGACCACTCGGCCAGCCGAGGTGCAGCTTAATGGCAAAAGGCGCTGACTGTCAGCCGCGGTTTAGCCGCATGTCGATGCCGCTTGACACCAATTGCAGCACAAATTTGAGCGAATTTTGACTATCCACAGGCTACTACCCGGCGCCGGTGAACTGCACACAGGTTATCCACAGACTTTTCCTTGCATTGACCTATTGATCCCATTATGTTGTGTGACCTGTCCAAAAAACCACCATATCTTGGGTTTTAGGGCCGATAAAATAATTGACTGAGTCAAAACTTTTTCATAGGACTGAGGCGTTCGGGAGCTGTTTTGACGAATATTGCGACCTAAATGTTGATCTTTGACCAGATCTGCTACCAGGCCCAGAAATAGGCCAGATCAAAGTGCTCAGTAAGAAAAATAGTCAGCAGTGTGCGTTCATTGGTGACGTAAAAAACGAGCCGGATCAAAGAATTAGCGCGCTATGGGGCAAGCGTTAAGTTCGCTATAGAACAAGCGAGACATCACACGCTTGAGAAGAACAGCTTGTTAAGAACATTGAGATAAGAGCAGCCAGAAAAGAACAGAGAGAGGACACCGAACGATGCAAACAGATACCTCGATGGATCTACCAGCGAGCCAGCAAAACCCACAAGTTAACCCATCAGAAGCGGGCGTATTGTCCCCTTCTTTGACGGCGACAGCGCCGGGACAACTGAAAATCATCAAACGCAACGGCACCGTTGTCCCCTATACCGCGGACAAAATCTCTGTTGCCATGACCAAGGCGTTTTTGGCCGTCGAAGGCGGCACGGCGGCGGCATCTCCGCGGATTCGCGAGCTGGTACAAGACCTGACGGATCAAATGACAGCAACCTTCAAGCGCCGTATGCCCTCTGGCGGTACCCTGCATATCGAAGAAATCCAAGATCAGGTTGAACTGGCGCTGATGCGCTCTGGCGAGCAAAAAGTTGCACGATCCTATGTGCTGTATCGTGAGCAGCGGGCCCAAGAGCGCAGTCAACAACAGGCCCTCGACCCCAGCACTGAGCAAGCAGTGCAGGGCATTAATGTCGTAAATGCCGATGGCACGACGGGTCCCCTAGACATTGCCCGTATTCAAACCATCGTCGGTGAGGCCTGCGAGGGTCTAAGCGACGTCGACGCAGGACGCATCATCTCCGAGGCCATGGGGAATATGTACGATGGCATCACGGCCAGCGACGTAGCGACATCGGTGCTGATCACGGCCCGCACCTTGGTTGAAGAAGAGCCTAACTACACCTATGTAAGCGCTCGCTTACTGCTGGATGATCTACGCACCGAGGCTCTGACCTTTTTAGACATCCATGGCACCGGTGCCCTGCATTCCGCTACCCAAGGGCAAATGACCCAATGCTATCCGCTGGCGTTAAAGAGCTTTATCTGTAAAGGCATTGAGCTCGAACTGGTCAGTCCGCAGTTAGCCGAGTTCGATTTAGAACAGTTAGGCGCTGCTCTGCTGCCAGAGCGCGATCACCTGTTCACCTACCTGGGTCTGCAAACTCTGTACGACCGCTACTTTATCCACTCGAACGATGTGCGCATCGAACTGCCTCAGGTGTTCTTCATGCGTGTGGCCATGGGCTTGGCGGTTGCAGAAGACGACCGTAACGCCCGCGCGATTGAGTTTTACACCCTCTTAAGCTCGTTCGACTATATGAGTTCAACGCCGACTCTGTTTAACGCAGGCACCCTGCGCCCACAGCTGTCGTCCTGCTTTCTGACCACGGTGCCCGATGACCTGCACGGCATCTACGGCGCCATTCAAGACAATGCCATGCTGTCGAAGTGGGCTGGCGGCTTGGGCAACGACTGGACACAAGTTCGGGCACTGGGCTCCTACATTAAGGGCACCAACGGCAAGTCACAGGGTGTTGTACCGTTCTTAAAGGTTGTAAATGACACCGCTGTCGCCGTAAACCAAGGCGGCAAGCGCAAGGGCGCGGTCTGTGCCTACCTAGAGTCTTGGCACCTCGACATCGAAGAATTTCTGGAGCTGCGCAAAAACACCGGCGATGACCGACGCCGCACCCACGATATGAACACAGCGAACTGGATCCCTGATTTATTCATGAAGCGTGTTTCCCAAGATGGCGAGTGGACGTTGCTATCGCCCGCCGACGCCCCAGATCTACACGATCTGTATGGCCGCGCCTTCGAGCAGCGCTATGAAGCCTATGAAGAGCAAACCCGTACCGGCGAACTGAAGCTGTTCAAGCGGGTAAAAGCCGCGGATCTATGGCGCAAAATGCTATCGATGTTGTTCGAGACAGGCCATCCGTGGATTACCTTCAAGGACACCTGTAATGTGCGCTCTCCCCAGCAGCATACTGGGGTAGTGCACTCTTCTAACCTGTGCACCGAAATCACCCTGAATACGTCTAAGGACGAGATAGCAGTCTGTAACCTCGGCTCCATCAACCTGCCACAGCATGTCGAGAACGGCGAGCTAAACGTGCAGAAGCTCGAGGCCACCGTGCGCACGGCAGTACGCATGCTCGATAATGTCATCGACATTAACTACTACTCGGTGGAGCAGGCGCGCACCTCGAATATGCGCCATCGTCCGGTCGGTCTTGGCATCATGGGTTTCCAGGACGCCCTCTACAAACTTGGCATCGCCTACAGCTCCCAGGAGGCTGTGGATTTTGCGGACTCCTCCATGGAAGCAATAAGCTACTTTGCTATTGATAGCTCTAGCAATCTGGCCCAAGAACGCGGCGCCTATGCCAGCTTCTCCGGGTCCTTGTGGAGTCGCGGCATTTTGCCCTTCGACTCTTTGAAAATGCTGCAGCAAGAGCGCGGTGCTGATTATTTGAGCGTTGATAACTCGGCGAAACTGGACTGGAGCGCCCTGCGCGCCAAGGTGCAGGTAAATGGTATGCGTAACTCCAACGTGATGGCTATTGCGCCAACGGCGACCATCGCCAACATTACCGGAGTCTCACAGTCCATCGAACCGACCTATCAAAACCTGTACGTGAAATCGAATTTATCCGGCGAATTCACCGTGGTAAATCCGTTCATGGTGCGCGACCTTAAAGCACTTGGCCTATGGGACAAGGTCATGGTGAACGACATCAAGTACTACGATGGCAGCCTGCAGGCCATTGAACGCATACCGACAGATTTGAAGCAAAAGTACGCGACCGCCTTTGAGGTGGAGCCGCGCTGGTTGGTGGATGCGGCGAGCCGACGCCAGAAATGGATCGACCAGGCTCAGTCGCTGAACCTTTATATTGCCGGCGCTTCTGGCAAGAAGCTGGACATCACCTATCGCATGGCCTGGTTAAGTGGTTTAAAGACGACGTATTACCTGCGTGCGCTTAGCGCGACCAGTACAGAAAAGTCGACACTGGAAAAAGGCACGCTGAATGCGGTGTCATCTGGCGCAGATAGCGGCATGGCTGCAGCACCGGCAGCTCCCGTTACCGCACCGCCAGTGGTGCAACAGGCAGCAGCGCCACAGGCAATCGACCTTGATCTGGGCGAGGCTGCCCCGGTGCCCATGGCGTGCTCGCTTGACGACCCAGATTGCGAGGCCTGCCAGTAAGGCTAAACAGGCCAAACAGGTGAAAGAAGGCAATGTAGCGCTAAGCCACCGGCCGAGACAGAATTTATTATTAGGAGTACCACGATGTTAAGTTGGGACGATTACGAAGAAGCACCAAGCAATGCACAAGCCGATCAAGCCGTGATTGCAGACGCTGTGCAAAAGCAGATGGAATCCGAAGCCGCACAAAGAGCCGCAGAACAGCAGGCTGCTGCGGCAGAACAAAAAGCGGCAGCAGAGCGAAAAGCCGCTGCTGAAAGACAAGCTGCTGCAGAGCAAGAAGCGGCTACGCCAGCCCCTGTCGTGGCCGAAGAGTCGGTTAGCACCGAGCGCGTGACCGTGGACCAAAAGGCCATGATCAACTGCCGGGCAGACCTGAACCAGCTGGTACCGTTCAAATACGACTGGGCTTGGCAAAAGTACCTGGATGGCTGCGCCAATCACTGGATGCCACAAGAAGTGAATATGACCGCAGACATCGCGCTGTGGAAATCGGAAGACGGTCTAAGTGACGACGAGCGCACCATTGTTAAGCGCAGTCTTGGTTTCTTCTCAACCGCAGACTCTTTGGTCGCCAACAACTTGGTACTGGCCATCTATCGGTTGATCACCAACCCAGAGTGTCGCCAATACCTGTTGCGCCAGGCATTTGAAGAAGCCATTCACACCCACGCCTATCAGTACTGTATTGAATCCCTCGGCATGGACGAGGGCGAGATCTTCAACATGTACCACGAAGTCCCCACGGTGGCAGAAAAAGCCTCTTGGGCTCTCAAGTACACTAAGGAGATCAACGATCCAGGCTTCACTACCGGCACCGTTGACACAGACAAGACTCTGCTGAAGAACCTGATCGCCTACTACTGCGTACTGGAAGGTATCTTCTTCTACTGCGGCTTCACCCAGATCTTGTCCATGGGGCGTCGCAACAAGATGACCGGCACCTCGGAGCAGTTCCAGTACATTCTGCGCGATGAGTCTATGCACGTGAACTTCGGCATCGACGTGATCAACCAGATCAAGCTCGAAAACCCGCATCTTTGGGACGACGAGATGCAGGCATCGGCTAAGGAGATGATCTTAGAAGGCACCACGCTGGAAGTAGGCTATGCACGAGACACCATGCCACGCGGTGTTCTGGGCATGAATGCCAACATGATGGAAGAGTACCTACAGTTCATCGCCAACCGCCGACTTGCGCAGATCGGTTTGACCGAACAGTACCCCGGCGTGAAGAACCCGTTCCCGTGGATGTCCGAGATCATGGATTTGAAGAAAGAGAAGAACTTCTTTGAAACCCGTGTGACGGATTATCAAACCGGTGGGGCGCTGACCTGGGACTAAATCTTTCCCAGCGCTACGTATCAAAGCCCTCTATTCAGAGGGCTTTTTTATGCCTGTATTTTCACGGGCTGACACCTTGCGGCATCAGGCCAACGACTTTGCTATTGTTGCCAGATGTTTTTCAAGGTCCAAAACCATGAATCACTTGCTTGTCACCCCATTCTTGCTGTTGAGTCTGTGCAGTCTTTTCATCTCGCCCACTGCTATGGCTAGGGCGACCATCTCTTATGAAGTAGATGGTCTTAGTGCCAACGCGCAGATTATTGTCGATGAGTATGGTGTTCCCCATATCTATGCGGAGGATCATTACGATGTGTTCTTCGTGCAGGGTTTCAACGCGGGCCGGGATCGGCTGTGGCAAATCGATCTGTGGAAGCGTCGCGGCTTAGGGCAACTGGCTGAGATTCTAGGCGAGCAACATGTGGCCCAGGACAAAGCAGCAAGACTCTTTGTCTATCGCGGCGATATGTATACCGAGTGGCTGGCCTACGGCAATGACGCCAAGCGTATTACCGAATCCTTTACCGCGGGCATCAACGCCTTTATCGCCGTGGCGAAGGCCAGCCCGGAGCTGATGCCAATAGAATTCGACATGTTGGGTTATGCACCCAGCACGTGGTCGGCGGATGATGTGGTGCGCATTCGTAGTAACGGTCTGTGGCGAAACGTGGTGACGGAGGTTTGGCGCGCACGCCTGGCCTGCGAGAAAAAGCTGGATCTTGCCGCCCAATGGCTGACCTTGGAGCCTGATTGGCAGACCGCAACTCCGGCTGGGCTAGATCCCTGCGTGATTCCCGACAACGTACTGGATAGCTATCTGCTTGCCAAAGCACCTGTCGACTTCAGCCAGAAGCCAGCCCAAGAGCAGCAGGCCAACTTACTACAGCGCGAGACCAGTGCTGCGCAAAACTTAGATGTCGGCAGCAATAACTGGGTAGTGGCTGGGTCACGCACAACAACTGGTCGTCCAATTCTGGCGGATGATCCACACCGCAGCCACGCGGTACCTTCGCTGCGCTATGTCGCGCACCTGAACGGACCAGGGATCAATGTCATCGGCGCAGGCGAGCCTGCCCTGCCCGGCATTTCCATCGGCCATAACGACAAGATCGCCTTCGGCCTCACGATCTTTCCCATCGATCAGGAAGACCTCTATGTCTACGAGAAGACGCCCGGCGGCTACCTGTATCGGGGCGATGTGGAGCCATTTACTGAAGTCGAGGAAAGCATCGCAATCAAGGGCGGCAAACCTCAGACCGTTACCATGAAATTTACCCGGCACGGCCCAGTGGTCGCCGAGACGGAAGAGCATGCCTTCGTGGTGCGCGCGGCTTGGTTAGAACCTGGCATGGCCCCCTACTTTGGCAGTATCGAGTACATGCGAGCAGAGAACTTTCGGGAGTTTGTCGGCGCCCTCAACCGCTGGGGTGCACCCTCTGAGAATCAGGTCTACGCCGACACCGACGGCAATATTGGTTACAAGCCCGCAGGGCGTTTTCCGAAGCGCGATAACTGGGATGGCCTGATGCCGGTTCCTGGCGACGGTCGTTACGAGTGGGATGGCTACTTCGACATGGACGTGCTGCCCGAAGAATACAACCATGAACGAGGCTTCAGCGGCACAGCAAACGCCATGAGCCTGCCCGCCGACTACCCCATTGAGAGATACAAGGTCGGTTTCGAATGGTCTGCGCCCTGGCGCTACAAGCGCCTTTGGGAATACCTCGACACCCCAGAGCCTCATAGCATGCAAGACTCCCTAGACCTGCAGCGGGACTATCATTCGGTGTTAGCCCGCCAAGTACTCGCCCTGCTGCCGGACATTGCCGACAGCAATTCAAAATCCGGCGGGCCATTACTGGCGAATTGGAATCAGCGTTTGGACGCGGACAGCGCTGCAGCGGCGCTGTGGAGTGTTTGGTACTATCGCCATCTAAGCCCCGCGCTTGGTGCCATCGTGACAGACGAAGAATCATTACCCGCCGGTTCTCTGTCGACCCGAACCTCACTTGAGCTGTTAGCCACCAATGAGGGCCAGGCGCGAGCCGTCACCAGCCTTCGCGACGCCTGGACCGCGACCGAGGGGCTGCTTGGCAAGGATGCTAGTGCGTGGCAGTGGGGAGATCTGCATCAAATGGTTTTCAAGCATCCGCTTCTGGATCGCGCCGATGAAAAATTGGCCGAGCACATGAAGATCAAGGCCTATCCTCGGGGTGGCAGCGCTAACACCACCAATAATACCGCTTTCTACGACGACACCTTTAACGTGCGCAGCGGGGCCTCGTTTCGCATGGTGGTCGATGTCGGCAATTGGGACGATGCACGCATGACTAATGCCCCGGGGCAGTCAGGCGACCCGCGTTCGCCGTTCTACGACAACCTACTGGAAAACTGGGCTACTGAAGGAGATGTGCCTATGCTTTTTTCCCGCGACAAAGTTGAAGAAAGCGCAGTGCTCACAATTTTGCTTGAACCCAAACAGTAGGACGCTAAGACACAGCCCTAGGCCTACTTCAACGGTAGCTGCTGGCAAATCTCCTTCAGCGCCACCACGAAGGCCAGGGGCTGATCGAGAAAAACATGATGTTGCGCGTCGGCAATTTCCTGAAACGGAAAGTCCTGGGGCACCAGCTCCTGCATGTAATCAAGGCTTCGACGAGAATACAGTTCGCTGTTAGCGCCGAAAATAACCCCTAGCGGCACGGTCAGAGACTGGAAGTCCTCTGGCTGCCGGTCGACTTCTGTGAGGGTGGTAAGCAGATCTTCATCGAACTTCCATGCCCAGCCACCATCCATGGGCATCAATGAGTTGCGCGCTATGTACTGCAGTATGTATTCGTTCTCGCAAGGCTGCGGCGGCTGAAGGCGGAAACGCATGAGGGCGCTTTCTCGATCGGGATAAATCTTGCCCTGCATGCCACCCATGTTGGGACGGTCGGGAATGGGTTCATCGGGATGACGGATGCCAGAGTCCACGAGCACGAGGCCGCCGAATTTCTCTGGATGCAGATTGGCTGCCTTCACCGCCATGTAACCGCCAAAGCTGTGGGCAACGACGATGGCGTCGTCGCCCAAGCCCGCGTCGTCAATGACCGACAAGATCTCCTCAGCATAGGTCTTGCTCGAATACTCATAGCGGTAATCCGAATCTCCCATGCCCGTGAGATCCATGGCCGCAATTTGGTACTGGTCCGTGAGTTGGGGAGCGATAAAGTCCCACCACCGTGAGTGGGCATTCATGCCGTGTATCAGAAGCATGCCGGGCTTGCCGGGCGCGGGATAAAAACGGTACGCCACATCGCATTCGTCCACTTCGATAGTGCGACTCTCTGCGGGTGTATCAACGGCTTCCCAGAACCAGTCTGGAATGGTCGATGTATCTTCTTTATCCCAGCGTGCCATCAGCCCTCCTTCTGAATCTCGCCTATCCCGGTGTCTGCCGGTGAAAAAAGTCGGCGCTATAGCGCGCCGAATCGCTTAAGATGGAAATCCGCGTTGCCAAACAGCGTGTCGATAATGGTGAGGCGCTTGAAGTAATGGCCAATGTTCAGCTCTTCGGTCATGCCCATGCCGCCGTGCAGCTGCACAGCGTTTTGGCCTACGAACTTACCGGACTTACCAATTTGAACCTTAAATGCGCTGATGGCTTTTTGTGCCTCGGGGCCATAGCCCTCGTCCATACGCATGGCCGCCATAAACATCAGTGATTTCGACTGTTCATGCTCCATGAACATATCGACCATGCGATGCTGAAGAACCTGAAACTTGCCAATGGCTTGACCGAATTGTTCGCGCTGGCGGCAGTATTCGACGGTTTCCTTGTAGAGTTTTTCCATACAGCCAACGGCTTCAGAGCCAATGGCCAAAATACCTTCATCGATGGTTTGTTCCAGCACAGCATAGCCTTTGCCAACCTCCCCAATCACGCTATCAGCATCGACTTTGACGCCTTCTAGGGTGATTTCTGAGGCGCGAAACGCATCCACTGTTGGGTAGTCGCGGCGAGAAACGCCGGCTGCCTTAGCGTCCAACACAAACAGCGTTATGCCATCTTCGTCTCGTTGCTCGCCAGAAGTGCGGGCGCTTACTACGATAAACTGAGAGGCTGGGCCGTTGAGTACTACGGCTTTGTAACCATTGAGCACATAGCCATCGCTTTCTGCTGTGGCTGTAGTCGCAACATCGGCCAAGTTGAAACGCGCTTGAGGTTCGGCATAGGCCAGGGCCGCCTGAGTGCTGCCATCGATAATGCCGGGCAGAAGCTTGGCCTTTTGAGCCTCACTACCGCCATGCTTGATAGCACCACCCGCCAGGACGACCGTGGCCAAGTAGGGCTCAATCACCAGGCCGTGTCCGAATTGCTCCATCATCAGAGACGATTCGACCGCGCCGCCGCCAAAGCCGCCATCGGCTTCAGAAAACGGCACGCCAAGCCAACCGAGCTCTGCAAAGGTGTTCCAATTGCCGGCGTCGTATCCTAGGTCTGAGCCCGCGTGCTTTTGACGATCATCGAAGCTGTAGTCGTTTTGCACGAATCGCTCGATGCTCTCGTGCAACATGGTTTGTTCTTCTGTGAAGGAAAAATCCATTCATATACCCCTTTGCTTAACTGTAAGTTCCCGGTGATTTAAGAGCCCTGCGCCAACCTGCTCGCCGCGTCTGAGATCATCATCGCAACGGTGTTGTTCATCGTAACCACTAACTGTGCCTCGACGCCTCCTCGTCGCCTTGCAGGGTCTGACCCAGTCCCAGCCACTGCTTGG
>CABZTD010000002.1 GCA_902528515.1 K189A clade bacterium
CAAACACAGCCCCTTGTAGATTTTTATGGAGGCAAGGGCGAGATCAGGTACTTAGAAATCGACGGCAGCGGGGCAGTGGAAGACATCCAGGCCGCCATTGCACTCGGCTTGGGTGAGGTGAAATAGTCGATCAGACAAGCAAATCACTTAACGGCAATATGCTTACGCGGCCGCCAACGGGTAAATCGGCGCTTTCTTTCGGGATCTCGATCAAGCAGTTTGCACCGTTAAAAGTGCTGAGGCGGTTGGACCCTTGGTCGCCCGTATGCCTGACTTCTATGGCGCCACTCTCGTCGCTCTGTTTATAGACACCGCGTTGATATTCAACTCGCCCGGGCCGATGGGAAATCTGCGTCGCCATTTCTGCATCGATGCGCAGTAGGGCTGAGGGTCGAGTACCACACAATATCTGCAGGCTTGGCTTAACCAATAACAAACAGGTAACGATAGTGGATACCGGATTACCCGGTAAGCCAAAAACCCAACAGTCGCCGATAGACCCGAAGGCCAGGGGCTTGCCGGGTTTTAGGTTAAGTCTCCAGAACGTGAGCTGACCGAGTCGTGCGATGGTAGCACCAATAAAGTCCGCATCTCCTACCGAAACGCCGCCACTGGTTATCAGCATGTCGCAGCGCTCCGCCGCATCGGTAAGCGCCTTCTCTACAGCCTCCTCATCATCGGGCAGACGCTGCAGCGGGACCAGATCTACCGGTAAATGCTGAAGTAGATTGGCAAGGGTGAAAGCATTGGAGTCGTAAATTTGCCCAGGCGCCAAGGCCTCAGGCGGTGTGCCTGGGTCACGGAGCTCGTCACCGCTAGAGAAGATGCCGACCCGCACCTTGCGGACTACTTTAATACAACTCACGCCCGCCGAGGCCAGTGAGCCGAGAGTAAGGGGAGTTAGCCTGTCGCCCGTGTCGCAGATGATTTGACCCTTCTCTACATCGTTGCCAACCCGTCGGATAAAGCTTTCGTCCGGTTCATGATCTTCAAAGTGCACGAATTCACCATTGCCCTGCCCGGCTACCGCTAGTCGCTCCTGCAGGATAATGAGATTGGCCCCTTCAGGAACAACTGCCCCGGTAAAAATGCGCACGCATTCACCGGTATCCACACGGCCGTGAAATGGATGCCCGGCGAGGCTTTGACCAATAAGGCGCAGCGGCCTTTGTTGTCCGAAATCTTCGCGTCGTACAGCGTAGCCGTCCATCGCGGAGGCGGGGAAGGGTGGCAAGGACAGCTGAGCGTAAACGGGTTCTGCTGTTACGCGGCCCAAGGCCTCGGCTAGGGGAATGCTCTCGGTCCCTGAAACGCTGCTGAGCGTGGCAAACAAACTTTCCCGCGCTTCCTCCAGATCCATTGGTTGGCTATGCTTTGTCAATGACCGTCACCCTTTGTATTGAAACATCTACATCGCATTGTAGCCTAGCACTGGCGGTGGATGATCGCGTGTTGAGCGAGCACGAGCGGTTGCTGCGCCGCCATAACGAGCAGGTATTGCCCATGCTCGATCGTCTTTACAAGCAGGCGGGCGCTGCGCCGCGTGACACGCAGTTGATCGGCTTTGGTGCCGGCCCAGGTTCGTTTACCGGAGTTAGAATTGCCGCCTCTATCGCTCAGGGCGTCGGCCTAGCAAGTGACAGCCTTGTCGTGCCCATGCCTGGCTCAGAAATTTTGCTGCGCAGCGCCATGCGGGCCGGTCAGGTCAGCTCTGGACAATGGCTAACGGTTGTTCCAAGCCGTGCCGACGCCTTTTACCTGGCGCTGTACGAAGTCGACACAGATGGAGTGCTACACGTGCATTTCGAGGATCGGCTATATACGCAGCTTCCGAGATGGCTTGATGATGCGGCGCAAACCAACGAGGGCATACAGGGCCTTGGGCCGCGTCCACAGTGGCTTGAAAATGGTGTTCGCTTTGATCACGGGTCTGACGTGGAATTGAATGCTTTGGCCATGCTCGACATCACTCGGCAGATGCACGAAAGGGGTTTGTCGCGACCGCCGAGCGAGGCCTTGCCTATCTATGTTGAGGGAGATTCACCGTGGCAGAAAGTCGCACCTTAGGCGACCAATATCCGATGACCAATGATCTCTGCGTGCTTTATCACCATCCTGAATTGAACGAGAATGCTCAGCGCTATGCTCCTTGGTGTCAGCTGGTTTCGGCGCCGGCAGCCCCGACGGTCAGCCAACCCGCACTGTTTTTTGATCATAGAGGCATGTGGTTGTGCATGCCGGGCTACTCTACTGCGTTTCAGCCATCCGACGCGGATATCCAGCGGCGTGTACGGAGCCGGGCGCCGACGGAGTTAGTGCGCGCCTGCGGTATGAATCTCGACGGAAAGCGTGTCTTGGACGCCTGTGCCGGATTTGGGGGCGACGGATTGCTACTCGCTCAGATGGGCGCTCATGTGCGCTTGATCGAAAGACATCGGTTGGTGTGGATCATGCTTGAGGAGCGAGCAAGACACCTTAGCAATGCCGAAACCCTGTGTGTCGACGCGTCACAATTACTTCGGGATGGCGGTGAGCAGGAAGACCCCTGGGATGTGATATTGCTCGACCCGATGTTTCCGCCAACGAACAAACGCGCCCTGCCTAATCGAGGGCTACAGCATTTGCGCGAGCTCACAGAGTCCTCTCAGACTGATCACGATGATATATTACCCTTGTTGGCCCGTTCTAAGCAGCACTGCAGGGGGCGTATCGTCCTCAAGCGCCGTCTAAAAGATAGCTTACTAGAGCGGCCGGACTTTCAAATTAAGGCTAAGAGCGTGCGATTTGACGTATACAAGGGTCTGGCTTGACCGCAGAGTTAGGTGCTAGAGGGGCCGCGTTTTTCCAGCTCACCGGCAACGACTTTCAGCAGCGCCTGATGAATGGTTGGCTCAATCACTTGTTCTGCGGTTTGTTCGGCAACCTGCCGCAAAAGCGACGATGCGATGAGCCGGTCTAGCTCGTCGATCGACAGGTACTGTTTGCTGATCAGCCCATCGATGAAGAGATCAAACAGACGGTCCTCGGAAAACTCTGCGCCTTGCAGACCGAACAGGCGAGCAAGTTTGCTCGCTGATGCTTGGCTTATAGACCTCAGTTCGTCACGCTTTAATAATGCCTGATTGGCAATGCAAATAACGACATATAGGCGCTGCAGCATTTCTAGCAACAAGGTGCTCAGCTGGGCTAGCTGGGTGTAGGGCTCTCCGGGTTTGCTGGCGGGTCGCAGGTAGCCGTCCCCACGGGTGATTAGCCCCATGCCGCTCAATGCTTGAAGTACTGGCTCCAAGACTAATGCTTCGTTGATCGTGAGCTCTTGAGCGACGAATGGATAAATGATGCGAAACTGTTCTGCCAGCTGCCGCTCTTGAATACCCGCCTTGGCGCGACTGACCAGTAGGGCAATCAGAGAAGGTGCGGCAAACAAATGCAACACGTTGTTGCGATACCAAGTCAAAAGCGTGGCAGTAAACGAGTTGCAGCTGACCCAGGGTTCATCAGTTTGTCGCTTAATGAAGCCAAGAGCCGCTACCTGATCGATAATGTCGCCGCCGTTTTCGACGTTCGAGGTGAGGATTGCATCGCCGTGAAGTCTTCGGGCTAGCTGCTGAAAACAGGCGACCAGGCCGCCCAGGGCATCATCGTGCATCGTCAGGTGGGTACGCTGGGTGATGGCCAGTGCCACCAAATTAACTGGGTTGATGCTCGCCTGCTCATTAATGCTCCGCATGATGGATTGCCCTAGGGCGATGACCTGGTCATCACTCGAAGCCTTCAGCGTGTGATGATCGCTCAGCCACTCGTCGAGCTTGATGGGCGGAGCGACATTGACTTGCAGGGTGCCAAAATTTTGTCGTACGACATTTATGTTGGTAACCAGGTCAGATAGCTGTTCTTGTTGTTTGGCAATGCCACGCAGCTCTCTCAGATAGCTAGCTCCCTCGACGACTTTCTCATAACCAAAATAGATGGGCACGAAGGCAAGGGGCTTTGCTAAACCGCGCTGCTGATGCTCCAAACACTGCTTCAACAGCCCGTATTTGGGTGTCAGCAGCCTCCCACTGCGGCTGCGGCCGCCCTCAGGAAAGAACTCGATGCTGTGACCGGCAGATAGAACCCGGTACAGGTACTCTTCAAAAACGGCCGTATACAGTGGGTCGTCGCGAAAGCTACGGCGCATAAAAAAGGCACCACCCTGACGCAATAGGCGACCGACGACGGGAAGGTTCAGGTTATCGCCAGCTGCAATATGCGGCAGCATGATGCCCTTGGTGTATAGCAGATAACTGAGCACGAGATAATCAATATGACTGCGATGCGTTGGAACATAGATAAGCGTGTGGGCATCGTTCAGTTCCCGAACACTATCAAGGCCGCGAATATTGACGCCGTTGTAGATGCGCTTCCAGAACCACGTGAGAAAAATCAAAAACAGACGAATAGTGCTATAGGTGAGGTCTGACGCAATAGTCTTAGCCATCCGATAAGCCTTTTGGCTCAGTCTAGTTTGGCGGCTGGGCTTGCTGCGAGATTGCGCCGCATCAATGGTTTGAATGGTTTTTCTAACTCTCGGGGCTTTGACGACCTGATTCAGTAACGTGCGTCGGTGGGAGTGGTCGGGCCCCAAAGTAACGAATTGCATGGCTTTGAAGCGCATCCGCAGTAGACGGGCCGCGCGCCTACGCACATAGTCAGTGCCTCCATCATGGGTGGCTAAATCCCGTAGGGGGATCGGATTACCAAAGCAAACGTGTACATCGCCTCGGTTAAAGATCAGACCGAGCAGACGCTTAAAGCCTGCGGTTGCTCGGCGCTGATCTGACGTTAAGGCTCGGATGAAGCTGTCCTGGGCAGATAGGGAGCGACCCCAGAAAACACAGACGGGCACGAGGATAATCTCTTGACGCGCCGATTTAGGCGCCTCTAGTAGTGTGCTCAGTGCGGTTGGAATGCCGCGCATCGTGATTCGACCAGCCACGCCCGTGGCTAACGAGAGCAAGCTACTCGGCATCTGCCAATCCTTGATGCCCAGTGGGTCAAAAGGCGAGTTAGGCCGACAGCTTTGCTGTGTCCCACGTATCAGCTCGATAGACTTTTCTACGATGAGGGCATCGGCCAAGGACTGCAATGGCTGCACAAATATGATGCGAGACGATTGCGGAAGAGGGGCAGCCACGGTCTGATCGGAATCCTGCGATCTGGTGCAAAAAATGTGCTCGCCGCTTAGGGTAGGTTCAATGCCTGCGGTGGTTATTCTGCGCCACAGCGACCGATTCAATTGCCGCCGTTGGGTTGATGGTTTCTTTGTACTCATATTCCCCTGATCCGCTGGGGAGCATACGTCATTCTCGGGGAGTCTTACCCTTGAAGAGGTCATCGGCGGTCCGTGTGCTGCCATCTGCGCCGCTTACTTCCCAAATACCGTCCAGCCGTTGATCGGTAATGGTCTGACCATCATCGCTGTTCGCGATCACGGTAGGCCGGATAAAAACCACCAGGTTTGTTTTGGTCTGGCGCTGGGTTTTTGACTTAAACAGATTTCCTGCGATTGGAATGCTGCTGAGCACGGGAACTCGCCTGTTGGTATCTGTTACATCGTCCTGTATCAAACCGCCTAAAATGATGGTTTCTCCAGACGATGCGATCACCGTAGTTTCAATCGAGCGTTTGGATGTGACGACATCGGCAAAGGTCGAGTTGCTTACAGTATTGTTCAGCACATTAGAAATGTTCTGAGCAACTTCCATGCGAACCTCGCGGTTGTCATAGACGTGCGGCGTAACCGTCAGCTCAATACCGACGTCTTCGCGCGTTACCGTGGTGAAGGGATTATTGGCGCCATCAGTGGAAGTGGTAAAGGATCCCGATCTAAACGGCACCTCTTGGCCAACGAGGATTTTTGCCTCGGTGTTATCCAGTGTCACGATACTGGGAGTAGAGAGCAGATTAGCATTTTCCATATTTGCCAGCGCGGTAATCACCGCGCCGAAGGAGATGCCGTCCAAATCGACTTTGGCCGCGGCAACGGTTGGCTGGTTGATCGCGCTCATGCTGCTCAAGACGTTTTGATTTAGGGTTCCATCAGCTCCGCCTAGGTTGGCTAGCAGGCTGGCTAAGCCGCCGCCGAGTGCCGTGGAAACCAGGGGCACACTTTTGCCTCGTGCGTCTGCTCCAGCCAGTTCAATCCCGGCACTGAGATTGTCGGAAAGCGTGATCTCGACAATTGCCGCCTCAATAAGTACCTGGGCGCGGGAAGTATCCAAACGCTGCACAATACTGAGAATTTCGTTCATGGCAGTCGGATCGGCTCGCACGACAATCGCATTAAGGCTCTTATCCGGCTGTATCGTGATTTCTCCGTCTTGGTTGGAGCCTTCGCGGTCCTCGTTCTGGCCAACTAAACTCTCGAGAATGTTCGCAATATTCTCTGCATCACCGTGGTTCAGCATAACAACCTGGGTTGCATCACTCGTCGTCGTTGGGCGGTCGAGCTTCTCAATGATCTGAATCAATTCTGCGATTGACCCTCGCTGCCCTCGTAGCACAAGTGAGTTGTTGCGTTCATTCGCAATGATCTGTACGCGCTGGGGACCTTGAGCGTTCGGGCCTAGTTGGTCAGGCGCAACCTTTTGTAGAATGTCCACCACATTGCCGACCCACGCCTCTTTGAGCGGCACCATCACAATCTCGTTGGTTTGTGCGACGTCTATATCGGCAATGATTTCTTTCAGGCGAACGATGTTGTCCGCATGGTCCGACAGAATGATGACATTTGGTTGGCTGACGCTGCCGATGTGTCCGTACTGCGGGATTAGTGGACGCAAAATCTTAAGAAGTTCCTCGGATTTGACGTTCTGTACTGCGATGATTTCCGTGACGAGTTCCTCTGGCGCGGCATTTTCGGCACCACCCTGTGCACCTGGGGTCTGCTTGCCGGTAGCGCTTTGCTGAATTCGAGTAACCCCGCCGGAGGGCACTGCGGTGTAGTTTTGTAGCCGCAGCACGCTGAGAAATAATTCGTACACCCCCTCCTTGCCTAAGGGGGTTTCAGAGATCACATTCACCTGACCCTTCAGCTTGGGATCCACCACAAAGGTTTTGCCGGTAATTTTCGCTACCTGAGCCACAAATTCTTGGATATCGGCGTTGCGAGTCGCCATTTGCCAGGTCTGTTCCTCTTTTTGTGAGTCGCTTTGGGCGTTGGCGGGCATTGTGGCAATTAGCGTCATCAAACCAAGAAGAGTGGTTGCGCAGAGAGCGGCAAGCCGGTGACCGGTTCTGTTGGATATCTGAATGGTCATATCAAGAAAACTCGGTTCTTAGCGAAGTGACTGGGGAAAGCGTGTGGTAATGCTCAGGGTTTCCCCATTGCGTAATAGCTCAACGCGCACACTGCCTGCAGCGGCGAGATTCGTGAGGGCTAACCGGTCAACGTTAATATCGCCCAACGGTCGGCCATTAACAGACAGCACCACATCGCCTGGCTGCAGCCCTGACTGTGCCAGAAAGGACTGATTAGCGGTATCTCCAATGCGGTACCCACCTTCGCGGCGTTGACTAACACCCATCTTGCGCAGGGTTTCGTCTGGATTTTGTGCGAGTCGGGCATTTAACTGCGCGATTGAACTGGTATCTGTATTTCCGGGTTGAGGCATAGACGACTTAGAACTGGCTTTTTGGCGCAGGGGCGTTTCTTGAAAACTCTCCTTAGCCTTGAACTCTGACTTGAAGGCCAGTTCCTCTCTCACACCTGCCCGCCGCAAAATAACTCTTGTGGCCTCAATGTTGGCCAGCCGCGCGCTACCGGGAACCATGTCGCCGACTCTGTAAGGCTTACCCGCGCCGCCACGCTGAGAAATAATCGCGGTAGACTGTGCCGGGCTCGTACTCACGAATACTGCTTTCAGGGTGAGTGGCAGTCGGGTTGGCGTGGTGGGTGTACTCGCGTTTGCAGCACCGTCGGCAGTGGATCGACCAAACAGATTGCGCTGGACGAGAGCGGTAACGGAGGGCGCGGGTGGCATCTGGTCAGTGCTCCGATGTGACGGGCTGGCATGCGATGGCGCTTCTGACGTTGCATTACCGCCACCCAAGAGCACCAAGCCTGTGTTTGCGATGGCGTAGGCGATGCCCAGGCCAAACAGCCATTGGGAGAGTATCAGGGCTCTGGGGAGCCAAGGTTGAAGTTGTTGCAACATGTGACGGTTTGCACCACGTGTGTCAGTGAAGAGTGTTTTTCATTCTGATGTCATTATTGTGATGCCTTCGTCGCAGATTGCCAATGCAGACGCGATGTTTAAGTGAGGGGTTGTGCGAGACCTCTTTCTACTTCAAAGATCAATTCCGTCTCCGCTTCGTTCCCTGCCCAGGGGTAGTTGGCCAGGCGCAGTATCCCCCGGGTCACACCAAGGTAAACGCTACCGCTGGGGTTCAAACGCAAAATCAACAAAGGCGCCGCGTCCGCTGAAGAAAGAGTCACATTTGCCTCGAGGGCGCCGTCATCTCGCGCTGTTATCGACGCGAACAAAGGCGGGATCAGTGCGTCGTAGCGTCTATTGGCGAGGATGTAGCGAACCTGTCCGCCACTCCACTGTAGCTGGCTAGGTGACAGCATGGTCAAACGGTCAGCATCAAAATGAAGATTCATGGGTTGCAGATCAAAAATGCCAGGAACAAATAAATCGTACTGTGCTAGTAAGGGTGCCAACGTCTGGGTGTCCAGCTGCCCCGAAAAGGAGGCACCGATGTTGCTCAGCGATGGTTCCAGTCTTCCCTTTATCGAGGTCTTAGCATCGATGAGCGCGAAATTCACACCCGGATGCCATAGGGTGGTATCCCACTGCAGCTTGGCCTGTATACCCAGAGGGGTCACGAATTGACTAGACCCTCGCCACAGCGTGCCAACTGGCGTAATTAACGTGCCAAAGGAAGGGGCGATCATGTAGCGCAGCATGCTCGCGGGAAGGTTGACGACCACCCAGAGGACTGCGGCTAGTCCGAGCAGAAGAACGCTGTATCCGGTTCGCATCAGGTTAAGAGCAAACGTTCTGCGATGTTTCGATAAATGCGCGCCAGTGGTTCTAAGTCGTCAACGCGCACGCACTCGTCGACTTTGTGAATGGTGGCGTTGACTGGGCCTAACTCGACAACCTCAACTTCGGCCTGTCCCGATCCATCCCAGGGCGAAATAAACCTTCCGTCTGACGTACCGCCAGATGTTGAAAGCTCCGCATCAAGGCTGGTCTCTTGCCTAATCGCCTCCAGTACCGCCTGAGTCAGGGCGCCCGTTTCGGTGAGAAATGGTGGCCCTGAGAGCTGCCACTCAAAAGTGACATCCACGGTATGTTGATGGATGATTCCCTCAATGCGCTGGCGTAATTCAGCGTCACTATGTTCGGTATTGAATCGAATATTGAACCATGCTTTGAGCTCGTCCGGCACCACATTGGTCGCGCCAGTACCAGACTGAATGTTCGAGATCTGCAGGCTCGAAGGTGGATAGTAGGCATTGCCGTCATCCCAGATTTCCCGGGCAAGTGCGTCAAGTGCGGGTGCCGCGGCATGGATTGGGTTGGCCACCATTTCCGGATAGGCCACGTGGCCCTGAACGCCCTTAATAGTGACCAGACCATTAAGGGAACCACGTCTTCCGCACCGAACCACATCGCCAAGATGATGACTTGAGCTAGGCTCGCCAACCACGCAGAAGTCAGGTTTAATGCCGCGCCGGGCGAGCTGGGTAATGACGTGGCGGGTCCCATGAATAGCTTCACCTTCCTCGTCGCTGGTGATCAAAAAGCTGATGGTGCCAAGGTGGTCAGGATTTTCCTTCACGAAGGCAGTTACGGCATAAATCATCGCCGCGAGGCTAGATTTCATGTCGGCGGCACCTCGTCCGTACAGCAAGCCGTCACGGATGGTTGGTTCAAAGGGAGGAGATTGCCAATTTTCTGGTGGCCCCGAAGGAACTACATCCGTATGACCCGCGAACATTAGGTGAGGCGCTATATCCGCGCTACTCGCGGGATCTAAGCCGCGCCAGGCCCAAAGATTGTGAACGCCATGGGCGTTGAATTGTTCCGTGGTAAAGCCAAGTGCTCGCAGCATATCGCCGATGAGTTCTTGGCAGCCAGCGTCCTCGGGTGTGACCGATACCCGCCGGATCAGGGCCTTAGTCAGTTCTAAGATCGAAGATTCGTTTTCCATCAGTTATGACTGTGCAAGGCGTCGTTGAGTTCTATCGCTTTACGATTGGTCTTGCACAGCACCTGGCCTGATTTGGCGTCTCGAATGAACAACATGTCGGATTGCCCGGCAAGTTCTCGAGCCTTCACTCGCTGCACCTTTTCGCCGGTTTCATCTACCACCATGATCGGAGTGCCTGCTGTGATATAGAGGCCCGCTTCGATCGTACAGCGGTCCCCCAGTGGTATGCCCGTGCCCGCATTGGCTCCCACAAGACACTGTTCGCCGATGCTGATAATGATTTCGCCACCGCCGGAGAGGGTGCCTTGAGTACTGGAGCTGCCGCCCAAATCCGTCCCCGCGCCAATGATCACGCCCTGAGAAATGCGGCCTTCAATCATGTTGGGGCCAAGCGCTGCGGCGTTGAAGTTTACAAAGCCCTCATGCATTACCGTCGTGCCGTCGCCCAAATACGCGCCGAGGCGTATTCGACTGGCGTCAGCGATACGAACCCCAGCCGGTACCACGTAATTGACCATTTTTGGAAATTTGTCGATTGAGAACACTTCTAGATTGAGTCCCCGGGCTCGGGCGTTCATGAGAGCCTCCGGAAGTTCACTGACCTCGATAGGGCCAGCAGATGTCCATGCGAGATTCGGCAGATGCGCAAAAATGCCATTCAAATTCAGCGTATTCGGCAGGGCGAGGCGATGAGAAAGTAAGTGCAGTTTGAGATAGGCCTCCTCTGTATTGCCAATGTCCTCGTCAGCAATCAGCCTGATCGCGATAAGCTCATGTTGGGAATTGCAGCCTTGTTGCTCGGCGAGTAGAGACATAGGTACGAGCTCAGGTGCGGCAGAGATAAGTGTTTGCAGCTGAGTCTCGCTGAGCGCTTTAACACCCGCAGGTAGGCTGGCCGCGGCTTCGCGAGCCGCGCCATCGGGGTGCATGACCGGTGCGGGATAGAGACAGTCCAGAACGAGGCCTGCACCGTTGGTGTTGCGAAGCCCTACCGCAAAAGCAAATGTATCTGTCATTTATTAAATCGTCGCACCATCAAAGAGCTCGAGTCTACCGTGGGTGTTTCTACTATTCGAGCTTCCTCGTCTGTGCGCGATGTTTTGCGGGCACTCATAGGCTGCGCGCGAACTCTGCAAGACGCTCTGCCGCGATTACACACTCCTCCATACTGGCCACCCAAGCGACGCGAACATGTCCTTGGCCTGGATTTGTGTAGGGTGCATCCTCACCGGGGTCTCTGCCCAAAAATGTGCCAGGCATAACGGTAATATTCTGACTTTCCAGCAGACGTTGACTAAAGCTCAGGTCATCGATTGGGGTGCGCATCCAATGATAAAAACCGCCCTCCGGCTGTTCTAGGTCGCAGTGGGGCGCGAGAATTTTTGTCACCGCAGCGAATTTGTCGCGATAGAGCATGCGATTTTCTTGCACATGGGATTCGTCGCGCCAAGCCAGTGTGCTGGCATATTGGTGGTGGGCAGACATGGCACACCCATGATACGTGCGATATTTCAGATACTGCTGAATCAATTGGATATCGCCTGCCACAAAACCGCTTCGCAGTCCCGGCAAGTTCGAGCGCTTTGATAGGCTATGAAAACTCAAGCAGCGTTCAAACGGGCGTACTGATCTTTCACCATAGAGCAATGCGGCCTGTAGCAAACTACAGGGAATGGACTGATCGTCGTAGTAAAGCTCGCTGTAGCATTCGTCGCTGACGACGATAAAGTCATAGTGATGGGCCAGATCAATGAGCTGAAACATTTCGTCCAAAGACGTCAGCTTGCCAGTCGGGTTTCCCGGCGAACAGATATAAACCATCTCGATGGCCTGCCACTGGGAGGGTGTGATGCCAGAGAAATCTGCGCGGTAGCCGTTCTCGGCTAAGTTCGGGATATAAAGTGGGCGGGCACCCGCGAGTAGCGCGGCACCCTCGTATATTTGGTAGAAGGGGTTGGGCATACCTACAAGGGAACCCTTGTCCCCGCTCAGCAGAGCTTGAGCGACACTAAAAAGCGCCTCGCGCGTGCCGTAAACCGGCAGGATTTGTGTTGCTGGATCAGCACCTATCCCGAAGCGACTGTGCAGCCAATTACTGATCGCAAGCCGCAGTTCATCATTGCCCTGTGTTGCGGGATATATTCCAAGCTGTTTTGTCAGCGACTGCGCGTCTGCGAGCGCCTCGATCACAAACCTTGGTGCGGGATGCTTGGGCTCTCCTAACGATAAAGATATGTGTTCGAATCCCTCGCGGTGTTGGCAGTTTTTGTGCAGCTCACGTAGTCTCTCAAAAGGGTACGGTTGCAAGTGCTCTAATTTCGTATTGCGCACGAGTGTGAATTTTTCCTTTTTGCTAAAGATTTTTGGCTAACGTGATTTAGATTTTCTGGTCTAAGCGCTGCCGGATGGTTTGTTCGATTTCGTAGCGCTTTTGTCCGTTTTGCAGACTTTCACCTTTCTTACTCGCGACCACAAAGATATCTTCAACACGCTCGCCCAGCGTTGTGATGCGGGCCGACATAATTTCAAGTCCAACCTCAACTAGCACCAAGGCAATGGTTGCCAATAATCCAGGCCGGTCTGAGGCGGTAATATTCAGTATCGCTTCGTGGTCTTGGGTTTCAGCGGTTAAGGTTACGCTGGCTGGAATTTTGAGTTCTTTGAGTTGCCTAGGAACGCGCTGGCTCATGCCGCAGGTTGCCGGCTCTGGATCTGTCAGCGTTTCTTTGACACGTTCAATGATGTTGGCTCGTACCCCAGGGTCAATGACTTCAGAGCCCTCGCTATCCAAAACGGTGAACATGTCAAAGTACCGATCGCCGGAGGCCTTGTTGATATAGGCGTTAACGACCGTCAGTCCTAGTTGATTTAATGTCACCACGATGGCCGCAAAGGTCTTGGGGCGATCTCGATCTAACACGTAAATCTTGGTCGCGCCCTCTTCCACGGAGTCGTTGTGGGGCTCTGAGATCGCGACAAAGGGTTCGTGCTCTGTTGAGTGAACAAGTAGCTCCCGACTGATCGTTACAATCTCTTGCGTGGTATGGCGCAGGAAGAAGTCCTCACCGAGGTCTTGCCATATAGCCTCGAGGTGCATGATATTTAGTTCCGGTTGACGGTATTGCAGCCGTTCCAAGGCACTCTCCTGATATGCACGCACGCTTTCCCGACGATCCATGGGTTCATCCTGTGTACGCAAGACACGCTCAGTCTCGGAATATAGGTGCCGCATCAGCGTCGCTCGCCATCCATTCCATAAATTCGGATTGGTGGCGTTGATATCTGCCACGGTCAGGGCATAGAGATAGTCAAGACGCATCTGAGATTTCACATTTGCGGCGAAGTCCGCTACGACCTCGGGATCGTATATATCCCGATTTTGTGCAACCGATGACATATAAAGGTGGTGGCGAACCAGCCAGCAAACTAAAGAAGTGTCTGCCTCGTTGAGGCCATGTTGCTTACAAAACAATTTGGCGTCTTCCGCGCCCATTTCGGAGTGGTCGCCGCCGCGGCCTTTACCGATATCATGAAACAGACCTGCAATGTAAAGAAGTTCACCCTTTGGGATACTCTTCACGCAGCGATGAGCAATCGGAAAGGTTTCCAGGGCATGTTCGTAGCGGAAGCGGCGCATGTTGCGAATCACCATCATGGTATGCGCATCAACGGTGTAAATATGAAACAGGTCATGCTGCATCTGTCCGACGATTTCGCCGAAGGCCGGTAGGTAACGGCCTAGCACGCCGTAGCGGCGCATCAGGGTTAGCTGGGTAACTACGGTATAGGGTGATTTGAGGATACTGAGGAAAAGTCGGCAGTTCTCTTGATCGAAACGAAAGTCGTCGTCGATGAGATGAATGGCCTCCCGCAGCGCACGAATCGTTCGAACCCGGACGCGTATATTTTCCTCGCGTTGGGCCATTAAAAAGAACATTTCCAGCATCGCAGAAGGATTCCGTAGAAAAACGTCCGGCTCGGTAATGTCGATCCGACGATTTATAAGACAAAATCGTTCATTGAGCCTCTCAAGACTAGGTCTCTTCTTGGCGGTTATATCCTCCTCAAAATGCTGCAAGACAATATCGTTCACGTCTGAAAGGGCCATGACATGTCTATAGTAATGCTGCATGAACAGTTCTACCGCTGACTTGCTTTCGGTATCTACGAAACCAAGCCGTTGGGACAACTCGCGCTGTCTGGCAAAGTGCAGTTGATCCTCTTTACGGCCTGCCAGAGAGTGAAGGCCATAACGCACCCACCACAGAAAACGGCGCCCGTCATTTAGCCAGCGCGCTTCGGAAGTGGATAGGACTCCTAATGTGACCAGCTGATCAATATTTGTAGAGCCATATCGTCGGCTGCATATCCAGAGGGTGGTTTGAATGTCGCGCAAGCCCCCAGGGGAGGTTTTTATATTTGGCTCTAACTTATAGTCGACATGGTCGTAATGACGATGGCGCGCAAGCTGTTCATCCCGCTTGGCGACAAAAAAATCTTTAATGGGCCATATCCTTGGATGAGCAAGGGCTTTCTCTAACGGAGCAACGAGGGATTCGTCGCCGCATAAAAAACGTCTTTCGAATAGCGCGGTGGCGACGGTGATATCAGACCTGCATTCCCGTACACAGGTTTTGATGTCTCGGACGCTGTGTCCGACTTCGACATTGAGATCGAATAAGTCGCGCAAAAAAGCCTCAACAGCTTCGCGATTCGGATTCGACTTGTGCGTAAGTACAAGAATGTCGATGTCTGAGCCTGGATGCAGCTCGGCACGGCCGTAGCCCCCGACGGCAAACAACGCACAGCCGCCGCTGTTTGCGAAATGTAGCTGCCATAATTCTGCGATGATACTGTCAAACGCCTGAGTGAGCGCTAAGACGAGGGTCTCGATGGGCTCGTTACTCCAGTATCGCTCTTCTAAATCAGCAATCGTCTGGGTTAAACGTTCCCGCCGCTGCAGAATCGCAGTCCGCAGGCTCATCAAGTCATTGACTCGAGTGCACCTGGAGGCCGAGAGGACGGCACTCCGCAGCATCGTTGATGACGGAGATCAGCCAAAACTTTCTTCTCCCCGCAAGGTAAAAATCTCAAAGCCGCTAGCAGTCACCATCAGTGTGTGCTCCCATTGGGCCGAGAGCTTGTGATCCTTAGTCACTGCGGTCCATTGGTCTGGGAGGATTTTAATGTGGCGCTTTCCTGCATTAATCATGGGCTCAATGGTAAAGGACATGCCTTCTTCTAGTACGGTGCCCGTATCCGGTCGACCATAGTGAAGAACCTGTGGTTCGTCGTGAAATACTTTCGCAATACCGTGGCCGCAAAACTCCCTCACGACACTGAAGTGGTTGCTCTCAGCGTGACGCTGAATGGCATAGCCCACATCTCCCAGTCTGGCGCCGGGCCTGACCTGTTCAATACCCCGATACATGCATTCTTGAGTAATTTTGCTGAGACGTTTCGCCATTACGGAAGGCTCGCCGGCAAAGAACATTTTGCTGGTATCCCCATGGTAGCCGTCCTTAATCACGGTAATGTCAATGTTGATAGAATCGCCATTTTTTAGCTTTTTCGACGAGCTCGGTATGCCATGGCAAACAACATGATTAACGCTGGTACAAATAGACTTCGGGAAGGGCTTTTGTCCCCCTCCACCGCCATAATTGAGGGGAGCAGGAATGCAGCCTAGGTCTTCAACGATGAATTGATGACACAGTTGATCGAGTTCCTCGGTGGTTATGCCGGGCTGGACATGATCGCCGATCATTTCTAGCACCGAGGCGGCAGCACGACCCGCAGCTCGCATGCCTAGCAGGTCTATTTCGTTTTCAATCCGCGCTGTCATTGCAAATTCCGTTTAATTCAGAAAGTTGTTTGTGATATAAGAGGCGCCGCGCGCGAAGTGGAGGCCGCCTCGCTCGACAAAACAACAGGGTCTCAGTTGTCTGCCGCCAAGCCCGATGAAAGTTTGGATCAAAGCCTGAAGCGTGCGAAGCAGGAGTATAGACAACTTGAGGCCGATAAAAAATTGCATGCTTCGACACAGACTCTCGGGTGCCGGTTATCATCGACTTTGGTGGTCCCGGTTAGGGCCTGGGAAGCAGGGCAAATGGTTAACCCGGAGAGATTAAAATGACAGTAAGTATGCGAGACATGCTGGCCGCCGGCGTGCATTTCGGTCATCAGACCCGATTCTGGAATCCCAAAATGGCACCTTTTATTTTCGGTGCTCGAAACAAGATCCACATCATAAATCTTGAGAAAACCCTTCCTGCTTTTAATGAAGCGCTCATCGAAGTAAGAAACATGGCGTCCAAGGGCAAGAAAGTGCTCTTTGTTGGTACGAAACGTGCGGCCGCAAAGGTGATCGCAGAGCAGGCGTCCCGAGTGGGCATGCCCTACGTTGACCAGCGCTGGCTGGGCGGCATGTTGACAAACTATAAGACCATTCGACAGTCCATCAAGCGACTGGTTGATCTTGAAACCGAATCGCAAGACGGCACGTTTGATTTGCTTTCCAAAAAAGAAGCGCTGCTCCGCACCCGTATGATGAACAAGCTGCAGGGCAGTTTGGGCGGCATCAAGGAGATGGGCGGACTCCCTGATGCGTTATTTGTTGTTGATGTGCAGCACGAGCATATTGCGGTGACCGAAGCGAACAAGTTGGGCATCCCGGTCTTTGGCATTGTGGACTCCAATACCGACCCTGCCGGCGTCGATTACGTGATTCCTGGCAACGACGATGCGATAAGGGCAATTCGTTTGTACGTTACAGCATTCGCTGACGCAGTGGCGGAAGGAAAGGCTAATGTTGCAACTGACGTGGATCCCGACGAATTCATAGAGGTCGACGAACCAACTACTGCGCCGAAGGCAGAAATCTCTGAAGCGTTAGCAGCGAGCGTAAACGAGGCGTTCGCAGCAGAAGATGAAGCTAAGGCTGCGGAAGCTGAGGCTCAGGCGGCTGCTGAAGCGTCTGCAGAAGGGATAGAAGAAGCCGCGCCAGCACATCCGCAAGCAGATGCGTCTGATGCTGACAGTGATGCCGCCGGAGAGAAGGAGTAGCGCATGGCGATTTCAGCTGCAATGGTCAAGGAACTGCGCGAACGCACTGGCCTTGGCATGATGGACTGTAAAAAAGCCCTGGCAGAAGCTGGTGGCGATATGGACCAAGCTATTGAAGATCTGCGCAAGAAGAGTTCTTTGAAGGCCGCGAAGAAAGCAGGCCGCACGGCGGCCAACGGTTTGCTGGGCGTGAAATCCTCCGAGGACGGCAGGCGTATTGCCCTGGTGGAAGTCAATATCGAAACCGACTTCGCCGCGAAAAACGAAAAGTTCGTTGCGTTCGTGAGCAGAGTGGCACAAGCGCTTTTTGACAGCGGTGACATGGATTCGGTGACTCAAACGCTCAACGCCGAGCGTGAAACACTGGTTCAAGAAATCGGTGAGAATATGACGATTCGCAGAGGTGCCATCGTTGAGTCTGCATCAGGGGGCTTGAGTTACTACATGCACGGTGATCAGCGCCGCGGCGCTATTGTTCAGCTTTCCGATAAGCACGATGAACTCGGTCGAGACCTAGCAATGCATGTTGTGGCAATCAACCCCATGGTTGTTAGAAGCGACGAGGTTGCCGCAGACGTGCTCGACAAAGAACGAGAGATCTACATGTCTCAGGCGCTGGATAGCGGCAAGCCCGAAGAAATTGTGGTTAAAATGGTCGAAGGGCGAGTGAGAAAATTCTTGTCTGAGGTTAGCCTGTTAGACCAGCCCTTCGTGAAGGACGGCAATACTAAGGTAGGAGCCTTGGTGAGGCAGGCCAACACGGAGGTTCTTCAGTTCATTCGCTATGAAGTAGGTGAAGGCATTGAGGTGGAAGAGGCAGATTTTGCGGCCGAAGTAGCTGCCCAGTTAGCCGACAGCGAATAAACAATTGTCGCGGCTTCTGCTCAAGCTTAGCGGCGAGTCTCTCGGTGGTACTACGGGCCAAGGTATTGAGCCTGATGTTCTAAGGCATTTTTGTCGTGAGATAAGAATTGCTGTTGATGCTGGTATTGAATTAGGCGTCGTTTTAGGCGGAGGAAACCTATTCCGTGGGGCCGCGCTATCCCAAGCAGGTATGGATCGAGTAGTTGGTGATCGCATGGGCATGCTAGCAACAATTATGAATGCCTTAGCCCTGGGAGATTTTTTGACCAGAGCAGGGATCGCCAACAATGTTTTTTCTGCTTCTGGGATACCGGGGATCACACCGGCCTATGAGCGTGATTTGGCTTTGACTGCAATGTCCCAGGGTCGGGTCGTGATCCTCAGCGGTGGCACAGGGAACCCCTTTTTTACCACCGACACCGCAGCATGCCTTCGAGGAATCGAACTGAGCACGGACGCGGTGCTTAAAGCCACTAACGTAGATGGCGTTTACAGCGCAGATCCCAAAAAAGACCCCAACGCCACGCGCTACTCGCAGATTACATTTGATCAGGTGCTTGAGCAGCAGCTAGGTGTGATGGATCTCACAGCCATGGTGTTGTGTCGTGAAAACGCGATGCCGGTTGTGGTATTCGATGTCAATGCTGAAGGCGCGTTGGTGGCGATCAGCCGCGGGGAAGACGTAGGGACTCGTGTTGAAAATTTGCCTGTCTGATTCCAGAACCCTTGGCTTAAGGGCGTGTGTGGCCAGAATCACAATATCCACAGTCCCTATTCTCCGAACTTATGCATCAAGTGTCGCCTGCGGATAATAGGATCGACGATAACCCTGTAGTATCGAGAAACACAACTGCCTATTATCAAAACTTGGGAGATTGCGGGGCGAGTGGCGGGGAATAACGTTTGACCCCTGCAGGCGAGATGCGTAGATGAGATTGGATATCACTCATGATTGACGAATTTTTACAGGACGCCGACGAGCGGATGGGTAAAACCCTCGACGCGCTGGCGAATACCTTCGGAAAAATAAGAACAGGTCGTCCGAACCCGTCACTGCTAGACGGTATTACCGTCGACTACTATGGGGTAGCGACCCCGCTCAACCAAGTCGCTTCGATATCAGTGGAGGACGCGCGTACCTTGCTCTTAGCCCCCTGGGAGCGGCCCTTGGTGGTTGAAATAGAAAAGGCCATTCTTCGAAGTGAGCTTGGCATAACGCCGGTTAATAATGGCGAGGTTGTGCGTATCCCTTTGCCACCCCTGACAGAGGAAAATCGCCGAGACTTGGCTAAGCAGGCAAGAGGTGAGGCTGAAAACAGTCGCGTCTCTATACGCAACATTCGGCGCGACGCGATTGCCGATATACGCGAATTGGTTAAGGAAAAGGAGGCATCAGAAGACGATGCCCGTCGCGGCGAGGAGCGCGTTCAAGAGCTCACCGACCGTCGTATCTCCCAAATTGACGATACCTTGGCTGCAAAAGAATCAGAACTGATGGAAATCTAAGCGCCGACACCTTTTCATGCAAGATTTACCGAAAGATCCCAGTCAGCAGCCCTTTGATAGCAAAGAAACGCAGGAACTGTCGCTGACGGATGCTGGGTTGGCTGATGCGAAGCCTGAGCATGTCGTGATCATCATGGACGGGAATCACCGCTGGGCGAGTGCGCGACATTTGCCGGGAGCGGCAGGGCATCGCGCAGGGGCTAAGCGCCTCAGGCCTATTGCTGAGGCATGCGCAGAATTAGGCGTCAAACATCTCACGGTATTCGCCTTCAGTACTGAAAATTGGTACCGACCTGATGACGAGGTGGGCTTGCTGATGGATTTGATGCGCCATGTTATGCGCACGGAGATCGACTACCTGCATGAGCAGGGCGTGCGCCTGCGGGTCATCGGGGAGCGAGAGCAATTTGCGGCAGATATCCAAGAAATGATGGTCAGATGTGAATCAAAGACCGCTCAGAACACGCGTTTAAACCTCTCGGTCGCCGTTAATTTCGGCGGCCGTTGGGATATTGTTAACGCCGCCAAGACTCTGGCCCAACAGGTAGCAAGTGGAATCCTACTGCCCGAGAATGTGAACGAAAATGTTTTTGCGGGCGCTATGAGCCTAACAGATATACCCGAGCCAGATCTGATGATCCGCACCGGCGGTGATCATCGCATTAGTAATTTCCTTTTGTGGGATTTGGCCTACACCGAACTCTACTTTACCGATGTCTTTTGGCCAGATTTTGATGCGTCAGCGTTGCAGGAGGCAGTCGAAACCTATGCACAGCGAAAGCGTCGTTTCGGTCGGCGTTAGTAACATGCTCCGCAATCGCGTCTACACGGCTTTGGCCCTTGCATTGGCGGCAGCCATAACGATATTTTGGTCCCCTATCTGGCTGTTTGGTGTGACCTTCGGCGTCGCTTGCTGCTTCGCGGCCTATGAGTGGGCGGCCATGGCGGGCTGGCGGACACCTCGTAACAGACTCTTCTACGTGTTCGGTCTAGTGTCTTTGATGCTATTGTCCTTAACCGTGCAGACTTTGTGGCTCGAAATCGTAACGCTAAGCTGCTTGGTCTGGTTTGGCGGTTTTGTCAGCATAATCGTGCACCCTCGAATATCGGCAATGTATCGAAGCCATTGGTTTGTTGCTTCTCTTGGTTGGATTCTATTGTTGTCTGCCTGGTTTGGCTTGCTAACGCTAGTACAAGTGGACAAAGGTAGGTTGTGGGTCTTTTGGCTGTTTCTCTTGACGACGGCAACCGATGTTGGCGCCTTTTTCCTCGGTCGAGCATTCGGGCAATATGCCCTTGCGCCGCAAATCAGTCCTGGCAAGACAAGAGAGGGTGCTGGCGGTGGACTCGTGCTGGCCCTGGTCGTCTGTGTGCCCATGTTATTTTTGAGTGGGGCACTGGATTTTTATGCCTCTATAGGCATGACCATCGTGATGAGCATCGTGTCCATATTCGGAGATCTCTTTGAGAGTTTGTTGAAACGTGTCTCGGGTATAAAGGATTCTGGTGCCTTGCTGCCAGGACATGGTGGCCTATTAGATCGCATTGATTCGATTATCGCAGTTGTACCATTTTTGGCATGGAGTGTTTGTTGATGGAAATTTTGCAGTATCCACTGGCTTTTTTACTGCTGCTAGGCGTTATCGTCGTGTTTCACGAATTTGGGCACTTCATTGTCGCCAGACACTCTGGGGTGCATGTTGTGAGGTTTTCCGTAGGGTTCGGCAAACCTTTGCTGCGATGGTCAGATAAATACGGAACAGAGTTTGTACTGGCTGCAATCCCCTTCGGTGGTTACGTGCAGATGTATGACGATCGCGATCCCGTCATTAGCGCAGTTGACAATAGCTCGATACCAACGGGTGCCATTGGCTACACTGCCTTATCACCTCTGTGGCGCATCGCAATATCCTTGGCAGGCCCCGCTGCGAACTTTCTGCTTGCCGTAGTTATTTACGCATTGCTGTTTATGGTCGGGACGCTTCAATTCACGCCGACATTTGATGGTGCACAAGCCGATACGGCGTTAGCTAATGCCGGAGGCAACAGACCATTTGAGGTGCTTAGTGTTGACGGCGAGACCGTAAAAAATTATCAGGACGTTGCCATGGAGCTTGGCGATCGTTTGGGTGAGAGCGGCGAGATTGTGCTTGGAGTACTCGATTTGGAAAGCAGTCAGCGCCGCGAAATCCAGCTTCCCATTGAACGCTGGCACGAAGGCATCAGTGAGCCTGACCTTTTCGGCTCTTTGAATTTGCAGCCGGTACGACTGAGTATTGTGGGGCAGGTTGTCGAAGAGTCTGCAGCCCAGCGCGCGGGTCTACAGACTGGAGACTGGATTGTTGCCGTCGATGGTCAGCGAGTGAGCCGCTGGTCTGAGTGGGTTGATCATATTGTCGACTCGCCCGGTCGCACCATGGAGTTTGAAGTGCTCAGGGAGGGACGGCGCATATACATGACGGCGGTACCGGACCGAGTCACTACAGAGGATGGTGTTGAGATTGGTCGACTGGGTGTTGCTCCGGTCAAGGAGAAGGTTCAGTCCGGGCCACTTGACGCCCTCGCGCTCGGCGCTTCAAAAACGTGGGACATGACCGTCATGACCCTAGCTATGATGAAAAAAATGATCGTGGGCAGCGTCTCGGCGGAAAATCTTGTTGGCCCGGTGGGGATCGTAAAAATCGCCGGTGATTCGGCCCGGGTAGGGTGGTATTTCTTCCTGAATATTATGGCTCTCATGAGCGTATCTTTGGGCGTTCTTAACTTACTGCCTATTCCGATGCTTGACGGTGGGCACGTCGTTTTCACTGGCATAGAAATGCTGCGAGGAAGACCAATGCCTGAGCGTCTGCAGATGACAGTGATGCAGATTGGTATCGTGATGCTTGGGGCTATGATGATTTTTGTGACCTATAACGATTTGGCTCGACTGTTGTAGAGCGCACGTTTACCCTTGCGACCTCTGACGACGGACTGTTGCTGAATGGTGCAAATAGCGAACCTAGCATGACCAGTGCCGAGGGGCCTGGGTTGGATGGTAAGACTAATTTGGAACGTTACATGCGATTGCACTTTTTGAATATTCTCACCAAGGCAGCGTCATACTTTGGCCTCACATTTGTCCTTAGTGCTGGGTTTCCATCAGCAACAGCCCTAGCTGCTGTGCAGTCTTACAATCTCAATCAGGAAAACGGATTCGTCGTTGCTGACGTTCGTCTGCAAGGGTTGCAGCGTGTTTCTGCTGGCACCGTCTTCAACATAATTCCAATTGGCGTTGGTGACCGCGTCGATAATGTCACGGTCAGAGCAATAACACGGGTTCTGTTCGCCTCGGGGTACTTTAATGACATTAGAATCGCCCGCGACGACGCCGTTTTGATCGTAACCTTGAGTGAACGACCTGCAATAGAATCGATCGAGTTGGACGGCAACAAAGCTATCGAATCGGAGGCGCTCCTGGAGGGTCTTGCAGACCAAGGGCTTCAAGAAGGGGAGATTTTCAAACAGGCAACCCTTGAACGAATGGGCCTGGAATTGGAGCGACAATATGTCGCCCAAGGTCGGTATGGTGCTGCTATCGAGACTGAAATCGAGGATCTGCCACGCAACCGCGTCAATATTAAAATTGATATAGAAGAAGGTAAGAGCTCGGGAATCCGGCATATAAACTTCGTCGGCAATAGTGCATTTAACGAGGTTGAGCTCTTGGATTCCCTTGAACTCAAACATCCGTCACTTTTGTCTTTTTATCGCAACGATGATAAGTACGCCCGAGAAAAACTCTCTGGTGACTTAGAGACTATCGAGGCTTTCTACAAAGACCGCGGTTACGCTGACTTTAAACTCACTTCAACTCAAGTCAGCATCACCCCCGATAGAGAGCAGGTTTACATCACGCTGGCCCTAGACGAGGGTAATGTATTCACGATCAACGAAGTGAACCTGGTGGGCGAACTTGGCGACGTGCGCGCGGAAGACCTGCAACGTCTTATCATCGTTGAGAAAGGGCAGACCTTTTCCCAGGCGCTCATCACCGCCACGGAAGAGCGTCTGACCGGAGCGCTGGGTAATGGCGGATTTACCTTTGCGACGGCCAGCGGAGTACCGAAACTCAATGATGACGACACAGTCGATATCGAGTTTTTCGTAGATGCGGGGAAGCGCGCCTATGTTCGACGCATCATGTTCACTGGTAATGCACTGACCCAAGACGAAGTTATGCGTCGCGAAGTGCGCCAAATGGAGGCGGGTTGGGCCTCGACAGCCCAAATTGACCTTTCGAAGGTTCGCCTAGAGCGATTGGGCTATTTTAAAGGTGTGGAAGTAGAAACGCCTCAAGTGCCCGGGACCGACGATCAAATTGATGTGGAATTTGCGGTCGAAGAACAGCCCTCGGGGGCTATTTCTGGAACGTTGGCATATTCTCAGGGTTACGGCTTGATCTTGGGAGCTAACTACCAACAATCCAACCTGCAGGGTAGCGGTAACTCGCTAACGGTGGGTTTAAGTTATTCGCAGTTCCAGCAGTCAGTCAACTTCAACTACTATGACCCATATTTCACGATAGACGGCATTAGCCGGGGCTACAACGTATTTTTCCGACGGCTAGACTATGACGCGCGCAACATCGCTCGGTATAGCACGGATTCAGCTGGCGTTGGTGTGACCTTTGGGTTCCCGATAGGAGAGACCCAACGAATCAATTTTGGTTTGAACATAGAGCATACGGAGATTCGTGAAGGATTTGCCGCAGCTCAAGAAATTTCTGAGTTCATTCATCGCAACGGTCCTGATGCGCTGAACTTTAAGGCAAACCTGTCGTGGATTCGATCTACCTTGAATCGCGGAGTATTCGCAGACCGCGGGTCCTCGCAGTCCGTAGGGGCGACAATTTCGGCCCCAGGTAGTGACCTTGAGTTTTATCGCCTTACTTATCAGGGCGAGAAATACTTTCCTCTGACTAACGTGTTTACACTCAAACTTCGGACAGAACTTGGTTTCGGCGGCAGCTTTGGCGACACACCATCTTTGCCGTTCTATGAACACTTTTTCGCTGGTGGTTTTGGTTCGATTCGAGGGTTCGAAAACTCGACGTTAGGACCTCGCAGCACCCCGCCCCTAGATGCCGACGGCAACCCTATCATTTTTAACTCATTTGGTAGGGACGGGAGATATGGTCAGCCCTTTGGTGGCAATTTGTTGTTGGAATTTTCTGCAGAGGTGATATTCCCGTTACCCTTTGTTGAAGACAATCGCCAATTCCGACCAGCCTTTTTCTTCGATGCGGGTAACGTATTTAATACGGAGTGTCCTTCCGTCAGCACAAATTGCTTCGATTTCGACACAGACGAGTTACGCTATGCGGCTGGTTTTGGTTTGAGCTGGTTAAGTGGGTTTGGACCACTGACCTTTGCAATCTCGAAGCCGATCAACACCAAATTTTTCGACGAGGAAGAAAGCTTCCAGTTCGAACTGGGTAAGACATTCTAGGAACGTTGTTGGTTAGAAGTCGCAGCGAAGTAGGATAGAATAAAGCGGCTAGCCGGCCGGACATTAAATTCAGGAGACACGCATGTTTAACAAACTTCTCGGTGCCCTTACGGTGGTACTTTCGATGGCTTCATCTGCCGTTAGCGCAGAGATGAAAATTGTGGTCCTAGACCCAGTGCGAGCGATTTTGGAGAGCGATGAGGCCAAAGTTTTGATTGAGGCAGCCAATAAAGAAATGGAGCCTGAGGTGGAGGAGCTTCGCGAAGCGGCTGAAGAGTTTCAAAGCCTGCAGGCAAAGCTGCAAAAAGACGGCGAGGTTATGAGCGAGTCCGAGCGGCGTAAAGCAATAAAAGATTTGGAAGACATGCAGACCGATTTGCAATTTGGAAACCAAAAACTGCAAAAGCAAACCCAAGATAAGCGTCAGGAAATAATTCAGGCTATGGCGCCAAAGTACGAAAAAGTGCTAAACGATTTGATTCAAATCGACCAGATCGACTTAATTTTGTCGCCCAACCAGCTTCAATACACCAATGCCAAGCATGATATTTCCCGTCGCGTTACCGAGAAGTTGAACGAAGCGTCCGAATAAGTTCGGGTCGTTTATTTCTTTCGACGTGTCCGAGACTAAAAAGTCATACACGCTAGCGCGTCTTGCTCAGTATATTAAGGCCGATATCGTCGGCCCCTTTGGTTCAAGCGTTACCGATAGGGAAATCGTCGGCCTCACGGTTGTTAAAGGGTTAGGCAGCCTGGAGACAGCTGCAGAGGGCTACCTTAGCCATTTGTCCGGGGCGAGCTACCGTCCAATGCTCCCGACCACTCAAGCGTCAGCGGTGATTCTGAGTCCGGAAGACGCCCCGAATTGTCCAGTGCCTAGTCTGGTTGTCTCTCAACCCTATCTTGCCTTCGCTCGCGTATCGCAACTGTTTGAGGATCTCGATAGGTTTCTGCCGGGCATACATCCTAGTGCGGTGATCGCCAAGGATGCCATTGTCGACGACTCGGCGCATGTCGGTGCTCATGTGGTGATCGAGTCCGGTGTAAGAGTAGCCGCGCGCACCATCATTCAGGCTAATTGTTCGATTGGCCAAGATTCCGAGATTGGCTCGGGCTGTCGTATTTTTCCCAACGTATCGATTTATCCGAACGTGCGGCTAGGCGAGGCATGCACAGTCCATTCTGGTGCGGTATTGGGAGCGGACGGTTTTGGTTTTACCCCTGACGAAAAGGGTCATTTTGAGACTATTGCCCAGCTTGGCGGGCTGAGCATTGGTGACAACGTCTCCATAGGTGCGGGCACTACGATCGACTGCGGGGCCATCGACGACACCGTAATTGGCGCCGGCGTAAAAATCGATAACTTGGTGCAGATAGGGCATAACTGCAAAATCGGCGATCACACCCTGATTTGTGGTTCGGTTGGCCTCGCAGGTAGCACCCAGATCGGAAGGCGCTGTGTGTTGGCGGGTGGGAGTGGCGTTGGTGGCAAACATCCGGTGAAAATTTGCGATCAGGTAGTTATAAGCGTGAAGACCACAGTGACTCAATCGATCGACAAACCCGGTGTGTATTCAGGTTCCACGATTGCGACCGAACATGCGACCTGGTTACGTAACGCCACCCGATTCACGGTCTTGAACGACTTGTTTAGGCGCGTTAAAAAATTGGAAGGGAACACACCATGAGCGAAGTTAAGACGATTACTGAATTATTCGAGTATCTACCTCACCGTTATCCCTTTTTGCTGATAGATCGCGTCCTAGAAACTGTTGTTGGGGAGCGCATCAAGGGCTACAAGAACATCACTGCCAACGAAGAATTGTTTAACGGTCACTTCCCTGGGCAGCCCATATTCCCTGGTGTCCTGATCCTGGAAGCAATGGCCCAATTATCTGGTGTATTGGCCTTTGAAACCAAGGGGTTTCGACCAGCAGACGGCACCAACTATTTGTTTGGCGGTGTCGAAAAGGCGCGATTTCGGCGACAAGTCATACCGGGCGATCGATTAGATTTAGAGAGCACGATAGTTGCAGATCGAAAGATTATGATGAAATTTGAATGCGCCGCCTATGTTGACGGTGAGATCTCGTGTTCAGCAGTGCTGACTGTGGTGGAGCAATCAGCATGATTCATCCTACGGCCATCATCGATGCCGATGCCGTGCTAGGACAGAACGTCGAAATAGGGCCCTACTGCATCGTAGGTCCAGGAGTAGTGCTCGGCCATAATGTGGTTCTGAAATCTCATGTTGTGATAAGGGGGCCAAGCAACATCGGCCGCGGCGTTCAGATTTACCAGTTCGCCACAGTGGGCGAGGATACGCCGGCTCTCGCCTATGAGGGTGAAGACTCGGTTCTTGAGGTGGGTGAGGGCACCATTATTCGCGAAGGCGTCACAATTCACCGAGGCATGGCAAAGCGAGGCATCCAGAAAACCATCATCGGCTCTAACTGTCTGTTGATGGCCTACGTGCACGTCGGCCACGATTGCATCGTTGGTAACAACGTAATAATGGCGAACAACTCGTCGCTGTCTGGTCACGTGGAAGTGGGCGATTTTGCGAATTTCGGAGGCTATTCTGGGGTTCCGCAGTTTCGCAAAATCGGCGCTTGTTCGCATATTGCTGGCATGAGTCTTGTGACAAAGGATGTACCCGCCTATATGACGGTGGCCGGTAATCCGGCTTGGGCTGTTGGGTTGAATATAGAGGGCATCAAACGCCGGGGTATTGATAGTGACAGTCGGCAGGCACTCAAGCAGGCCTATAAGCTGGTGTATCGAAGCAGTCTGCGAGTGGCTGAGGCCATTGCACGAATGAACGAACTGCGCGCCAAGCATCCAGAGGTCAACATATTTGCCCAGTCCATTGAGGCTTCTGATAAGGGCATTATTCGCGGCAACGGACGTGATCACTGAATCTAGATCAAAGAAACCCATTGTTATAGGCCTGTTGGCTGGCGAGCCCTCCGGCGACTTGTTAGGCGCCGGATTAATAAACGCTCTGCGAGCGATGCTGCAGGATAGAGAAGTGACGTTTATGGGCGTTGGGGGCGCGCGTATGCAGGCCGCGGGACTCAACTGTTTGGCCGACTTTGAAACCCTCTCCATGAATGGATTTCGTGAACCCATAATGCGGCTGCCAGAGCTTTATCGCATGTATCGAGAGCTTTCGACGACGTTGGTCGAGGCGCGAGTCGATGCCTTTGTGGGTATAGATTTTAACGTCTTTAATTTTCTCCTTGAGGCGCGGCTAAAACGCCAGGGCATACCCACAGCACACTACGTGAGTCCCTCCGTCTACGCTTGGCGTCGAGGGCGAACTAAAAAAGTCTCACGTAGTGCAGACAAGTTATTTTGTCTTTTCCCATTCGAGCCCGTGTTCTATAAAAGTCACGAGGTCGATGCACGGTTTATCGGTCACCCCATGGCAGCAGAAATTCCTCTGCAAGCTGGTAGCGACGAGGCGCGAAAAGAGGTAAGGCTCAACCTTGGATTGGATCTTAATGACATCATATTGGCGGTACTGCCGGGAAGCCGTGGCAGTGAAGTCGAGCTTATGCTCAGGCCCATGCTGCAGGCCGCCCAAGGATTTGCGGAAGCGCAGCTTACTTCAAATCGATCTGTACGCGTTATCATTCCATGCGTGAACCACGCTCGCTATGCGCAAGTCGACCCGATTGCTAAAAAATTTAGTCAGCTAAGCCCCTGCCTTTACCTCGGCGATGCGCGCTCACCCTTGATCGCCTGCGACCTAGCACTGGTCAAGTCCGGCACGAGCACCTTGGAAGCAATGCTTTTGCGTAGACCCATGGTGGTTACATACCGCTTGGGCTATTGGAGCTACCTTATTGCCAATTCCCTATTGAAAACCCCCTTTATTGCCGTGCCAAATATTCTTGCTGGACGTATGCTTGTGCCCGAATTGGTGCAGAAGGCTGCTACGCCAGATGCCATGTGTGAGGCCCTAGGAAGAGTATTCGACACGGCGCAGACAAATACTGAGCAGCTGCGGGTTTTTGAACAGCTGCACAGAAAGTTAGCGGGTGGCTCAGCCGGTTTAGGCGCGTCAACCGAAGCTGCCCAAGGGCTTGTTGACTTGTTAAAAGAGCGATCAAAACTGCCTGCTGACACTTAACTTGATCTGCAAGGTTTTCTCGTCGCAGCGGTCAAGGTAATGTTATCGCTCAAGCCCAGGGAATTTGACAATCAGCCTTCATGCAGAGATCTTCCTCGAATCCATCAGCTCCGTCGGTTCAATCGGCCTCTTCGGCCAATGTTGCGGGCGTTGACGAGGTTGGTATCGGCCCCCTCGCCGGGCCCGTCGTCGCCTGTGCGGTAATTTTGAATCCTGCGGACTGCATTGATGGCCTCGACGATTCCAAGATTATAAGCGAGGAGCGCCGTGAGGCCCTGGCCAGGGAGATTCGGGCTCGCGCACTTTGCGTCAGCATTGGACGGGCCAGTGTCGAGGAAATAGATCGTTTAAACGTACTTCAGGCAAGTCATCTAGCCATGAAACGAGCGGTTGCAGGGTTGTCCGTCACCCCGGATCATGTGCTCGTTGATGGCAACAAGGTGCCAGACCTTGGTATTTCAACTGAGGCGATCGTGCGGGGCGATAAGACGGTGCCAGCCATTTGCGCTGCTTCCATCGTCGCCAAGGTCAAACGGGATGCGGAGCTCGTTGCCCTTTCAGAGCAGTATCCTGAATACGGTTTTGAATTGCACAAGGGTTACCCCACAGCTATGCATCGGCGTGCGCTACGAGCTATTGGGCCTTGTCCAGCCCATCGGAGGAGCTATGCGCCGGTACAAAAGGCGCTGGCTCGGCAGTCACGTGAGGATTGGGAATGAACCTGAGCGTATCTACTGCCAATGTTGAGACTTCTTCTTCGACGGCAGCACAATTTGTACATCTTCATACGCACAGTGAGTTCTCGCTGGCTGAGGGCTTGCTAAAAGTAAAGAGCGCCGTGGGTGAGGCGACTCAGCGTCATATCCCCGCCATGGCGTTGACCGACCGCAACAATTTATTTGCGCTGGTGAAGTTTTATGAAACCAGCCTCTCTAAAGGCGTTAAGCCCATTCTCGGTGCAGAGCTCTGGATCAGCCCTCAGGGACAAGAGCCCGCCGGGCGCATCGTCGTACTGGCCCAAAACGCGGAGGGCTACAAAAACTTGCTTACGCTAATTTCCTATAGCTATACCGAGGCCGAGCATAGGGGTGAAATTGACGAGCAATCCCTCTTTGATCATCAACGGGGGTTGATTGTGCTCTCCGGCGGTGTTGGCGGGCACCTATGGCAGAGTGTTAGCAATGCAGATTTGCAAACAGCCTCCGCGACGCTCGCGCGCTGGCGCTCGATTTTTGCAGACCGATACTACTTGGAGCTGACTCGTACTGGACGCCCAAACGAAGAGGCATTCATTGCGTGGGCGGTTGAGCAGTCCCAGCAACACGCAGTCGCCGTGGTTGCTACTAATGACGTCTGTTTTTTGAATCCTGACGATTTTGAGGCGCACGAAACTCGCGTATGCATAAACCAAGGACGAACCCTCGACGATTCACGTCGACCTCGGACACATAGTGCGCAACAGTATTTGCGGAGTGCCGAGGAAATGAGCGCGCTCTTCGCAGATATTCCCCAGGCAATCGAAAATGCTATTGAAATCGGAATCCGCTGCAACGTGCAGGTATCACTGGGCAAGTACTACCTCCCGGACTACCCGATACCCGAGAACAAAACGCCAGAGCAATACCTCAAAGACGTCTCTCTAGAGGGACTCAACCAGCGACTCTCGGTGCCTAGAGAGAATGCTTTTGGCGATGCTTTCGCCAGTCCTGAGGCGTATAGAGAGCGTCTAGAGTTTGAGCTGAACGTCATCAATGAGATGGGTTTTGCAGGCTATTTCCTCATTGTCATGGAGTTTATCGCCTGGGCAAAAAGCAACCATATACCGGTGGGGCCCGGGCGGGGGTCTGGCGGTGGGTCCTTGGTTGCCTACGCGTTGGGTATTACCGACCTCGACCCGTTGGAATATGACCTGCTGTTCGAGCGCTTTTTGAATCCTGAGCGCGTCTCTATGCCGGACTTCGACGTGGACTTTTGCATGGAAGGGCGAGACAAAGTAATCGCCCATGTCAGCGAGATGTATGGATTCGAGGCAGTCAGTCAGATTATTACTTTTGGCACCATGGCCGCGAAAGCAGTAGTACGAGACGTCGCTCGAGTGCAGGGCAAACCCTACAGCCTGGCAGACAAGCTCTCCAAACTGATTCCCTTTGAAGTAGGCATGACTCTCGGCAAGGCTATGGAGGATAGCGAGGAATTACGAAGCTTCGTCAATGACAATGACGAAGCGGCCGAAATCATGGATATGGCCTACAAACTCGAAGGGATTGTGCGCAATGTAGGACGTCATGCCGGCGGGGTGGTGATCGCACCCTCAGCGCTCACGGACTTTGTTCCACTCTACACGGAAGACGCTGGGACGGGTCTGGTTTCCCAATACGATAAAGATGATGTTGAACGCGCAGGCTTGGTCAAGTTCGACTTCCTGGGCCTTAAGACCCTTACGATCATCGACTGGGCGGTGAAAAGTATCAACGCCCAGCGCAAGAGCGATGGAACTCCGTTGCGCATCGAAGACCTACCCCTGGGTGACAAGCAAACTTTCGACTTGTTGCGTCGAGCAGAGACCACCGGCATTTTTCAGTTGGAAAGCCGTGGCATGAAGGATCTAATTCGTCGCCTGCTGCCAGACAGTATCAATGACATCATAGCCCTAGTGGCCTTGTTCCGGCCCGGACCGCTGCAGTCTGGGGCCGTTGACGACTACATCAATCGCAAGCACGGCAAGGAACCTGTTTCCTTTCCCCATCCGAGCCTGGATACGGTTTTGGAAGGCACCTATGGGGTGGTGTTGTACCAAGAACAGGTCATGAAAATTGCCCAGGTGCTCGCCGGGTTTAGCCTAGGTCAGGCCGACTTGCTGCGCCGTGCCATGGGTAAGAAGAAAGCCGAAGAAATGGCAAAGGTACGAGCTCAGTTCCTGCAGGGCACAGGTGAAGGGGGGGTGGACGCCGATCTGGCGAACGAAATTTTCGATCTGATGGAAAAATTTGCTGGTTATGCGTTCAACAAATCGCATTCGGCCACCTACGCTTTATTAAGCTTTCAAACGGCCTGGTTAAAGACTCACTATCCTGCGGAATTTATGGCCGCCAACCTATCTGCGGATATGCAGAACATTGACCGCGTTGTGGTACTCATTGATGAGGTCAGGAGGATGAAGCTGAACCTCCTGCCGCCGTCGGTCAACAAAAGTGATTTTCGATTTTGTGTCCAAGATGCCGCCGTGATTTATGGGCTCGGGGCCGTGCGCGGTGTTGGGGAAGGCCCTGTTGAAGCCATCGTGGCTGCTCGCCAAGCAGCGCCATTTCGCGATCTTGCCGACTTCTGTCAGCGTTTGGATACAAAGAAAGTAAACAAACGCGTACTAGAGGCTCTAATAAACGCAGGTGCCATGGACGACTTCATGGCCGAGGGTGAAAATCTGAATCAGCATCGCGCGCGACTCCTCGCCCAGATACCCCAAGCGATACAGGGCGCTGAACAGGTCGCTCGAGACGCAGCGGCTGGGATGACGGATCTGTTCGGCGGTATCGCCGAGACTGTAAATGAACCGCGCTTGACGCCAGCACAGGTAGCACCCATGAGTGCCATGCAGCGTCTAAACGGTGAAAAAGACGCGCTAGGGTTGTTTCTGACTGGTCATCCTATCGATAGCTACGAAGGAGAGATCCGTCAATTTTGTCGGACGACCATCAAGGATCTACGCACGGGTAAGCAAGGCCAATGGGTAGCTGGCATGGTGGTCAGCCAGCGCGTGATGAAAACCAAACGTGGTACCTCCATAGCCTTTTTAGTGTTAGATGATCGAACCTCGCGGTTAGAGGTATCTGTGTTCAGTGAAGCCTTCGAGCAGTACGGTGGCAAAATCAGTAAGGATGCATTGTTGGTTGTTGAAGGTGAGATACAGCATGATGAGTACAACGGCAGTATGGCGTTGAGAGCCAGCCGAATTTTGACCATAGACGAGGCGCGGCAACGCTTCAGCCGGGTGCTGCATCTGGATTTCTCAAGCGCACCGCTGCCAGAGGATTTTAATCTGCGTCTTAAGCATGTGGTCGAGAATCACCGTGCCGCGCACCAGGTGACGTCCCAGGAATGCCCCATTGTGCTGTCTTATCAACATGCTGGCGCCGTTGCCAAAATTGCCTTGGGTGAAAAATGGCGGGTGCAAGTATGCGAAAGTTTGTTGCAGTCACTGGCGCACTCCTTTGGCCAAGACCGCGTCACCCTGCAGTATTAAAGTGCTTTTAAACAACTAGGAACAAGATGGTTCAAGAATTGACTGAAATTCTTGAGCGCTCACTTCAAGAAGTGCGAGTCCATGCGCATGGGCAACGGGGACGTGTTTTTGTCGCCCTTAGCGGTGGCGCTGATTCCACTGCTTTGTTGCACAGTGCTCAGGCTCTGCTACACGGTGGCGACGAGCTCTACGCGCTTCATGCTGACCATCAGTTGCATGCAAAGTCTGGCCAGTGGAGGTCACATTGCCAGGCGCTTTGCCGATCGCTGGGCGTGCCCTTGATTGCCGAGCGCTTGAGCGTATCTGCCGAGGGTAATCTTGAGGCGGCAGCTCGCCGGGCTCGCTACGAATTCTTCGCTCGGCACCTTGGTCCGAACGACATTTTGATGTTAGCCCACCATCGGCAAGATCAGCTTGAATCTGTCTTGCTTCGGCTCTTTCAGGGCAGGGGTATGATGCCAATGCGTGGGCGTGGGGCGCTCGGTGCAGGACATTTTGTTCGCCCGTTCATGAATATTGAAAAACAGCTGCTGACCCAGTACCTCGTCAGTCATGACGTTGGCTGGATCGAGGATCCCAGCAATCGCGATCTGGCTTTTGATCGAAACTACCTCAGACATAGGGTAACCGGCGCAATAATTGCCCGTTGGCCCAATGTGCGGAACGCCATACAGAGAGTTTCGGAGTCCGCGCTTACTCAGCAACAGCTACTGGCGCATTTAGTTAGCAAAACGGGTAATACCGTACCCTGGAGTGAATTACCGTCAATCCCAACTCTGGCCTTAGCCTGGTTGCGAACCTACCTTGGCGTGCGCGGACACTATGATGTTTCAGATGCATCCCTGGGTGAGTTTTTGCGGCAGCAAGCACAGGGTGCTAGGGCTCAACTGGAGTTGGGTACGCACCGGCTATATGCATGGCGAGACACTCTCTATTTCGAACGATTATCGCCCAATACCTCAAGGGTCCCAGACCAGTTGACCGTGAGCTTTCCATCCTTAGTCGATTGGGGGCGCTATCAGCTTGCCTTTGCCGAGTGCTCTGAAAGCGCTTCGAATGCCATTGCCTATGCGGGGGAGCTGAGACTCACCTGCCGCGACAAATTGCAGGAGCATCCGTCCGAAGTAAAATCGTCACTCAAGAAACGATTCCAGCAGGCGCGAATACCGCCCTGGCACAGGGGCAATTACCCAGTATGCCTTGATGCGGCGGGTCTTGTGGTGATCCCAGGAGTCTGGCGGCGCAGCGAATTAGCGCTCTCATCAACCGCCGTAATGGACTCTTCGACCAAGGCCAAGCACTGCACGATCATCTGTCGGCCTGTCGCTGCTGCTATGAAAGAAACCTAGGGCACAAACCGAGGATTTTCTGCTTTGAAGATTGAGCTTAACTGGGTGACCTGCTAGTTTATCTGTCCATCTTGCCCCGCTCGTTGGCGCTCTTAAATGAGGCGCGCAATGCGCTTCGTGGCAACACTTTGTGGTCACGCCAGCGGCGCTCGGCAAAAAGATGGATTCCAATGACGCGATATATTTTTGTAACCGGCGGTGTGGTTTCCTCCTTGGGAAAAGGGATTTTGACCGCCTCCTTAGCCTCCCTGCTGGAATCAAGAGAGCTTCGCGTCAACGTCCTCAAGATGGATCCCTATATAAACGTTGACCCCGGTACCATGAGCCCCATTCAGCATGGCGAGGTATACGTGACCGCCGATGGCGCTGAAACGGATTTGGATCTTGGTCACTACGAGCGTTTTTCCAACATTCGGATGAGCCGCAATAACAATTTCACCACCGGCAGCGTTTATGCAGAGGTTCTGCGTAAAGAACGCAAGGGCGAGTACCTTGGCGGTACTGTGCAGGTGATCCCTCACGTAACTGACGAGATCAAGCGCCGAACCCGATTGGCCGCTGAAGGTGTGGAAGTGCTGATCGTGGAAGTTGGTGGCACGGTGGGAGACATCGAGTCCCAGCCTTTCCTTGAGGCGATCCGCCAGCTACGGATGGAAGCAGGCAGAATAGATTCGGTTCTAATCCACCTCACCCTAGTGCCTTATCTGAGCAAGGCTGGTGAAATTAAAACGAAGCCGACACAGCATTCAGTCAAGGAACTACGCTCCATTGGACTTCAACCAGACGTCTTAGTTTGTCGGTCCGAAGCCCCGATTCCAGAGTCCCAGCGCGGCAAGATCGCACTTTTTACGAATGTTGAAGAGCGTGGCGTCGTTGGTATGCGTGATATCGACACGATCTACCAGGGGCCCTTAGAGCTACATGATCAGGGCCTAGATTCCTACGTGGTGGAATTGCTCCAGCTGGAGTGTGAGGACGCGGATTTAGAGGACTGGCGTAGGGTGGTGCAGGCTCAGCTGGCGCCAAAACGCTCTCTCAAGATCGCGTTTGTCGGCAAATATCTTGAATTGCTTGACGCATACAAGTCCTTAATTGAGGCCATCACTCACGCCGGCATTCAGACAGAAACCGCGATCGATATCGACTATATCGATGCTGAAGAGATTGAAGCGCACGGAACCAACTTACTACACGGTGCCGCCGCTATCTTGGTCCCCGGGGGATTCGGTGGACGAGGATTTGAAGGGAAAATCAAGGCCGCGGGATATGCGAGGGAAAATAAAGTGCCTTACTTGGGCATCTGCTACGGCCTGCATGCTGCGGTCATCGACTTCGCACGGCACTGTGCTTATCTTGAGGGTGCGCACACCACAGAGATCGAAGCCGCAGCAGCGCATCCGGTGATCGCATTGATTACAGAGTGGACAGATCAGTCAGGTCAGATTGAAACGCGTACCCAAGACGGGGATTTGGGTGGCACTATGCGGTTGGGCGAGCAAGCCTGTGTGCTGAACCAAGGCAGCCTCGCCCAGCGTGTTTACCGCAGCCCCGTGATTAACGAGCGTCATCGTCACCGATTCGAAGTGAATAACAATTACGTCGAGCAGTTGGTAGCGTGTGGTCTTGTAGTTGGCGGTCGCTCTGAGGACGGCGAATTGGTGGAGATGATTGAGCTTAAGGATCATCCGTGGTTCTTGGCCTGTCAGTTCCATCCTGAATTTACCTCCTCGCCAAGGCGCGGACACCCTCTGTTTACCGGATTCATTCATGCTGGCCTTGAATACGCAGAGCAGGCAGCAAGCTGACGACGCTTTGGTTATTGGGGTGGATGTCATCGTGCTGTGCCGATCTACCAACGAAAGAACTGTGTTCGCAATCACCGAGGGTAAGTTATGCAGCTAGCTAATATGAATGTCGGGAATGGACAGCCTCTTTTCGTAATCGCGAAGCCCTGCGTGATTGAATCAGAAAATATGGTCATGAGCACTACACAAACCCTCAAGCGAACGGAGAAAGTACTAGCCATTAGCCTAATTTTTAAAAGCTCTTTCGATAAAGCCAACGGTTCTTCTATAGACAGTGATCGTGGATTTGCCGTTCACAACTCGTTTTTGGGAAGAGAGTCTGCCGGGTGTAAATCCGATGGACCGCTGGTTCTGGTGAATCAATTGCTGGAGCAGCTGCAAGCGATTGATGCCACGGTTAAGAAATTGCCACGCCCTGAAGAATAAGCCAATTAATCCCGCGATAAGAGAAAAAAATGAGCGCAGAAAACGCAAAAATCACCGAAGTCTCGGCCTGGGAAATCTTAGATTCCCGGGGGAACCCTACAATCGAGGCCATGGTGCGTACCCAAGACGGCAGTGAGGGACGAGCTGCTGCTCCCTCTGGAGCATCCACGGGTAGTCGCGAGGCGCTAGAGCTGCGCGACGGTGACCCGCAGCGGTATATGGGCAAGGGCGTCGGTAAAGCCGTCGAGTTCGTCAATACGGAAATACAACAGACGCTGCTGGGAGTCGACGCCACTGATCAACTCGACCTAGACGCCTGCATGCTCAACTTGGACGGCACAGAAAATAAGGCCCGGCTGGGTGCTAACGCTCTACTGGCTGTCTCTTTGGCGGCGGCAAAGGCGGCTGCAGCCAGCCAGCGTTTGCCCTTGTATGCGCACATCAATACCCTCGCAGGCGGAGGCGCGATGAGCATGCCAGTGCCCATGATGAATATCCTGAACGGCGGTGCTCATGCGGACAACAATGTTGATATTCAAGAATTCATGGTGCAACCCGTTGGCATGGATTCCTTTCGCGAGGCGCTTCGTTGCGGTGTGGAGATTTTCCATCACCTCAAGGCGGTTTTGCAGGGTATGGGGCTATCAACTGCGGTTGGGGACGAAGGTGGTTTTGCGCCCAACCTGGCGTCAAATGCGCAAGCCCTCGAGGTGATCGAGCAGGCAGTTTCGAGGGCCGGGTACCAATTAGGTAGCGACGTGACCCTGGCGCTCGATTGCGCCGCCTCGGAATTTTATGCCTCAGGCACCTATGATTTGTCTGGCGAGGGCAAGCGTTATAACTCTGCGGGCATGGTGAGCTATTTGGCGGACCTTGCTGAATCCTTTCCGATCGTGTCCATTGAAGATGGTATGGACGAAGCTGACTGGGCGGGTTGGAAGTCACTTACAGATCGGTTGGGGGACAAAGTTCAGTTGGTGGGAGACGACCTCTTCGTTACTAATACAGCTATTCTGCAGCAGGGCATCGATCAGGGCGTGGCTAATTCGATACTGATTAAGTTCAACCAAATCGGTACGCTCTCCGAGACGCTCCAGGCCATTAACCTAGCGAAACTGGCGGGCTTTACCAACGTCATATCCCACCGCTCTGGTGAAACAGAGGATACGACCATTGCCGACCTCGCCGTAGGCACCGGCGCAGGTCAGATCAAGACGGGCTCGCTTTGTCGTTCCGATCGTGTAGCTAAATACAACCAGCTGCTGCGAATTGAGTCGGCCCTTGGTAACGATGCCCACTATCCAGGGCGTGGCGCGATTAACGCGAAGGGATAGACAGGCCAAGGGTTGTCAGGTCATGAAAGTAGTTATCGGTATCATGTTATTGATCGTTCTGTTGCTGCAGCAGCAACTGTGGTTTGGCCCATCAGGATATTTTGAACGCAAAGCGCTGGCGGAGAGACTTGCCGAACAGCAAACTCGGACCGAGGCGCTTGCTCTGCGTAACGCCAAGATGACGGCAGAAGTGCTTGCCTTGAAAAGTGATACCTCTGCATTTGAGGCTCGTGCTCGTAGTGAGCTGGGGATGGTCAAAGAAGACGAAGTGTTCTACCTGACGCCAGAGCCTGAACATTAGTGACTGTTCGTGACCCACTGAGTTTGAGCCAGGCCCAGGGTATCTTCCGCTATCCCGCGCATATCAAGGCGCATCCTGAAGACTGGCGCGTCACCGAGGATCTTAATCGACGGTTCGAGGATACTGGTGAGCATATCTATCTGTATATTCGCAAACGGTGTTTAGACACTATTCTTGTAGTCAGTCGACTCGCAAAGGCATTTGATGTTCCAGCGATGGACGTCGGCTACGCGGGACTGAAAGATAAACATGCGGTTACAGAGCAGTGGTTTAGCGTGCGTGATCCTTCTAAAGGCCCAGGTTTCGATGTTAGTAGGCTGAATCAGACCGAGGGTGATCAAGAGATAAAAGTGCTGCACTGTCGACGCGACCGCAAAAAACTGCGACGAGGCGAGCATCAGGCGAATCGCTTTTCTATTGTGCTGAGAGACTTTGGGGCGGAGATTGACCAAGCGAAATTACAGTATCGCTTAGAATCGGGCTTCCCCAACTATTTTGGCCCCCAGCGTTTCGGTCGTCATAATCTGGACGATGCACTTAATTGGCTGCGACATCGGCGAGATCAAGGCCGCTACCGACGTTTATCACAGCGGCAAAAAGGCTGGCATCTGTCGGTTCTTCGGAGCTGGGTCTTTAATGAACTGCTGGCAGGGCGGGTACGGGACGAAACCTGGCGAATCTGTCTCGACGGCGATGACGTGGGGCTCAGTCAAACCGGTCAAACAGACATCCCCTATGGCCCCTTGTGGGGGCGCGGTACTAATACGTTGTCAGGCCCAGCCTTAAAAAGACAAGAGCACTGGATGGCAGAGGTGAGAACACCCGATGAAGAGCAATCCCTGAGCGAGGTCTGCGCTGGGCTTGAGTACGCTGGAGTAGATCGGGCCCTGCGGCCAATGGCCGTGACTCCCCAGAACATCGCTATAGCCCATGATCGCCAAAAGGCGACGCTGTCCCTGGACTTCAGCCTGCCCGTAGGAGCCTACGCCACAGTGCTTTTGAGCCAGTGGTTTGACCTACGAGATCTCAGTTTGGCGTCGGCGTCGTGAGTCAATTTGACCTCCAGGGTATTGGGATGACGTCTCAGCGCACGCGAGATCGTCTCGTCGCGAGGTTGCGTCAACGGGGATTAAAGGACGAGGTTGTTTTAAGTTTGATTGGGTCTGTGCCCAGGCATATTTTTATCGACGAGGCCTGGGGGCACCGGGCCTACGAAGACTCCTCCTTACCCATCGGGCATGGTCAGACGATCTCGCAGCCTTTTATCGTAGCCCTTATGAGTCAGCTCCTTAATGAAACGCCCCGTCAGCGCGTGCTCGAGGTGGGAACAGGGTCGGGATATCAATCCGCGATTCTAGCCGGGCTATGCGAGCGCCTGTTCAGTATTGAGCGTATCGAAGCCCTGGTGCCGCGTGCCAAGGCGCGTTTGACGGCCATGGCTCTGCACAACATCACCTTGCGTTATGGCGACGGATATGCTGGTTGGCCAGAAAAAGGCCCATTTGACGGGATTTTGGTAACCGCAGCACCCCCACAGGTGCCGGGAGCACTGCTCGACCAACTCGCCGATGGCGGCCGGCTAATCGTTCCCGTTGGTACAGATCAGTCTCAGTCGTTAAAAGTAATCGACCGCACTGAGCAGGGCTTGGTTGAAACCATTCATGAGCGAGTACACTTTGTGCCTCTGGTTGCCGGGGTGGCAAAACAGTAGCGACAATAATCCAGAGCTTTGGCACATAAGGCACGCTAGGGCCCTCGAGGGCAAACAAAACGCGAACAGCACAAGCGACAACATAACGGAAATCTGAGCGAAAACTTAGGCTCAGGTCGGTACAGGAAGTGGAGTAAATGGGGGCTTATTCGGAGGAATCATCTAAGCAATCTTCACCGCGAGGGGTATTCTTAAGAGGTGTATTGATGGGTTTGGCCGAGCTGGTGCCTGGGGTTTCCGGCGGCACCATTGCCTTTATCAGCGGCATCTACTACCGGCTTGTCTCGGCCTTGTCCTCTTTTGGCCCCCAGTCGCTTAAGCTTGTTATGCAGCCGAGGCAGTTTTGGCGACATCACCAGTTAGGTTTTTTGCTCGCCCTTCTCGTCGGCATGGTGGCGGGAATTTTGGTTTTCGCTCGATTTATAGGCTTCATGATGGAGGCTGCAGAGCCCGTGCTGTGGGCCTTCTTTTTCGGGGTTATTGCCGTCTCGGTGTTACAAATTGGTGCAGCTCGCGCGCCGCGCTATCTCGCCGCCTATGGCGCTCTCGGCGTGCTGGCGGGTTTGCTTTTTTTGAGCTTACCCAGCGTTGATATGTCCGAATCCATGTTCGCTTTGTTCGTCGCGGGTATGGTGGCCGTCAGTGCTTGGATTTTGCCGGGCATATCTGGCAGTTTTGTTCTGCTTTTGCTGGGGTTATATGACGACGTGATTTTGGCGGTGAATCAGCTGGACTGGACGTTTCTTCTGGTCCTAGCGGGTGGGTGCGGTTTCGGATTAATGCTGTTCGCTCGCGCCCTGGTTTGGTTGCTTATGCGCTTTGAGGATGCGCTGCTAGCATTTCTGACAGGCTTCATGGCGACAGCGCTCATTAGACTTTGGCCGTGGCAAATTGTCGCATCACAGTCCGCGCCAGATGCCTACGGCGTTTTTCAAACACTCCAATTGCCGCAACAATATGCCGCGGCGGGCAGTGAGGCATACCTGGGACTGTCCTTAATGGCCGCGTTACTTGGGGGGGGCGGGCATATGGCTGCTGTCCAAACTGTCGCCCCAGTAGCGGTACTTGTCCGGCTTCACAAGTTTCGATGCCCGCGTTTTAGCCGAAGGTTGCGCGTGCTTTGGGTCGGCTTGTTTTGGATTGGTATGCTGGGTGGCTGCGCTGTACCAGGAACGCCTCCGGTTACAGATCGATCGCTTGCCAACAGGAACCAACAGAGCTATGTCGTGGTTCGCGGTGACACGCTTTACTCAATCGCCTGGCGGTTCAATTTGGATCACCGTCGATTGGCCACAGCCAACGGTATTGGCGCACCTTTCACCATCTATCCCGGTCAAAAACTGCGGCTCTCAGAGACGCCGAAGTCAGCCCCCGTCGGGGTAGAGAAAAACTCGGACAGCCTCGCTGACGGTGGAGTTGTTGCGACTCGAAAGCCAGCGCCAAAAACTGGAAAGACCGCTAAACCGGCGGTGGCGTCAAAACCGGCGGTGGTGGCTCGAACCAGACCGAAGCCAGCAAAGCAGCCGAGAAGCACAGCAACGCCGCCAAAACAGGCTTCGTCCACGCCGCGCAGCGGCCAGACTTGGTATCGGCCATTGCCCCAGCGCCCCAGCGTGCCGTTTGGCAATAACAACAAGGGTCTCGACTATGCGATTACGGCCAGGTCGAAGGTGCGCAGCACTCGAAGTGGCGAAGTGGTTTATGCGGGTAATGGTATTGCAGGGTTCGAGCGCCTCGTCATCGTGAAACATACAACGGACCTTTTGAGTGCTTATAGCTTTAACGGCAAAGTCCAGGTGGCCGAACAGCAGCGAGTGCGGGGTGGAGCGGTCATAGCCGAGATTTTGCCGCGACCCGGGGTTGGTCAGAAGCTGCACTTTGAAGTGCGGCGGAAGGGGCAGCCCATTAACCCCGCGACGGTACTGCCAAAAAGCTAGGGTTTAACGTTCGAGAAGCGCCAACTTACCCGGCTTACCATCCCACTCTTCTGCGTCGGTTGGCGATTCCTTGATTTCGGTAATGTTCGGCCAAAGCTCGGCGAGCTCAGCGTTGAGCTCGATGAATGCTTCTTGATCCTCCGGCACTTCATCATCCGCGAAAATCGCATCTGCCGGGCACTCGGGTTCGCATAGAGCGCAGTCGATGCACTCGTCAGGATGAATCACCAACATGTTTGGGCCCTCGTAAAAACAGTCGACGGGACAGACTTCTACGCAATCAGTGTGCTTACACTTGATGCAGTTTTCGCCAACGATGAATGTCATGTGAGTCACCTTAATAACATCTGGGATAATCCCGCCCAGGCAGTGAGACGGACCGCGAAAAAGGCGGTGATGAAAAGCGCGCTAGTTTAACCGAGAGGCGTGGACTGTCTAGTCGGCTAGAGTTCTTAGCCGGTTTTTCCTTCGGCAAGTTGCTGCAGGCGATCGAGGATGTCTAAGGCTTGGCGCGGCGTCAGATCGTTGACGTCGATCTTGCTTAGTTCCTCGATCACTTCTTCCGCACGCTCATCGGTGTTATTTGGCGCAGTGAACGTGTCTTCCGTGACCAGTGGTTGTGCATTAGACGAAACGTTGGCGACAAACAGATCCGACTGGCCTGTTGCAGCCGTGTCGCCCAGCACTGTTTGCTGCTCAAAACCGCGAAGTTTCGTCCGGGCAATGTCTAAAACAGTTTTCGGTACACCAGCGAGTTTGGCGACCTGAATGCCGTAGCTCTGGCTAGCTGCCCCAGACTGCACTTGGTACAAAAATACGATGTCTCCTCGGTGCTCCTTGGCACTGAGGTGAACATTTCCCACGTTGGGGCAACGCATAGGTAGACTAGTGAGCTCGAAATAATGCGTGGCGAAAAGCGTCAGGGCGTGGCTTTGTTCAGCAAGGTGTTGCGCGCAGGCCCAAGCGAGGGCTAGACCATCGTATGTGCTGGTGCCGCGACCGATTTCATCGAGCAATACTAGTGAGTAGGGGCTCGCGTTATGGAGTATTTGTGCGGTTTCGATCATCTCGACCATAAAGGTGGAACGACCGCTGGTTAAATCGTCTGCTGCGCCAACACGCGTAAAGATACGATCAATCGGTCCCAGTGTTGCGTCCTCTGCGGGCACATAGCTACCGACATAGGCAAGCAGGCTGATCAGTGCGACTTGCCGCATGTAGGTCGACTTACCGCCCATATTGGGTCCCGTCACGATCAGCATGCTCTGATTGGGCGACAGGGATAAATCGTTGGCGATAAAGGCATTGGTGGAGCTGTCCTTCACGACGGGGTGCCAGCCCTGGGTGATTTGGACACCACGCTGTTCGGTAAAGTTAGGGGCATGGAATCCCAAGGAATATGCGCGCTCGGCCAAACAGGAAAGCACATCGCATTGGGCCACCGCCTCCGCGGATTTTCTTAGCGCTCTTGACTCATCTGCCAGTTCGATTAGCAGATCGCCAAATAGGCGGCGCTCTAGCTGCAGCGACTCCCCCCTGCTGCGAAGAGCACCTTCCTCAAAGGCCTTAAGTACTGGCGTGATGTAGCGCTCGGCGTTTTTCAGTGTCTGTCGGCGGACATACTCATCCGGCACCTCACCCTTTGCAGCCTTGGATGTTTCGATGTAGTAGCCGTGCACTCGGTTATAGCCCACTTTTAACGAGCTGATGCCCGTACGCTCGCGCTCGGCTTGCTCTAGTTCTGCCAGCCAATTTGCCGAGTGGCTGTTGACTTTGCGCAGCTGATCTAGCTCTTCACTGTAGCCGCCTGCGAAAACCCCACCTTCACGAAGGGTTACCGGTGGTTCATCGACTAAGGCCTGGGTGAGTTTGCTTTGCAGATGGGTGAAGTCGCCCAAGGAATCGATTAACTGCTCGTTGAGTTCGCCGTTGATGGATTGCAGTGCCTCCTTGATTACTGGAAGCTGTCCCAAGGCGTCTCTTAGCTTGCCAATGTCTCGGGGCGAGGCGGAACCCAAATTGACCCGAGTCAGGATGCGCTCCAAATCGCCCACCGGCTTCACGCTTGCTCGAATGTCCTCGCCTGCTCGGGCGGCGAGAGCGTCGGTCACCCAATCCTGACGCCGGATCACGCCATCGACATTGCGCAGTGGTTCATGGAGCCAGCGCTGCAGTAGGCGGCTGCCCATGGGGGTGACGGTGGTGTCCATTAGGCTCAGCAGCGTGTGATCGGTCGCGCCGTTACTGCGAACATCGATCTCAAGATTGCGGCGGGAATGAGCGTCCATGCCGATGCACTGATCGTCCTGTTTGTGAATCACCTGCTGCAGAAAGTCCAGCGACTGGCATTGGGTGCTCTGTACGTACGCCAAAGCCGCGGCGCCGGCGACGAGGCAGGGAGCCTCAGGGTGAATGCCAGCAACCGCAGCCAAATCTTGCTGAAAGTGTTGATTCAGCGCCGCAGAAGCACGTTGACTCTGGTATTTGGTGTCATCAATACAGGTCACCGCGGCGAATGCAGCCAGCGACTCCTTCCATCGTGCCGCCTGGCTCGCGGGCAACAAAATTTCAGCAGGACGCACGGCAGTAATTGCATCAAGCAGCAAATTCTCCGAAGACAATTGCTGAAGTAATAGTTGAGCCGACGATAGATTAAGCAGGGCTAAACCGATTTGATGCTCGGCAAAATACAACACAGCTGTCGCGCTGTCGGACTTGGTTTCCAGAAAGGCATCGTCGGTAAGGGTGCCCGGCGTGACAATGCGCTGCACTTGGCGCTCCACCGGGCCTTTGCTCGTCGCCGGATCACCGACCTGCTCGCAAATGGCGACACGGCGCCCCAGTTTTACCAGTCGTGCTAGGTAGGCGTCTGCCGCGTGGTAGGGCACACCGCACATGGGTATGGGTTCATTACCGGCATAACCTCTCGCCGTTAGAGTGATGTCGAGAAGGTCCGAGGCGACTTTTGCGTCTTCAAAAAATAGTTCATAAAAGTCACCCATTCGATAAAACAGCAGGGCGTCGGTGTGAGCGGCCTTGATGCTGAGATATTGCTGCATCATCGGTGTGAGTTTGCCAGCGTCGGGAAAGACTGATTCTGGAGCGGAGGGTGTAGATCGCATCGGAATTCGGGTTCGCATCAGCTCAGAATGAAAAAGCAGTGAACTACAGCGGGTAAATCACAGTCAACCGGCGGAATAGCCTGAAACCTAAAAATGAGTCTTGCGGCGACTACTGAATGAATATACAGTTATCTCTGAGATGTATGCATAACGACAGTCACCCGAAGAATCACACCAGTGACGAGATCATGGATGGGAAAGAGGATCAGACACTGGACCAGATCAACGATTAGAGGAATGCGGATTCGACGCAAGGAAAGACACGAGGAAAGAAAATGGCGAAGGAAAGTGTAAAAGCAGGTAGCTCTGGCAGAGCAGGCCCTGAAAAAGAGCGAGCCCTGAGCGCTGCGTTGGCGCAAATCGAGCGGCAATTTGGTAAGGGCTCCATGATGCGCCTGGGGGACAGAGAGCTGGTCACCATACCGTCGATCTCAACCGGTTCTCTTGGCCTGGATGTTGCGTTGGGAATTGGAGGTCTGCCCAAGGGGCGGGTTGTGGAGATTTATGGTCCCGAATCATCCGGTAAAACCACCCTCACACTGCAGGTCATTGCTGAGGCACAAAAAGCGGGTGGTACCTGTGCTTTTATCGACGCGGAGCACGCACTAGATCCAATTTATGCCCAGGCCCTGGGCGTAGACACCGACGACCTTCTGGTTTCGCAACCCGACACAGGGGAGCAGGCTCTGGAAATCTGCGACATGTTAGTGCGCTCTGCTGCAGTAGATGTTGTCATTGTGGACTCTGTCGCGGCACTGACCCCCCGAGCAGAGATCGAAGGAGATATGGGCGACAGCCATGTCGGCCTGCAGGCGCGTCTGATGAGCCAAGCACTTCGCAAAATGACTGGTAATATCAAGCAGTCCAATACCCTAGTTGTATTTATCAACCAAATACGGATGAAAATTGGAGTGATGTTTGGTTCTCCAGAAACGACGACCGGCGGTAATGCACTGAAGTTCTATTCCTCGGTTCGATTGGATATTCGCCGCATCGGTGCCGTGAAAAATGGCGATGAAGTTGTAGGTAATGAGACCCGAGTTAAGGTGGTGAAAAACAAGGTGGCCCCGCCGTTCCGACAAACTGAATTTCAGATCCTGTACGGTCAGGGCATCCATCGCACTGGTGAGATACTCGAGCTGGGTGTTGAGCAGAATTTGGTTGAAAAATCTGGAGCTTGGTATTCTTACAACGGTGAGCGCATCGGCCAGGGTCGCAAGAACGCTGCAGACTTCTTGGATGACCATCCCGAACTCAAAGAGGAGATTGAAGTTCGTATTAGACAGCTGCTCATGCCAGCCCTTGGCGAGGGTGGTGACAATGTTGAAGCCCTTGCTGGCGATGCAAGCGAGTCGGGTTTGGGTGAGCCAGGCGCACCAGAAGCCTAGCCAGGATCGCTTGTGAGGCTCAAGGGTAGAGTCGGCCTCGATTCGAAAGACGCTGGTAATCAGGCCAAATGCTATGGAGCGGCGGTGCGTTTGCTGGGTACAAGGGAGTACAGTGTTCTCGAGTTATCTACCAAGTTGCAGCGCCGGTTTTTGTCGGACGTTGTCAGTGAGGTGATCACTGAGCTTCGAAATTCGGGCTTGCTGTGCAATACACGCTACGGCGAAGCCTTTTGCAGAATCCGCGTTGATCGAGGCTATGGTCCGGTATTTATTCAGCGAGAACTTGAGCATAACGGTTTGGACAAGGAACTGATCGAAAACCTGCTCGCACCCTATAACGAACAATGGCTGGCTAGGGCCGTTGTGCAGGTAGAAAAAAAGGCGCGGATGCCAAGGCCAGATGACCATCTGAGTCTGCAGGAGCCGTGTCCGTCAGAGTCGTGTTTTTTCCCATCCGATGATAGTGAAAACTCACCATTGTCTGCTCTAGGTTATGGTGGGACCCACAATAGGCCCTCCAGAGACCAGCAACGCGAGGCATGGCATCAGGACCAAAAAGAGCGCGCGCGTGTTGCTAGGTTTTTGGCCAGACGTGGATTTCCCGCGGGTTTAGCATCTCGTGCTATTAACCAGGTGATGCAGGCGACAGACCACTAGTCTCTCGCATACCCCTGGCCGCGGCAGCATCTTTCACCAGAGAGAACTGCATGTGTTAGTCGTGATTAGAGTCTGAGTTCTGCCATTAACGCCTGCCATTGAAGGCTCGAATGCTCTATCATCGTGTTCACTCTTTTGGTCAGTCCGCACACCATGAAAACTGCTGATTTACGGCGCGCATTCCTCGATTTCTACGAATCAAAAGGGCATCGAATTGTGGCCTCTAGTTCCTTGGTGCCTCACAACGACCCAACACTTTTGTTCACCAACGCAGGGATGAACCAGTTCAAGGACCCTCTGCTTGGGAAAGCAGACCCTGGTTATACAAGGGCAACGTCTGCGCAACGCTGCGTGCGAGCCGGGGGCAAGCATAATGACCTAGAAAACGTGGGTTATACCGCAAGGCACCACACTTTTTTCGAGATGATGGGAAATTTCAGCTTCGGTGACTATTTCAAAGAAGACACCATTTCCTGGGCATGGGAATTCGCCACTGCAGTGGTGGGACTGGATCCGAACAAAATTTTGATCACCGTGCATCCAACCGATGACGATTCTCGGAAGATTTGGCGCGACAAGGTGGGTATCGCTGACGAGCGAATCATAGATCTTGAAGAGAATTTCTGGACCATGGGTGATACGGGTCCGTGCGGTCCGTGCACGGAGCTATTTTACGACCATGGTCCGTCTATCGCTGGAGGGCCTCCAGGTTCACCCGATGAAGACGGCGATCGTTTCATCGAATTCCAGAATTTGGTTTTTCCACAATTCGATCGCAGCGCTGACGGAGCGCTGGATCCTTTGCCTCAGCCTGGGGTCGACACGGGAATGGGGCTTGAGCGTATGGCCGCCATTCTGCAGGGCGTGCACAACAATTACGAAATCGATTTGTTCGCCCGCGTGATGAGGGAGGCGGGCAAGCACGCCGGTATTACTGACCCCAGCCAAGTCATCAATACGGCCTCGCTCAGGGTTATCGCCGATCATATTCGAAGCAGCGCATTCCTGATCGCCGATGGTGTTCTGCCGGGCAATGAGGATCGCGCCTACGTGTTACGGCGAATCATACGGCGCGGCTTAAGGCACGGGTACAAGCTGGACATCAAGGCAGCGTTTTTTCACAAGCTGGTTCCGGTTCTGGTCGAAGAGATGGGCACGGCCTATCCGCTGCTTGCCGAGCGCGCGGATGATGTCATGCGAACTCTAGCCGACGAAGAGGCCCGCTTTAGCGAGACGCTAACTCAAGGCATGGAGCTGCTAAAGAAAGAGCTGGGTGGGGTATCGGGGGATGTGTTGCCCGGCGACGTCGCGTTCAAACTCTACGATACCTACGGATTTCCTGTCGATCTGACCGCCGATGTTGCGCGCGAATTGAATATGTTTGTAGACCAGGCTGGCTTTGATGAGGCCATGGAGGCGCAGCGCGCGCGAGGTCGTGCTGCCACCAGTTTCTCCACCAGCCTTGGGCAAAAAATCAGCGTAAAGGAAAAAGTGCATTTCTGCGGCTACGAACAGCTCGCGAATAAAGCGTCGGTGCTTGCAGTTTTTGATGCTGAGGGGGAACCTATGGAGCGGCTAGACGCTGACCAATCCCGAGGCGTGATCGTTTTGGATCAAACCGCCTTTTATGCGGAGAGCGGTGGGCAGGTAGGCGACCGGGGTGTTTTGGCTAGCGAGAGTGCGCGTTTCCAGGTAGTCGATACCCAGATCAGCGGCGAACAGTTCCTGCACATTGGCAGTCTTCTAGAGGGAACGATTAGTGCTGGCGATACTTTGCATGCCGAGGTGGACACCACGACGCGTAATCAGACCCGCGCCAATCACTCCGCCACTCACCTGCTTCACGCCGCGCTGCGAGAGGTGCTCGGTGATCACGTCCAGCAGAAAGGTTCCCTGGTCAACGCTGAAAAGCTGCGCTTTGACTTCGCCCATACTGGTGTCATCGAGGGTGAGGAGCTTCAGACGATAGAGCAGCGAGTGAATGAGCAAATTAGACTCAATTCCGGTGCAGATACTCAGCTTCTAAGCTACGACGACGCGGTGCGACAAGGTGCGGTGGCGCTTTTCGGCGAAAAATATGGAGATCAGGTTCGTGTTTTAACCATGGGCAATGGATATTCCATGGAACTCTGCGGCGGTACTCACGTCCAACGCACCGGAGATATCGGCTTCTTCAAGATTGTTAATGAGACCGGCATTGCTGCGGGTATACGGCGTGTTGAGGCGGTAACAGGGGACATAGCCTTGGGTTTGGTTCATGAAGAGCAGGTTCTGCTTAACTCGGTTAGCGATTCACTGAAAGTTGGGCGCCGCGAAATCGGTAGCAAGCTTCAACAACTGATCGCCGAAAATCGCGCCCTAAAGCGTCAAGTAGAGCAGATGAGTCATCAGTTGGCGGCCAGCTTAAGCTCTGATTTAAGCACTCGGGTGGAGGAGATTGCAGGTATCAGCTTCATTGCGACTCAAGTTGAGGGAGACAGTAAGGCCATGATGCAGACCCTGGATACCGTGCGGTCGCAGCTCTCCAGCGATGCCGTCGTTGTTTTGGCGGCCATAGATAAGGGCAGAGTCGGTATGGTTTCTGCTATCGGCAAATCACTGTCAGAGCGCCTATCGGCGGCGGAGCTCATTCAGACCGTTGCACCGCTGGTGGGCGCCAAGGGTGGCGGGCGTCCAGATTTGGCAAGAGCGGGTGGTGGCGACCAAGTCGACGCAGTCGAGCAGGCCCTCACTGCTGCCCGCCAATGGGTGGAGAGCCAACTGGCTTCCTAGGCAATCGCGGGATTTTCGCGGCCCAGGTCAGCGTCTCAAGGGATTAGGTAATGGGACTGATTGTTCAAAAATACGGTGGCACCAGTGTCGGCAGTACGGAGCGTATAGCGCAGGTAGCAGAGCGCATCGCGGGATATTTGGCCAAGGGTCACCAGGTCGCCGCCGTCGTTTCTGCCATGTCAGGTGAGACCAATCGGCTCGTCGCTATGGGCCAAGAGTTAGGCGGTGAGTATCCCAGTCGGCGAGAGATGGATGTACTGATGGCCTCAGGCGAGCAGGTTACCATAGCCTTGCTTAGTACCGCATTATTGCGACGAGGCATTTCCGCTAAGTCTTTTTTAGCGGATCAAATTGCATTCCGAACCGATGCCGCCCACGGCCGTGCAAGGATCGAGCATATTGACACCCAAAAATTGCAAACCGAGCTGGCTAACGGCGTGGTGCCAGTGGTGGCAGGATTTCAGGGAGTGAACGAGCATGGCGAAATTACGACCCTGGGCAGAGGCGGATCCGACACCTCGGCAGTCGCCCTGGCGGCCGCCCTGGAGGCCGATGAATGTGAAATCTGCACTGACGTGGAAGGTGTCTACACCACGGATCCGCGTATCGTCGAGGGGGCGCGACGGCTCCAGCAGATTACCTTTGAAGAAATGCTGGAACTGGCGAGTTTGGGTTCCAAAGTCCTGCATCCCCGCTCTGTTGAGTTTGCGGGGCGCTATCGGGTACCGGTTAGAGTCATGTCGACCTTTGCTGAAGGACCCGGCACTTTAATCACGTTGGAGAACGACAACATGGAACAAGCGATAGTGTCTGGTATAGCCCATTCGACTGAAGACGCGAAGATAACGGTTTCTGGCGTTCCAGACATTCCCGGCATCGCCTCTAAAATCCTAGGACCAGTTGGGGGCAAAAATATCGAAGTCGACATGATTGTTCAGAACACGGGTGTCGACGGCATGACGGATTTTACGTTTACGGTGAAGCGGCAGGATTTCCAGCCAACCCTTTCGCTCCTCGATGATGTTGCAAAAGATATCGGAGCGCGTGAGGTGACGGGCGACAACACCATTGCCAAGGTGTCTATCGTAGGTGTTGGCATGCGCTCCCACGCGGGTGTCGCCACTAAAGTTTTTGATCGTCTGGCAAGTGAAAATATCAACATTCAGATGATCTCTACCTCAGAAATCAAAATTTCTGTCGTAATTGCCGAAAGATACGTGGAGCTTGCCGTTCGTGCTCTACATGATGTTTTTGAGCTAGATGCGCAGCCTGATTGAAATGGTCTGTGGTGTCGCGACGACAATATTCAACCAAGAACACGGTCGGTTGACTGGGGTTATGAGACGAATGTAAGAAGGACATGTCGAAGTGGACGGTAGCCAAGCAAACTGTGGCAGCTCTAAGCGAGGACGCGCCAGCAGACGGGGCAGATGCCGCTGGAATGCTCGAAGCGCTATTTCCACCGCGTTTGGTGCTTTGGCGTCGGATAAAGACGCCACCTATGTGAAAAATTTTATTGATTACGAAGTTAGTTCGATCAACGTGAAGCATGTGGACGTGCAATGATTCACCTAGTGTTCATACTCAGCGCACGCTTCGACGGTTGGTAGTTGGCTTTGACGCCGCTGAGGATTTGCAGTGACGGGGGAACTCCTTTCCGCAGACTACATCATTATTGGTGCGGGCTCCGCTGGGTGCGTTCTCGCTAACCGGCTCAGCGAAGACCCAACGAATAGGGTCGCGCTACTTGAGGCCGGTGGTGCAGATAAGAGCTGGATGCTGGCGATGCCTTCCGCTTTTTACTTGCCCATGGGCAAGTCGTCTTTTGACTGGTGTTATGTCAGTGAACCCGAACCGAATATGGATAACCGAAGGCTCGCCTGTCCCCGTGGTCGGGTGCTAGGTGGCTCGTCTTCCATCAATGGCATGGTCTATGTTCGCGGCAACGCGCGGGACTTCGACCGATGGGCGGAAATGGGAGCTACGGGCTGGGACTATCAGTCAGTGCTGCCGTACTTTAAGAAAGCTCAGTGCGCAGACGAGGGGAGGCATAGCGACAATTTTCGAGGTATCGAGGGCCCGCTGGGTACGACAACGGGCGCGATGAAAAACCCCCTGTATGGCGCCTTTTTGCGTGCTTGCAAGGAGGCTGGGCATGCCTACACCCACGATTTAAATGGCGCGCAACAGGAGGGGTTTGGCCCGATGCCGATGACGGTAGCTCAGGGTAAACGCTCCTCTGCCTCCCGCTCTTATCTTCGCCCGGTTAAGGATCGTCGCAACCTGCAGGTGCTTACCCAGGCCCAGGTTCAGCGTATCGAAATGCGGGGAAACCGGGCCATCTGCGTTGAAGTCATGCTCAAGGGTCAAATCGAGCGCCTGACTGCAGCAAAAGAAATACTGCTATGCGCCGGTGCCATCAATTCGCCGCAATTGCTAATGTTGTCGGGTATTGGCCCTGGAGACCAGCTTCAATCAATGGGTTTGGAGACATTAGTAGATAGCCCCCAAGTCGGTCAAAACCTGATGGATCATCTTGAGGTCTATGTACAACAAGCCTGCACCAAATCCGTGTCCCTGCATAAACATCTTGGCCTCATCGGGCGAGCGAAGATTGGCGTTCAATGGGTCGCCACGCACAAGGGCTTGGGTGCCACGAATCACTTCGAAGTCGGCGGTTTCGTTCGCAGTGACCCTAGTCAGGCGCAGCCTGATATTCAGTTTCATTTCCTCCCAACCGCCATGAGCTATGACGGTTCCGCTAAGGCCAAAGGGCACGGGTTTCAGGTACATGTAGGGCCGATGCTGCCCAAGAGTCGTGGGGCGATAACGCTGCGCAGTAAAAGAGCCAGCGAGGCGCCAAAGATTGTTTTCAACTACATGAGTCATGAGGATGATTGGAGCGTCTTTCGTGCGGCGATTCGCAAGGCTAGAGACATTTTCGCCCAGCCCGCTTTTACAGAGCTACGTGGTCAGGAGCTAAATCCGGGCGAACAATGTCAAAGTGATGCGCAACTCGACGCTTTTGTAGCAGCGCAAGCAGAGAGCGCCTACCATCCCTGCGGCACCTGTCGTATGGGGTCTGATGCCCAGGCCGTGGTCGACCCTGAAGGTCGGGTTAATGGCATTACCGGTCTCAGAGTCATCGACGCGTCCGTTTTCCCACACATCACCAACGGCAATCTTAACGCACCAACGATCATGCTCGCCGAGCGAATGGCTGACCTGATTCGTAATGCCTAGCGTCTCATTGACGAACGGACTGTGTTCGCGTCTGGCGTAGGGTCTACCCTACTGGGGCGGCATCCTTTGGCAAATCTAACAAAAAACATGTGCTTACTAAGCCGATACCTTTCACCCCCAGTTCGCCACGCAAATCCAAGTCAAACGGCGCACTAATTTGGTCGCAAAATTAAACTGGGGCATGAGCGTTGGGTTTTATTACAAAGTGAGTTCTGATTAAGTCGCCAGAGTGCTATCACTTGTAAACTTATGAGAGGCAAAAAACGGACCAGTGCTGATGAACAATAGTAAAAAAGTTATGAACGGCAGTTTTGAATCATGACTTTCGCACGCTTTGAACCCATGCGTGGATTCCTTCGATTGGGGGCTTGGGGTCTATTAGGTCTGTGTTTAGTGAACTGTACTGAGGCTAAAAATCGCGAACCACAGCCTCCGCGATACACTGAGCACTTGGTTTGTCTGGTTGAGGACCCAGAGCGTTTGCAGCATATGTTTCGCCTAAATCTCGCCACTTCTCGAGCCGAATTTGTCGGCGGGTTTGGCGACAGGATCACCTCTCTTACCTCTAATCGTCTTTTGATCACACCGAGCGAGGTGCACATCAAATTTTTGAACGAATCGGTGCGGCCAAGCTTAGGCTTTGAGGTGCGCATCGAACGAGGGCAGTTGGGTTATAAATTAGTGTTCGAGGAGGAGCAAAAAACCGGCCAGCGGGCGTTCAACGGGCGCTGCACGGTGCTCGATGGTGAGCAGCTGCGGACATCAACTCAGGACCTGTTGCTAAGCTATTACTCAAGAAACCAATCGGAACCAGCCCTCTGGCTATCCTAATTTGCATCTCAAGAACAATGAGATATGGGGGGCAGACCTAATTTACAGATCGGCCAAGATCAACACCCAAGTGATGCCGAATGTGAAAACGATCGCCAACTCAACAGTTCTCGCCCTCCACTGCGCTGAGAAGTCAGCGGCCTGGTTATTACGAGCGGTCCATAGTCCCCAGGCTGCTGCCACCGCAAGACCGATAGCCAACGCTTCGGCTTCAGGCAGAGCAAACCAGGCGGCCATGGCAGCGAGGCTGTGCCATACCGGCTGCAGTGAGTGCTGATCGATGTGAGAAGGACCCGGTGCGTTTTTGCGGCCCATGAAGATAGCACTCTGACGCCACAGCAGGGCGAGGAAATAAATCAAGCAAACGCCGAAAATCGCTTCACTCAACGAAAACGCATCTCGCTGGCTCGCCATCAGTAAGCCTATCCAGAGTAAGCTCTGCCAAAGCGTCTTGGTATCTTGACTGCTGTGCCAAAGCATCCCGGAGATGGCGACTAACCACCAAACCAAAAGCAAGGAGGGGAGCAGCAACGCGGAGACGCGATACATTTCAAATTGATGGTTTAACAGCCAGAAAGAGATCCCAGCAGTGATTAGTCCCGCTGAAATTTCCGTTGCGATATAACGACGACTGATGGGTTCCTGACAGCAAGCGCTGCGACCGCCCAGCCAGAGATAAGAAATGATGGGTAGATTGTGTTGGATCTTTATGGCGACACCGCAGAATGTACAGCTTGACGGGGGCCAAACCAGATTATAACCGCTAGTCTCCTCAGGGCTCTCTCGCATTATCGGCAAGCGGTAAACGACCACATTGATAAAGCTGCCGACACAGCAGCCTAGCAGGCCTAGCAGCAGGCTAGTTGCCATAGGAGAGTGCCACATTAACTCAGTCACGAAACGATCCTCTATGAGTATTGAAACACTAACTCACGTGACGCACCGGCACGAGCAGGCCTGCTTGAAAAGGATAAAGGTGTCGTTGTTGCGTGTTCCTTTGACTCAATTTGTTCGAGGGTTTAAGAGGTGACTCGCTTTCAAGGATCGCGCAAACTCCGGCCAAGCAAAATGCGAGGAGAGAGGCGGATGAGTGAAGCATGGATTATTGACGCGGCCCGCACGCCCCGAGGTGTCGGTAAGCAAGGCAAGGGCGCCCTGTGGGAAGTGCATCCACAAAAGCTGCTTTCGTCGGTGCTTAAACCAATGGCTGAGCGCAATCACATTAACACAGACGAGATCGACGACGTGATCGTATCTTGTAGCACACAGTTTCAAAAGCAAGGTTCTTGCATTGGACGCATGGCGGCACTGGACGCCGGGTTCTCTACCAAGGCATCGGGTATGACGCTGGATCGTTTTTGCGGTGGTGGTATTACCTCGGTCAATCTAGCTGCGGCGAACATTATGTCCGGTATGGAAGACCTCGTTGTAGCGGGTGGTGTTGAGATGATGTCCTACACTCGAGGCGAGGCACCCCCATCATCCCTCGATGCTGGCAATGAGGAACTGCGCCGACGGTATCCGCAGCTTAACGTGGGTATTGCGGCAGATATCATCGCCACAGAAGAAAACTTCAGCCGCGCTGAGCTCGATGCATTTTCTCTCGAAAGCCAAAAACGAGCGGGACGGGCAGTTCGAGAGGGTGCGTTCAATCGAGCACTGGTTCCTGTAAACAACCCCGATGGGACCCTGGCGCTCGATCAAGAGGAGTATCCACGGCCTCAAACAACGGCCGAATCGTTAGCCAATCTTCAGCCTGCTTTTGAAGGTCTTATGGATCTTGAATTTTTTGACTCAGGTAGTACGTATCGTGAGTGGGTGGCCGAGCGCTGGCCAGGGCTTGAAGTCGATCATCGTCACCATGCAGGCAGTTCTTCTGGTGTGGTCGATGGTGCAGGTGCGCTGGTGATTGCATCGTCAGACTATGCGCAAAGAAACGATCTCAAGCCCCGAGCTCGCATTGTCGCCATGGCCAATATGGGCCATTCACCTGAGTACATTTTGAATGCCCCGGTGGATGCCGCGAAAAAGGTCTTGAGTAAGGCTGGTATGACCCTTGACGATATCGATTTGTTTGAGGTTAATGAAGCCTTCGCAGTCGTGCCGGTGAAGTTCATGCGCGACTTAAACGTTGATCACAGCAAAGTCAACGTCAATGGCGGTGCCATCGCCCTGGGACATCCTATTGGTGCGACGGGGTCAATGTTGATTGGTACTGCTCTAGACGAACTGGAGCGCCGAGGGCAGTCAACAGCGCTGATTACTATGTGCGCGGCGGGCGGCATGGCTCCTGCGGTTATCATTGAGCGTCTATAACTTTCGCCAGAAGACCGCAGTCGGACATTTTTCTAAGAACGAATTTTTTACAAGGATAAGAAGTAATGCAAAACGCGAATGAGCTGGAAAGTTTTCGCGGCGACGTCAGAGCATGGGTAGCGGAAAATTTCCCCGCTAGCCTTCAGGGAGCCGATTTGGCGGGCATTGCCGGTGGCGAGAGTGGGGCTAAAGCCAGTGACACAGTTAGAGCTGGGCTGGAAGCCTGGCGACAGAAGTTAGCGGAGAAGGGCTGGGGCGCGCCCACATGGCCTGTTGAGTACGGTGGTGCAGGTCTAACTGATCCTCACGCTAACATCATCGGCGAGGAAATTCATAGGGCTGGTGCGTATAACCCAATTCCCCATATGACAGGGATGGGAGTGACCATGGTGGGCCCGACACTGCTCGAGTACGGTAGCGAGGAACAAAAAGCTAGGCATCTCAAGGGTATTGCCAGTGGCGAAATTCGCTGGTGTTTGGGTCTTTCTGAACCAAATGCAGGATCTGACTTAGCCTCGCTGTCCACTAAGGCTGATGACAGGGGCGATTACTTCGCCCTGAACGGCCAGAAAATCTGGACGTCTGGCGCCAACATCTCGCAGTGGTGCGGTGCTTTGGTACGGACAGATACCGATGCAGGAAAACGCGACGGAATCAGTTTCGTTTTGCTACCAATGCAGCAAGACGGTGTAGAGACCAGGCCCATCCGCCTCATTTCAGGCATTTCGCCCTTTTGCGAGACGTATTTCACCGATGCACGTGCCGAGAAAGGGGATTTGCTCGGCAACCTCAATGACGGTTGGAGCGTAGTTAAGCGGTTATTGCAGCACGAGCGTCAGAGCCAAACTGGCGGGCGTGGGGTTAGCATGCTCGACTCTGAACCGCTCCATGTAAAGGCCCAACGATTTGTCGGCACGGACGACAACGGCGCACTTATTGACAAAGATTTAAGGCAACGCCTGGTGCGCAACTATATGGACGGTGCAGCTCACAGGTTGACTGCGCAGCGCATCACTGACGAGGCCTCCGGGCGCGTCGAGGTCAGTGCAGCGGCCTCTATTCTGAAAAACTCCAATACGCGATTTGCTCAGCAAAAGGCTGAGTTAGCCCTTGAGATCATGGGAAGCCAAGGTATTGGCTGGAGCGGGGATGACTTCGCGGAAGAAGAGTTGGGTATCGTTCGTGAATGGTTATCTGGCAAGGCCATGTCGATTTACGGCGGATCTTACGAGGTGCAAAACAACATTATCTCGAAGAACGTTTTGGGTTTACCCGAGACGACGCAAAAAGGATAAGCAATGGCAGCGTTAACCGAAGAACAATCGATTCTGAAAGATCAGGCCACTTCCTGGGTTGAAGCTGAACTGCCTGTTCAGAAATTTCGCGACTTCCGCAACAGCAACAGTGATGGAGGCTTTGACCCGAAAGCATGGTCCGCCATGGTCGATATGGGCTGGACAGGCATCTTGGTGCCCGAAACCTTCGGTGGCTCTGACCTTGGCTATCTGACCTTTGGGGTGATTCTGGAGCAGCTTGGTCGGCAACTCTGCGCATCGCCGCTGTTTGCGTCCGCCTACGTTGGGGCCAGCGCAATCAATATGGGTGGCAATGACGATCAAAAGCAGCGGTGGCTGCCAGGAATCGTTGATGGCAGTGAGATCCTGACTTTAGCCGTTGACGAGCAGCCTCGTCATCAGCGCAATGCCATTGCCTGCAAGGCTAGTGCCAGCGATGGCGGCTTCCTGCTTAGCGGCGCTAAGACTTTCGTCCCGGAGGGCATGAGCGCTACGACCTTTGTCGTTGCCGCGAGAACCGATGCGGGTGTCATCGAACTTTTCTTGGTGCCCGCCAATGCAGACGGTGTGTCTAGAACGCAGATGGATACCGTCGACAAGCGCGATCATGCGCGGGTCACGCTGACGAACGTTGTTGTATCGGGCGAAGCGCATCTTGCAGGGATGCCGAGTGGCGAACTTTATGAGCACTTGCTGAATCGTGCTTGCGCGGGCGTCGCCATGGAGATGCTCGGAATAGGTTGCTGCAGCTTTGAAATGACCCTGGACTATCTGAAGACTCGTAAGCAATTTGGCAAAGTGATCGGATCTTTTCAGGCGCTTGGTCATCGTGCGGCGGAGCTGTACTCGGCTCAGGAGATGGCCCGTTCCTGCGCAGAAGCTGGGGTAATCGCCATTGATAACGGTGCCGATGACCAAGCCGCCATGAGCGCGTTGTCGAAAGCGAAAACCGGTGAGTTTTTATTCGATATGTCGAATCAGCTGATCCAAATACATGGCGGCATCGGTATGACCGACGACTTTGATGCAGGGTTCTATTTAAAGCGCGCTCGGGCGTTGGAGGCACTGTATGGGAATCAGGCGCTACACCGAGATCGATACGCAACGCTTCTCGGATTCTGAGAAGAATCGGGTGCGAGAAACCGCTGATATGAAAAAGCCAGGATATCCCGGCTTTTTTTGTGTGTTTTAGATCATCTGGGCAGAATATTAGCGCCGCGTTCGGTTCCATCCTTCGAGGGCTTGGCTCATATCCAGCAAATCCTCTTTGCGCGCCAGCAAGTCTTCGAACTCTGAATCAATGCCAAGCTCGAGGTCTGCGTTATTGAAGACTGCGCAGGTTGAGAATCGACCGCCGCCAGCCTGAATAACCTTGCCATTTGGCGCGTCTTCGCTGGCCATAAGCAAAACAGCGGGTGTGACGAGTCGTGGATGCACATCTGGATCAGGATTCTCTGGATCTAGGTCTTCACGGCCAGGAATCGTTGCAATTAGGCGAGTTGCTGCGCTGGGTGCTAGGCCGTTGACCCGAATGTTTTTCGCAGCGCCTTCCAGGGCAAGCACATTGATCAGGCCCAGCATGCCCATTTTTGCTGCCCCGTAGTTGGCTTGGCCAAAGTTACCGTAAATCCCCGACGTTGAGCTGGTGAGTACGATGCGACCATAGTTCTTCTCATACATGATCGGCCAAGCTGCATGGGTGACATAGGCGCTGCCATTTAGGTGAACGTCCATGACAAGGTCCCAGTCATCAAGTGACATTTTCTTAAAACTCTTGTCTCTCAAGATGCCTGCGTTGTTGACTAGGATGTCGACGGTGCCAAATTCTGCTATGGCGTCGTCGATGATGGATTTGGCGCCCGCGCGATCAGAGACAGATGCTTTATTTGCAATGGCGATGCCGCCAGCCTGGCGAATTTCCTCTACCACCACATCAGCCATATCGCTTGCGCCCACTCCGTCACCACTGCCGCCCAAGTCGTTGACCACAACCTTGGCACCCCGCCTGGCAAATTCCAGCGCGTGGGCCTTGCCTAAGCCACCACCGGCACCGGTAACGACAACAATTTTGTCTTTGAATTCGCTCATAGTTTTCCCCATATGAAGTGATCAGTGAAATATTGTCGAGTTCGGATGATTGGTATGCGGTCAGTGGCCTTTCAAAGCGATAACGCAGGATCGCCCGCAATGGTTAGTCTATGAAGTACTCTCGCGTGACCGTCGTAGCCGCCAAAGGCGCGATGCAGAACCGATCGATTGTCCCAAACCACCAGCATATTGGGCTCCCACTTATGGATGTACTGGAATTCCTCGCGTATTTGCCAGGCATACAGATCCATGATTAGCTGTTGGCTTTCGGCCTCTTCCAATCCTACGATGGTGTGTATATAACCCACCGTACCAAAGAGCGTCTCCCTGCCAGACTCGGGATGCGTGGCGATGATTGGGTGCGGTTCGGAATGATTGGCCTGTTCTGAGAACAGAATATTCATGCTGCGATCATTGCCCTGATCTTTTTCGCCATAGGTACCCTGGGGTCCATAGGCCGCTGCTGCAGAGTGCAGGGCAACCTTACCCTCTAGTCTGCATCGCAGCTCCTGCGGCATCTGTACCAAAGCTAATTGCTGATTAGTGAACCCTGTATTGCCACCGACAGGTGGTACTACCAAGCTATAGAGACAGGTGCCAATGGGCGGATGTTTTTTGAAGCTCCAATCGGTATGCCAGTTTTCAGCGAAGACGGGCGCCTGTTCGTCAGCGCGCCGCGTTAGAGCTACGACCGGTGTCTTTTTGTCGATAGGTACAAAGTAGGGATCATCGCCTACACCTCCGAATTCCTGGGTCACGCGCACCAGATCGTCATCACTGAGATCTTGGTTCGGGAAGACAAGCACATGGTGGTCCAGCCAGGCCTCGCGAATATCTTGGAGGGTGTTGGCGGGCAATGGTTTCGATAAATCTAGGCCAGTTATATGGGCACCGCAGGCTTTTCCGCTGGGTTTTATATGCATCGGATATCCCTAAATACCTATGATAGGACAAGGACTATAGCGTGCTCGGGCATATTCAGCTAACCCACGGATAGTGCGAGCAAGCGCGAAATTTCTCGGGCGCTACGGCCGCTTTGTTCGCGCCATGCGTTGAAGGCTGCCTGTGTCGCCAGCAGGTCTTTCTTGCTGGTGGGGTCTTTATCGACGACGCCAGCGCCAATCAGGGCGGCGACAACGTCGCGAGACAATATTGGCGAGTCGTAGCCGAGAAAACGCAAGCAATAGCGACCGGTCTGACCGCCTAAACGTGTGCCGTGTTGCTTCATGTGCGCCCACAGCCCAACAAAGTCTGACTCCGGCCATTGTTCCATGAAGCGGCCATATGAGCCGTACTGTGCCCTAATGTCCAGGATGTATAGGGCGTTTGCGCGCACGCTTGCGATTTTGGTGCCGTGGCGGACGATGTCGGTGTTGCGGCTAAGTTCTTCGATCTCTTCGTCCGACATCATGGCGCAACGCATTACATCGAATTCGTGAAAGGCTCTTTCGAAGCCAGGCCACTTGGCCGTGATGACCCGCCATACGAAACCCGCACGAAAAATACAGGCGGTCATCTCGGCAAGTACGTCGGCGTCGCTCAGCTTGGTTAGGTTGATCGTCTCTCGCATCGGTGCAAGCAGTGCTTCCAAGGCGGTGTCGCCACCCTTGCGGGTGCTGGCGCGGGCATAGATTTTGTCGAAATGTTGCATAGATCGATTGGTCGATTTGGTGAAAAGCGGGGGCGGCCGAGTATGTAATATGGGGGATTAAACATGCAACGGGGCTCGCCGCAATGAATCCAGACTATCCGCGCTTTCATCTGGCCATACCAGTTACGGACTTAGACGCAGCGAGGCATTTCTACGGCGGCGTCCTAGCGTGTGCCACTGGACGTGAATCAACACGATGGATCGACTTCGATTTCTTCGGTCATCAGCTCGTGGTGCATCAAGTCGACGCCTCGCGGACACATGACCCTGCTACGAACGAGGTGGAGGGCCACGCGGTGCCGGCGTCGCACTTTGGCATTGTGATGCCCTGGGAAAGCTATGAGCGACTGCTCGATCAACTGAGCGATGCCGGGATGGATTTTGTCATCGATCATCATGTGCGCTTCGCTGATAGGCCGGGAGAGCAGGCGACATTTTTTCTAAAAGATCCCAGCGGCAATCACCTGGAGTTCAAGGCTTTTCGCAATATAGAGATGTTGTTTGCAAGAGATTTGGAGAAATACTAAGCAATTATGTGGTCAGGGCAATAGGCGCAGGTTTGGAGTCAATGTGGCCTATTTCCTCGTATAAGACGGAAAGAGAACGCGACTTGAAAACTCCAAATTGGACTATCTTCTTAATGTCTTGTGTTTTGGTATCAGCCTGCAGTTCGCCTGAGAGCCACGCGCCAACAGGCCGCGCTATATCCCAGGCTGCCAATGCGCCGCCCTTTGCGGATGAGGCAGAGCTCGCTGACAATCCGTTTCGCCAAGACTGGCTGACGTCTTTCGGCGTACCACCCTTTGCTGAAATTGAAGACGACGACTACGTGCCAGCCATCAACAAAGCCATCGAAGAGCTGAAAAGCGAAATATCGGCGATAACCGCTATTACTTCCGAGCCGACTTTTAGCGGTACGATCGTTGAATGACGGTAGCCCTGCTCCTGTTACCTTGATCGAAATCAATTAACCCGCGCCGGGAACGCTTCCTGGCGCGTCAATGAAAACCTCGGCACCAGGTCCCAGGGGTAAGTCAAATATTACCCAACCAATGGTCATCAGCACGCCGGCGAAAATCAATCCAATTGAATAGGGCAGCATAGTAGCGGTTAAGCTGCCAAGGCCAAAGCCGCTCTGCCAGCGCTGACAGAAAATCAAGATCAGCGGAAAGTAGACCATCAGCGGCGTGATGATGTTGGTGGCACTATCACCGACTCGATAAGCGGCGGTTGCCATTTCCGGCGATATGCCCAGCAGCATCAGCATGGGCACCATAACCGGCGCGATGAGTGCCCACTTGGCGCTGGCTGAACCAACGAACAAATTCAGTAGGGAAGAAATCAGAATGATGGCGGTAAGCAATGCCCACGCCGGCAAATTCGTGGCGGCTAAGAAGTCAGCACCATGTACGGCGAGGATCAGGCCTAAGCCAGACCATGCAAACATGGCGACAAAGTGTGCCGCGGCGAAGGCTAGCACCAAGTAATAGGCAAGATCCTCCATGGCACCGGTCATCATTTTGACGAGGTCACGGTGATCGCTAATACTCCTGGCGCCTTTGCCATAGGCCCATCCCGCGAGCAGGAACAGCAGAAAAAATGCCGCGACTAGGCTTTGATAAAAGGGCGTCATTCTAGCTTCCGCGGAAGCAGATTCATTGATTAAGGGTGTGCCGGGCCCCAATGTAAAAAAGAGCCATAGAGCAATAACAAAGAGTGTCGCCCAGCCTGCATAAGCGAGGCCTCTGCGTTCAAGCTCAGACAGGGGCCCAGCGCTGTCATCCGTCGCATCGTTGGATGCCTGCGAGGAGTCGAAAGGGCTAAGGCGCGGTTCGATCATTCGATCCGTGATGAACCAGACCACCGGTACAAAGATTACCGTCATCGCGGCAATAAAGAACCAGTTACCAGCGATATTCGCGCTAAAGTCCCCAAACACTGTTTCCACCGCTGCCTCGGTGATACCGAATAACAGGGCATCCAGCTGGCCCGGCAAAAGGTTGGCTGAAAACCCTCCAGAGACGCCAGCAAATGACGCGGCAATACCGGCAATCGGGTGTCGACCGGCGGCATGAAACAAAATACCCGCCAGTGGAATCAGGACAACATAGGCGGCGTCTGCTGCCAGGTTTCCGAGCATGCCAATCGTGACGACCAGGGGGGTGAGCAGGGCGCTAGGCGTATCGCGCACCCCAGCTCGCATGGCGGTAGCAAACAGACCTGATCGCTCAGCAACCCCCGCGCCCAGCATGACCACCAGCACGTAACCCAGAGGGTGAAAGTGTGTAAAGGTTTTAGGCATCTCGATCCATAGGCGTGCAATATTCTCCGCAGACAACAAACTGGTGGCGAAGATGATTCGCTGACTGCCGGTTTGCGGATCAATCTCCGTCGGGTGGGCTGCAGATACGCCCGCGAAGCTGGCAACGATAGAAATGACGACGAGAAACAGAATCAACCAGAAGAACAGGAATACAGGGTCAGGCAACTGATTGCCACGACGTTCGATCCAGCCAAGAATTCCCGAGACCTGTTCATCGTTGGTCGCCGGTTGCGTCGCTTCCTTGCTCAAAAATCTCTCCTACCGAGCGCGATTGTGATGACGCAAACACTAGCACTGCGCTTCACCACTGTCTGCGCTCTGGTTTTATTGGTTGCTCGAATTGTTGGTGCAGACCTTATGCATTAGGGCACTATGGAAGGGTTTAGGTGGCACTGCGGTTGAAATAACCAATCACAGTAGCCACGTAAGTTGCCGTTGCAGACGGCAATGGACATTAAGGGAAAGTCGGATTGGATAACGCATTCGAAAACTTTATGAACCTGCTGCGGCGCAAACAGCATGGCCTTGATGACGATTCGTCAGCGGCAGCAGAGCATGGCGAAGGGCAGTCAGAGGCAGTGATTGGCGACAACCATGAGCCAGCGCTCTTGGATGGGGTTGATAAGGCTTTCCTTGGCGAATTGGCGGCTGTCGCCCCGATCATTCTTGAGCAGTGGAATGACTACCTCGGTGCAGGGGGAGCAATGACTCTCGAGCAGGCTTTCTTCGGTGGCGAGAATTTCGCTTTGAAAAAAGCCGGCAAAGACGTGAAAGCCGCCAAAGATTACGCATTTTTGCATTGGCTCTATTTGGAACAATCTGCCGTTCGCGAAGGCAAGACACCGCCAAGGCTATCGGATCTGGCGCGCCTTTATGATCCTGTTAACTGGGAGTCGGTGGCACAGGAGTACCGAGCCTACCGAGCAGGAGTGGTGGGGCTCGCGGACTTGTCAGATTGATAACACTAGGAGGCGTGACAATATGCAGCATAAGTCAGCTCGCCGCACGAATAGGACTGCTGTGCGCAGTGGCCCTGCCGAGCATTTGCAGTGCGGGCCCAACAGCCATCGTCATACATGGTGGTGCGGGTACAATCGATCGCGAAAAAATGAGCGCCGAGGTTGAGGCCCGTTATCGAAAAACCTTGGCGGAGGCTGTGGCGGCAGGTCACAGGGTGTTGGAGCGAGGAGGGCGCAGCCAAGACGCCGTTATTTCAGCGATCGTGGTCATGGAGGATTCACCCCTGTTCAACGCAGGTCGCGGTGCAGTGTTCACCAACGAAGGTGAGGTCGAACTCGATGCCTCTATCATGCTCGGCGAAGACCTAAACGCTGGAGCAGTCACCGGCGTGAAGAAAGTCCGCAACCCCATACTGCTAGCCGAGCGCATCATGGCGAATTCACCCCATGTAATGCTTATGGGTGAGGGTGCTGAGGCCTTCGCGAGGACCCAGCAACTTGAGTTTGTCGATAATGAATACTTCCAGACGGAGCAGCGTCGTCGGCAGCTCGAGCATGCCATCGCGCGTGATCAGGATCTTGCGGCCGTAGAACCCGTAACCGATACCTATGAAAGCCGAAAATTCGGCACCGTGGGAGCCGTGGCCCTCGATCAGCAGGGTAATATCGCCGCTGCCACCTCCACCGGAGGCATGACCAACAAGCGCTTTGGCAGAATTGGCGACTCGCCGATCATTGGGGCAGGCACTTACGCAGACAATAACGCCTGCGGCATTAGTGCGACGGGGCATGGCGAGTATTTTATCCGTGCGGCTGTTGCCTATGACATCTGCGCGCGGGTTAAGTACTTAGGGGTCAACCTGAGGACAGCTGCCAATACTGTTATCCACACGACCTTGGTCAAAATAGGCGGCGATGGCGGCGTCGTTGGCCTCGATCCTAGTGGCGAGGTGGTTTATGCCTTCAATACGACCGGCATGTACCGAGCCAGCATCGATACCTCGGGCGAGCTAGACGTAGGCATTTTTCAGCAACCCTAGGCCTCCTGGAAAAATGCAATCAACGTATTCATGCTCGATCCAGAAGAACAGGGCCTGCGAACGACAAAAAAATAGGAAAGGTTAATGAAGAACTTTGCTGGCAAAACCGCCGTGGTCACTGGAGCAGCGAGCGGCATTGGCTTGGCGCTTGCGGAGAAACTGGCTCGGGAAAATATGCGGGTTGTGCTCGCCGACGTTGAAGAGGAAAGACTTGAACTTGCTGTTGAGGGCCTAAGAAAGTACCAGCTTCGTGTGAGCGGGGTAGTCGCGGATGTCCTAGTCGAGGAGTCTATCCAGAACTTATTAGTGCGGGCCAAGGCCGAGTAAGGCAACATCCACATGCTCTGCAGCAACGCGGGCGTAGGCGCTGATTCGGGTACTAAGGCGATCTGGGAGGTGGGAAAAAAAGATTGGGACTGGGTAATGGGTGTTAACTATCAAGGCGTGCTGCACGGCTTCCGAACTTTCATCCCGCATATGGTTGAGCACAGAGAAGAATCTCACTTAATGACAACGGTCTCTCTCGCCGGTTTGTTGCCTAGATCCGGCACGTATGGCGTGAGCAAGCATGCCGTTATGGCGCTCACAGAAGCCGTCAGAAACGATTTGCTGGCACGCGGTGCGAACGTATCCGTATCGGCTCTGTGCCCTGGTTTCGTTGATACGAATATCGACAGGTCCGAGCGCAACCGCCCTAGTTATTTGGCGGACCCGGAAGTTTCACTGGACAAGACAGGTAATTCTCCAGTATCCCAGCTGCTCAGGCGCGGGAAGCAACCGTCGGAAATTGCAGACATTGTTTTTGAGGCTATCAAAGAAGGCATCTTCTATATTTTGCCGCACCCAGCATGGGACGATATGTTGCACGACCGTTTTGAACAAATGCTATCTCGTGAGCCGCTACCAACGCCCTCTCCGGATAAGATGGCGCGGATTTTTATGCCTCGTGACGATGGCGAAAGCTATTAGTAAGGCCGCTCTGCGATTGGGGCGATGCCCCAGCAGGATGCTGGGGCTTAGGGCGCAGACCTTGTTGAGCTAGGCTCTAGTCGCTTGCGCTACATGCTGCGCTTTAGTTCCGCGCGGTTATTGGTGACTTCGCCATCTAGAAGTACGGAGTTTTCGAACACCATGGCGTTAGGGTCGCTGGCGTCCATGGTCCATTTCATGTCCGTGACAAAGCTATGGTGCTCCTTGTGCAGACCGCTGCTTTCTTGATCAATCGCAATGCTCATGCTGGCGTCAGAGACCTCGGCTACCTTGAAGACTGGTTCTGTGCCCAGAGCACAGTAATGCTTTACAACCAGTTCGCCATTCTGGTCGGTATAGGTAGAGAGCATTTCTACGCCGTCTTCAATAATAGTTTCCGTAATTGTGTTGCCACCGGAAGTTAGCTTGTACTCGTAGGAAACATCGAAGACTGCACCGGTGATGGATTGAGTCATCTGACCTTCCCATTTGCCGAGCTTCTTTTTCACCGCCTCGAAAGCTGCGCTGGTGGATGAGTTTTCCATGGCGACACCGCCAATGGTTACGGCCTCATCTTCGGATGCGATTGCCATGCTGCTAGTACCAATTGCTAGAGTGGCTGCGAGAAATGTGGTCATTGTTTTCATAGCTTCACCTTGTTTTGATTAATGTCGGAGCAGGGGTTTCTTAACGATCTTTCATGACGCTTCTTGAGATCCTTTGCGTCCTCGAGAAGCCGCAGCAAACTATAGCGCGATCTAGAAGACAAGGAACGCCGCATATCAAAAATCGGCTTGGTCAGCCATCAATAGAACTCAAAGCACCGTCCTGAGGTCTTGCTCGCCAAGCGGCTTCCAATGGGGCTTTTTTACGAGCTGTGACGGCGCTACCATCTCTACAAGCGAGTGGAGAGAAACACTGATGCCATATATCGAAAATCGCCTCGTTCATGACGCTGACAGTCACCTCATGGAGATGTCAGATTGTCTGAATCCCTATTTTGAAAAATCGTTGCTTGGTCGATTTTTAGAGCACCCCAATCTCGGCGTGCGCGTAGGCAACAGACTCGCCATGGAAGAAGCCCAAAAGCGACAAGAGGACGAGATTTTTCGCGCGGCAGCGGGTGAGAACATCATGCTGCGCAAAAATTATGACGCGCATGGAGCCTTCCTTAAGAATGACCGCCCGACGGCTATCGATCATATCGGGGTGGCCAGTCAGTTGGTGTTCACCACCTTCTGCTTGGGCAACTTCGGCTTCGACCAGTCTAGTGATATGGATCTGTGCTACGGCGCAGCGACTGCGCACAATCGCATGATGACGGACTTTTGCAGCGTGGATAAGCGTTTGCTCGCCACAGCCTACATACCACTAGAAGATTTTGAGCGAGCCCAAAGAACCACCAGAGCGGCCATCGAGATGGGCGCCAAGGCATTGATGATTCCTTCTCGGTGCCCGCAAAAACATAGCCCTAGTCACATTGGTTTGTTTCCAGTTTGGGCGATGGCTCAAGAGGCTGGTTTACCGGTGCTATTTCATGTGGGCGGGGAAGAAAAAGTGGATCTCACTTACAAAGTAAATGGCCTGCCGGCAGTGCCAGATTTTCACGGAGGGGATGCAAACTTTACCTCGATTACTTACCTCCCAATTTCCACTTCTGTACAGCAGACACTGGCTGCGCTCATCATCGACGGCGTGTTCGATAAATTTCCGCGATTGAAGTGGGGCGCTATAGAGCTCGGGGCTTCCTGGCTACCCGGTTGGCTCAGAAACCTCGACTCTGCGGCCCATGCTTTCGTCAAAAATGAAGAACGGCTTCGGAAGCTTTCAGGTAAGCCCTCAGAAATTGCCCGTCGTCAACTGCGCGTAACGCCATATCCCCACGAGGACAGCGGCTGGATTATCCAAAACTCTTTCGAGGAAATGTGCCTGTTCTCAACTGACTACCCACACGTGGAAGGAGGACGCAATCCGCTGAAACGCTTTGGCGAGTCCCTGAAGGGCATCTCCGTTTCTGCTCAGAACGCCTTCTATGCTGATAACTTCATTAATATGATGGGCGCGGGATTAGCCTCGGAGTTGAGGTATCCCGCCCAAAAAGTCTAGAAACGGAATGTATGTAAGCAATCGAATTTGTGCGAGAAAAATAACCCCAGGCCCTTCTTCGGCGACTTCGATCCAACTAATCGGGCACGGCTTGGCGCGGCCCGAGAATTTAGAATAGCCTCTCGAGTGGCATCAGCGCGGGGTCACTATCTTTTACGATCCGTCATTGGCCCGCGTTTGCGGTTGTTTAAAATTTTGAGACTAAATTGATTCAATATTCGATAAAGCCGATTTTCAAAGCCGAAAAAAGCCCTTTTACTCGTATTTACAGGCAGATTTTTACTATCTGCTTGCAGCTATTGAGACGATTAGAATCTCTTAGCCGTCTGGCAGCTCCGCGCAGGCTGCTTTTTTCAAGACCTAGCTTGGGTTGCGATCTACCATGTCTCGATCAAGCCTCCGCCAAGTAATCAAAAAGAAAAGGGAACTCACGGCGTAAAGCGACGCCATGATTATCATGGCCCTCTGTAAGCTTTGGGAGTAAACCTGACCGCAAACAGCCTGCAAATTGTCGTTAAGCTCCAATATCGAGCGAGGATGGCATTGGTTTCGCGTAAGGGCATCTGTGGCGAGTCCAACCTCAGCGACACCATTAATAAAGAAAACGTCTGAAATTGCGCCGATGAATAATGGGCCGAAACCGTAGCCAATTAGATTGGCAACAAATAGCAGGACCGCGGTGGCCATCGCACGGGCTCGCATAGAGACCACGCCCTGCCCAATAGTATATTGGGCAGCGATGTAACCGTATTTAACGAATCCTCCTATAACGAGACCGACAGCCGCAAAAAGAAGATTTTCGGTGGTGAAAGCGAAGATATAAAAGGGGATAGAAAGAGCTAACCCGATGCTAGGGACCCAAGCAATCGCGCCTGGGTGATTTTTGTAAAGCCTAGTTGCTAGCCAGCCCGTAGCAAAGGTACCAATGGCAGACGACATTGATACTGGAGCATTGATCCAGATTGCTGCCTCACCCGCAGTAATGCCGTGAGCTCGGACAAGAAAAATTGATTGAAACGATGAAATGCCGTAACCGCAAAAAGCGGCGACTGTCGCGCCTGCCGTCATATACCAAAATGCTGGTTTAGTTGTTAATTCGCGCAGCGCCTCGCGAAGGCCCGCGCTTTCTTCAGACTGGTTTCCGGGAGGATCGGTGTAGCCTCGCGGAGGCTCCTTTACTGTGAGTTTAAAAATCGCGGCAATAAGTACGCCTGGTAAACCGACGACAAAAAAAGCAGTTCGCCAGTCGAACGCGTCAGTTACCCAGCCGCCAATGAGATTGGCGAACATACCGCCAAGAGTGACACCCATTGCGTAAAAGCCCAAGGCCTGGGCCCGCTCTCGCGGAGCGTAGTAATCCGCGATGAGTGAATTAGCAGGCGGTGTGCACCCTGCCTCACCAACGCCCACACCCACCCGGCATGCCAAAAGTATCCAGAATGCGCCCACGGTGACTGAACCGAGCGTGACTTCAGTCGCGAGTCCACAGAGCACCGTCATAATTGACCAAAGAGTAATGCATACGCTCATGAGCCAAACACGATGGCCTGTATCTGCGTACCTGGCTAAGGGAATGCCCACAATGGTGTAGAGAAGGGCAAACCCAAAACCTGTAAGTAAGCCGAATTGAGTGTCGGAAATACCCAAATCGGGCACGAGGTCTGGACCAACCACTGCTAGCAGACCTCGGTCGACGAAGTTAAGAACATAGATAAGTGTTAACGCACCTAAGACGTATGTCCGATAACGGTAGGTGCCGTATCCCGGTGCTTGATCAGTAGCGCCTGCTGAGGTCATAAATGGATCTCCCTCCAAGGCACAAGCGATTGTCTCGTTAGATTCGCCAGTCCCTCTGTACCTTGGCTCCATGAACTGGATTAGGTGCCAGCCAACCCCGCCTTCGTCGCATAAATAAAGAGCCCAGAGGCCCCCTTATTTGTATGGCGGAGAGAGAGGGATTCGAACCCTCGATAGGGGATTAACCTATACTCCCTTAGCAGGGGAGCGCCTTCAGCCACTCGGCCACCTCTCCAGCGGGCGCTATTGTAGCTCACAGTGCTGGGGCTTTGTCGACAAATCTTGTTGGTGAATCGCCAAGTTTGCTCGCGGGCTAGAAGTCCAGACTAGTCGCCGCTTAATGCCATCAAGACGTCTGGCCGGTCCGTGAAGACGCCGCCAACTCCTAACGCTCTGAGTCTCTGGGCTTCGAGTTTTTGGTTTACGGTGTAAACTAAGACCGGATAGCCTGCGTCATTGCACTGCTCTATCAGTATCGGTTTCACCATGCGATGAGACACGTTAAGACAGCTCGCACCCAGTGCAGATGCTGTGTCCAACATGCTGGCCCGTGTACGTTCAAATAGGGGTGCGATTGGAGTCGTGTCGTCGAGCGCTCGAAACGCCGCGAGTTCTTTGTGATCAAAGGAAGAGATCAGGACCGCTAACCCAGGACTAGCTTGCAGAAACCTCGCTGTCGGTGCCGCTGTTCCCCTTCCTTTAAGCTCAATGTTAATCAATGGTTGGGCATCAGCGAAATGCTGCGCAACCAGCGCGGTAACCTCTGCTAATCGTGGGATAGGATTGCCATCCCCCGCGTCGAGTTTGGTAAGTTGCTCGAAGGTATGGTTGCTCACCAAGCCCTTGCCGTTGGTGGTTCTTTGCACCGTATCGTCATGGATGACCATAAGTTGGGTGGTGTCCTCGACATCGCGCACCGCATGTACGTCGAGCTCGATGGCCCGACAACCCAAGTCTAGAGCTTTGCGAAAGCTCGGTAGGGTGTTCTCAGGCGCAAGCCCGGCAGCTCCGCGGTGCCCAATAACTAGGAAACTGGAGAGGTAGTAGGTAAATGCTGCGTGGTCGAATCTTATTTTGTCTTTATTCATGTATAACTTACATGGAGCGTTGACGCCGTCGGCGCTAGACTAGCGCTCATGAGTTACGAAGTACTAGCACGAAAACTTCGGCCCAGCCGCTTTGCAGCCTTGGTGGGCCAAGACCATGTGGTGCGTGCTCTGTCTCACGCCCTAGACCATGACCGCCTGCACCATGCCTATTTGTTTACCGGTACCCGGGGCGTGGGTAAAACGACCATCGCGCGTATATTAGCCAAGAGCCTAAACTGCGAGGAGGGGGTCAGCTCCACGCCCTGTGGGCAGTGCTCAGTTTGTATAGAGGTGGGGGAAAATCGCTATATCGACCTGATCGAGGTAGACGCGGCCTCCCGCACCGGGGTTGATGACACAAGAGATTTGTTGGAAAACGCGCAGTACATGCCGACGCGTGGCCGCTATAAGGTCTATCTCATTGACGAAGTTCATATGCTCTCCCTCGCAAGTTTTAACGCGCTTCTCAAGACCCTGGAAGAGCCGCCGCCGCATGTGAAGTTTTTATTAGCGACGACGGATCCGAAAAAAGTTCCGGTAACCGTGTTGTCTCGCTGCCTGCAGTTTCAGCTGAAGAACATTAGCGCGCAAACAATCACGGACTATATTGCCGGTGTTCTATCCGAAGAGTCTGTTACGTTCGAAAGCCAGGCGATTGAAGTGATCGCGCGTTCTGCCCAAGGCAGTATGCGAGATGCGCTGAGCTTGACCGATCAGGCGATTGCTTTTGGTCAGGGCAAGTTGCGACAGGATGACGTGATCACCATGCTTGGTGTGGTGGGACGAGATGAAATCACCACGCTGATGGAGGCGCTAAAAGACGGATCTGCGCCGCTGTTGCTGGAACTGACTGCAGAACTCGCTGAGCGCAACGCAGATTTTGCCGACGTGCTGTCAGGTCTGATGGAAGCCTTGCACAATGCAGCGGTCACCCAGGCGACCACTGGTGATACCGGTGCCTTCTTGGCAGACGAGTTACAGCTGTACTATCAGATCGCTCTCGTCGGCTTGCGAGATTTACCCATTGCACCGGATCCGCGGAGCGGTTTTGAAATGACCATGCTGCGTATGTTGGCCTTTACACCGGAGCGAGATCAGGCGTCCGGAGGCAGCGTGCCACCCCGAAAGTCGATATTAGAGACGCTACCCGCCGATTCGGCCGATTCAAAGACTTACGTGCAAGCGAGCGAAGTAGTCAACTCCTCGCGAAGCGAGCCAGAGGGCACGGCTGAAAACTTGATTGAAAGCACGATAGGAACCACGGCAGACAGCATTGGTGAGAGTGCGCTAGAAAACCTGGCAGAAAGTTCGGTAGCAAGCTCGCTGGAAAACTCGAAACCAAGCGATACTTTGCCAGACTCTCCGATTATCGAAGCCGCCGCGCCTGTCATCTCGGCAGATTCGGATATCGAACGCTGGTATAACCTGGTCGATCAACTGAGCTTGGGCGGGGTTGCTAAGATGATTGCCGAGCATTCTATTCCGACCAGTTTGGGTGAATCCGAGGTAATACTCTTGCTGAGTCGGGAATACGATATGTTGTTGAATGATGCCCAGGTAAAGAATCTGCAGCGTGGTCTATCCGAGCTGCTCGCTAGCGATTTGAGCTTGAGTGTGGTGGCTGGCGAGCCTGATACCGAGACACCTGCTCAGCGCAAGGTGCGACTACGGGCAGAACGTCAGGCTGAGGCCGAAGCGGCCATGCGAGAGGACGAGACGGTGCGGTCCGTGATAGCAGACTTTGACGGCAAGCTGGAAGAAGTACAACTACACTAGGGTGACATAGCGTGACGCCTTGTGGGTTGCGATAATTGCCAGATCACACTCGAAACCAGATGGATAGAAACAAAGGCGCGATATGAACGACCTTGGCGACATGATGAAACAGGCGCAAAAAATGCAGGCCCAAATGCAGGAAGCACAGGCCGAGATTGGCCGAATGCAGGTTCAGGGCGAAAGCGGTGCAGGTTTGGTGAAGGTGACGATGAACGGTCGCCATGAAGTTAGTCGAGTCGAAATAGACCCATCTTTACTGAGTGAGGAGAAGTCGGTGCTCGAAGATCTATTGGCAGCAGCCTGCAACGACACCGTGCGGCGTGTTGAAAAAGCTCAGGCTGAAAAAATGCGGGAGCTGGGCGGTGGCATGCTTGCGGGGTTGAACCTGCCCTTTGGCAAGATGCCCTTTTAATGGCGCTAATTGATAATCTGATTCAAGCGCTTCAGGTGCTCCCGGGAGTCGGCCCTAAGAGCGCACAACGGATGGCTCTGACCTTACTACAGCGTAATCGAAGCGGCGGAACAACATTGGGCAACGTACTTCTGCAGGCGATGGAATCCGTCAAGCGCTGTGCGGTATGCCAAAATCTCACCGAATCCGAAACTTGTCGTGTCTGCAGGGATAAGCGTCGGGACACTACCATGCTCTGTGTCGTAGAGTCGCCCGCGGACGTGCTGGCAATAGAGCAGGCAGGGGGGTACCGAGGATACTACTTCGTTCTTCACGGTCGGCTCTCGCCCATAGATGGTGTTGGGCCAGAGCAGCTTGGTTTGGATAGCCTGCAGGCGCGTATCAGCGAAATAACGCCCGATGAGGTCATACTGGCTACGAACCCTACCGTTGAGGGTGAAGCCACTGCTCACTACATTTCGCGCATGGTCTGCAGTGAAGTGAAAAAAATCAGTCGCATAGCTCACGGCGTGCCCTTGGGTGGTGAGATTGAATATACCGATGGAGGAACGCTTACTCATGCCTTGCAGGGAAGGAGAGACATCAGTTTTTTGGATTGAAACGGATCAGGAGCTGGCCGATGCCGTTGCGAGCTGGGGCAACTGTGTAGGACTCGATACCGAGTTTATACGCACTGATACGTTTTATCCGATTCCGGGTCTCTATCAAGTCGCCTCGGCAGATCAGGTCTTTTTAATAGACCCGCTCACGATCAAGAACTGGCAGCCCTTAAGGACGTTCCTTATGGACCCCAGTACCCTAATCGTCATGCATGCGTGCCAAGAAGATTTGGAAACGCTGAACCATCACTTGAAGGTTCAACCCACATCGGTCGTTGATACCCAGTTTGCGCATGCATTTACCGGGGTCGACTACAGCCTAAGCTACGCCAACTCGGTTCGCCGTACAATCGGTGTAGAGCTGCATAAGCAGGAGACACGGTCGAACTGGCTGCAGAGACCGCTGAGTGAGGACCAACTTACCTATGCGGCAGACGATGTCATCTACCTGGGGCCAATGTATCAGGTGCTGCGTGAGCGTATGTTAAGTGGGGGACGTTTGAGCTGGTTTGAAGAGGATATGTCGATTCGTGGTACGTACGAGGAGCCGGATCCCGGCACCTACTATGCCCAGGTGAAACGCGCCTGGCAGTTGCCTCAACGCGAGCTGGCACGCTTGCAGGCTCTGTGTCGCTGGCGCGAAAACGCCGCGCGTCACTACGACCTGCCGCGTAATCGCTTGGTTTGGGACGACCATCTGCTTACCTTGTCCCGCGAATCCTCAATAAATCCCAGCATGCTCAAAGAGCTGTTGCCCCCGCCAGTGTTTAAGAAATATGGCAACGCGCTCGTTGATGCTCACGCGAAGGGCAGCCAGGCAACGCTGCCTAAGTTGCTGGATCGACCACTGACTGCTGCTCAGAGCGCTCGGGTGAAAGCGCTTCGCGCAGTAGCCGCTGAGCAGGCTCAAACGCTTGGTATCGCGCCCCAGCTGCTGGCGCGGCGAAAAGATGTGGAAAATTGCCTGCGGTATTATGGTCGGACTGGGAATCTGCCGCCTATTTATTTAGGTTGGCGTAACGCCTTTGTTGGCGATGCATTCCGAGACATTTTGTCGAGCTAGTTTGAGATGTAGATGAAGTGAGCACGATGAGTGAAGATCCGCTGAAATCCCGTGACGTTATCGTCTACCGCAGTGCCAAAAAAGCCGATACCTACCTGTACTTGCCCGTAGAAGACGGCCTGGAGTGCCTGCCGAAGGAACTCGTCTCCCTCTTTGGTCGTGCGATTTTCGCCATGGAGCTGACCATCAAACCAGATCTAAAGATGTCCCGACTCAATGCCCGGGAGGTTCTGGTGGGGCTCCAGGAAAAGGGTTATGTGCTGCAGCTGCCGCCGCCGAGCAATGCACCGGTACTGCACGAGCGGCTCACGGAATGAGCACCTTCTGGGAGACAAAGACGTTAGAAGAAATGTCCGACGAGGAATGGGAGAGCCTGTGCGATGGCTGCGCCCGCTGCTGCATGATCAAACTTCAGGACGATGAGACTGAAGAGGTGCACTACACGGCACTGGTCTGTGACTTGCTCGATCAAGACACCTGTCAATGTACGGCCTATCCGAAGCGACACGAGTTGGTCGCGAACTGTGTCGTGCTGACGCCTAAACGAGCAGGTGAATTCCAATGGCTGCCGAAGTCGTGCGCCTATCGAACGCTTGCCGAGGGTCGCCCACTCGCCTGGTGGCACCCCTTGGTGAGCGGGAGCGCACATAGCGTGCATCAGGCCGAGATTTCGGTGCAGGGTAAGGTCATCGCTGAATCAGAGGTTAATGAGGAGGCTGAGCAAGATATGGTTATACGCTGGGTGGAGATGTAGGCCTCATGTTAAATGTCGACTTTAGGTGCCCGTGGGAACGACAGAGCTTCGATTCATCGTGAGCGCTTCTTTTTATGAGAATTATCCAGTGGTTTGGCTGGTCATCGGCGCTGCGAGCTTGATCGGCGCATTGTGTTTGAATGCGCTATTGAAACTCGTTGCAGTAAAACCCTCGGTTGTGGGCCGCAGTGTAAGACTTGCTGTGGTCGCAACGATTTTTGCCGCATTCACTGCGCCGGCCTCAGTGCCGGGCGCTCCCGAAGTATTTGCCCCTGCTTTTATCGTAGTGTTGTTTGAAACCTCCTTTCAGGCTAATGGTGATGCCGCCAACGCTATTTGGATCATGGTGGGCCTGCTGCCGCTGACCTTTGTTGCGGTATTTGCTGCGTGCTTTGTTGTTCTGAAAGTAACAAAAAAAAAGAAGACAAGGAGAATTAGCTGATTCGCCGTCGATGGCAGGTTAAGCGAAGCAGGTTGCACCGGTCGCGCTGGCTCCATTAAAGTAAGTCCCGTTCGCGGGCACGCGTCAATGGCTTGGCGAAACAGAAATTTTCAATACGGGTCTCAGTATCGGATGTCGGTAAAGCTCGGGTAAATGTCCGCTACTAACAACTGATACTGCAGAAACGCTAACTCCCTCAAGGGCACGGAAATCTTAATACGCCAACATGGAAAAGAGAGATCTGCATGATTTTTGAAAGTACCGATTCCTATATTTCTACCGACGAACTAAGTATGGCGGTAGATGCTGCTGTGCGATTGGAGCGTCCCTTGCTTATTAAAGGGGAGCCGGGCACGGGTAAAACCATGCTGGCTATCGAAGTGGCTAAATCTCTGGGCATGCCTTTGCTTGAGTGGCATATTAAATCTACGACCAAGGCGGTGAACGGTTTATATGAATACGACGCGGTATCGCGCTTGCGCGATTCTCAGCTTGGTGACGATCGCGTCAATGACATTGCAAACTACATTAAGAAAGGCAAGCTTTGGGAGGCCTTCGAAGCTGAAGAGCGTGTTGTACTGCTGATCGATGAAATCGACAAGGCAGATATCGAGTTTCCCAACGACTTGCTGCAAGAAATCGATCGCATGGAGTTTTTCGTCTACGAGTTGGGTAAGACGATCACGGCGAAGCATCGCCCCATTGTTATCATTACGTCGAATAATGAAAAAGAACTGCCCGACGCATTCTTGCGGCGCTGCTTCTTCCACTTTATAAACTTCCCAGATCGGGAAACCATGCAGCAAATCGTTGACGTGCACTTTCCAGCGGTAAAGCAGGATATGGTGAAGGAGGCTATGGAAATCTTCTTCGACGTGCGCAAGGTCCCCGGCCTGAAGAAAAAGCCCTCAACGTCAGAACTGATCGATTGGCTGAAGCTGCTAATGGCGGACGATATCCCTGATGAAATTCTTACCAATCGCGACGCCAGCAAGGCGATACCGCCACTTTATGGCGCCTTGGTAAAGAATGAGCAGGATGTCCATCTCCTTGAACGTCTGGCATTTATGAACCGTCGCGACAGTCGAGGGTAAAACGTGCTGATCAATTTTTTCTTTACGCTGCGCAAGTACAAAGTTCCGGTCACGATTCGCGAGCTACTGGACCTGCTTCTGGGTCTCAAAAGCCAGTTGGTATATGCCAACCTTGACGACTTTTACCTGCTCAGCCGCACAGCTCTAGTCAAGGACGAAAAGAACTATGACAAGTTTGATCGTGCTTTTAGTGCCTACTTTAAGGGCTTAGACGACTTGCACGGTTTGCTCGAAAGCCTCATTCCTGATGAATGGCTGCGTCACGAGTTTGAGAAGTCGCTGTCTCCTGAGGATCTGAAAGAGATCGAGGGTCTTGGTGGACTAGAAAAGCTGATCGAGGCGTTCAAGAAGGCCAAGGAGGAAGCGGAGTCCAAAGCCGGCGAAGAGGGTAAGGATGGCGACGAAGGTAATGCTGACCAAGAGGGTCAAGGTGGTCCTGGCGGCATGGGGCGCGGCAAAAAGAAAAAGGCCAAGAAGGTATGGGACGAGCGTCAGTACAAAAACCTCGACGATTCCGTAGAGCTTGGGACCCGAAACATCAAAATGGCGCTTCGGCGGCTGAGAAAATTTGCCCGCACTGGGGTAGAGGACGAGTTGGACATAGATGACACCATACGCTCTACGGCTCACAATGGCGGCATGCTTGATATCAAAATGCGCCCGGAGCGTCGTAACACTGTCAAGGTGTTACTATTTTTGGACATCGGTGGGTCAATGGATTCACATGTGAAAGTGTGCGAAGAATTGTTCTCTGCATCGCGAACAGAGTTTAAGCACCTCGAAAGCTTTTACTTTCACAACTTTATTTACGAGTCGGTCTGGAAAGATAATCGTCGACGCATGAGCGAAAGGCTTTCCACGCTGGATATACTCAACAAGTATAGCCACGACTACAAGGTTGTTTTCGTTGGTGATGCAACCATGGCGCCCTATGAGATTACTCATGCCGGCGGCAGCGTTGAGCATTGGAACGAAGAGCCCGGTGCAGCCTGGATGGAGCGCTTCGATGAGATTTACGACAAAATCATTTGGCTCAATCCGACACCTCAAGAAACCTGGGAGTACTCGTCTTCTGTGATGATGACACAGGAGCTGGTAGGCGGAAAAATGTATCCCCTGACGATTAAGGGGCTTGAAGAAGGTATGGGTGAGCTGTCTAAGTAGGCAGCCAATATTGAATCCGTCGTCGTCGTTCTAGTATTTTTGGCTGGCACGGCGATATCGGCCTTTGGCGAAAAGGGCGTTATGACATCCTCCAGTCAGCCTGCGGTAATGCGGCGCGATGCGTTTAAACTCTCCCGAATGGCTGCTGGCGATAAGGCAACAGCCCTCATGAAGGCATCTGCCCAGCTGTACCAGCGACGGCAAGATCGCGTTATTAAACTAGACTGCAACTTAACTTCCGGTCTGCCGGTCAGCGAGGTTGGAGAGCGTATTCGAGAGCTGATCGCTAATCATCAGGTAATCATTGTTGCTGGCGAAACAGGATCCGGGAAGACTACCCAGCTACCTAAAATCTGTCTCAAGGCTGGCCTGGGAAGGTCTGGCATCATTGGTCACACCCAGCCCCGGCGCATTGCCGCACGTACTGTAGCCCAGCGTATTGCCCAAGAAACCGGCGCACAGCTAGGTTTTGAAGTCGGCTTTGCAGTACGTTTTTCAGATCAAACACAAGACGAAACTCTGGTCAAAGTTATGACTGATGGGTTGCTGCTTGCTGAAATTCGAGAGGACAGATTTCTCGAAAGGTATGACGCCATTATCGTTGACGAGGCGCATGAGCGCAGTCTCAACATAGATTTTTTGCTGGGATTTTTGAATCGCCTTCTCAAGAAACGTAAAGACCTTAAGGTTATTGTTACCAGCGCAACAATCGATGTAGGAAGGTTTTCCGAGTACTTTAGCGGTGCTCCGGTAGTAGAAGTCGGGGGGCGAACCTATCCGGTAAATATCGAGTACCGTGGGCAGATTGACGAGGACGGTAATCGACTCATCAACGTAATCGAGGAGATTGATGCCGAGCCCCTTAGCAAGGCGCGCGACGTATTGGTGTTCTTCTCTGGCGAACGCGAGATCTTCGACGCGGCCAAATTGATGCGCCGGCGATTCGCAAATCGCTTTGAAATTTTGCCGTTATATGCGCGGCTTTCCGCTGCCGATCAGCGCCGCGTATTTACTCAATCAGCGGCTCGCCGACGCATCGTGCTCGCCACGAACGTGGCTGAAACTTCCTTGACCGTGCCCAATATCGGTTATGTGATCGATACTGGTCTTGCTAGAGTCGCCCGCTACAGTTACCGCTCCAAACTACAGCGACTGCCTATCGAGCCCATCAGCCAGGCCAGTGCTAATCAAAGAGCAGGGCGTTGTGGTCGAGTTGCGCCCGGTGTGTGCTATCGGCTTTTTGATGAGGGTGATTTTCATGCCCGACCAGAATTTACCGACGCCGAAATTAGGCGGGTCAATTTAGCATCGGTCGTTCTACAAATGCAGGCTCTCGGACTGGGAGATATTTATCGTTTCCCTTTTATTGATCCGCCTGAGCATAAGGCGATTAAGGATGCGGTCAGATTGCTGGAAGAGCTTCATGCAATCGAGGCCGGCAAGCTAACTACCTGGGGCCGGAAAATGGCGCGTATGCCAGTCGATCCACGTCTGGCGGCGATGTTACTGGCATCTGACGAGCAGGGCTGCCTCGCCCAGATGCTTATCATTGTCTCTGCTCTGGCGGTTCAGGACGTGCGCGAACGTCCGATTGAAAAGGCTCAATCGGCAGATACGGCACACGAAATGTTCGTGGATGAGCAGTCTGACTTTCTCACGTATCTGAACCTGTGGCGCTGGATCGAGCAACAGCGTTCTGAGCTCACCAATAGTCGATGGCAAACAGCGTTGCGAAAGCGTTTTATAAATCCCATGCGGGTAAGGGAGTGGCGCGAAATTTACCGGCAACTCAAAACCGTTTGCACGGACCTGGGCTTAAAGAGCAACGGCACTCCGGGTAATTTCCAGCAGATTCATGAGTCAATTTTAGTTGGCTCATTGAGTCAAATTGGACGCCACGAGGAGCGCGGCAGTTACCTTGCCGCACGCAATCAACGCATGAGCATTTTCCCAGGTTCAGGATTGGTAAAACGTTCGCCCAAATGGATTGTCGCTGCAGAGATTGTTGAAACACGACGGGTTTTTGGCCGCTGCGTCGCTAGGGTCGAAAGCTCTTGGATAGAGGCCCGCGCCCAGCACCTACTGCGTCGGCGCAGCAGTGACCCAGTATGGAGCCCGAGGCGTGGAGAAGTGGTGGCCTACGAATCTGTATCTCTTTATGGCTTGGTCCTCGCAGATCGCCGCCCAGTGGCATACCTCAGCATTGATCCTGTTTTTTGCCGCGACCTGCTCATACGTGAGGGGTTGGTGCGCGGTGGGGTGCAGGACCCGCCCGCATTTTTACGCCACAATCTTGAGCTGGCCGCGCAAATACTCGACGCCGAGGCTAAGGGCAGGCGGCGTGATCTGCTGATTAGCGAGGAAGATCTTGCGGCTATCTACGACAAGCTTATTCCTCGGCATGTCTGCCGTGTGAGCGATTTGCGGCGCTGGTTTAAAAAGCTCGCAAGCGAGCGTAAAAGTGCGCTTTTCTTCGACGAGAAGGCTTTGCTGCGACGCAATGATATCTCCCTCCAAGAGACTGACTTTCCTTCCTGCTTGAAAGTATCAGACCTTGAGTTGCCCCTGAAGTATCGCTTTGCCCCCGGTCAGCCTGATGACGGTATTACTCTAATGATTCCTGTCGGCGTTTTACCGAGTATCAACGCAGAGTTGTTAGCATGGTCGGTACCCGGGATGCTGCCTGCAGTGGTTGAATCTTGGCTGCGGTCGCTGCCTAAAAACAAGCGCAAAATGCTAGCGCCACTTCCGGAAAAGATGCCACAACTGATCGAGCGACTGCTTCGGCCTCAAACCTACCGTCAAGGACGGCTACTGACTGTACTCTCACAGTTTCTGCGTGATCTTTATCGTATTGACGTTACGGCAATGGATTGGGGCAAGGGTCGTCTCCCGGAGCACTTGCGTATTCGGTGTACAGTTGTTGACGAGCACGCGAAGGAACTCGCCGCTGGCAGAGATCTGCAGCAGATCAAGGACAAGCTGGCAAATAAGCTGGAACCCCGTGCGGCGGATTTTTCAGCCTATGAGGAAGCCGATATCGAGGCGTTTCCTGAGCAATTGCCAGATCATATTGTCGTGCAAACGACCGGCGGTCCCACGGTTGGGTTTCCGGGGCTGAGTTTTTGCAGGCCGAAGGGTATGAAGGGAGAAAAGGGCAGCAGAAGATTAGTGAACCTGACGGTCTTTGCCTCAGCCGTTGACCGGGATATTGCTAACCGACGCGGGTATGCGCAACTCGCGCTAACTCAGCTGGGTAAGCCCGGCCAATTTTTCCGGCGCGAACTTAAAAAACGGAAGCGGCTTGGCCTTTACTTTGCCTCCCTCGGTAATGCGGAGGTGCTCGCGGAGGAATTGCTGTTGAGTGTGACATGGTATTGCTACTTTGACGGCCGGGTGCTACCCGCCACGAGGCAGGACTTCGAGCAGCGCATGACAGAGCATCGAGGCGATCTGGCCGAGGTGTTTGGGCTGACACTGGCGAGCTTTGAGACGGTACTAAAACTTCGTTTCGAGCTGATCGAACTGATAGATAGGCTGCAATCACCTGGTTTGATACCCAGCCTTGATGATGCCAAGGGTGAATTAGAGGCTCTGGTACCCAGCAATGTGTTGTCGGTCACCCCGTGGCGCTTCCTGCCGAGTTTGCCCCTCTATCTTGAGGGTCTGAAGCATCGACTTGAGCAATTGCGGGGCCATGTACCAAAGGATCGTCAGTTGATGCAGCTGGTGAAGCCTTTGCATCAGCGGCTTCAGGCGATCAAGATGTCCCAGATGCATGATCCCTTGATCGATGCAGAGCTGCACTTCTTGCTCCAGGAGTTAAGGCTCAGGCTATTCGCGGAGCCGTTGGCGCTGCAAAAACGCCCCAAGCCTGCCTTTATTGGTAGCGAGAGCAAGGTATCGCTCAAACGCGTGGAGGAGAAAATTCGTCGTGAGGAGCAAAGAGTTGGTCTTGCCTAACCGAGGTCGCAAAGTGTGCGCGTGCATCACATACCATGCGGAGACCTGATCCATGCAGGCAATCTATTTACTTACTTCCACTTCCACGTCTGGAGTGTTGACCCGGCACCTGAAGCCCGCAGGTTTCCAATGCGAGGTAGTCGAAACTGCTCAGCAAATACCGGTCCACGATGAGCGGACAGGCCTGGTAACGGTTCTTTGTTCAACCATTGGCGACCTGCTGGAATGTCATCATCCAAGTCTAACCCCAGTTTACTTTTGCGAAAGCGAACTAAGTGTAGAGGCGATGCTGCAGGCCCTGGCCAATGGTGCAGCGGATTGTTGGGCTGCAAGTATGTCTGCTGAGCAACTACGTGAGCGCGCTGATGCGCTCCTCAACAGAGTCGAGCAAAAATTAGTTACAGGACTGCGTGCAGAGGGGGACCATCAACACGCGGCCGCTCGACTATCATCCCTTGAACAAGAGCTTCAAGCGGATCAAAGAGCGGGGCAGAGCATTCAGCTGGGTATGCTTCCTAAACAGAACAAAGTCATGACCGGTTACCGGTTTTCGCGATGGGTACAGCCCTCGCTGATACTGAGCGGTGATTTTATTGATTACTTCCCGCTACAAGATCGCTACTTAGCCTGTTTCTTGGCAGATGTTGCCGGCCATGGCGCCTCTTCGGCACTGCTAACGGTGATGCTAAAAAACATTTCCTGGCGACTGCAGCAGAAGTTCGGTCTGCCAAGCTTTAACTTGCCCGGAGATTTGCTGGCCTGGATCAATGAAACGCTGATCGGCCAGAGTATTGAGAAACATGTAGCGATGTTTTTGGGCATTATAGACACCCACAACGATACCCTTCATTACAGCATGGCCGCCCAGTACCCGCCCGCGCTACTTTGCAAGCCAGATGGCAACACACAGCTGCTGCAGCAGCAGGCCAAACCCTTGGGTTTATTCTCAGATGCGAGCTACGCATCGGAGCAACTGCCATTTCCAGAGGGGGCCACACTAATGGTGTTTTCTGATGGTGTAATGGACTGCTTGCCGTCGAGTCAATTTGCCGACAAGGAAGCGGATCTGGTAGAAATGACACAGTCACTGCATGATCCGCTCAAATTATGGAGCCGTCTTTGCGAGTCGTTAAAAAATCTCGATGACATGAGTTTGCTGGCTGTACAGAGGGAAAGATCGGCGTAATATCCGCGCCGTATTAAGGCCAGTCAGGGAGAGCGCTTTTGCAGGGCAGTATCTGCGCCGGAGACTTTCAAGGTACCCACGTGCTTCGCTTTCACGGCGACGTGCGCTTCAATCAATGCGCGTCACTCGACGCTTACTGCGATCGCATGGTTCAGGATCCTGCTTTTCGCGCGGTGGTCATAGACTTGCAGACGACTGAAAACCTAGATAGCACTACGCTGGGCTGCCTGGCTCGACTGTCAATTCGGGTAAAAAAGCTTAATCGGCGGGTACCTACGCTTATTTGCGATTCCGATAATTTGAAACGAGTGCTTTCGAGTATGGGTTTTCAAGATGTGTTCATGATCGTAGACCTAGAGGCGTATGCTGCGCTATCGCTGCCGGCTTTGCCTGAAGGAATTGAACTTCCCGCAGGCACAGACTTCGCGATGGAAAGCACTCGCGCGCGCGTGATTGCAGCGCATAAAGAGCTAATGACGATGAATGAGCTGAACGCAGAGACTTTTAAGGACCTGGTCGCTGCACTAGAACAAGAAGAGTGCGAGCAACAAGCAGTAGAACGGGCCGACGTTTCCCAAGTAAAAGTCTAGCTGGACTTGGCTCGGAGTTTCGCCTCGATAAAACGGTTGTGACTGAGGTACAGTAAATCTGCGGCCTTACGAATTGTATGTTCCTCAAATTTATCAATGCGATCGTCGGCTAAAGCCAATTGCCAAAGCGCGCAGATCACCTCAAATCTCTCGTCCTCGTCTAAATGCTCGCGCAAATAACTGGTGTAGGGGTGCATACCGACGTTGGTATCGAGTCGAGTCTTTGCATCCGCGATTAACGAGGCAACTTTTGCTGCGTCGATGCTATACAGCTCCACCAGCAGGCGTTGAATCGCTTCCAGCTCTGCGTCACCTACGTGGTGATCCGACCAGCTCACCTCAAGCATGAGCGATGCCGCGGCAATATCGATTTCGATCTCAGTATCGTCTTGAGTCTGCTCTTTTGTGAACAAAGATTTTAGTTTAGCCAGCATTAAGTCCAACCTCAGTTTGTGCAGTGTGTAACCCAAGCGCACTGTGGGCCTCATGAACTAAGTCAAAGTCGTTGGCATTGAGACGTTTCGAGTCGCTTAATATCTGTCTATATCGCCGCGCACCGGGCTTTCCGCTGAAACAATGAAGTAGGTGTTTCGTCAGGATATTGAGTTTGACCCCTTCATTTAGCTGGGTACTCATGTAGGCCACATAACGATCGAAGATAGCGGATTCATCTATTCGGAAATCTGTGTCGTAAAGGTTTTGCTCAAGCTCGCTCAAAAGTCGCGGTCGATGGTAGGCGGCTCGTCCAATCATGATTCCATCTGCCCAGGCCATGGGGGCGAGGGCGTTCGTTAGATGCGTTATGCCACCGTTAAGTATTAATTCCAGATCCGGGTGACGCAATTTGATCGCTTCGCCCTTTTCCGGAGTTAGGGGCGGAATGTCACGATTTTGAGCAGGCGAAAGTCCTTCCAGAACAGCAACTCGCGCGTGTAGATAGAGTCGCTGACAACCTGATTCAACCAATGTGTCTACTAAGCGAAATAGGAAGTCCAAATTGCTGTATTCGTCTGGAGCATCTTTCAAAACGATACCAGTGCGAGTTTTTACCGTCACTGGTATCGAACATACGGCCTGCATAGCTTTAAGGCATGCGGCGACAAGCTGAGGTTCGCGCATCAGGCATGCACCAAAGGCGCCTTTTTGAACGCGATCCGACGGGCATCCGACGTTGATATTCACCTCATCATAGCCTACGGCTTCAGCCATGGCCGCACACTCGGCCATTGCCGCAGGGTCATTACCACCAAGCTGCAGCGCAACAGGGTGCTCGCAGTCATTGAAGTCAAGTAGGTCGGTTTGCTCGCCATGTAGCAAGGCACCAGTAGTGACCATTTCAGTAAAAAGGAGTGACGATGGTGAATATTGTCGCAGTAGAAAGCGGCAGTGCCTGTCAGTCCAAGCCATCATGGGAGCAGTCGCCAGAATTTTTTGTTGCTTTGGCACGATGTTAAAAAACGCGGACTTGATCGAAAACCCAAGTTTAGCGCGTCGAGACTCCCAGGACAGCTTCTATGTTGCGGGTAAACGCATCTCGATAAGGTAATCTTAAGGTTGTGGCGCAGGCTAGTGGCACAGCGCAACCTGCACGAGCACTTCTTGAAACAGGTTTTGAAACATTTTGTTTCACTTTTATATAGCTTTCTCTCCACTATTCCTTCATTTTCGCTCGCCACATGTGTAATACTGCGAAGCCGCAAGGATCGGATGCATGGGTGAGACCTAGGTCTTTTTCTGGTTTTTAAAGCCCAGCCGCAAATTGAGCGGACCTAAAGACTCAAATGCGAAATATCAACAGTTAAAACACCAAAAAGTAGAATAATCATGGGCGCCAGATGAGAGATTCAGAGAATAGATTTGCACGATGCGGTGAATCGCTAAGCCACCGCTCGCTGAATCAGAGAACAATTCGAGATCCGGTATATGGTATCGGCGTCGGTGTTCATTCTGGCGAAAAAGTCCGCATAACACTGCGTCCTGCTAAGCCCAACGCCGGCATCTGCTTCTTACGAACAGACGTTAGGGGAGCTAAGGCTATACCGGCCAGTGCTGAGCACGTCGCCGATACGACGCTGGCGACCAGTGTTGCGCACGACAGCGTTAATGTGGCGACTGTAGAGCATCTGATGTCTGCGCTCTGGGGGTTGGGTATTGATAATCTGATCGTAGAGTTGTCTGCTGAAGAAGTGCCTATCATGGATGGTAGTTCTGCACCCTTTATCGACATGATTGATAGCGTAGGTGTGGTAGAGCAAGACCAAGCCCGACAGTTCATCCGGATTACTCGAAAAGTCGAGGTGAATCAGGAAGACGCACTCGCTTCAGTATCTCCCTACGATGGTTTCAAAGCGGACTACACGTTTGTAGCCAACCATCCTGTATATGACCAGTACCCCAAGTATGTCGAGATGGATTTCGCCAACGACTCCTACATCGAACATGTCAGCGGGGCGCGCTCCTTCGGGTTAGAAAAGGAGCTTGCCTACGCGCAGTCGATTCAAAAGTGCCTTGGTTCTAGTCTGGATAATGCCGTTGGATTGTCCGAGGAAGGTGTGCTCAACAGAGAAGGTCTTCGCTATAGCGACGAGTTTGTGAAGCACAAACTTCTTGATGCAATCGGTGATCTGTATCTACTGGGCAAGCCGATTTTAGGTGCTTTTAGCGGATACAAATCGGGTCATGCACTCAATAACAAACTCGCTCGCGCTATTTTGCGGTGCGACGATGCCTGGGAAATCGTCACGCTGAAGGCGGACATTCAAAGTGGTGCCGGTATGCCGATTCTTCATGGGCAAATATACAGCGAGGTAAATTTGTCTCGAGGTTAGTATCGCCGGAAAGGAAAGCCACTCCTGCACCCGATCACTCGTTTTACAGAGTCTTTCGGGCATCGTCTTTTGCCCTGTCAGCCGGTAGCGTACGGTCGGTGCGCTGTGTCAAAGTAGTCTTTAAGGCACGCCGCCCGCGGCGCGCTGGAGTAAAGATTCACAAACAGCGAATGGCCATTAACTTGTTTAGCTGAAGTTGCTTTGGAGCATGCGAAACGTAAATGGATGTCGAAGCGCCGTATATTTAATATTCACAAAAATTTCGCATAAATATCACACCAGATCGTTGGCTTTGGCTGGGTCCGCCTCTATACTTCTCCCGCCCTCGCAGACAGTACGGCCATCGATTTTAGATGGGTTCTTCAAGGCAGATTGAAGAGGGGTACTCGATGCCCTAGAGGGGGTTGGGATACGTCGATGCCAGCTTTCAAGAAACATTCCGAGTGTTTCTATTCGGCACTGGTAACGGGCAATGATGGGATCATATGTTAAAAATTAAAAAGGGATTGGATCTACCCATCACGGGCAAACCCAGCAGCGAAATAGACGGCTCAAAGACGATTCGCAGCGTAGCCATTCTTGGAGAAGATTACCCCGGCATGAAGCCAACGATGGCCGTTGTTCCTGGCGACCGCGTTAAGAAAGGCCAGGTTCTTTTCTCCGACAAAAAAATCGAGGGTGTTGTTTTTACCTCTCCGATATCGGGTATTGTTACGGAGATCAATCGCGGAGCAAAGCGCGCATTTATTAGCCTAGTTGTCGAGACAACCGGAGACGAGGCCGTAACGTTTAGCAGCTACGATGCGTCCGAACTGAGCAGGCTGGAGCGTTCTTCAGTCGTCGAGCAGCTTTTATCCAGCGGCGCGTGGACAGCGCTGCGCACGCGGCCCTTTTCGCGGATTCCGTCGCCCCAGTCCGCTCCGCATTCAATTTTTGTTACGGCAATCGATACAAACCCACTGGCGGCAGACCCAAAACCTATTATAGTCAGTAAGGAGGCCGAGTTTTCGGCGGGTCTAAGTGTATTAGCGCGACTTACCGATGGTTCGGTGCATCTGTGTCAAGACGGTTCTAGCCCCCTTGAGGCATCAAACCATGACCGCATCACCAGTCATGCGTTTGAAGGGCCTCATCCTGCTGGGCTACCAGGTACTCATATTCACTTCATTGATCCAGTGAGCCCGAATAAGACGGTTTGGTTCATTGGCTACCAGGATGTCATTGCGATCGGGCACCTGTTTTTGCGTGGTGAGATACTCAGCGAGCGTATCATTGCACTGGGTGGTCCTGGGGTCAGTGTGCCCAGACTGTTTAAGACATGCGTGGGCGCGAACTTAGAAGAACTCACCGCAGGTGAGCTGGAGGCAGGTGAGCAGCGCGTTATCTCAGGTTCGGTGCTTTCGGGTCATACCGCTCAAGGACAACGTGCGTTTTTGGGGCGGTACCACAACCAGGTATCAGTGATCGCTGAAGCGCGCGAGCGCAAGTTACTGGGGTGGTTGGCACCAGGTAGCGCGGTGCACTCAGTGTTTCCCGCCTTTTTGTCCAAATGGATCGGAGAAAAATCCGTTTCCTTCACCACGACAACCAATGGAAGCGAGCGAGGCATGGTTCCCATAGGCACTTATGACGACGTTATTCCCATGGATATCCTTGCAACACCACTGATGAAGAGCATCTTAGTGGGCGACGTAGAGAAAGCGATTGAGCTGGGATGTTTAGAACTGGATGAAGAAGACATCGCGCTCTGCACCTACACCTGCCCAGGCAAATATGAATTTGGCCCCGTGTTGCGCGAAATGCTTACACAAATAGAAAAAGAGGGTTAGTTGGATGGGCTTAAGATCTCTCCTTGACGATATCGCGCCATCCTTTGAGAGAGGCGGCAAGTTTGAATCGCTGTATCCTCTTTACGAAGCCTTTGACACGATGCTTTACACGCCGTCGAGTACAACCTCTGGTGCTTCTCATGTAAGAGACGGGCTCAACTTGAAGCGCGTCATGATTACGGTCTGGCTTTGTGCCTTTTTGCCGGTTTTCGTCGGTAGTTACTTTATCGGTCTGAATGCGAATGAGGCGATGCAGGCTCTAGGCATGACTAGTGTTGGTAATTGGCGCGGATTTTTCTTAAACGGCTTGGTGAGTTATGACCCCAATAGCGTTTGGGATTGTCTGGTTCACGGCTTGGCCTATTTTATTCCGCTGTACATCACGGTATTCGTCGCCGGCATCCTGTTTGAACTGTGGTTTGCTTCCAAGCGTGGACACGAAATTAACGAGGGGTACTTTGTGACCTCGATACTCTTCACTCTATCACTACCGCCCTCTATTCCGCTGTGGATGGCTGCAGTCGGGGTGGTATTCGGTGTCGTCATCGCCAAGGAAGTATTTGGTGGTACTGGCAAAAACTTTCTAAATCCGGCGCTAACCGGTCGTGCGTTTTTATACTTTGCCTATCCAGCACAAATGTCGGGAGATGCGGTGTGGGTTGCTGTTGACGGCTGGACCCAAGCGACCCCTCTGGGCAACGCTGCGCTTGGCCTAGATTATGGCGTTGACTGGATGTCGGCCTTTATAGGCTCCATGCCCGGCTCGGTTGGTGAGACCTCGACCTTGACTATATTAATTGCTGGAGTCTTGCTGTGTTTATCACGCATAGCGTCCTGGCGAGTAATGGCCGGAGTATTACTTGGCATGGTGCTGACATCGTCACTCTTTAACCTTCTGCCATCGAGCAATCCAATGTTCGCGATGCCGTTTTACTGGCACTTGGTGTTGGGCGGATTTGCCTTCGGGGCGGTGTTTATGGCGACGGACCCTGTATCTGCAGCCATGACCAACAATGGTCGCTGGTTTTACGGCATTCTGATTGGTTTTATGTGTGTGCTGATACGTGTGGTGAATCCTGCATTTCCTGAGGGCATGATGCTGGCGATTTTGTTCGGCAACTTGTTCGCCCCCTTGATAGATCACTTTGTTATGCAATCAAACATCAAGCGGAGACTTGCCCGTGGCTAAGGTAGATAAGGACAGTTTGGCGAATACGTTTTTGATCGCCGTTTTTTTGTGCTTGGTGTGCTCCGTTGTCGTATCGTCGCTATCGGTTTCACTCAAGCCGATGCAGCAGCTTAATAAAGAGCTTGATCAGAAGAAGAATATCCTAAGGGCCGCGGGCATGCTGCCTGCGGATCAAAACATTTCTGCGGACGGTCGCTCCATCGAAGAACTCTTTGCTGAGTTTACAGTCCGAGCAGTAGACCTGCGTACCGGAGAATACGTGGACGACGTAGACGTCACAAACTATGACCCGATCCGCGCGGCTAGTGATGCAGCGATCTCAATTGCTCTGACGCCGCAAGAGGATATTGCAACACTGCGTAGGCGAGAAAATGTGTCCTTGGTTTACCTAAAGGCAACGCCCTCTGGAATCGATAAGGTCGTCCTGCCAGTTCGTGGTTACGGATTATGGGGCACTCTTTACGGCTATTTGGCCCTAGACGGTGATTTAAATACCATCGCTGGCCTCGGTTTCTATCAACATAAAGAAACCCCTGGATTGGGCGGGGAAGTCGACAATAGCAAGTGGAAGGCGTCCTGGCAGGGGGTGCGCCTATTCAACGACATCGGTCAACCACAAGTGCGCCTGGTAAAGCAGCGTTCAGCAGCGAGTAATCCCGTCGCGGACTTCGAGGTCGACGCACTCTCTGGTGCCACATTTACCACCAAGGGTGTGGAGAATATGGTCAATTACTGGACGGGTGATGGAGGTTTTGGTGCCTACCTCAAGCGTCTTAGATCGAACGCGCTTGCGCAGAGGTAGGGGGCAGCATGGCATCGCAGAAAGAAGTATTAATCGACCCGATTTTTAACAACAACCCCATTGCACTCCAGGTGTTGGGGATATGCTCGGCCCTTGCAGTCACTATCAATATGGCCACAACCCTGGTCATGTGCCTGGCTGTGATCTTCGTTTGCACGATGTCTAATTTGGCTGTCTCCCTGGTGCGAAATCGCGTGCCAACTAATATTCGCATTATCGTACAGATGACAATCATTTCTTCTTTGGTGATTGTGGTAGACCAGGTTCTGCAAGCGGTGGCCTACGACATATCTAAGAGCCTGTCGGTCTTTGTCGGTCTGATTATTACCAACTGCATCGTAATGGGTCGCGCTGAAGCCTTTGCCATGCAAAACGGACCTTGGCTCTCCGCACTTGACGGTTTTGGAAACGCGTTAGGATATAGCGTTATTCTCATTGGCGTCGCCCTTGTGAGAGAACCCTTGGGCTCCGGCACCTTGTTGGGTTACGAGATTATTCCTACAGTTGCTAACGGAGGCTGGTACGTGCCTAACGGTTTGCTGCTGCTTGCACCTAGCGCATTCTTTATTATCGGATTGTTCATCTGGGCGATCAGAGCATGGAAGACGGAGCAAGTAGAAGAGCCCGAGTATGAAATCGCGCCCAATGGCCAGTACAAGGAGGCCATCTGATGGAACATTATCTGGGCATATTTGTTCGTGCGGTATTCATTGAAAATATGGCACTGACCTTCTTCCTCGGTATGTGCACATTTATCGCTATATCTAAGAAAATCTCCACCGCGTTTGGCTTGGGCGTGGCGGTGATAGTAGTGTTAGCGATAACCGTTCCGGTTAATAACTTAATTTTTAATCTCTTTCTGCGGGAGGGCGCGCTAACCTGGGCAGGGCTTCCCAATGTTGACCTCAGCTTCCTTGGCCTACTGTCCTACATTGGCGTGATAGCGGCTATGGTGCAAATACTCGAGATGGTACTCGACCGTTATGTCCCGGTTCTGTACAACGCCCTTGGCGTATTTTTGCCACTGATTACAGTGAATTGCGCTATTTTGGGAGCTTCTTTAATGATGATCGATCAGGATCAGACCTTCGCTGAAAGCGTTGTATTTGGCCTTGGCGCCGGCGTAGGTTGGGCGCTGGCCATTACCGCATTAGCCGGGGTTCGAGAAAAACTAAAATACAGTGACGTTCCTGAGGGATTACGAGGCTTGGGTATCACTTTTGTCTCCGTCGGACTGATCAGCATGTGCTTTATGTCCTTTGGCGGTATTGATATTTGAATTAGCTGGGAGTCAACATGTTCGATTCGACAGTCTTGCTTGGCGTTGTCATGTTTACCATCACCGTATTGGCGTTGGTTGGCGTGATCCTATTTGCCCGATCAAAGCTAGTAAGTGCAGGCAACGTGACCATTTTAATTAATGATGATCCGGATAAGTCAGTGGAAGTGCCGGCAGGCGGTAAACTGCTCGGTACCTTGGCCTCCAAGGGCATATTTTTGGCGAGTGCCTGCGGGGGTGGCGGCACTTGTGCCCAATGCCGATGCAGAGTAGTTGACGGAGGAGGCAGCATTCTTGCGACGGAAGAGGGGCATTTTAACCGCGGCGAGATCGGTGACAATTGGCGGCTATCTTGCCAAGTCGCAGTGAAGCAGGATATGAAGATCGAGGTGCCAGACGACGCCCTAGGCGTGCAGCGCTGGGAGTGCGAGGTAATCGAAAACCCCAATGTGGCCTCAATGATCAAGGAGCTGAACCTCAAGCTACCCGAGGGCGCGGATGTCGCTTTTCGCGCAGGAGGCTACGTACAGCTGGAAATTCCACCTTACAAGATGGATTGGTCCTCCATTGATGTTCAGGAGGAATATCGAGAGGACTGGGACAAATTTAACTTTTGGGATCTGAAGTCGAATGTTGATGAGACCACGATTCGCGCTTACTCCATGGCGAACTATCCAGAAGAGAGGGGCATATTAAAGTTTAACATCCGTGTCTCACCGCCCCCACCTCGCATGGACCACTTACCGCCAGGTGCCATGACGTCATATGTCGCCAATCTAAAGCCGGGAGATAAAATTACGGTATTCGGTCCCTATGGAGACTTTTTCGTCAAAGACACCCCAGCTGAGAAAATCTGGATCGGTGGTGGTGCAGGCATGGCCCCTTTGCGATCGCATATATTTGACGAGCTCCGTCGTAAAGGCTCAACGACGAAGATGAGCTACTGGTACGGGGCGCGTTCTCTGCGTGAAATGTTTTACATCGACGAATTTGAAGAGCTCGCTGCGAACAACGAGAATTTTACGTTCAATGTTGCGTTATCCGATCCGCTGGAGGAGGACAACTGGGAAGGCTACACGGGTTTCATCCATAACGTCGTCCTGGAGAACTACCTGAAAGATCACCCTAATCCTGAGGACTGTGAGTATTACATGTGCGGGCCACCGCCTATGGCTCAAGCTGTGCAAAATATGCTTGAAGATCTCGGCGTAGAGCCAGAGAACATAGCCTTTGACGACTTTGGTGGTTGATGAGGCAAGGACATTACCCGAAGCAAAGCCGCGATTAATTACGCGGCTTTTTTTTGCTCGTGTCAGGGGCGTTTGCTTCCTTTTCGTTGTTCACGCATTTAGTCGTTGCTGACGTTTAAATGCGTCTTATAATCCGTCGCTTGCATGAAAGCAGGCTTACAATCAGATTAGATGTCTTAGCAAGATATGGAAAGCAACGATGCTTAGCAGGGATCAAATTCAACAGTACCACGAAGAAGGGTTCCTGTTGTTGCCGGAGTTAGTGCCAGACAACACCCTAGCTAAGCTCAATGAGCAGTTCCTGGATATTGTTAACGGATATCATCCTTGCAGTGGCGCCATGAAAATTATGCGCGACGTCATGGTGGTTAAGGGCGTTGTTGAGCCGCAAACACCTGTGCACGGGGTGAACAAGCTGTTTTGTTTGGAGGACGATCCAGTACTAAGTGGCTATGCCGCATTTCCCGGGCTCCTAAGTTGTGTGCAGAGCCTTATCGGCAACGAGATTTATAGTCTGACCAGTAACGTTTTCAACAAGCCGCCCCAAGTGGATGGTAAACACCCACTGCATCAGGACATACGTTATTTCACCATGCGGCCCGCCTCATCGATTGTAGCAAGCTGGACAGCCATGATGCCGACTCGGCGAGCGAACGGCTGTTTAGCCGTCCTTCCAGGATCCCACAGGGAGGGCGTGTTAACTCATGGTTCACCAGATTGGAACTATCTGAACCATGGCTTTTTCGGCATCGAGGATGTTGATCTGGCTCGGCGCCAGCATGTAGAAATGCAGCCCGGCGATACGCTGTTGTTTCATCCACTTCTGATTCATGGCTCCGGTAGAAACCGCACCGAAAATTTTCGGCGAGCGATTTCCGTGCACTATGCAGCGGCTCGATGCGAGTCTGCCAGGGGAGACTGGCGCACGAAGCCGCAAGTACGCCGAGTTTGCTGAAAACCGCATACTCACTGAACCCTGCGTAAAATTCTAGCGAGCAACCGCCCGATAGTCTTGGCGCCGATGGATCGAAGTTATGATTGCAAATCTCCTTTTGCTGACAACCGCGGCTATTTGGGGATTTGGTTTCGTCGCTCAAGTGCTGGGGATGAACTACCTCGAGCCCTTTGCCTTTATCGGTGCTCGATTTGTGCTAGGTGCACTGAGTTTGGTGCCGGTCATATGGTATCTGCGGCGGCGAGAGAAGCCGACAGGGCCGAATATCGGCTACATGATTTTTGCCTCGTCCGTACTTGGTACGATTTTGTTTGCCGCATCGTCTTTCCAGCAGGTTGGTCTGCTGTATACCACAGCCTCAAACGCCGGGTTCATCACTGGCATGTATATGGTGTTCGTACCGATATTCGGACTGATGCTTGGCATGGCGACGAGTTTGGCCACCTGGATCGGGTGTATGGTTGCAGCTACTGGTCTGTATTTGCTCGGCGTCGATGATCAATATCAAATGGGCTATGGGGATTTGCTACAGCTCGTAGGAGCCGGCATCTGGGCTCTACACATACTCGTAATAGATCACTTTACCAAGCATGTGCCAGGGGTCGAGCTTGCCTGTGGTCAGTTTATCGTTTGCTCGATTCTAGGAATCTTTGTATCGACGGTGTTTGCAGGAGAATCTACTGCTTGGTCCCAGTTAGTCGCAGCCGGGCCAACACTAGTGTATGCGGGAATATTAACGGTTGGTGTCGCCTATACGCTGCAGGTCGTGGCCCAGGCAAAGGCCAACCCCGTTCATGCGGGGATCATTCTCAGTTTAGAGGCTGTATTTGGCGCGCTGGGCGGATATCTAATGCTAGACGAACTGCTGAATACGCGACAGCTCATTGGCTGTGCTTTAATGTTGGTCGGAATGATTTTGTCCCAGCTGGCAACACCAGTATCCGGCACGGACGATCGGTAATCCTGTTAACGTCTTAGGCCGACTCTGACAAAAAGATACACCTTTCACAGTTGGGATCTGCCACGACCTCGTCCTGTCCAGATTGATACTGGGGCGTTGCCTCGCGAGGCGTACGCTGATCTCCGGATAAGGATTCCGCTGCCTGCTCAGGACCATCGAGCGGCACATAAGGGCGCAATACTCGGTCCTTCCAAGCGTCATCCTCGGCCCAACGCATGGGTAAGTCAATTACCTTGCCTGGTGACATCAGCTCCTCGAAGGCTTTGCAGGTTTCTTCAAGTATCGCGTTTTGTTCAACTATGTCTCCGGCCCGCCCAGCCGTTTGTCCCAAGGGATAATCCAGATACACCGCACGCGGTGTTCCCACCGATTGGGTAATTGAGCGAGCACTGCTAAGGCTCACCGTGGCGATGCCCTCGGCCTCCAGCGCTCTAGCGATCAGTCCAACGGACTGATGGCAGACGGGTCAGACTGGAATCAGTATGGCTAGATCGACTTCTTCTTCTTTTAGCTCTGCCACGATAGCGGGAGCCAGTACGTCTTTGACCTTGCGGCTGGAGTAAATGCCGCCCATAAATGTGAGTGCGTTGGTAGCTAAGCATTCAATACGTTGCTTGGCTACTAAATGATTTAAGGCTCTTAAGGGAAGTACGGCATTGGGGTCCTGCCGAGCAGCGGTCAAGTCATAGGCAAAGTGCGTGATGCGCAGCTCGTCAATTGGCGCGCTGGTTGGGATTTTTCGGTAGGAAATGTCGTCCTTGTGGTGAAAGGCGATTTGACCGAGCTGATAAATACCGCCGGAAGCCACAACGCCCAGCTTGCATTCGCTTAGTGCCTTCGTTAGTGGTGACCAAGGCGGCGTGTCGCTGTTAGCCACCCATTGATAGGGAGGGTGGCCCAAGCTCGAATAGAGCGTCTTGGTACGTTCGATATAATCTACGGGCGGTGCTGCGGGCATACTCTACGCCTTTCGTTAATGCTGGCGAACATAGCAGATGTCGGTTGGTCGAAACAATCACGCCAATGCCGCAACGTGTCCGCAGAGGCCGGCAGTAAATGTCTCGCCTTGTAGAAGTTAGGGGATGCAGATTGCAACGATCGCGCAACCTATAAGAGTGAGTTGACAGGAGTATTTAGTTAGGCCGCGTAAACGAGAGCGGCGATGTCGTTTTTAGATAGTGCGCCCAACTGTAAACCACTGACATCGATATTGCGCGTGGAGGAAGCCGCCCTTGCCAAGGTTTGGTCAATAACAACTTGAGCTGCCCCAGCGCAGGAGCCGCAACCAGTGCCAACCTCCAATGCCTCTTGAACCTCAAGCATTGTGGATGCGCCTCCGATCACGGCAGCTTCAATGTCATGGTCAGTAACAGCTTTGCACAGGCATATGTACATCACACGGATCTCTATAAAGTTAAGATTCCAGTCTAAATGCAAATCATTCTTGATTGCAACACGGCTCTCGCTTATATACGCTAATGCTATTAATTATCGTTAAAAAACAACAACTTACGTAAATTTTTTCTTGCGCCCGGTTCGATTTTGCGGCATCGTTTCGATCGCATTCACCAGGAGCGCTTGCAATGAAAAGTCTAGACAGCAAAGTCATCGATCACCTGAATAAAGTTCTAAAAAACGAACTCACAGCTATTAATCAGTATTTCCTCCACGCAAAAATGCTTGACGACTGGGGCCTGAAGAAAATCGGTAAGATGGAAATGCATGAATCAATTGACGAAATGAAGCATGCCGATTCAATTATTGAACGGATCTTGTTTCTCGAGGGACTGCCTAATTTGCAGGAACTGGGCAAGCTTATGATCGGACAGAACGTGAAAGAAATGCTCGAATGTGATTTGGCGCTGGAAATGATCGCGGTGCCCGACCTGCGCGAAGCCATCAAAGACTCCGATGCTTGCGGTGATTTTGTCAGCAGGGATCTGTTCAACGACATTTTGATATCTGAAGAAGAGCATGTTGATTGGCTGGAGACCCAGCTAGGTCTGATTGAAAAAACCGGGCTTGAGAATTATCTGCAATCGCAGATGGGAGAGTAGGCTAGAAAGTTTGTAGATCGGCCTCGGTGTTTATATTGATGAACCCTCCGGGACCGCTTTTGGATGGCACAATCACAGCTTGCGCAGCCGAATGCCAGGCTTTAACGGCATAACCGCCCGAACGAACGAATGCACCCAAGTCCTGAGCCAAGGTCTTGGGCAGCAGGCACAAAAGTGACTGCAGGCGTTCACCATCATGGAGCACTCTGGAGCGAGGCTCACCCCTGTTCTCTCTTAGTAACGGTCTATACCAATCCTCGGGTAATAAAGGCATATCGCCAGGACAAACCAGCAGCCAAGGCGCATTGCAGGCAATCAGACCAGCATAAATGCCGATCAGGGGACCGTGCCCTATCAGACCAAAGTCAGAGTCCTGGATGACTTTGCCGCGCTTTAGATACTGTCCAATATTCCGATTGGCGCTGATTAGTAGCTCCGACGTGACAGGAAGACGGTCGATCGCATAGTCAACCATGGGTAAAGGGCCAAGTTCGCCGTCGAACAGCACTAGGGGCTTGTCTTTGTTGCCAAATCTTTCGCCCTTACCTCCACATAAAACTAAGCTAGAAATATCTCCTGGTGGAATCAATGCGTCTGCTCTAATTGGGTTGCACAAGACTATCATCCTGCTCAGCGCTTTGATTCAATTTCATACTATGCGACTCGGCAGATTGTGGAAAAGGGGTGATGGCGATGCAGCAAGATAAGTTTGATGTACTGATTATCGGTGCAGGCAGCGCAGGTAGTGCCATTACCTGTCGTGTGAGCGAAAACCCAAATTTGAGTGTTTGCTTGCTTGAGGCGGGACCGGATTATCCGACGCTCGCTGATACACCTGACGATCTGGTTAATTCTCACAACAATTCCTATACCGCTCATGACTGGGGGTTTAAGTACGAGCCAACGCAGGGCCGCCAGGATCGTTTCCCGCGGGGTAGGGTAGTGGGCGGTTCGTCCGCCGTGAATACCACAATTGCCCTGCGCGGCATGCCAGAGGATTATGATGAGTGGGCACAGGCAGGTAATGCTGGCTGGGACTGGGCGTCCGTGCTGCCTGCGTTTAAACGGCTAGAGCGAGACCTGGATTTTGGCCGCGAGGATTATCACGGAGATAGTGGGCCAATTACGATCCGACGCTATCCCCTAGACGAGATGGAGCCCCAACATCAGGCATTTTTGGATACAGCCAGTGCTCTGGGTTATCCCGATTGCCCAGATGCCAATGACCCCAATGGCCATGGGGCAGGCCCGCAGCCTATGAACAAGCTGGGCAGATTGCGAATTTCGGCAGCGGTAGGCTACCTCGCGCCAGCCCGTATTCGCCCCAATTTACAGATCCGGTCTGACACCAGTGTGCGGCGCTTGTTGTTCGAGGGCAGACGTTGTGTCGGGGCAGAAGTACAGCCCAGCAACGCGTCCGATGGCGATTCGGTAACCCAGGTTTCGGCACGCCTCGTTATTCTCAGTGCTGGTGCCCTGATGTCGCCTACAATATTGATGCGCTCCGGTGTCGGCGCAGAGGCACAGCTCGAGCGGTTGGGAGTCGATACCGTTCGGCAAGCGCCGGGTGTGGGGAAAAATCTCAGCGATCATCCCGCCCTGGGCGTGGTGTGCCAGGTGCGTGACCCGTCCCTCATAGACTTTGACCGGCCCATGATACAAACCATTCTGCGATACACCGCAGAAGGTTCGGACAAGCGTAACGACTTGCAAATCGAGCAGATCGGCTTTGCAGGTAGGCCCGGCGGCCCTCCCTTATTCATGCTGGCGCCGGTTCTCGAATATCAGTACGGGCGCGGTGAGTTGTCGCTGAGCGGTGCGGGCACGTTTACAGCTCCGGTTGTGCAAAATCGATTTTGTGAGGACCCTCGTGACTCCAGCCGCCTGGCCTCCTGCATGCGTGATACGCTGGCCTTCACTCGCGCAGGCGCCCTGGCTGAAATGATTGAGTCCGTAAACTTTCCGGATACTGGGCGCGGCACAGATCTGACGGATTTGGAGCAGCTTTGTCGTAAGTTTTCAGGCTCAGGCTATCATCCCTGTGGCACGGTGAAGATGGGTCCGGAAGAGGACGCGATGGCGGTAGTGGACGCAAAGGGCCGCTGCCATGGTTTGGAACAGCTGGTTGTGGCGGATGCCTCGATTATGCCGTCTGTACCCAGAGCTAACACCAATCTCACCTGTTTTATGATTGGCGAGCGCATCGGCGAGTGGGTGCGTACCGAACCCGCGAGTTATGGCCTATAGGACTGATGTATTTGTTAGGAGACAACGATGAATGACCTGATTTTCCGACAGGTACGGATCTTGGATGGCAGTGGTGGCGCGGAGTTTATCGGCGACGTCAGCGTGCGCGAGGGTCGTATTAACGAAATCGGTGCGGTGACCGAGGGGCTCGCGCCAGGTGGCCGGGAAATTCCGGCCGACGGAGCCGTGCTGTGTCCTGGCTTGATTGATACCCACGCCCACGACGACGGTGCTTTTTTTCGTCATCCTGGTATGGAGTTCAAGCTCTCGCAGGGTGTGACCACTGTCGTCAGCGGAAATTGTGGATTCTCGGCGATTCCTGCCGACCCGACCAAGGACTCCGTTGCTGCCAGTGGGGGAATATTAGCGGGTTTGGAGGGTAAATTTACTGATCTTGACGGTTATTACGCCGCTGCTTTGGCGCGGCAGCCTGCCATTAACAATATAATGCTGGTTGGTCATAACACCGTCCGTTCGCTGGTAATGGGGGACAGCAAGAGCGCACCCAATGACCTGCAGCTTCAGGAGATGCAGCGTCATGTCACTCACGCTCTGGAGCAGGGGGCCTGCGGTTTTTCCAGCGGTTTGATTTATCGTCCAGGTCGTTACAGCGATACTGCAGAAGTAACGGAACTGGCGAAAATGGCGGCACCTTTTGATGCCCTTTACACCACGCATATGCGTAATGAGGGTGATCGATTGTTGGAGGCGGTGGATGAAAGCCTGCAAATCGCTGCAGATAGCGGTGTGCATTTGCATATCTCCCATCATAAAGCGGCGGGCAAGGGTAATTGGGGCAAGGTGCGTGAGTCGCTGCAGCGAATCGATACGGCGTTAGGCCAAGGTCAGCCAGTAACGCTTGACGTTTATCCCTATACCGCAGGCAGCGGTCGAATGATCGAGTACTTTAATCTTGATCGGGTTAGCGAAGAGTTAGCGGAAGTGGTGCGTATCGCGAGCTGCAAAGCCTTCAGAGAGTACGAAGGTCGAATGTTGGTTGATATCGCGGCCCATGAGAATATTTCTCTTACGGATCTGGTGATCAAAATTCTTACTGCACCGCTTGGTGATCGTACATTGTGTATCCATTTCATTATTGACGAAGCGGACGTGGAAACGAACTTGGCCCATGCCGACATGATGGTAGGCAGCGATGGGATCCCAGATTTACGGGGCAAACCTCACCCGCGTCTATTCGGTACATTTCCTCGCGTACTTGGTCACTATGTCCGCGAGCGAGGAGTGCTTTCCTTACCCGAAGCCGTGCGACGCATGACCTCGCTGTCGGCTAAGACCTTTGGCCTGAGCGAGCGCGGCGAGATTAAACCTGGCTTCTGGGCAGATCTACTCATGTTTAGGCCTGACGACGTGATCGATGAGGCTACTTATGACGAACCAAAGACAGAAGCCTCAGGCATCGATATGGTGGTGGTGAATGGTCAGATTGCATTGGAGTTTGGTCAGCACAGCGGTGTCGGCAGCGGCCAAATGCTGCGCTACCGCCGTCATCCGTTCGGTCATTAATCTTCGCCTTCTGGCCAGCCACCTTAAAACTCTTTCTTGCGGCAAATGCCGTGACACCTAGTGCAACAACAATGGAGGCCTCATGGCATTCTTAGATCGTTCTCTGACCAATCACGTATTGACGCTTACGATGTCGAGCCCTGAAACACGCAACGCGCTGACCGGGCCTGAGCAATTTGATGACATCGTCGATGTCTGCAAAGAGATCAACGACAACATGGCGATACGTGCGGTTGTACTTACCGGTGAGGGCAGTGCTTTCTGTGCCGGGGGTAACGTAAAAGATATGCGGGATCGCACCGGCATGTTCAGTGGCGACCCCATGGACCAGTCTGACGCCTACCGAAAGGGTATTCAACGTATCCCGCGGGCGATTTATAGCCTTAATGTACCCATTATTGCGGCGGTGAATGGGCCTGCGGTGGGCGCTGGGTGCGATTTGGCAACCATGTGCGATATCCGCATTGCGAGCACAAAGGCCATGTTTGCGGAAAGCTTCGCCAAGCTTGGTCTTATTCCCGGTGATGGCGGTGCTTGGTTTCTACCTCGCGTTGTCGGTTATTCCAACGCCTGTCTAATGGCATTTGCCGGTGAGCCGGTTAAGGCGGAGGCGGCTCTTCAGATGGGCCTAGTCTCCGAGGTGGTCGAGCCAGAGGCCTTAGTAGAGCGGGCTCAGGCTCTGGCAGCGGGTATTGCTGCCAATCCGCCTCATGCAGTTCGGCTCACAAAACAGCTTATGCGGGCAAGCCAAAATGCTTCCCTCGATGAGTTACTTGATAAGTCCGCTGGTTATCAGGCCATTTGTCATGCAGAACCGGATCATCATGAAGCTATCGAGGCATTCTTCGAAAAACGTCCGGGTAACTACCGCAGCGAGTAGCTCGCCATTTGGTGCCCAATCACCCGCTCGATTTGAATTGATTATTGAGTGAGCCTGCGGGTTGCTAGGTATAGTTGGTATTCAAATGAAGGTGGCCAAGATGCCCCGGCTGACGTCAGCGCGCAGGCCTTGTAGGCACAAATACGATGGCATGCATCGGGCCTGCAGTTCGTCGAAGGAAACTGGGAACGATGACGGCTATCTCATCACGCAGCCGTCCATGATCGTTCTCGACGTTTTTCTCAGTCTAGCCACTTGATGGCGCGGATCAATTCTTCGTCAAAAGTCTCTGACGCATATAGAGCCCTAGCACGCTCGTTATTGGCGAACACATGGAGCGTGAGGGAGAGCGCGCCCATTGCGCGAATGCGCTGTTCACAATGGTGCATAAGACGCTTGCCGAGGCCCCGACCTCGAGCATTTGGCGAGACCACGATGGCTTCCAAGTGCGCACTCGGCGCGTGACTGAGCAACTCCTTACGCAGACTCACCATAATGACTCCTGCGATGTCACCATCAGAATCCTCGGCAACATCAATGAAGGCGGATGCCGCCTTGTCCGACAGAATATCTGCTGCAAGTCTGGCGTCTGCAGACCACAGATCGTCCGCATTCCGATTTTTGGGAATATTGAAATCCGCGAGCAAAGGCAGTAGCGCCAGAATTCTTGGAAGGTCCGTGCGAATAGCGTTTCGCATGGTGAATCGCGGGCTGGAAGATGTAGCGGACATAGTCTTCGCTCAAGGGGCTAAGGATATGCAATTATGACGTATTACCTGCTGGGAATCTTGACCTGAGCAGCATTGACCACGGGCATCGGCGACAACCCTATGAGCAAAGCAAGCCAAGCAAACCAGTCTTTTAGTCAGCGCACTGCCATTACCTTGGTGATCGCTAACATGGTAGGTACCGGGGTGTTTACCAGCCTGGGTTTTCAGCTCTTGGATATCCAGCAGGGCGGCATCATTCTACTTCTGTGGCTGATTGGCGGCATTGTCGCGTTTTGTGGTGCACTTTGTTACGCCGAGCTTGGTGCGGCACTGCCGCGGTCTGGGGGTGAATACAACTTCTTGAGTCGTATCTACCACCCCGGTGCGGGTTTCGTTTCTGGTTGGGTATCCGTCACCGTGGGGTTTTCCGCGCCAACGGCAGCCGCAGCAATTACTGCCGCGACTTATCTGAAGTCGGTTTTCCCTGATCTGTCCGTGGTGGTGACGAGCGTGACGTTGGTAATGGCTGTTGGAGCGGTTCACCTGGGCGCGAGAAATGGCTCCAGCGTTTTTCAGCAGGCCTTTACCGGCGTGAAAATTCTACTGATCCTCGCATTTATGGTCGCTGCTTGGTGGCAGGTCGAAAGCCTGCAGCAGATCGCTTGGCTACCCGAAACATCCGACTTGGCGCTCATCGGTTCCGGGGGTTTTGCTGTCGCGCTGATTTACGTGAATTACGCCTACACCGGTTGGAATGCAGCCACCTACCTCAGCGGAGAGGTTGAAAATCCAACGCGAAATCTGCCGCGCATTTTGATGATTGGCACTGCTGCAGTGACGCTTTTGTATTTGGCGCTGCACGTGATGTTCTTGTCCGTTGCACCCATGGAGGCCATGGCGGGTAAGGTTGAAATTGGATATGTCGTTGCCGATTACGCCTTCGGACCTACCGGTGCAGCACTGGTGGGCGGCATGTTGGGCATACTGCTGGTCTCCACCGTTAGCGCGATGTTATTGGCGGGTCCACGTGCCCTGCAGGTTATGGGAGAGGACTTTAAATCCTTTGCAACACTGTCCAAAACCACCAAAAGCGGCATTCCCGCTGTGGCAGTTGTCGCGCAAATTTTACTGACGGTGGGGCTCATTGTGACTTCTAGTTTTGAACAGATTATTGTTTTTTCTGGCGCCCTCTTGGCGTTGAATTCACTACTCACTGTCGTGGGCGTGCTGATATTGCGTTGGCGGGAGCCGAACTTGACCCGTCCGTTCACCATGCCTTGGTATCCCGTACCCATGGTGGTCTACGCGGTAATCATTTTCTGGACCTTGGTCTACTTGGTTATGGAACGACCACTTGAAGGACTGATGGCATTGATACTCATTGCCTCTGGGGGTGCGGTTTACTGGCTGACGACGCTTCGTGAGCGTTCAGCGCCGGAAAATCAAAGCAAATGAGGCAAGCAGCTCGGCGCTGGTATGACACAGGGGCCGGGGGTAGCATTTCTACCTGAATGACAAAAATAACAACGACGCCACAGGGGGCCATATGAGTGATCAAGAACAGTTGATTGAGACACATGAGAACGGGGTAACAACAATCACCATGAATCGACCAGATGCTCGCAACGCCATGACCGGTGAGATGATTCAAGCGTTGCTTAAAGCATTGCCACGTCTGGCTCAAGACAGTCAAGTAAGGTGCATCGTCCTGACGGGCGCAGGGGGTGCTTTCTGTGCCGGCGGCGATGTCAAAGGGTTCGCTGCTGGCGCATCTGGCGGCGGCCAGCCACCGAGCGTCGAGGAGCGCATTGCTGGGCTGCGAGGCGGATTCGAAGTGTCGAAATTGCTGCATGAGATTGCCAAACCCACCTTGGCTGCAATCCCTGGTGCTGCAGCTGGTGCCGGTCTATCAATGGCTTTGGCTTGTGACTTACGCGTAGCCCTGGATAGCGCTAAATTGACCACTGCCTTCGCCAAGGTTGGACTATCGGGTGATTATGGAGTGTCGTACTTTCTGCCCTATCTAGTGGGTCAAGCGAAAGCTCGAGAATTGCTCTTCACCGCGCCGGTGATCACCGGCCAACAAGCCCTCGAGTTTGGCCTAGTAAATAAGGTGGCGGATGCGGACGGTTATGATGCCATGGTGCGAGAAGCTGCGGGGCAGCTTGCGGCCATGCCAACTGTCGCGCTGGGCTATATGAAGGGTAACTTGAATGCCTCCTATACCGGCACGCTGAGCCAGGCACTGGATCGTGAAGCCGCGGGCATGGCCCGGTGCTTTACCACCGAAGATCACAAAAACGCCGCCAAGGCCTTTGTGGAAAAACGCGCACCTGAGTTTCACGGACGCTAGGTGGCGAGTGGGGGAAGCGTCTGGGGGTCCAGAAGCGGATTCATACTCGCCTCGGTGGGATTCGCCGTTGGGCTAGGCAACATCTGGCGCTTTCCCTATGTAACGGGCGAGAACGGTGGTTCTGCCTTCGTTCTCATCTACTTGCTTTGTGCTTTTGGTATCGGCGTGCCGATTCTCATGGCTGAATTTTTGCTCGGCCGTCGCGGCCAGCGCTCTCCACCCTTTGGCCTAGCCGCCATTGCCCAAGAGTCCGGGCGCAGTGAAAAATGGTCGTGGGTGGGTAAGCTGACGATTCTGACTGCCTTTGGCATTTTAATGTCCTATGCCGTGGTCGCAGGATGGGTGCTTTACTATTTCTTTTTGGCGCTCACCGGCAACATGTTGGCGTCGTCGTCAACGCAGTCACAATCTGCCTTTAACAATTTGTTGGCAGATCCCCTCGCCTTGGTTTTTTGGGGGGGCGTGTCTCTGGTCTCTGCCGCTCTCATTATCGCTGCCGGAGTTCAGCAGGGCATCGAGCGAGCGGTGAAGGTTTTGATGCCGGTGCTTTTTGCCCTGCTGGTGTTGCTGATGGTCTTCAATGTTTTTACCGGGGGAATGCCTCAGGCCCTCGACTACTTGTTCACGCCGAATTTTTCCAAGGTAGACGGATCGACGTTCCTGGCTGCGCTGGCGCAGGCCTTTTTTTCCATTGGTGTCGCCATGGCCGGCATGATGATGTTTGGAGCCTACCTGCCAAAAACGATTTCTATTGCTCAGTCCGCAGTGATTATTGTTGCTGCAGATACGGTGGTCGCGTTGCTCGCTGGGCTTGTCATCTTTCCCATGGTGTTTCACAACGGTCTTGATGTGGGGGCGGGCACCGGTCTGATTTTTCAAACCCTGCCGGTGGCTTTTGCTCGGATGGATGGCGGAGCCGTTGTTGGTGCAGTGTTCTTTTTGTTGCTCTGCGTTGCCGCGATTACATCCATCGTTGGGTTGTCTGAGCCGGTTACGGGATATGTAGCCGAACGCTGGCAGCTGTCGAGACGTGGGGCGACCCTTGCTATGTTTGGGACCCTTTTTCCGTTTACGGTGATCAGCGCTTTGACCTTTAGTACTTGGAGCCCAGTGCGTCTGGCGGGCCAGTCCTTAGATTACTGGATAGAGTATCTGCCAAATCAGGTATTGCTGCCGGTGGGCGGACTACTTATCGCAACCTTCGCAGCGTGGCGCCTCGACCGTAACATCTGCGCGAGCGAGCTGAATTTCACTAGCGAAGCATGGTTCACGGTGTGGTTTCGTCTTATGCGCTTTGTTGTGGTTCCAGCAGTCTTTATCATTCTGGTCACTGGTCTTTAGCGGCGCTGCTGTAAACTCTAGATACGGCGTAACCGCCTGCTGACTGTTACCAAGGATAATTTATGCAGCTGACCTATCGAGGTAGCGTTAACCGCTGGGAATGTGACGAAAATGACCATCTCAACGTCCGGTTTTGCGAGCAAAAACTCTATCAAACTCTGCAGTTAGGCTTATTGCTAAACGGCGTTATCGACAGCCAAGAAATATCGAATCTGCCAGCGATGATAGCCCGGCAGCACATTCGATTTCAGGCCGAGTCGCGTATTGCCGCACCCTTGGGTGGGTATTTTTCGGCTGTAGCGGATCGAGATTTTCATGTGCTGGTCGAGCTGCGTAATGAGGTCAGCGGTGTCGTCGCCTGCTCCATGCTATGTACCTTCGCCGATCAAAGCATCGAAGAACGGCTGCACAGGATTGCGGATCACATGAGCCCAGAGGATATTAGCCATGCTTGGCCCAGAGGTATTCAACGCAATTTGAATCTGCCCGGCCTATCTCTTGATGAAGCCCTTGGGCTGGGTTTTCGGGTTATCGGTGCAGGCGTAATTGACTCTAACGAATGCAGTACGCAAGGCTTGTTGATGCCCCATCACTGTATGGGCCGTATATCGGATTCTATGCCGCACTTGTGGGGCGCCGTATTTCCGGAAAGCGAAGCCAGCGAGGAGGAAGGCGGCGCGGTAGTAGAATTTCGCCGTACCTACCACGAATTGCTTATGGCGGGAGATGCCTTTCAAGTGGTCTCAGGCATTATTGAAGTTGGGGCCCGTGTACAGTCGTTTGCCCATCTCATGTTCAATCTGCGTACAGGCCACTGCTGCGTTAATGCACAGGCAGTGGCTCTGAGAATGGACCTGAGAGCTCGTAAGGCCGTTACCATGAGTGAAGCGGCATTAGCCTTGCTTGATGCGCAAAGAATCCAGCTGCCAAACCTATGATATCGGACGGAGCTCAAACCCTGATGAATATTTATGAACAAGACCTTGATGCCAACGCGGCTAACTTCGTGCCCCTGTCGCCGATTTCTATGCTGCGTCGAGCCGCGATGGTTTATGGCGACAAACCAGCCGTCTGTTACGGGGATCGTTCGCTTAGCTGGCGTGAGGTTTTTGCTCGCAGCGTCAATGTGGCCGCTGCACTAAATGCCCGGGGTATTGGTAAGGGGGATACCGTGGCCATCATCAGCGCCAACATTCCGGAAATGTTTGAAGCCCATTACGCTATTCCCATGGCCGGCGCGGTGCTCAACGCGATCAACATTCGACTGGATGCAGCCACCATTGCCTTCATCCTTGAGCATGCGGAAGCGAAGATGCTACTCGTTGATAAGGAGTTCGGGCCGGTGACAGAAGAGGCGTTGATGCTGATGTCGCGTCAACCTGCGGTCATTCACATAGACGATGCCACATACGATGAAGGCTGGTTGCTGGGTGAAGAGAGCTACGAAGCTTTGGTCAATCAATGTCCTGTGGCCAGCGAGCCTCTGAACGCCCTGGACGCCAGTGCCTATTTGCCCGCGGATGAGTGGGATGCCATTGCGCTGAATTACACCTCCGGCACAACCGGAAATCCCAAGGGCGTGGTCTATCACCATCGCGGTGCCTACTTGAATGCGGTTTCCAATGCGCTGACATGGGACATGGGGGAACATCCTGTGTATCTGTGGACACTGCCGATGTTTCACTGCAACGGCTGGTGCTTTCCGTGGACCTTGGCGGTGAATGCCGGGACATCCATTTGCCTGCGCCAGGTGCGTGACGATGCGGTCTACGAGGCGATTGGTCGGTTTGGGGTAACCCACTTTTGTGGGGCGCCGGTAGTGCTCAATACGCTGCTCAACGCCCCCGACTCACTAAAACAGTTGGTAACCAAGCCGATCAAGACTATGACTGCAGGAGCCGCACCCCCAGCAGCGATCATTCAGGGCATGCAAGAGCAAGGTGTGGATGTCACCCACGTCTATGGTCTGACTGAGACTTATGGCCCGGTGACGCTTTGTGCATGGCGAGACGATTTATGGGGTGGCCTGGATGCTAGTGCTCAATCTAGCTTAAAGGCCCGACAAGGGGTCGGAGGACAGATGCTCGAAGGACTGATGGTAGCAAACCCGGAAACTCTAGAGCCGGTGCCACAAGATTCAGTCACCATCGGTGAAGTAATGATGCGCGGTAACAATGTGATGAAGGGATATCTAAAAAACCCCACAGCCACTGAAGAATCCTTTGCGGGCGGCTGGTTTCACTCCGGCGACCTGGCGGTATGGGGTGAAGACGGTTACATACAAATCAAGGATCGCTCCAAGGACATTATTATTTCGGGCGGCGAAAACATTTCCAGCATTGAAATCGAGGACTTGCTGTTTAAACACCCAGCTATTCTAGAGGCTGCAGTGGTCGCGAAAACCGACGAAAAGTGGGGCGAGACGCCCTGTGCTTTCGTCTCGCTCAAAGCCGGCGAGAGCGTTAGTGGTGACGAGGTCATTGGGTATTGCCGGGACCACTTAGCAAGATTCAAGGTGCCCAAAAATGTGGTCTTCACCGAGCTGCCAAAAACGTCGACGGGCAAGGTGCAGAAATTTGCCCTGCGTGAAATGGCGGAAGCCCTCTAGTGTCAAGGCAAGCTACGCTTGCCATCGCCTTAACGGGCTTGCTAACCGCAGCGTTTACCCTGCCAATCGCTGATTGGGTGGCGGTCTTTTTTGCCTGGGTGCAGGCTAATCCAACCATCGCTTGGGCGGTTTTTATTGCCTTCTATGTTGCTGCCGTCGTGCTCATGTTACCCGGCAGTTTGCTCACGCTGGGGGCGGGTTATCTGTTTGGCCTGGGTTATGGTTTTGTCATTGTATCGCTCGCCAGTACCGTGGGAGCAACTTGCGCCTTCTTAGTCGGACGCTTTTTTGCGCGGGATTGGGTGGCAGAGAAACTAGGTGCTATGCCGCGTTTTGCTGCCTTAGATAAAGCCGTGGGAGAGCGTGGTGCCCTGGTCGTGCTGCTGACGCGACTGTCACCTGCCTTTCCGTTTACCTTGCTCAACTACGCCTTGGGTCTGACACGAGTGCCGCTTAGAACCTACGTGTTCGTATCTTGGCTGGGCATGATGCCGGGCACCTTGCTCTACGTTTACCTAGGATCCATTGCGCAAAATTTAACCGCCTTGTTTAGCGGTGAGCTTGCTGAATCCCCAGTGGGCATTACTCTGCTATATCTCGGTATGGCGGCTACGCTAGCACTAACCATTTTGATTACGCGATTTGCCAGCGGTGCTCTTGATCAGCAATTGCAAACCTCCGACGAAGCAGAGGAAAGAGCCTCATCATGAACACACAACGCTATCCTGGCGAAGAATTTGATGACATGGCTCGGGACCTATTGAGCCCAACCGATTATCAAAATCCGCAGCCTCAGCCTCGCTACCATTTGGTGGTTGTTGGGGCGGGGCCTGCGGGCCTAATCAGCGCCATCGGGGCGGCAGGTTTAGGTGCAAAGGTTGCCTTAATTGAACGTCATCGCATGGGCGGAGACTGTCTAAATGTTGGCTGTATGCCTTCAAAAGCTTTGTTGGCCTTCAGCAAGCAGCGGGGTGCTGATTTTCAGCACGCTTTTGCCTGGCTGCGCGAAGTGCGTGCGGGTATTGCACCGCACGATTCCGTAGAACGATATATCGAGGCTGGGGTCGATGTGTTCCTAGGTGACGCATTATTTAACGCTGGGGGACAAATTTGTGTCGGCGATACACCGCTGAATGCCCGACGAATTGCCCTGTGCACCGGCGCCAGCGCCGCCATACCGCCTATTCCTGGCTTGGTTGAGTCTCGACCCCTCACCAACGAGACAATATTCGATCTGCCCGCACCCCCAAGCTCTCTGGCGATTCTCGGCGCAGGTGCGATCGGTTGCGAGCTGGCTTTAGCACTTTCTAGGTTAGGGGTGAGCGTCTCGCTCTTTGAAATGGCGGAACGTGTTTTACCACTGGAAACACCCTTGGCGAGCCAAGCGGTTTCGATGGCGTTGGAGTCTTCTGGTGTTGATTTATACCTAGGGCAAGGCGTCAGCGCAGTGAAGGGCAGTGGCACCGTTGTCGTTGGTGGCCAAGAAATTGAATGCGAACGCATTCTGGTGGCGTTAGGGCGTAAACCCAACACCGATGGTCTAAATCTCGGCGCTGCGGGTGTTTCGGTGGATCAACAAGGCTTCGTGCTGACCAATGCGAAGCTTCAAAGCAACAACAAGCGTATTTTTGCTGCCGGCGACTGTACCGCGCGGCAGCAGTTTACTCATCATGCAGATGCCCAAGCTCGGGCCCTGATTCAAAACGCTCTCTTTGCGCCAACGGCGAGTGTCGATGCATTGGTCGTCCCCCACTGTACCTATACGGATCCGGAGGTCGCCAGCGTCGGCGCGAATCCAGACAGTCTGGAAAAGTCAGCTATCGCGTTTGACCGATTTGAGTTTGACCTTAGCGAGCTGGACCGCTCGCGGGCGGATCCAGATAGTCAGTTGCGGCCCGTTCAACATGCCGAGATATACACCCAGAAGGGCTCGGATAAAATATTGGGCGCAACTATTATAGGTCACGACGCTGGGGAACTAATCGCACCAATCTGCTTAATGATGAGCAATGGTCTTGGACTGTCCGCTGCCCAGAAGACGATTTTCAGTTATCCGACTCGCAGCGATTATCTCAAGCGGCTCGGTGATGCTTATAACCGAAATCGCATGACACCCACGGTGGCGCGGTTGTTTCGATGGTGGCTGCGCAGCGTACTTTGAATTCGTTGCCCACAGAGTAAGGAGTAGATGAATTTGTTGAAGCAGCAGTGGTTGGTCGTCACGGTTTTGGTTTCGCTGGCAGGATGCTCCGGCGATGTTGAAACAACACCCTATGCACCAACGGGTAATCAGTACCAGTTCATGACCGAATACTTAGAGCCCGCATCGGATGTGATTTGGGGGTCTGCGGGGGCCATCATTACCGAAGAAGGAGAAATCGACTTGCAGCCTACAACGGATGAGGGTTGGCTTAATGTGGTGCATGCGGCCGCGGTGGTTGCCGAAGGGGGTAATCTGATGATGATGCCGGGTTTGGCAAACGGCGAGTCGGACTGGAACGAATATGCACAAGGCTTGACTCGGGCTGCCTTGCTAGCCAAATCCGCCGCAGAAGCCCAGGACGCTGAGGCGTTATTTTCTGCTGGCGGAGCGATCTACAATGTCTGCCGCGCTTGCCACAATAAATACATGGAACAAGATGAATTCGAGTGATCGAAGCCCTAGCGGTTTGTTAAAGCTCTCCGCTGGAGCACTGGTCGCGGCCTTACTTGCCATGGTGCTGTTCGTGCTGCCTGCCGAGTACGATATGGATCCCACCGGTCTGGGGGAGATCATGGGCATTAAGGGGATGTCGGGCTATCAAGTAGGCGCGCTAACGACTCAAGCGACTGGCGTTCATAGGGATCAGTCGAGCTTCTGGCTGGCGCCGTTTGAATCTGTTGAATACAAATACACCCTGTCCGAAGGGCAGAGTATGGTGTTCGAATGGCGTGCCCTTTCAGATATGCCTGCGGACGTAATCTTCGAGATGCACAGCGAGATCGATGGGGACCCAGACCAATCTGTAACCTTTGAATTGAGTCGCGGCGATGCCCAGCGGGGCACATTTGTCGCGCCGTTTAGTGGGGTGCACGGTTGGTACTGGGAGAATCGGGGAGTCGGCGAGGTCGAAGTAATGTTGCAGGCTACCGGTTTTTTCACCCACGGCACGACCTATGGCCCTAGCGGCGCCTTTACCAAGGTTATTGGTAAAGGCGCGGAGCCGAAAACTGCAGAATAAGAGGTTTCCGCCTAGGTAACTCTCTCAATAAGAGTGCCGGTGCCAAGACCGCCCCCGCAGCACATGCTGATTAAACCATAGCGCCCTTGAATACGCTGTAGTTCGTGCACTGCCTTGGTGACTAAAATACAGCCTGTGGCACCCAATGGATGACCGAGGGCGATTGCGCCGCCATTGGGGTTAACCTTAGTCATATCCGCTCCCACGGTTTTTGCCCAGGCTAAAACAACCGAAGCGAAGGCTTCGTTGACTTCAAAGACGTCTATATCGGCAATATTCAGGCCCGTCTGCTTGAGCATCTTCTCGGTGGCAGGAATGGGACCTTCCAGCATCATCACAGGATCGCAGCCCACAAGGGCAGAAGCCCGTATTACTGCAATGGGCGAAAGTCCCAATTCTGCCGCCTTAGAAGCGCTCATCATCAGCACTGCTGCCGCGCCGTCGGCAATTTGTGAGGATGTGCCGGCGGTGTGTACGCCATCTTCCCTAGCCACACTCCTCAGCCCTGCGAGCCCATCGAGGCTGGTTTCCCGGGGGACTTCATCCGTGGTTACGCGCAATATTGTGTCGGTACGCTCAAAGTTGTCGTCCATTTCCGGCGCTTCGACGGGGATGATTTGCGAGTCAAAATGACCGTTCTCAATTGCTGCCTTCGCGCGCATTTGCGACTGCAGCCCGAAGTTGTCGGTATCGCTGCGGGTCAGTTGATACTTCTCCGCCAGACGCTCTGCGGCCTCGAATTGGCTTGTGAATTCGCGTTGCTCGAAGTAGCTGCGACCGACGGGTTTGCCCATTTTCTTGTTCGCAGGAACAGCGTCGCTGCCAATCGGTACGCGCGTCATATTCTCGACCCCACAGGCCATGACCACATCTGCTGCTCCTGAGCTAATGATGTTGTGGGCCAGGGTTGTCGACTGTTGAGACGAACCGCATTGAGAGTCGATGGTAATGCAGGGCGTCTCTATGGCGCCGCCGTTTGCCAACCAGGCTGTGCGCGTAATGTTCATACCCTGTGATGCCAACTTGTTCACGCAGCCACCGACCACTTGATCGACATCTGCAGACTCCAAGTGGTTGCGCGCTAAGAGTTGCATCATCACCTGACCGAGCATGTCGGCTGGATGTGCTCCGCCAATGCTGCCGCCCTTGCGACCAACGGCAGAGCGTGCGGCGTCGATAATCACGACATCTTCCATACGGATTCCCCTTTTTTAGTAAACAAAAATAGTTGCGGGTGTGGCCTAGACCTCGTTTTGGTCTTGCCAGCGTCTGATACGGGTTGGTGTCTCGGGTCGAGGGCGCTCGTCAGGCTTGCTGGCGGCGCTGCCGATGTAAATAAAGCCTGCAATATCTTCATGGTCACCGATCCCGAAAAGTGACTGGATGTGGGTATCGTAGGTATACCATTCCGTCAGCCATTGGGCGGCAAAACCAGCCAGGCTGGCAGCCACCAAGAGATTTTGGCAGACCGCACCGGCAGACAATATCTGCTCCCACTCGGGGATCTTATGCGCCGGTTGGCGTTCGCTGAGCACGGCCACAACCACTGGGGCACGCAAAAACCGGTTCTTCTCAAAATTGATTTGCGCGTCATTGGCCTCCGGATGCAGTACTTGCCAGCGAGCCGCCAAAATGCCGCCAAATACAGCACGATCGTCTCCGGAAAAAGTCACCAAACGCCAAGGACCGAGCTTGCCGTGATCGGGCACTCGCAGCGCAGTCTCGAGAATTGTCTCCAGGATCGTCTCATCGGGGCCCGGTTCTGCGAGGTCTATCGCCTTGACCGAGCGTCGGCTGCTAATTCGTTCTAGTGCGTCGGGTAGCGGGCGATCAGGGTACACGGCAAGTCCTAACTAATCAGATCGCATAGTGTAGCGAACTTCGATTTCAATCTCTGGTATTTCGAAGCGCTGGAACCGAGTGACAACGTCTCAACGCTTTGCTCCAATACGGCAAATCAAAAGCACGAGGGAGAGGGGATGAACTTGCATGGAAAAAAGGCATTAGTATTTGGTGGCACATCTGGAATTGGTCTGGCGACCATAAAAATGCTGCAGTCGGAAGGAGCGGCTGTTGTTGCTATTAGTCGTAACCCCGACAAAGCCGGAGATATCCCAGGCGTGGAATTCGCCGCCTGTGATGTGCGAGATGAAGCTGTCCTGGGAGACCTTTTCGCTGCCCAAGCGCCCTTTGATGTACTGATCTCTGCCGCTACGGGTGGCGAAAGGGCAGCGGGGCCTTTTTTGCAGATGGATCTTGCCGGCTACAGAGCCTCGTTCGACAAGTTGTGGGGATATACCAATGTGGTGCGGTTAGGCGCAGAGCATTTGAGTGACGATGGCTGCATCGTACTTGTATCAGGCGCCCCGGCCCGACGGGCAAAACCCGGTCAGGCGGCAATCGCCTCCGTGGGGGGGGCCGTCGAGCAATTTGTTCGTGCGGTGACAGCTGAGCTGGCGCCCAAGCGCATAAACGTGGTCAGTCCTGGCGTGATAGATACGCCCATGTTCGGCAATGACGCGGACGCCAGGGTTAAAATGCTCAGCGGCGCAACCGCCAAGAACCTGATTCCTAGAGCTGGGACACCTGAAGAGGTGGCTGAAGGCATTATGTTTGTGGTGAAAAACGACTTCGTCACTGGCACCACTATCGACGTCGATGGGGGCTGGATACTCAGCTAGTGACGACGCCGTTTTGAGGCGCTCCCTTAAAGTGTCGAGGTTTGTGCTTCAACGCCCAAATAGAGTCGTCCCACGGTTTCAAGGGTACTGGGCGCCACCATGATGTGTTGGGATGTCACATGCACATCTCGCAGGTGGCGCTGCAGAGGCGAATCCTTATAAACCGCGCTGCCACCTCCAAGGGTATACATAGCATTCACGGTCTTGATGCTGGTCTCTACCGCGTGGGTAGTGGCTAGGCGAATATCTCTGCGCTGCTCGATGCTCACCCTTTCGCCAGCCTCGGCAACTAACCAAGCCTCTTCAATGGTCTGATAGTAGAAAGCGCGGGCGCTACGCAGGCGCGCCTCAGCTCGGGCGACTTCTAGGTGCGAGTGCGCGCGATCGGCCAATGTAGATGTGCTGTTAATACGCTTTTTGCTCTGGGCAAGCCTAATTAGTTCCTCAATTGCCGCCCGCGCAATGCCGAGCGCGACGGCGCCGATCCCGATCGCTAGCAGCGTAAACTGCGGGAACTGGTACAACGGGGTTCGTGGGGGGCGCTGCTCTCCAAAGCCGACAATATGGCTGTCTGGGAGCGTTAGATTGCTAACTTCATAGTCGGTACTCCCTGTGCCCTGTAGACCCGAGACATGCCACGTATCCAAAAAATCTATCTGCTCTGCGGGCATTAGGATCATATGCTGGCGGGGTTTGCGATCGCCGGCCTCGATTAGGCTGCCGCCCAAAATCCAGTTCGCATTTTGGGTACCCGATCCCCACTGCCAGCGACCGCTGACCGTGACCTCTCCACTGCTTACCGACGCCTTGCCCGCAGGTGCGAATACACCCGCAATCATTGTGTTGGGATGATTGAAGATCGCTCGCGCTGTGTCCTTGGGAATGCTGGCCAAGGTCGATCCACTCGTGGCTGCAATAAAGGCTACCCAGCCGCAGGACGCGTTACCTTGCGCCAAACGCTCGAAAATCTGTGCACTGACTAGAGGGGATGCTTCCAATCCTCCCAAATACTGGGGTACGAAGAGCCGATAAAAACCAGCTTGCGCCATGGCATCGCTGGCGTCTTGGCCAAGCTTGCGTGCCAGATCAAACTCGGCGGCTCGGCCCGAAAACTCAAGGCTTAAGCGCCGAGCATGGCCGAGCAGCTGATCGTCAGTCGGGTCTGTTCGAGGTTGGGTCATGGCGCAATCCTATGATGACTTATGGCTGTTGCTAGGCCGCTGAGCCTAGCCAATAGCCGGTCAATTGAATGCCTACAAGCAGGAATCCTCCCACCATAATGAACCAGTTAGCAACCGCCGCCTGGAAGGCGAAGGCCGAGCGACGCTGCCACCCAAAAACGGCGAGAACAATCACAGATAGTGCCATCAGCTGGCCAAATTCGACGCCTAGGTTGAATGCCAGAAGGTTGATCAATAGGCCGTCATCAGAGAGCGATATTTGCTGTAGCTTGGTGGCCAGCCCAAGGCCATGACAAAGCCCAAAGACAAAGACAGCAGCTCGCGTGTTGATGCCAAAGTACCAGTTACGATGCTGCGCAAGGTTCTCGAGGGCCTTATAAACCACGGACAAGCCGATAATTGCATCGACTAGATAAGGGTTAGCATTGGTCTGTAGCATGACGCCAAAAATCAACGTCAGACTATGACCTAGGGCGAAGAGGCTAACGTAGATAGCGACATCGCGGAATCCCCGCAAGAAAAAAACAACGCCTGCTAGGAACAGTAGGTGATCGAGGCCGGTCACCATATGTTTGGCGCCTAGATAGAGATAGGGCCAAAAGACCACGCCGGATTGAGCCTGCAGAAAAGCGGCATCACTGGTGTCGACGTTATGCGCGGTAGCTTGACCACTAAAACTCAGGATTAGGGCGAGAAGCCCACAAAGGAGGAGGTTGTTTCGGGTGCTGGGGTTTAAACCGGGCATCAAAGTCGTTGATTGAATTCTATCATGTTGCCACTCGGGTCATGAGTGAAAAACTGACGGCAAACATTCGGGATCTCACGCACATCGGAAGGCGCGAGGCCCTGCAGAGTCAGCGTCGCGTGGACTTCGTCAGCGTCGTCCACTGCTAAGGCAAAATGCTGCTCCTTAACAGGGGTACCGCTGTCGATGCCAAGCAGGTGGATTTCTTGCCCACCTGCCTGTATCCATGCGCCGGGAAAACCTAAGTCGGGCCGCGTTAAGAGCTCCAGATTAAGCACCCCAACGTAGAATTCGATGGCGGCATCCACGTCTTTCACATTAATAGAAACATGGTGAATGCCCTGGGTGCTGATCTGAGATGCCTGTGACACTATTTAATTACTCCTCACATATGCGTCTTAGGACTGAAGGCTGGCGAAGCTCTTGCCTTCGGCAACCAACTTTTCCAAGAGTGGTGCGGGTTTCCAGATATCTCCACCGTATTCGGCTTCGAATTTCTTAATGTCGGCCAGAATATTATCGAGACCGATCTGATCCGCCCAAAACATTGGGCCGCCGGTAACTTCCGGAAAGCCATAACCGTTGATATAAACGATGTCGATATCGCAGGGGCGGATAGCGATACCGTCCTCCAAAATACGCGCGCCCTCATTGATTAAGGGATAAAGACATCGCTTTAGCACCTCCTCATCTTCGATTGGCCGACGCTCAATACCCAGTTCCGCCGAGGTTTCTTCGACGATTTTCACAACCTCCGGGTCTGCCTGACCGGCGCGGCTGCCTTCCGGATAAATGTAGTAGCCTCGACTGGTCTTCTGACCATAGCGGTCCAGTTCACAAAGCTTGTCTGCGACCCGGGCAGTAATGGGCACGTCTTCGGGTTTCATGCCACCAAGCTTGCGCGCGCGCCAACCTAGATCCAGGCCGCCCAAGTCATTCATCTGAAATGGTCCCATGGGCATACCAAAGCCGAGAATTGCATTGTCAACCTGATAGGGCGTCGCCCCTTGGAGAATAATTTCACCTGCCTGTCGGGTGTAGCCCGCGAGCATTCGATTGCCAATAAAGCCCGGAGCATTGCCGGATAGAACGGCGATTTTGTTCAGTGTTCGCCCTAGCTTCATAGAGGTCGCAATGACCTCCTTGCTGGTGTTTTCTCCGCGAACAATTTCTAGCAGCTTCATGACGTTGGCGGGACTGAAAAAGTGCAGTCCAATAACAGCCTCTGGGCGGCTGGTGGCCGCGGCCATTTTGTCGATATCCAACCCCGAGGTGTTGCTGGCTAACACAGCGCCGGGCTTGGCCACTGCATCCATCTTTTTGAAAGTCTCGACTTTGACATCGATGTTCTCGTAGATGGCTTCTATGATCACATCGACATCGGAAATATCCGCGTAGTCTGTCGTGCCTCGAATCAGCGACATGCGTTTATCGACTTCCTCTGCGCTCATGCGACCACGCTGCACCTGGATGTCGTAGTTCTTCTTAATCACGCCCAAGCCACGATCCAGAGCCTCTTGGTTCATTTCCACGGCAATGACTGGGATGCCGACATTCAAAAAAGACATGGCAATGCCGCCCCCCATGGTGCCGCAGCCGATGACCGCGGCGCTGGTAATGTCTTGAGTCGCCGTATCCTTCGGCACATCCGGGATCTTGGCGACCTCGCGTTCGGCAAAGAACATGTGAATTAAAGATTCGCGCTGCGGGTGATTCAAACACTTGCCGAAGCACTCTTGTTCTACCGCAATACCTGCATCGAAATCACCCAGATTCACTGCGGCTTCAACGCACTGCACGATCATTTCCGGCGCGAAACGCTTGCGCATTTTGCGTGCGGCGTTCTTTCTCGCATTGTCAAAGATCTCGGTATTGTCGCGAGCCTGTCTGACAATCTCTTCTTCATCTCGGATTCGGCGAATTGGACTGCCTTTCGCAATGATGTCCGCAGCAAAAGACAGGCCATCTTCGACAATATTGCCCTCTGAAAGATGATCCGCGATACCCATTTGGACCGCAGCAGGGCCAGGGATTGGGTCGCCTGACAAAATGAAACTCAGCGCTTTTTCGGCGCCGATTAAACGTGGTAAGCGTTGGGTGCCGCCCGCACCGGGCAGCAGGCCAAGCTTGACCTCTGGTAACCCTACCGGCGCAGAAGGGGCGATCACGCGGTAATGACAGCACAGAGCAACCTCCAGCCCGCCGCCGAAGGCCGTGCCGTTGATTGCGGCAACAATTGGCTTGCTGCTGTTATCCATGGCCGCGAGGCAGTCGCCCAAACTTGGACCTTCGCTTTTACCGCCAAATTCTGAAATATCCGCGCCGGCGATGAAGGCGCGTCCGGCGCCAGTGAGTACGATGGCTGCAACCGCATCATCTGCAAGTGCCCTGGTAAGACCATCTTGCAGCCCCTGTCGAACTCCGGAAGACAACGGGTTAACCGGTGGATTGTCGATGGTCATAAGCGCGATATTGCCACGCACTTCGTAGTGTACGGTTCCTTTCATACTGCTCCCCTGAAGATGGAATGTAGGTTATTGGTCGGTGGCCGCTCGCACCAGCATGCCCTTCCTGAAAGTGTGCCCCAACTGAGTCGCGAAACCCAGCTCCAGGACGACTCTACGTCCACGAGCTTGTCGAAGAGTTTGGCTTCTATGAATATTCGTAATCTCCAGCATTTTATGTCAGTTTGCCGCCTCGAAAACGCTCACGAGAGTGCCTGCATTGTCCGTCTTTGATTTTCACTGCCATAGCCTGTTTTCCGACGGTGCTTTGACGCCAAATGCATTGATTGCGCTTGCTGCTGAAAGAGGCGTGCAGCAACTGGCCATCACCGACCACGATACGACCCTGGCCTATACGCGGCAGCTGGCAGATCAGGCTGGAGCCGCCAAGATAACCCTCATAAGCGGGTGCGAACTTTCCTGCGTATGGCAGCGCCGCGGTATCCACATCGTCGGGTTAAATATGGACATTGCTCATCCTGTTTTTGTGCGGGCCATGGTTGAACAAGCCAAGGCAAGAGATCGACGCGCTGAAAAAATCATCCAAGCGCTCCAGCGCCTCGGATTCTCAGTGAGCCAAGAACAAATACAGGCGGTTGCGGGCCAGAGCGTGGTTGGTCGCCCGCACTTCGCTGAATACTTGGTAAGAACAAAGCAAATGCCGTCAATCGCGGCGGCTTTCAAGCGGGCATTGGCCGCAGGACGACCGGGCGACATCAAGGCCGACTGGCCAACGATGGAATCCGCGGTCGGTTGGATCAACGAAGCAGGAGGTGTCGCGGTTGTTGCACATCCGTTCAAATACAAAATGACCTTGACCAAGCTGCGCTGCCTGCTTGGAGACTTTGTGGAATTGGGGGGGCAAGGCATAGAGGTGGTCACGGGGCATCAGCAGGCAAATCATACGCAAACCCTGAACGATCTGGCCCGGCGATTCGATTTAGCAGCCTCGGCGGGTTCGGATTTTCATCGCCCGGGTCAACCATGGGCCGAGCTTGGACGCGCTAGCGCACTGCCGGAACGGTGCGTGCCAATCTGGAAGCTATGGTCAGCATAGTCGAAAGCCACCACGCCTCCAGGGAATGTGATGTTCTGATCGTAGGTGCTGGCGCTAGCGGTCTTATGTGCGCGATCCACGCCGGTCGTCGCGGATTGAAGGCCAGGGTATTGGAGAAGGGTCCAAAACCCGGGTTAAAAATATTGGTGTCTGGCGGTGGACGCTGCAACTTCACGAATTTATGGGCCGACCCTGAGGGTCACTACCTTTCCGAAAATCAGCACTTTTGTATTTCCGCTATGAGGCGCTACCCGGTTTCCGAGTTCATAGACATGGTCAATGCCCACGGCATCGCATATCACGAGAAAAAACTTGGCCAACTCTTTTGCGATCACAGCGCCTAGGACATTGTTGCCATGCTGCTGAACGAAGCAGAACAAGTGAACGTGGACATTCGCCTTAACAGCGAAGTTTCCCAGATCGTGCCTGACACCGGTGGTTTTCGCGTCGCCGTTGCGGCAGGCAAGCCAGCGGAAGCGTCGGCCCGGTACGCGGTTTCAGCGCCGAAGGTGGTGCTTGCCAGCGGCGGCTTGTCTTTGCCTAAAATTGCTTCAGACCTTGCCTATCGCACCGCTCGCGAACTGGGCATGAGCATCGTTCCTCCATCTCCGGCTCTGGTTCCACTGACCTGGAACAACGCTGATAAGGCAGATTTCGCCGACCTGAGCGGCGTTTCTGCGGAGTGTGAAGTGACCTGCGGCGGGCAGTCATTTCGAGAAAATTTTCTCTTCACGCACCGAGGATTAAGTGGCCCCGCCATTTTGCAGGCCTCCTCTTACTGGCGACCTAAGGAGAGTGTGTTCA
>CABZTD010000003.1 GCA_902528515.1 K189A clade bacterium
TTGGCCAACAGGTGAGCGTCGCGAGGGGTACGGAACTGGCCAATCGCATGGTCGATGCTTACGGCAACGGCGACTTTCCATCGCCGCTGCATCTGATGCATCAAGAGATCGGCGAGCTGGGTATGCCGGGTAATCGTGGTCGTGCTATTGCGACCATGTCAGGCTGGGTTGCGGAGCAGGCCCTCACCTTGCCGGAGGGCGAAGACACCGAATCCTTCGTGCAGCAAATCGCCAGTATCAAGGGCATTGGACCTTGGACGCAGAACTATATGCGCCTGCGCATCGTGAAGGATGCCGATGCATTCCCGCACAACGATTGGGTTGTTTTGAAGCAGTTGCAAACCACACCGGCGCAAGCGCTAAAACATTCTGAGAGCTGGCGTCCTTGGCGGGCTTATGCCCTCATGCATATTTGGCGTTTGGCAGGCCTTGAAAGGGAGCGCAAGAAAAATCTGGACTAATCAATAAGTTGGTACTTACTTTTTTAGGATGCAAGCATGGGTACATACTATACCTACATCGAAAGCCCCATTGGTCGGCTGATGTTAACCGCCAACGAACGTGCTTTGACCGGGCTGTATTTTTCTACCGGCGATAAAGCCAGAAAAGAGCCGGACCCCGCCTGGCAGGCCAGTGAGGCTAGATTCGAGCAGGCACGAAACGAGCTGAAGGAGTACTTTGCCGGTCAACGTCGTTGCTTCGAGGCTGCCCTAGAACCCAGAGCAACACCTTTTCAGAACAGGGTGCTAGCGGCTTTGAATCAAATTCCATTTGGTCAGGTGCGCTCATACAAGCAAATTGCAGAAAAAATCGGTTCTCCAAAGGCCGTTCGGGCAGTTGGTAATGCTAACGGCAATAACCCTATCGCAATATTTATTCCCTGCCATCGCGTTGTCGGGAGCAATGGTGCGCTTACGGGTTTCGGCGGCGGTCTTGATGCCAAGCGCTATCTTCTAAGCCTTGAGCAAACCCAGAAAAGCATTTCGGGGACCTAATAAGTAACTATAAAGTTACTTATTTGTCGGTATTTCGCTCTTACCTCAGCCCCTTGCGTGACTTTGCCGCCATAGTTGAATCTAAGGTATCTAAATGGTTACATAGGATATGCGTGATCCGGAGCAAACCAAGGACCGTTTGATCGAGGTAGCATCGAAGATGATGGCAGATCACGGCTTCGCGGGGCTTCGGGTGGATCGAGTCGCTTCGCTAGCAAAGGTCAATAAACGCATGATTTACCATTATTTTGGAGATAAGGAAGGTCTCGCAGCCAAAGTGTTAGAGCAGCAACTATTGGCCATTACGCCGGTATTAAGTGATAGTGAAATAAGCGTCATGCGATATTTTTTTGATCAGCCTGGCACGGACGCCTACTTGTCTGCATCCGGCAAAGTGGGACCTGCTGCACAGGGTTCGTTTCGGTCCGAGCAGCGGGCAGCAGTCATACTGATACGCGGCTTGTTGGATCGATGGTATTTGTTTGGCGCCTTGGAGGATTTACCGATCCAGGCCCTGCTTGCACGCTTGAATTCTCTGGCCCTAGGTCAGCCAACAATTCCCTCACAACCGCAAGCGAATGCTGCATCCACGTCGCAGGTACAGCTCAAGAAGCGGATTTTCCTGCGCCCTACGGTGAAACCCGTACATTCGCCATCTTAGGTTCTACATCGCCTATCGCGGTCTGGGCGGCATGGGCCGTGGTTCGCCCGAGTGGCGTCCTTTCTCTTTGGATCTGTTGGCTCCTCTCGGTCTCTGCTGGCCCCCTTGTGGTGGCTGAGGTTGGGGAAGCTGCCGACAACTCGCAAAACCGCCCGATCACGGACGCTTAAAGTGGATCGTAGCGAACTCCGTAAATGCGATAGCGCCGAGGCTGAGCTGTCTGTTCAAAGCTCAATATCTTGGTGCTGGTATTTGATTGCACTAGAGAGATTTCGTCGCCTTCAGACTTGCCGATTAGCACTCTAGCCATAGGGGAATCGATGCTGATGTAGGCCGAATCAAAGTCGATTTCATCTGGGCCAACGACACGATAGGTGAGAAGGAACTCGGAGATTTCTCCAGCCGACTCAGCATCAAGGACTTCCAAGGTGACCCATGCCCCAAAATAAACCTTGGTTTCGTCGGCGGGCAAACGACTAACCACCTGTATTATGCGAATACGTTTATCGAGATAACGAATGCGCCGGTCGATCTCTGCTAGTTGTCGCTTGCCATAAATGTAGTCAGCATTTTCGGATCGATCTCCCAGAGCAGCGGCAGCGGCCACTCTAGCGGTGATTTCCGGGCGTTTTTCTTTCCAAAGAAAATTCAGTTCTTTCTGCAGGCGCGCAAAACCCGATGCGGTAATCACCGCGGTTTTTTCCGGCTCCGGTGGTCGATATCGGCCCATGGTAAGAGACTACCCCAAGAGCAGAATGCGACCCAAGGATTAGCGGGTGTATCACCGTCACCCCTTGTCTACAATCGGGTCGGTGAAGGGGAGGAGCATTGGAGGCGAGGTTGATAGCGTCAATTGATCAAATACAGGTTCATAGGGCGGCAGGTGCTCTGGGCGGCTTTGTTTCTGGCGTATCTCTCGCTGACGTGGCATCCAGCGATGCCCACTATCGCCGGGTACGGGATTTGCTGGTGCAGCAAGAGGTGCTGTTTTTTCGCGATCAGGAAAAAACCCCCGCCGTATTCGCTGCTTTCGCAAAGGCCTTTGGCGACGTCCTAGGGCATCCGGCCTATGCCACGGTCAAAGACGCGCCAGATGTGCAGATTCTCGAGAGCACCCCGGAAAACCCCTCCAAAATTGAGGTTTGGCATTCCGACATGACCTTTATGCAGTGCCCGCCAAGTTTCACCTTGCTGCAGGGTCAGATCATTCCAGAGGCGGGCGGCGATACCCTGTGGGCCAGCGCGACTGCTGCTTATGACGCGCTATCGCCTGAAATGCGAGACTTCTTGACCCCGCTCAAAGCGGTGAACGATTTTCGTCACGGTTTTCGACAAAGTTTGGCTGAACCGGGTGGTGCCGAGCGATTGGCGCCCGCGATTGCAGAGAATCCGCCCGTCGAACATCCGCTGGTGCGTACCCATCCTGAATCTGGTCGGAAGGCCATTTATGCCAACGCGTTGTTCACGACCCAGATCGTTGGACTACCGAGCAATGAAAGCGATGCGTTGCTGGCCTTTCTTTATCAGCATGTTGTCGCTGTCGAGCATACCGTGCGCCTATCTTGGCAGCCCGGTACCGTCGCGATTTGGGATAACCGGTCAACCCAACACAAACCGGTGAACGATTTTTTTCCTCAGCATCGATTGATGCACCGAGTCACATTGACCGGCGACCAGCCGGCATAGCAGGAGACCGTTATGCGAACTTCTTTGGTAGCGACGATCGTCGCACTTGGGCTATTCCTTCAGGCAATTGCGGCACTCGCTGAGCCTCCGGTCGAGACACTGCTCGATGCGAGCGCTCCTGCGGACGTGCGTCAGGCGGAAGCGGAAGCCCTTAGGGTCATGGATGACTTCATGCGCACGTTCAACAAACGAGACACCCTAGCCTTCGCGGATACCCTGACCTATCCCCACGTGCGCATCGCCAGTGGCGGTGTTACGGTTTTTGAGGATCGCCAGAGCTTTATTGACGACATGGACTTTGAAGCCTTTGCGAAGCGATTTAATTGGTCCCATAGCCAATGGGACAGCATTAGAACGGTTCAGGCAGACACTGAAAAAGTGCACTTCGCTGTGCAGTTCACTCGCTTCAATCCACAGGGTGAGGCCTACATATCATTCGACTCCCTATACATTTTGCAGCGCACTGATGCTGGCTGGGGCATACGCGCGCGGTCTAGTTTCGCGCCCTGATAGCGGGCATTCGATGACGGTATTGGCCAGCGTTGACGACTATTTGCCCGAGGCAGGTGCCCTGGATAAGGCCTTGCTGCCGCTTGGCTTCGTGCTGGCCTTCTGTGCACAACACGGTCTGCTTAGCCAAACCTTCCTGCAGCATCGAGGCGAGCAGTTATCATCGGTGCGCTTGCAAGAGGGCCCGGTAACCGCGCTTTTCGCGGTGCATGGCGGCACGCTTTACGCATCCGACTTCAGTCCTCAGGGTCTTCAATTTTTGCAGCGCTACTTGCCTAGGTTGTCCCGAGACTTTGCCGAACTTTTTGGCGAGGACTGTTACGGCATCGAGGACGACTGGGCAAATTATCAACGACTGGCCAACGTGATGATTCGGCATTTGCTCGGCCAACCTCGGCACCCTAGCTTATGGAGCAATATTAAGACCAAGTTGGGTCGCTTATGGCGATAGACCTGCGTGATTTTGAGGTATTTCGCGGCGACCCGGCAGCTCTGCCGGGATCAATGGCGACTAGGCTCGCAACGATAGCTCCAGTCCCTGAAGTGCTGCGGGTGGCAAAGCTAGGCGAGCGAATTATTGGTTGCTATGCCATGCACGAGCCCAAGTCGATTGATAAGCAAGTCGCGCGAACCTTCTCTCTTGCCATGGTAATGGTCGAGCAAAATTGCCAAGGCAACGGGGTGGGGCGTTGGCTGATAGGGCATGCTATTGGCGTGGCAGAAAGCAAGGGCGGGAGACATTTAGAAGCCCGGCTTTCCGGCCCAGCCGACTTCTTCAGTGGATTGGGTTTTCACGCTACCGACGATGGCTTTATATTCGACATGTATCCCGAATAGTCTACCAGCGTTGCTGTAGCGTCTATCTGGGCTCGTTATGGGCCCGCGCAGCGCGCCCAAGATAACCACCGTGGTGGCGCAGACCGTAGTCTTCTCGGGTAACACCTTTTTGTTCCAACAAGGCGAGTGCCAGCGCATCGCTGATGGCCAGCATCACCGCCATGGACGCGCTTGGGGTTAAACCCAGGGGACAAGGTTCGGAAATGGTACCCATGTCCAGAATGAGGTCGGAGTGCTCGCGCAGCTGGGAATCTAGGTGTGATGTAACTCCGATGATTTTGTCTACGCCTAAGTGACGCGACATTTCCAATATTTCCAATACCTCTCGGCTCTTGCCGCTGGTGGAAAATGCGATCATTACGTCCTTGTTGCCTACCAGTCCAAGGTCACCGTGGGCTGCTTCGGCGGGATGAATGAAATCGGCGGGAGTCGCGGTAGAACATAGGGTCGCTGCAAACTTCTTCGCAATATGACCCGCCTTACCAATCCCCGTCGTGAGTATCTTGCCCTGGCAGTATTGCATGATCACGACAGCGCTGACGAAATCGTCGTTTACTACGACTGCATCAATGGCCTCGGCTTCCGCCTTAAGCACCGATTGCAAACGTTCTTTTATATTCAAAATATTGCCTACCGCGTTCCTGAAAAGTGGCGGAGTTTATCGCAACCAGTGGTTTTTTATCGAATAAGGGACGAAGGCCTGCGAAGGGTGTCTTCGGTTTTATTGACGAGGGTATCTGATTTGATTTTTACCAATGCTCAGTCCCGGTAAATGTGGTGTCCGGGTCGCCAATTATGGACAGTGTGCTGTTTCGATAATCATCGCGAATGTCATAGCGTACGTTTGGTTCGATGGCGAAACCTTAAAACCCCCGGTCGCATTACAATTTGCTCTCGGCGCGGTCTCTAGCGGTAGCCATCGTACACAGTGTCGGAAGCGCTAAAACCCCTACCCACATCTTGGAACCTTTTGATCTGAGCGATGGCCTAAAAGACTTGTAAAGTCCTGAATTTCCTCCACCTGCGGTTCAATGACGACCCAAGTCTCCATCGCCTCGCCGAAGTTACCCGCCTTAATTTAATGTTAGAGGAGTTGTTGCTGCAGCTCTTGGATTTTCTCGGCCGTAAACACCTTGAAACCTTTTAAATATCGCAAAGCTCGATCGAGGCTCCGCTTGATCCTGACGCGGTCAACCAAACGCCCGGCGTATGCGGATTAACAACAACCAAAAAAAACATCCTCATACAGGTAGGTAATGCCTAAATCGGCTAGCGTAGCTAAGGTTTGGTTGATCTGTTCTGTTGTTGCACTGACTTGTTTCCTAAAAAGTCGAAATGTACCTTTATTTACCGCAGAGGAGTGCATGGGTTCGCCATTGAAGTGAGAGGTCATGTACTTGTATCGACGAGCGGCTGTTTTCGCAGCATCAACAAAGGATCGATCGCCGGCATAGGTGGTAGCTTCAATTTCGTAGGTGTTGCCTTCTGGGTCGACCATGTAATTCAACACGACTTAACCCTCCTTGCCTTGTCGCGATGCGCTTACGAGATATCTTGGATTGCTCTTTATTTGCGGTACTGCGGGTAGATAGCGGCCAATCGCAATCACATTTGCATCGGCATGTTTTTGAGATGGTTGCGATAGTTGTGATGAGGGCGCCTCTGTGATTTCAGCGAATCGCTCCCGTAGCAGAGTTGGCATGAGAAGTCGCTATCAGGATAGTGCTCAACAGCCATAGCTCACAGCTCTTGCACGTATTGAGCAGCATCTAGGCGACCTTAGAAGCTTGTATAGCAAAACTTAAATTGCCGTTGAGCAGGGCGGACGACGTGTTCGATAAGCGAACGAATAATCTAGATGAGGGGTGTCGCCGAGGTCTTCGCACCCTTACCCTTAATGCGTTAAGTCCGATGAACACGTTTCCCGACTATTCGCGCAAAATCTGATGATGTCGTCGACCCGAGGCTTGATGCATCATATTTGGCATGACGAATCTCACTGAGCATACACTGCACTGCATGCCTTGGCCTGAACAGGTCAGTTTGCCAGCGGGTCGAGCGACGCCCGTTGCACGACACGGTTTAGCGACTGTTATCCAGGTCGTTGGCGATCCAACCGGGAGACTGACGCCTCTTGCGCAGCAGATGCTTGGCTCATTTGCCGTGGGCATTTTGGACATCACTGTGGCTACCCAGGATCCTGAGCAAACCCCATTTCTGCAAATGGATGAGTCCTATCGTTTGAGGGTGACCGCGAAGGGTGTAGAGCTGTCGTCTCCTGGGTATTGGGGAGCGCTTCACGGCATCGCCACCCTTGCTCAGCTGGCGCTGCACAATCAGCTGTACCCTGGTCTGCTTATTCAGGATAAGCCCCGCTTTGCCTGGCGCGGTTTGCTTCTCGATGTTGCCAGGCATTTCTTTCCGGTTGCCGCGCTGAAGTCTGTGATTGATGGCCTGGCGGCGTTGAAAATGAACGTGCTGCATCTGCACCTGTCCGATGATCAGGGCTTTCGCTTTCCAAGCGCGGCCTTTCCCAATCTTGCCAGCGACGATCACTACACAGCCAAGGAACTGCGTGAGCTTGTTACCTACGCCGCGGATCGCGCTGTGCGTATCGTGCCGGAACTCGACATGCCCGGTCATGTGACCTCATGGTTGGTCTCGCATCCTGAGTGGGGAACCAAAAAAACTGAAGCGAGTCGCCGCTTCGGGGTGCACAAGGCATGTCTCAACCCCCTGGACGAGGCTGTCTACCAGGCGATTGAAGTCCTGTTGGGCGAGGTCGCTGGAATCTTCCCCGACGAATACCTGCATGTTGGGGGGGATGAGGTGAATCCGAGTTGGTGGCAGAGCGATTCGGCGATTGCGTCCTATCTTGAGCAAGAACAGCTCAGCACACACGATCTGCAGAACCAGTTTTTGATTCGGGTTTGCTCGATGGTGACGAAGCTCGGCAGAAAAGCCATAGGCTGGGATGAGGTACTTCATCCGCAAATGCCTGATTGTGTCGTACAGAATTGGCGTGGAGCTACGTCAAGAGATCGCGCCCTCGCGCTGCCTCGCCCGGTACTTGTGTCCGGTCCATACTATTTGGATCTGCACTATCCCGCGGATGTGCACTACGGTTTCGATCCTGAGGCCGAACAAAGCCAATGGCTTGCTCAAGAGGACGCCCTGCAGCAAGACCCGCGCCTTTCCCATGTGGCCGATGGCATGGAATGGACCAAGCATTGGCGCAAGGATCGCGTTGACTACCAAGGAGAGGTCAAGGTGTTGGGCGGTGAGGCCTGCCTGTGGGCCGAGTTGGTCAATCCAGACGTCCTCAGCACAAGGTTGTACAGTCGCCTACCCGCGGTAGCAGAGCGGCTTTGGTCTCCAGCCTCGTGCACGGACTCTGCAAGCATGTATAGACGACTGCAGTGCTGCTGGCGCTCACTTCCCGCAGATCCCGAGGCGGTTGCCCGCAAAAAATTACTGGCCATGGGTTTTACCGAAGCCCAGCTCGGGGCGCTATGCTTACTAGAACCGGTGAAATGGTACGGACGTTTGCTGGGCGAAGAGGCATTGCAGGCACGTCTAGCAGGAACAGAAATGCCCAAGGCCCGACCCTACCATGCGGACACACTCCTTAATCGGGTAGTGGACTTTCTGCCGCCTGAAAGTATGCCCGCTCGTCAGCTGGCCGAGCTTTCGTTGCTGGAGGCAGCCAACCAAGTCAAAGGACACCTAGTGCCCTGGGGTCAGGATTTGTTCAATGCAGGCGATGAACTGCGACCCGTGCTCTTATGCTTATCGAAGGGGGCTGACTTACTGTTCGCTTTCAGTGCGGGTGAGTTGTCGGCAGAGCAAGCGCTGCGGCAGATGCAGGCTCTGGCTAAGCCCCAGGGCGAGTACATGGCTGCGCCCTTAATCAGTTGGTATGCGGCCCTTACGGAACTAACCACTGCTAACTGATGGAACTGGCAAGCGAAGACAAGGCTCATGCACAGCGCGCCGCTCTTGCCTGGTTCGAGGAAGTCGCGCTTGAACCCTTGGGTAATGGCCATATTCACCAGACCTATTTGCTCCACAGCGATAGCAATCCTCAAGAGCGCTTTGTGCTGCAGAAAATCAATGGTCAAGTTTATGGCGACATCCCCGCATTAATGAGCCAAACCCTAGGGGTGCTCAAGGCCTTGTCTGGAAACACCTATTACTGCGCCAACTATCGCGTGCCCGAACTGGTTTCAACGCGCGAGGGGGATTCGTTCTGTATCATTGCCGATCAAGGTGAGAATCACGCATGGCGTCTTTGGCGCTTTGTTGAAAATTCCATGACCTGCGATCCACCAACCAATCGGCAGCAAATTCGCGCAGCGGCTAGGGCCTTTGGAGGCTATCAGAGCGCGATAGCCGCCCTTAATCCTAAGGATCTGGTCGAGACGATCCCGGGTTTTCTCAACATGACCCACTACCTTCGTGCCTTTGACATGGCCGTCGCGCAAAGTAAGGCATCTGAAACTCAGGTCGCGAGTCCTTGGATTGCACTGGTCCAAAGAAATCGTCAGTGGCCTAAGAGGTTGTTGGAGTCGAACGCGGTGATTCACGGTGACTGCAAAATCAACAACCTACTGTTTGATCGGCTGGGCGCAAGCGTGCTGTCGGTGATCGATTTGGACAACAACATGGTCGGTCATTGGGCCTGGGACTTTGGCGATCTGTTTCGGTCGGTTGCTTTCAGTCGAGGTGGTTTCGATGAGCACGACTATCAGGCTTGCCTTGACGGCTTTTTGCAGGGGCGTGGGGAAAAGTTTAGTGAAGTCAACTCGCTAGTCGAGAATCTGGTCGAGGCTCCAGGATTTCTCGCCTTTATGCTTGGACTGCGTTTTCTTACAGATCACCTCAGTGGCGACCGGTACTTCAAGGTTTCCAACCACGGCACTAACCTGCAGCGCGCAATCGAACAATTTGGACTCTTCGCGCAGTTTCAGTCAAATCAAGAAATCATGCGCGCCGGTGCGGAAAAACTGCTGGGGTAGCGCATTGCCTTTTGGCTTCAGCTCGCTAGGTAACGAAGCTTAAGACCAGGCTTACCACGCCGGACATGGACAGCACGAAGATAGCGGTGAGCACCACCCCAACAATGATGAAATGGCTGGCCTTACCCCGAGCAAAGTCGCGTTCGCGCTTTTCCTTGGATTGCACGCCAATCATTGCCGAGATGGCGCTGCCGAACAGTTGGCGCAATGTCAGGGGCTGTTCGTTATCAACCTCTTGCGATGGCGCTACGTCTCCCGTGTCGTTAGCCGGTCTGTCTTGCGTAGTGTCTGACAAGTCCTATCAAGATAAACTATAAGTGTTGAGAGCATTATAGTTCATTGGAGGACCAGACGCTGGAATTGATGTGAATATTGAGTATGTCATCACGGCCGTCCGTTGGTTTTTTACGCCTTTGATGTGCACGCTCGTCTTAGGCCTAATGGCGTCCTGCGCCCTGCAGCAGCCAGACAATCAAACTCTTCAATTAGTGGAAGGTAGTGCGCCCGTCTATCCCGCTGATTTAAGGGTAAAGGGCGTCGGGGGCAAGGTGACCGTGCAATATGATGTCACACCTCAAGGACAGGTCGTCAATGCGCAAGTCGTTGCGAGCGAACCACCGGGATTGTTCGATGCAGCCGCATTGGAGGCTGTGGGCAGTTGGCGTTTCAGGCCGCGAGTGCGCGATGGACAGATCGAGTCAGTAGTCGGGCTTATCAGTTCGCTGGAGTTTCGCGCTCTTTGATTGACGCCAAGCATAGCGAGGAGGAAATGATGCGAGTAACCAACTCCACACTAGATTAAGTCATATTGGCGCTTGCGGTCTTGGTAATGGCCACGGCCTTTGCGATGGCGCTCGGTCTCACAAGTGCAGACCTTTTGGCCGACCCAATCGGTTACATGTTGCGTTGACCACTGATTCGTCATGGGCATTGGGCATGGTTGCATTGAGCGTGCAGCCGGCTGCTTGGGTTGCTCACCGATTTAGGCGCACAGCATATTCGCCTGAGAATTCTCCTGCCGGGTTGCCGTCTGCCAATAACACATGACAGGTTAGGGGGAAGCGACCCTTGCCGTTAGCTCGAAGCTTCTCCATTTCAGCAAGGTGGTCGCCAAAGCTGCATCGTACTCGGATGTCCTGGGCTACGGGTTTGGCATAGTTGATCTGACCGCTGGCAATCACGATGGATGCATCTAACGTGTTGAGTGCGAGCTGCAAATGCATCATTCCCCACCCCGTCAACGCCTGGATGGCATACAAACTGCCCGCGAAGGCGGTGCCGTGGACGTTTACGTTAGGTGCGAGGGAGGCCTCGGTCGTCAGCGCTAGGCCGTTAAAATCTGCGATTCGCATTTGCATCGCCTGAGATAGAGGTATTTGCTTATACCAGATCGCTTGCAGTTGCTCGCAAAGGGCTTTGGTGTCGGCGTCCATATCGTTCATGATGAGAGCTATCCGCGTGCTGGCAGGGGGTTTGCTTGATCAGTGTGAATCTGGTGGCAATCAATGTCTATCAAGTTGTTTTGGAAGGCAGTGAGGAGACCTTTCATCGTGTGACCCTCGACCCTGAGTTCCATCAAACTCTGTGTGCAGGGACCAACACGCAGGAGTGGGTGTTGATACAAGCATTCAAGTTTTTGCTTGAACACGAGGCGCGTAGCGCCATTGCAGAGCAGTTTGATTTAGCAGAGCTGCCCCAACGTTATCCTGGCTTTGTTTGCGAAATGCAGGACAGGCTTGGCTACACTCAGCTGAGGAAAGAGCGGGGTTGGTAAGTAATAAAATGTAACGCTCCCTCCGAGAGACTGAATTTCAGTAGACTTAAAGATTCCGTTTGGAGATTGCAATGCAAGCATTAACCTTATTTTTGGGCTTATCGCTATCAGCTAGCGCGCTGTCCACAGCCGCTGACACACTGAACGAAACCATTGCCGACGAAGTGGCGGCCGTCACCGATCGGGTAGTGGCTTGGCGGCGAGACATTCATGCCAACCCCGAGCTGTCCAATCGCGAATTTCGTACCTCTGAGCTTGTCGCTGAGCATCTGCGAGATCTTGGTATCGAGGTACAAACGGGCGTTGCTCATACCGGTGTGGTTGGGCTGTTAAAAGGCGACAAGCCTGGGCCAGTGATCGCCCTGCGCGCGGATATGGATGCCCTGCCAGTCACAGAAAAAACTGGTCTGCCCTACGCGTCCAAGGTGCGCGGGGAATACCAAGGTCGGGAGGTTGGTGTCATGCATGCCTGTGGTCATGACAACCACGTGGCCATTTTAATGGGGGTGGCAGAGGTGCTGGCAGCCGTTCGCGAAGAACTACCCGGCACGGTGAAGTTTTTATTTCAGCCCGCCGAAGAAGGCCCGCCCAAAGGTGAGAATGGTGGTGCGAAAATGATGATCGAAGAGGGGGCGCTGCAAAACCCGCAAGTTGATGCCGTGGTAGGCCTGCATATTTCGCAAAGCGACGTGGTTGGCCGGGCCAGCTTCCGATCACTGGGCATGATGGCAAGCGCACAGCGATTTGATGTAGAGATTACCGGCAGTCAAACTCACGGCGCTCGGCCGTGGGCTGGGGTGGATCCCATCGTGACCGGTGCTCAAATTGTTAATGCCCTGCAGACTATCGCCAGCCGCCAGGTCGACATCACCCAGCACCCGGTAGTTGTCACCGTAGGTCAATTTGAAGCCGGTGTGCGGAACAATATCGTGCCAGAAACCGCTCGCTTGAGTGGCACCATTCGCACCTTCGACCCTAACGTAAGAGCGCAGGTACATGAAAAACTTGAGCGGATCGTGACCCAAGTTGCACAGTCTCAGGGGGCTACCGCAACGATCGAGATTGATCCTGGTGTGCCGGTCACTTACAACCACGCTGAGCTAACGAGTCAGCTGCAGCCGACGTTGGAAGCCATATACGGCAGTGAAAACGTGTCCCAGCCCCCTCCAATTACTGGCGCTGAAGACTTCTCCTTTTTTCAGGAACAGGTGCCTGGCTTCTTCTTCTTTATCGGCGGTCGGCCGAGTGATGTGCCAGCGAAAATGGCAATTCCCAACCACTCACCCTTCTTTTACGTTGACGAAGGTGCGCTACCGCTCGGAGTGCATGCTATGTCGCGTTTAGCAATGGACTATCTCAGAGCTGGCGCTCAATAGGCGCCAGTGAAGTCCTAGCGCTGGGCTTAACTAGAGCCCCCAGCATTCTCCATCGTTGGCGAACAAAATCGTGCCATCGTAGTTCTCTTCGATGGCGTTGCGGCTCAGGCTTTCGCGCCCGCGGGTGCGCACACTTCTGTGTCCGAGGATCATCATTCGCGCGTCGGCCTGGTCCGCAACTCGACCCAGCTGTGAGGGTCGGGCGTACAGATCTCGCAGAACACCGCGAGAATTTTCTGGTATCGCGTGGCTAACGACTAAGACGTCAGCATCCTTGGCAAAGGTCGCGACGAGATTCTTAGAATTGTTAAAGCTACCGGTTATGACAATGCTCTGACCGGCGATTTCAATGCGCCAAGCCAGTGCTGGTATGTCGCCATGATGTACGGGGATCGCAGTCATCTTTACATGCTCGGTCTGATAGCGCGCCCAGCGCTTCGAGCCGCTGGCTGGCACATCAATGCTGCGCACGCGATAGCCTAGGCTTGACCGAGGTTTGAAAGCGTCCGCCAAGTGGGGATAGGCCCCCTCCGGTCCAAAGAGTCGCTCGATGAGTTCGCGGGTTGCGGGATTGATGCCGCCATCACCCGTGGGACCCATGATGGTAAGGCGCTGTTCCCGTGTGTCACTTTGTGCAGCGCCAATATAGGCCGGCAAATCAGCGCTGTGGTCAGGTCGCAGCTGGGTGAAGGCGATGGCTTCAATGGTGTCGAAACTGGCTCCGGATTTTTCGAAGCCGATCTGCGAGCCTGCGCCCATGTCGACTAATACCCGTGCGACGTCATCGTGCCAGATCAAATAGCTGGGTGAGGCCTGGCCGTCGTTCAGTTCACCGCTACCGGCTCCGAGAATTTCGATCCAAACGCCTTGGTCTCCGCAGTGGTTACTGCTGGCGAAGGCGTTTCCTGTCAGGCTGAGGCTCGAACAAATAATGAGGAAGGTGCGATAGAGGTTCATATCGATAACTCTTAAACGTCGGTTATGAGCAAGAGGTGCTTGCCGACACCATTCGGTGTTTCACAGAGATTCAACTTCCGCCACAAGATGCGTAAATTCCGCCTCGTCGGGCATGCGCCAATCCCCTCTTGGAGAAAGGCTAACGCTTCCCACCTTAGGCCCCGGCGGCAGTGTAGTGCGCTTAAACTGTTGGGTCATGAACCGCCTGAAGAACTGTGCTAGCCAGTGTTGTATTTCCTCGCCCGAGTATTGGTCTTGGAAGCTAAGGCAGGCCAAGGCGAAAATTTTGGTCGGCGACGCACCAAATCGAAGCCAATGGAACAAAAAGAAATCGTGTAGCTCGTACGGTCCCATAAGGTCTTCGGTGCGTTGGCTGATCTCGCTGTTTTTTGGTGGAATTAATTCAGGACTAATGGGCGTGTCTAATACCGCCTGTAGTACAGCGGAAAGGTCTGTCTGAGCTCTGTGTTGCGCGTACCAACGCACCAAGTAGGCCATCAGCGTCTTTGGCACACTGGCGTTGACGTTGTAGTTGGCCATTTGATCCGCGTTAAAAGTCGCCCAGCCAAGAGCCAATTCACTAAGATCGCCGGTGCCCACAACGATGCCACCGACCTGATTAGCATGGTTGAACAAGATTTGTGTGCGCTCACGGGCTTGGGCGTTTTCAAAGACAATATCGTGCTCGCCAGCATGAGAAAGATCCGTCAGATGTTGCGCCACTGCGGCCTCAATCGAAATCTCCTGCAGCGATACTCCAGTGGTTTGGGCTAATCGATGCGCATTGGTCAGCGTGCCGGAGGTTGTGCCAGGCCCGGGCAGCGTGAGCGCATAGAGATTCTCAGCAGGCAGTTCGAGTTTGCCTAGAGCATCCTTGGCAACAAGAAATGCCAGCGTTGAGTCCAGTCCTCCAGACAGGCCAATGACCAGGCGCTCGGTCTTCGCCGCCAACATCCGTCTCGCCAGCCCTGTGGCCTGTATTTGCAATATTTCCTGTGCTCGTGCGGAAAATTCGTTTTCATCCTCGGGCACAAAGGGTTGTTTGGAGTACTGCCGGTGCAGGTTGGTCAGTGCTGGCAATTTAGTGTCGGCTTGCACAATGCGATAAGCCCGGGGGCGGGGCATCTGAGCAAAAGTTGTGTTTTGCGCGCGGTCATGCTGTAGCCGCTGCAGATCTACATCGCCGATGACCGCTTGGGGCGACAATTCAAAACGTTTACTTTGAGCCAGAAGTTGTCCCGCTTCAGCGATTAAACAGTGTCCGCCAAAGACCACATCCTTCGTGGACTCCATGACCCCGGCACCGGCGTACACATAGGCACAAAAACTCTTCGCACTGGTCATACGCACTAAATCTTCGCGGTAGTCGGCTTTGCTGACGAGTTCATTGCTGGCGGAGAGATTGCAGACAATGTTTGAACCCGCCAGGGCAGCATTCGTGCCTGGGTTGACTGGGGCCCACAAGTCTTCGCAGATTTCGGCGCTCACTAAGGCGTCGCCCAGTCGAAACAGCTGATCAACGCGTATGTGAAAGGTGCCGAGAGCATCGTGTACCTCGGTTTCGTTAACGCTGGCGCCTGATGCGAACCAACGCTGTTCATAGTATTCGCTGTAATTTGGCAAAAAAGTCTTGGGTATCATCCCAAGTACGCGGTGATTGCCAATGGCCACTGCGCAGTTGATCAAACGACCGTCGCATAAGCGCCAAGGTGCTCCGACGATGAGCAGCGGTATGTCACAGGCACACAGATGCTGGAGCGCGCTCTGGGTATCGGCCATTAGGGCCTCAGAAAAAAACAGGTCTTCGGCGGAATAACCAGTCAGGCAAAGTTCAGGAAAAACGGCGAGGGTCACGCCCTCTGCCGACAAATTATTGGCTTGTTCCAGTATGGATTTGGCATTGGCGATAGCATCACCGATCACCAGCGAAGGCGCTGCGGCAGCCACACGAAGGTAACCTAACGAGGTGTAGTTTGCTGGCTTGCGTTGAATTGGCGGACTCGCGTTCATGGAGCGAGTCTAGCCTAAAAGCACGGATGGCATGACCTCCATCTTTGTTATCTATGTCTAATATCCCCATGCACACCGGCATCGAAGAAAGACTAAAACCTCTGTTATATTTTAGTCGGAGACAGGCCCAGGAGGGGGATCATGAACTTTGAGTTTTCTGAAGAGCAGGAGTTGCTGCGCGAGCAAGCCCGCGGTTTTTTGACAGAGCACTGTCCGCCGACGGCAGTGCGCGCGGTGCTAGAGGGCGACGCAGACCACGATGATGTGCTTTGGAAAAAAATCGTTGAAATGGGTTGGACGGCCACGGTCATTCCTGAGGAATTTGGCGGGCTTGGCCTGTCTTATCTTGAATTGGTTGTGATCGCTGAAGAGCTAGGCCGATCAGTCGCGCCAGTACCCTTCAGCTCATCGGTCTATCTCGCCACTGAGGCGCTCATGGCCTGCGGTTCGCAAGCGCAAAAAGAGAAGTGGCTACCGTTGCTCGCCGCAGGCGAGGCCATCGGAACGTTCGCTCTTGCTGAAGGCAACGGCCGACCCAGTTTGAAAAGCCTGAAGACGCAAATGGGCGAAGCTGGGCTTAGTGGTCGCAAACTGCCCGTGGCGGACGGTCGTCGAGCAGATTTTGCCATCGTCGTAGGTGCATCTGACGCGGGCGATGGTGCCAGCTGGTATCTGGTAGAGCTGGATCAAGACGGTGTGAGCCGCGAGTCGGTGCGTACCCTAGATTTTTCTCGTGGCCACGCGGTGATGGAATTCAACGATGCCCGGGCCGAATTGCTCGGTGGTGAGGGCGCTGGTTGGGGGGCAACTGAGCGCCTGCTGGATCGCGCTGCCGTGCTTTTTGCCTGGGAGCAAGTTGGTTTGGCGGACGCCGCGATGATTCAAGCAAGGGACTATGCCATGGGCCGTTACGCTTTCGGTCGTGCCATCGCTTCCTATCAGGCCATCAAGCACAAGCTTGCCAACATGTATGTGAAAAATACGCTGGCTCGCAGCAATTGTTACTACGGCGCTTGGGCGTTGAACACTGACAGTGCCGAGCTACCCCTTGCGGCAGCTACTGCACGAGTCGGCGCAATCAAGGCAGCAGTTTTCGCTGCAGAGGAAAACGTACAAACCCACGGCGGCATGGGATTTACCTGGGAATTCGACTGTCAGTTCTATTATCGGCGCGCCAAGTTGCTCGGAGTAAACGTCGGCAGCGAGGGTTATTGGCAGGACCGTTTGATTACTGCTTACGAGCAAAATAACGCAGCCTAGCTGAGTCTCGCAGCAAAAAATCTTTGAGGAACAAATATGGATTTTAACGACACACAAGAAGAGGCGGCGTTTCGTGCTGAAGCGGCAGCCTGGCTAAAGGCCAACGTACCCACAGCAGACGAGCTAGAGGGCCTTGATGATATCGCCGCGTCCAAGCTCTGGCAGAAGCGAAAGTATGATGCTGGTTGGGCCTGCATCCGCTGGGAGAAAAAATACGGCGGCCGCGAGGCTACGGCCATCGAACAGGTGATCTGGAACCAAGAAGAAGCCAAGTTCAACACACCCGGCGGCGTTTTTGTCATTGGTCAGGGTATGGCGGCTCCGACGCTGATGGCCTGGGGGAAGCCAGAGCACCACGAGCGTTTTTTGCCCAAGTTGGCGAGTGGTGAAGAGATTTGGTGCCAGCTTTTTTCAGAGCCAGCGGGTGGCTCTGACTTGGCAGCCTTGCGCACCAAGGCCGAGCGCGATGGCGATGACTGGGTAATCAACGGGCAGAAGATCTGGACGTCTGGTGCGCATTACTCTGACTACGGGATCTTGGTCGTACGAACAGATCCAAATGTCGCCAAGCACAAAGGCTTGAGCTATTTCTTTCTCGATATGAAGTCGCCGGGTGTAGAGATTAAGCCCATTAAGCAGCTGACCGGTGGCGCTAATTTCAACGAGGTTTATTTTACTGACGTGCGCATTCCTGACAGTCAGCGGCTGGGTGAGGTCGGGCAAGGCTGGCAGGTGGCATTAACTACGCTCATGAACGAGCGCGCGGCGATCGGCGGCGGTGGCGCAGGCGTCAATGTAGACGTGGCTTATCGTATTGCCAGCGAGGTGATGATTGATGATAAGCCTGCGATCGAAGACAGTGCGGTTCGCGCGAAGCTGGCTGACTGGTATGTGCAGGAGTCCGGTTTGCGCTTCACTGGCTACCGATCTATGACTGCAATGTCGCGGGGTGAGATTCCAGGTCCCGAAAACTCTATCGGCAAATTGGTAGGTGCACCCAAGACTCAAGAGATGGCGTCCTTTTGCATGGACTTGCTCGAGATGAGCGGCGCGATTTGGGACGAAAATCTGTCGAAGGAAGAGGGCCTGCTGCAGCTAACCTATATGGGTGCCCCGGGCGGGCGTATCGCCGGTGGAACCGATGAAATTATGGCGAACATTATTGCCGAGCGAGTCTTGGGTATGCCTCAAGAGCCGCGCATGGATAAGGGTATGTCCTTCAACGAGGTGCCTACCGGCAGCAACTAGCTTGACCTAACTTCCTGGGGAGAGGGAGTAAAGCGCGTTTGTGTGAGCAAACGCGCTTTTTTTTGGCCGAAACGGCTCAGTCCAGCCAACGAATCGAATCGCCGATAGCGATGACGCCCGGCTGCTCGATGCTTAGATAAACGCCAAGATTGCCGCTGTTCTCCTTTACCAAGTGACGCATGATCTTTGGGTCCTTGGGTAGGTCGCTAAAGCCGTGGGTTGTCATGACGCAGCGTGGGCATTCGACTTCTACTTTGATGATTGCCGTACCAACTTCGCCTCGTCGCCCAACCCAATTATTTTCCGGGAAACCGGATTCCTCTGTTTCCACCAAAATGTTGGGCCGAAAACGGCGAACGTCAAATTGAGATTCGCTGCCTTGCTCAAGCATGATTTGCTCGAAGTGTCGCAAGCTTGCCTGACTCATCAGCAATATGGGGAAAGCATCAAAGTAAGTGCCCGGGGACGATTCGTAGATGAAGAGTTCTTCCGGAAAAACACTGAGGTCTGGTAACGGCTCGTCGGCGGCTCGAGCGAAGACTTCGCGAAAATAGGCCTCCGGGTCCACTCCGTCATCCAGTGGTGGCCGCTGATAGTGCTCGAGCTGATCTGCGGGTAGCAAGGGCCATAGGCTGACCGGTGCATCTACTTCTGCACTCAGGATCTCGTTCACTTTCGGATCCGATGACGAAACGCTGCGGCCATCATTAAGGGTAATTTGCACTTGTGGAGAAACGACCTGCTCTGTGGGTTCGTTTATGAAGCGGGCACTCATATCTAGCAGCTGTGGGAAACGCTTGCCGCCCTTTATACCGCCGCGCTCCTCGTCTTTGAGCGTCCATGCGCGGTCTCCGGGAATGCCCTTGGCGGTAAGAGTACTTTTTTCTAGCGGATGGCCACCCATACTTTTGACGGGATAGCGAAATAGGTGGGTAATGGTGGCGGGCATGAGACCTCTCATTCGGCTGTCAGGTCAGGAGACTAACAAGTCCTCTGTAATCTGCTAGCACTTCGGTAGCCCCAGCATCGGCAAGAGCATGGGTGTCATTGCTGCCAGTAAGCACACCAACGCAGCGCATACCAAGTGCCTGGCCTGCCTGCATGTCAAGCACGCCGTCGCCGACCATGACGGATAACGCAGCCTCTGCACCGAGGGCATCAAGGTTATCTTGCAGGTGCCTTGGGTCGGGTTTGAGGTGTACTACGTCGTCCCGGGCATGCAGACAGTCAACGTACTCGTCCATATCCGGGAACATGGTGAGCACGGCTGCGCGGCAGTTGCGGGTCACGATGCCGAGGCGATAGCCCCCGTCTCGAAGCTGGTTTAGTACCTGTCGGACCGCTGTAAATGGAGCAGTACTGCTGGCGGCCTGCATTTCAATATCGTTGATCCGCTGGTGGCTCGCCGCAGCGTAGGCCTCAGCAGAACTTGCTAGCTCATTATCTTGGTTGCTAAGCCAAGCTTGGGACGCTTCGATGATTTCAACAATGTATAAGCCGTCGTAGACGCTATCGGGCACCCCGGCTGCTCCCGCCATGGCCGCTATTTGTCGTCGCATATCCCTGAGGTCAAGGTTGGGGACGAGAGTGCCGTCGAAATCGAAGAGCACGGCTGGGTTAGTCATTCCTTAGGCTCGCGTTGCCGATTTGCCCAGCGCTCCTCGTGAGTATCTTTTATGCGCTGGCGAAAGCGCTGCATCAGTACCCAAGCAATGTAGAAGCCGCAGATGGTCGACAACACTGGGTAGGCGACAGCGGGAACCCAGAAGGTGGCGCCCAGTTCCATATGCAAAAAGGCCAGGGTTGCTGCGGTAATCGCTACCGCCATCAGCGATAGCGTCATTAGGTAGGCACCAACTGCCAGCAATAGGGGTAGCCAAAGTTGGTTCACGGCATCGTCAATGTTGAGGTCGATAACAAATAACACCGCCAAAATGATGACGACACCGGCCAAGCGAAGCGATAACTTGTTGAGGGGCGTTTTATCCATCAGTCCACAATCCCCAGCTGACCGCCATCAATGCGTATGTTTTGACCGTGAATAGCATCTGCCAGCGGGCTGCATAGAAAGGCGACCAACCCTGCGACTTCTTCTCGTCGACTAATGCGTCGAATGGGAATGTCTTTAGCAACATGAGGTTCGACTTCTGCCCAGGTGTCGCCCCACCCGCGCTTGGCGGCTAATTGCATATAGCTGTGTTCAACTTCTGGGGTATGGATCATGCCCGGCGACACGAGATTGACCCGAATGTTGCTTCCGGCAACCTCCTTGGCTAAGCCAATGGTCATGTTGGCCAGCGCCCCCTTTGCGGCATAATAGCCTGGCATCCTTGCATTGGGGCTGGTGGAACCTATGGTGCCGAGGTTGATAATCCTAGCCCAGGGAGCGGTGATCAGTTTCGGCATCATCCCAGCAATCAGGCGTTGTGCTGACAGGACGTTTTTTTGATAGGCGAGGATCCAGTCGTCCTCGTCTTGGCTTTGCCACGTGCCTGAGTCCGCCGCGCCGAAGTTGTTGATGAGGATCGACACATCAAATACATCGCATTGTCCCAGCAATTGATCACAACCTTCCCCACTGACGATATCGCCCCACACGGGTGTCCCCGCTCCGAGCTGTTCAGTGGAAGCCTCGGCCTGAGATTGTGTCATGCCGTGTACGAGTACACTGGCGCCCTCTTGCAACAGGGTTTTGGCGATAATTTGACCGGTGCCGCGATGGCTGCCTGTTACCAAGGCAACCTTGTTTGTCAGCGCGAAATCCATGGGAATGTGTCCACAAAAATTAGGCTCACCCTAGCAGATGCGTGCCTTTCGAAGAACGTGATTTGAGTTTCTGTTTCGTTTTGGCGCGGGGTTAGTATGAGTGTGGCAGACTAACGCGATGCCCGAACTCTCCCTCATCCTAATCCTGCTCGTGCTGCTGTTCGGCAGCTACGTGCAGGCTGTGGCAGGGTTTGCGCTGGCTATGATTGCCGTCGCAGTGATTGGCGGGTTTAGGCTCCTCGACATACCGACTCTGGCGGCAGTTGTCAGTTTTCTCAGCATGCTAAATTCAGCGCTATCGCTGCGGGGTCATGTTCATGAAATTCATCGCCCCATCTTTTTTTGGTTGGGGCTTGGTATCGTGCCCGGGTTGCTGCTGGGCTACTCGCTGCTGCTGTACCTGAATGCGAGTCACTTATGGCTGCTCGAACTTTGTCTCGGTGTTTTTATCGCGGCGGGCGGTCTTTCGATGAGCGTGCGTCCCCGTAGTTGGAGGCGTGTATCACGAGGGCCTTTTACTTGGTCGATTGGACTGGTGGGCGGTGCGCTTGGCGGGCTGTTCTCGGCAAGCGGCCCCTTGCTGGGATGGTTTGCTTACTGCCAGCCTCTGTCGGTGGCGATTATTCGAGCTACTTTGCTGGGTTACTTCTTTTTGACCACATCTGCACGCACGGTGATTGTCTTTTTTGAAGGCAGTCTTGCTAACTCAGTAATATTATATGCGGCCCTGGGTGCTCCCGCAGTTGTCTTGGGGGCTTGGTTAGGGCGGCGATTTCCGCCACTGGTCAATGAAGAGGCCCTTAAACGCGGGGTATTTGTCGGGCTTTTGTTGATGGGTATTTGGATCTGCGCGACTGCGCTGACCACGGGTCTTGGGCTTAATTTTTTATGAGCACTAGAGGCGGTGTCTTGTTAGGAAAAAAACATGTCTGAGTTCGATGCGATCCGTCCCTACTACGATCACGAGGTGTCGGATGTTCTGAGCCGCATTGTCGCATCGAGGGAATTAGCCCAGGCCGCCAATCAGCTGATTATGCCGAATTGGCTGGGCCGGGGTAGCCTAGGGATCTGGCTGACCCGCACAGCACTGCGCCTCAAAACGCGAAAACTAAGGTCAGTACGCGATTGCCAAAATATGGTGGCGAGCCTATTTGAAACCGTCATTAATCGCACCATTGATCGACTGTCGGTAAGTGGACTGGAGCATCTGAGTCCGAATCAACACTACCTGTTTGTCTCCAATCACCGCGACATTTTGATGGATTCGAGCCTGCTCAATTATCTGCTTTACGAGGCCGGCCACGACACCTGTAGGATGGCCGTTGGCGACAATCTGCTAAACAACACTCTGGTTGCGGATTTGATGCGCCTCAACAAGAGTTTTGTGGTGGAGCGCAGTGCTGCTGGAGCGCGCGCGCAGTACCGTGCGCTTACTCGAACCAGTCGCTACATGCAGTACTCCCTGCAGCAAGGCATATCCGTTTGGATCGCCCAGCGGCAGGGCCGGGCAAAAAACGGCTTTGATCGAACAGACCCGGCGCTGCTCAAAATGCTGTTGCTGGCCTACCGAGATAAGGGTGCATCACAAAGTCCGCTGGCGCGCTTGCTAGCGCTCACGCCTGTAGTGCCAGTTTCCGTTTCCTATGAACTGGATCCCTGCGCGGTGAGCAAGGCACATGAGCTCGCGGTCATTGACCAGCGCGGCGAGTACGTTAAAGCCCCGGACGAAGATTTGAACAGCATGGTGCAAGGCTTAATGGGCCCGAAAGGTCGGGTGCGTCTAGCATTCGGCGCGCCGATTACCGCCGCTAGCAGTCTTGAAGACCTAACCGATCAACTTGATCAGGCGATTGTCGCCAACACGCGCATTTACGCCACGCATCGGTACGCAAGAGCAGTTGGGGAAGGCCTAGATACGCAAGACTTACTCAATAATCCCAAGGTGAAGGTGCTGGCGGGTGAGTTAGAATCGATGAGCGCCGCAGAGCGCCCCTACTTACTGCAGCAGTATGCAAATATTTGGCGTAATAGACAGGAATTGGGTCTTGGCTAGCGCAGTCGCAAGCGCCCGACGTGACTGCCAAGGCGCTGCTCGGCCGTAGGATCAACGGCCCCCAAGAGCTTAGGCAGACCGAGCCTGTGTCGCTTGTGCTGCTAAGCTTGCACTGCGCATCTTGCCATCGTAAATGAACTCTGAGCCATCTAGATCGGTGGCAGGTATCTCGTCTTTTTCGCGCCAATAATCTTGATTGTGACGCCATTCAGGTTTGGCACCGCGTTGCGGCATTTTGTCGATATCTCGGGTGAGATAGCTTGGGTTGAAGTTGTCTTCTTCGATCCACGGCAAAATTTCCATGTCAGCATCTTCATCCCGCAAGGCGACTTCTACGCGCCTCGCGCCAATGGCGTCCATATGGTTTAGCAGGCCACAGACAAAGTCACCCATGAGATCTACACGGAGCGTCCAGCTTGCCCGAAAGTAACCGAACACCCATGCCATATTGGGTACGCCGGTAAACATCATGCCGCGATAATTTACCGTATCGTGCCAATCTACGGTCTTACCATCGACCTGAAAGGGGATGTTGCCCATAACGGATAAATAGAAACCCGTGCAGACACAGACGATGTCGGCCTCGATCTCTTCACCGTTAGCGGTGCGGACGCCGCTTTCGGTAAAGGTATCAATCGTGTCGGTAACCACGGTGACTTTGCCAGCCCCAGCGGCTTGAAAGAGATCGCCATCCGGGCAAAAGGCAAGACGCTGTTGCCATGGTCGATAGCGTGGCGTGAAGTGAGGGTCAAACTCGAAGTCGTCACCCGCATACTGCCTCATTAGGGCTTTGAGCTCCTCAAACACTGCATCGGGCTCTTCTTTGCAGCGCTCAGTGAGTACATCTTGATCGTAGAGTATTTGAGCCCGAACCACGCGATGAATGGTCGGCTCGTCGATACCGATCTCGCGCAGGCGGTCTGCTAACTCGTTTCGGTTTTCGCTGCAGAAAAAATAGGTGGGAGATCGCTGTAGCATCGTGACGTGCTCGGCCTTCTTCGCAAATTCGGGAATCACCGTTGCGGCGGTGGCACCGGAGCCAATCACCAGTACTTTTTTGCCGGTGTAGTCTGTATTCGGATTCCACAGTTGGGCGTGAGTCAAAAGACCGTTGAATTTGTCCATACCCGGCCACTGCGGAATGTGCGGATTTTCGTGGTCATAGTAGCCTTGGCACATCCACAAGAAATTGCAGGTAAATGTGAGGCTAGCGCCATCAGCTTTTCGGGTCGCTGTTACGGTCCAACGATTATCCTCGGTCGACCAACTGCAGTTGGTAATGCGGTGGCCGTAGCGAATATGCTGATCGATATTGTTCTCTTCGATCACCTCACCCATATATTCGAGGATCGCCTCGGCACTGGCGATGGGCGTATCCGTCCACGGCTTGAAGCGATAGCCGAAAGTATAGAGATCTGAATCTGAGCGTATTCCTGGATACTTGTGGGTTTCCCAGGTGCCGCCAAAGGTATCCTTCATTTCTAAAATGCAGTAACTCTTGTTAGGGCTTTGTTCCTGCAAATGATAGGCCTCGCCAATGCCGGAGATGCCTGCTCCCACGATCAGTACGTCAAAGTCGGTCGTGTCCTGTGAAACTCGGTTAGTGTTGCTAGTCGTCACGATGTTTGTCCCCCATGTGTCTTAGCGCCAGGCTCCCCAAAGTCGCTCGCGCTAGGACTTAGAACGTATACCGGCATAGAAAAGACCGCAATACGGTATTAATGAACTAGGCCACGAGAGACAGGGCAATTATTGCCTGAAGACGCGCGCTAACCAAGGTAGGTCAGGGGTGGTTCATCCAGCACAGCCAATTGCTCGCGCAGCGCGAGCACGTGGTTTGACCAGTAGTTCACGGTATCGAAGGTGGGAAAGGCCATGGGAAAGGCGGGGTCCTGCCAACGACGTGCGATCCATGCGGCGTGATGCATGATGCGCAATGTCCTGAGTGGCTCAATAAGCACCAATGTCGATGTATCAAAATCATAAAACTCTTGATACGCATCAAGAACGAGGCTGAGCTGTAAGGAGCGATCTGCTCGCTCGCCGTTGAGCAGCATCCACAGATCCTGGATAGGCGGGCCAGTCATGCAGTCGTCAAAGTCGACGAAGTGGGGGATATCGTCTCGCCATAGGATGTTGCCCATGTGGCAGTCGCCATGAATCGACGCCATCGGCGTTTGATGCATTAAAGGAGTAATGCGCTCCATCAGCTGCTCGGTAATGGAGCGATAGGCCTCTTCCATTTCCACCGGCAGAAAATTGTTCTTTAGAAGAAAGTCGCGGCTTTCAACACCGAGTCGTTCGGCGGTTAAGCTGACCCGGTGCTGAAAAGGTTGGCTGGCCCCGAAGGCATGCAGGCGCGCAATGGCCCGCGCCAAAACTTCGAGGTCATCCTCATTTTCCAAATTAGGAGGATGGCCACCCTGTCGGGCAAAAACCGCAAAGCGATAACCCAGATGCTGAAAAACACTGGTGTCGTCCAGCTGGATTGGAGGCACGACGGACAACTCTGCATCAAAAAGCCCCTGGGTAAAGCGGTGCTCCTCCAGGATCGCACTATCAGACCATCGGTTAGGGCGATAAAACTTGGTAATCACAAAACTGCCGTTCTCGAGGGCAACTTGGTAGACCCGATTTTCGTAGGAATTCAGCGCTGTGAGCCCGCCAGTGGGTTCGAAGCCGACGCTTTCCATGGCGTCCAGCACGGCATCAGGTGTGAGCAAGTCATAGGGTGCTTGGCTTGGGTTTGAGTTCTCGTGCTTCATGACTGCACTTTAACAGCAATGCGAAGATCTCGGCGTTTTCCTTCCTGCCTGGTCGTGAAGTCGCGGCAGTGGCGGGCGAATTTAGAGAACGATCAAGACGATGGGAATCAACCGCGATGCAGTCAGCTAGGGACGCAGTTTGTCTGCCGATTTAAGGTAGGGCGCAGCAGTTTCGCGCTGATGGCTCTTTTGCATGACGTTACGCACAGCGGTTGCGGTAGATCTGCGCCGGACAAAGCCTGACAAGGCAAAAGCGTTGGTGAGCCTTGGACTGTGCAGCTACACTTGGAGGGTCTCAAGGAGAGAGGGCACTGTGGACTACGCAGCAAGAGAACAAGAAGCGGATTTCCTGATGAATCAGGTATTCAACGTTCAGGAAAACTGGTCACGTATTGAAGCCTATCAAGAATTCTCCGAGGAACTGGTGCGTGCGGTCGTAGCCGAAGGGGGCCGACTGGCGGCCGAGGTGATGGCGCCATTGAATGAAGTAGGTGACACTCACGGTTGTCAGCTCCAATACGGTGAGGTAACTACTCCACCGGGGTTCAAGGAGGCTTTCGCTCAGCTTACCGAGGGTGGTTGGCTCGGACTGACGGGTAATCCTAAGTTTGGCGGACAGGGCATGCCCAAAAGCCTGGCGGGTCTGATTGAGGAGATGTTCTGGGCGGCGAACAGCAGCCTGTTTCTGTACGGATCGCTTACCGTTGGCGCGTGTTTAAGCATCGACGCTCACGGTTCTGCAGAGCAGAAAAACACCTATTTAGAAAAGCTTTACAGCGGCCAGTGGACGGGAGCTATGGCTTTGACCGAATCCCACGCCGGTACCGACCTAGGCATGATGCGTACCAAGGCGGAATCGCAGGCCGACGGCTCCTACCGTATCACCGGCACCAAGATTTTCATCACCAGCGGCGAGCACGATATGGCCGAAAATATTGTGCACCTCGCCTTGGCGCGTATCGCCGACGGCCCAAAAGGTACGAAGGGCATCTCGCTTTTCATCGTGCCGAAGTTTGTTCCTAACGACGACGGCACTCTCGGTCCGCGTAACGGTTGGAGTAGCGGCTCCCTAGAACACAAAATGGGGATTAAGGGCAGCGCGACTTCTGTAATCAACTACGATGGCGCCAAAGGATTCCTGCTGGGCGCAGAGCATCAGGGTTTAGCGGGCATGTTTACAATGATGAACTATGAGCGTCTGAGTGTCGGTTTGCAGGGACTTGGGGCGGGTGATTTGGCCTACCAGCATTCAGCTCGATATGCGCAAGACCGCATTCAGGGCCGGTCTGTCACCGGCGCGCAAAACCTGGACAAGGAAGCCGACCCGTTGTTGGTTCATCCTGACGTGCGACGAATGTTGCTCAGTCAGCGCGCCTATATCGAAGGTTGTCGAGCATTCGCGTTCTTCGCGGGCATGCAGCTGGATGAAGCAAAGCACAACTCAGACGAGCGCGCTGATCGATTCGGGCAGCTGCTCACCCCGGTCGTGAAAGCCTTTCTCACCGACAAGGGTTTTGAGGGCGCTGTCATGGCCCAGCAGATTCTTGGCGGTCACGGCTATGTGAACGAGTGGGGGGTTGAGCAAATTGTTCGAGATGCCCGCATTGCCCAGATTTATGAGGGAACGAACGGTATTCAGGCACTGGATTTGACGGGTCGCAAAGTTGTTCGGGATGGTGGCAGAACCCTTAAGGAACTGTTGCTGGTGCTCGCGGATTTTGAGGTGGACGCCAAGTACGAGTCAGATGTGTCTGAGGCCTTTGATCGACTGCGCAAGGTCACAGATTCGATGATCGCCCGAAGCAATGAAGACGCGAACCTACCCGGAGCGCTTTCCACAGACTATCTCGACCTGGTCGGCATGACGCTGTGTGCCTGGGCATGGGGTGTGATGGCTCACCACGCTAAGGACGATGACTTTGGTGTCGCGAAGAAACAAACGGCGCGATTCTTTTTCGCCCGACTGCTGCCGCGCACGCTAGGCTTAGAGCAAGGGCTAACAGCAGGTTCGGATGTATTGATGGAGATGCCTGAGGCGCTCTTTAACGCCTGAACCGACCGGCCTCGTAAATCGGCATTATGTTCTGGGGTAAACCCAAGGGTGCGAGGCAGATAGTCCTCCGTCGACGGCTACTGCCTGACCGTTAACGTAAGAAGCGCGATCGCTTAATAAAAAACAGGCCATTTCGCCGATCTCGCTAGGTTGACCAAAACGTTTCATTGGATTGATCTGACCGATTTTGTCCTCGTTCCCACGGGCTCTTGCCCGCTCGAAGGTAGGCTTGGTCATGCCAGTTTCGATCAAACCCGGACAGATGGCATTGATTCGCACGCCACTGCCATAGGTTTGATAAGCCGTTGTTTGAACAATGCTGATGACGCCAGCCTTGCTCGCAGAATAATCAACGCCACCGGCATTGGCGCGAAGGCCTGCCACAGATGCGGTGCACAAAATGGCGCCGTGACCTTGGTTCAGGAAATGTTTGAGGCTGTGTTTTACCGCCAGAAATACGCCAATTGTGTTGACACCCAAGGTGCGCTGCCAATCCTCTACGGTAAGTTCGGTGACAGATTTACCCCCACCGGATACGCCCGCGTTGGCATATATGCCGTCGATGCTGCCATAGCTGGCGACGCAGGCTTCAATGTAGGCTTCGACCTCGGTCTCTTCAGCGACATTGGCTCTGTGGCCCTGGGCTGTGCCCCCTGATTCCATGATCCGAGCGGCGGTTGTTTCCGCGCCATCGGTTAAGTCAACGCAGAATACATTTGCGCCATAACTCGCCGCCAACAAACTGGTTGCTCTGCCTATGCCACTACCTGCACCGGTAACTAAGATATTTTTATTCTCGAGCATGATTTCCTACCGAATTGCCACTGGGTTGATGACCGCCTGTACGGCGCCTACGGCGTAGGTTTTGCCAAGCTTGACCAATCCGGCGACGCTCTTCGTTTTATCGAGATTGAGCTCGTTTAGCGCACCAAGTGTGTCTTGCGCTCCGTTCTTTGACGGGTACCAAGGATCTTGTGGACGCTCTTGTGAGCTAACTAGGGCAAGCAGTAAAATTGCAAAGAGGCCGTGCAGGCAGCTTCGTAGCATTGGTAAAGGCATCGATTATTCCTCCCCAGAAAACCCTCAGTCTACACGGTTGACCAAGGCCTCAGTTAATCGTTCATAGATCCCACCGAAGTCGCCGTTGCTCATGATGACCCAATGTTGTCTTCGGGCCTCTGACTTCGGTTTTTCATTGACGAGTCGTTTCACCAGTTTTTCTACGTTGTCCGCGATTTGGGCGGGAATCACGCAAGCTTTGGCTAGTTCATGGAGGTCCCAATGTATTCGTTCGCCGCGAAACCAAATGACTTGGTCCGCGGGAGCACAACAATGGGCCAGCTCATTGCGTAGTGAACCCAGAGACATGGTGTGGGTGCGCGGCTCGATGATCGCGACAATTTCGTCTTGGCTGAACTGGGTGCGTAGGCCCTGCAGCGTGGTGTGAATTGCCGTGGGGTGATGGGCGAAGTCATCGTACACCACGAGGTTATCTGATTCGTAAATCACCTCCATACGCCGCTTTACACCGCGAAATTCGCATAGAGCGTCAATCGCCTGCTTGGGTTCCACGCCAGCGTGGCGAGCCGCCGCAATAGCATTTAAGGCATTTGCCTTATTGTGCTCACCAAAGAGCGACCAATGAACTGCCCCAAGGGGCTCGTCGTTGAGGAGCACGGAAAAACTGCTGCCGTCACTTTTGTCGCCGGCAAATGACCAGCGTTCTGCTCTGTCTTGGGCATGCTGGTGTTTGCCTTTGCGCTGACCAATTCGAGCAATATCTGTCCAGCAGCCCTGCTGCAATACTTCATTTATGGCGTCGCTGTCTGACGGAACTATCACCAAACCCGCCGCCGGTATTGTTCTCATCAGCAGATGAAACTGGTTTTGTATGGCCGTCAGATCCGGAAAGATATCTGCGTGATCGTATTCCAAGTTGTTGATCACTAGGGTACGCGGTCGGTAGTGAACAAATTTGGACCGGCGGTCAAAGTAACTTGTGTCGTACTCGTCGGCTTCTACAACGAAAAATGGTGTCTCGCCAAGGCGAGCCGACGTTTCAAAATTCGCTGGCGCTCCGCCAATCAAGTACCCAGGCGACATGCCCGCATAGTCCAGGATCCAAGCCACCATGCTAGCGGTCGAGGTTTTGCCGTGAGTGCCCGCCACTGCAATGACCCAGCGGTCCTGCAGCACGGTGTCGCCCAGCCACTGGGCCCCCGACGTATAGCGCAGGCCCTTGTTTAAAACGTACTCAATCGCTTCGCTGCCTCGGGGTAAATTCGCATTGCCTACAATGACCAAATCCGGTGAAGGCTCAAGCTGCTCAGGGCTAAACCCATCGTGAACAGTAATGTTGGCAGCAGCCAGTAGATCCGACATTGGCGGATAGATCTTGCCGTCACTACCGCTGACGGTATGGCCAAGGTCCTTGGCCAAAAGCGCCAAACTCCCCATCAGAGTGCCGCCGATGCCGAGGAAGTAGAGGTGTTGTTGCATAGATCGTTTCCGGTGCAGGAACAGGGGCCCAGAGTCTAGGTCAGGATTGACCAGCGGCCAGCTGGCCAAGGGCGACAGTGACCATTGTCAGAAAAAACGCGAGCGCGACGGTCATCGCCATGTGCACTTCCATAGCTTTGTGCAGGATATAGCCAAATACAAGGACGCTCCAAAATAAAATCGTTAGAGCCAAGGTCATCATAAAGTCTATGCCGAGCAGCCGCATGATCAAAATGCTCATCCCAATCACCAAATTCATCAGCAGGTCGCAGCCGAAGTAGGCGATCAGGGTCTGCGTGAGTCTTGCGGGTTTGCCCACCAAATATAGTAGTCCGAAGATCAATAGCGCTTGAGCGGCGAGATTGGTCAAAATGGTGGTGGTAACCGTGCTAGCGGGTTGGGGCCCGACGCTCACAGAGATCGTCAGACTCGACACGATGTTGACTGCGGTCACGAGCAGCAGCAGGAAACTGCTCGCGGGCAGATGTTCAGGCCCGCTCTTGAGTTGGGCGATACGCCAAAACTGGTTCAGGATGGAAAGCATGGGAATTTCTGGAATTTCGTGGGCGAAATTGTCGCACAAAAGTGCGGGATCACGGACAATTGCGAGATTCTAGACGCTGCATTTGTGTTGTCCGGGATTAAACCTGCCGCAAGGAGCTGAACATGCCAAAACGCAACGCTTTTTATGCCCAATCAGGTGGAGTCACCGCGGTGATCAACGCCTCGGCCTGCGGGGTCATTGAGACTGCAAGGGCAAACAAAGCGCAGATCGGTAAGGTGTTGGTAGGGCGCAACGGCATATTGGGGGCGCTAAATGAAGAGCTTATCGATACGTCGAAGGAGCGTAAGGCGGATATTGCTGGGTTGCGCAGCACGCCGGGCGGGGCCTTTGGATCGTGTCGATTTAAGCTGAAATCACTGCAAGAAGATGCGCGGGAATATCAGCGTTTGATCGAAGTCTTCAAGGCACACAATATCGGGTACTTTTTCTACAATGGCGGGGGCGACTCCCAGGACACCGCCAACAAAGTATCCCAGCTTGGCAAACAAATGGGTTACCCGCTGCAGGCCATCGGGGTCCCAAAAACTGTCGACAACGACCTCCCCTTTACTGACACATGCCCCGGCTTCGGGTCGGTAGCGAAATACGTGGCCACCTCGACCAAGGAAGCGGCACTGGATGTGGAGTCGATGTGTGAGACATCGACCAAGGTGTTTGTCCTTGAAGTCATGGGCAGACATGCCGGTTGGATTGCCGCAGCAGGTGCGCTCGCACAGGAAAAGCCCGGCGACGCTCCCCACATTATCCTGTTGCCGGAAGTGGCTTTCAATAAAAAAGCATTTCTGGCCAAGGTAAAGGAAACCGTATATAGAAAAGGCTTTTGTGTGGTCGTGGTTTCTGAGGGTGCGCGCCACGCTAACGGAAAGTTTCTGGGAGAGTCCGGGGCCGCCAAGGATGCGTTTGGCCATGCGCAGCTGGGTGGCGTGGCACCTACCATCGCAAATATGATCAAGGACGCCTTGGGCTATAAATATCATTGGGCGGTAGCGGACTATCTTCAGCGTTCTGCGCGGCATCTTGCGTCGGCAACTGATATCGAGCAAGCCTATGCGCTAGGTAAGGCTGCGGTGGAGTTTGCTGTTGCAGGCAAGACAGCCGTGATGCCAACGATCGTTAGAACCAGCGATCATCCCTACCGCTGGAAAATCGGTGAAGCGAAGTTGTCCAAGGTAGCCAACGTTGAGCGATTTATGCCCAAGAGTTTTATTAGCAAGGATGGCTTTGGTATTACCGCTAAAGCGCGCCGCTACCTGGCCCCACTAATTTCTGGTGAAGATTATCCGACGTTTAAGAATGGCGTGCCCCAGTACGTCAGGCTCCAAAACCAGTTGGTTGCGAAGAAGTTACCCAGCGAATGGTAAAGGTAACCATAGATCCAAAGGCAATACAGGGTTTCGGAGCTTTGCAGCCAATCAGGGTGGGACGTTAGCTGAATAGAGATCTGGCATCGAGCCACAGCTGCGGTGCAGAGATAAATAAGGGGACCAGCGTCCCCTTTTTAGTAGTGCTGGACCTTAGGCCAAAACTGGCGCTATCACCAAGCTCACAATTGCCATGACGTTAATCAAGATGTTCATGGATGGGCCCGACGTATCCTTGAATGGATCACCGACGGTATCACCCACTACAGCAGCAGCATGAACCTCAGACCCCTTGCCGCCGAGATTGCCCTTCTCAACGTATTTTTTTGCGTTGTCCCAAGCACCGCCTGCGTTCGCCATGGTCAGCGCCAGCAGGACACAGCCCAGCAGTGCGCCACCCAGGGTACCGCCAAGTGCTTCCGCGCCGAGGCCGAAACCAACGACAACAGGCACTGCCACTGCAATAATGCCAGGCATCAACATTTTCTTTAGCGCTGCCGTGGTTGCGATATCCACACACTTGGCGGTATCTGGCTCTGCGGTACCCTCCATCAGACCAGGAATTTCTCGGAACTGACGTCTGATCTCCTGAATCATTTCCATGGCTGCTTCGCCAACGGAGGTCATCGTCATGCTGGCGATCAGGAACGGAACAAGACCACCAATAAACAGGCCTATCAGAACGTTTGGATCACCAATGTGAAGCAGAAATTCGCCGTCCCGGTTTGCAGCGATGGTTTCTACGAAAGCTGCAATAATCGCTAAGGCCGCTAATGCAGCTGCGCCAATCGCAAAGCCCTTACCCATGGCTGCCGTGGTGTTGCCGAGCTCATCTAGTGAATCGGTGATAGCACGTGTTTCTTCACCTAGGCCGCCCATCTCAGCGATACCACCGGCGTTGTCAGCGACGGGACCGTAGGCGTCTACCGCCATGGTCATACCCACGGTCGCCAATAGGCCTACTGCAGCCACGCCTACACCGTATAAACCCGCCAGCGAGGTCGAGACGAAGATAATGGCGGAGAGGATTAGAATTGGGCCAACCACCGACTGCATGCCGACAGCCAGACCGGTGATCATGACCGTTGCTGGGCCGGTTTCACCAGATTCTGCTATGCGCACGACCGGAGTTGAAGATGTGTAGTACTCGGTGATTAAGCCAATGCCGACGCCGCCAGCAGCTCCAAAGAGCACCGCTAGCCAGATGTCATTTGAGACGCCAAGGTTAGCCATAATGAAATACGCGGCTCCGATGAAAAGGATTGGCGTGCCCACCATGCCGATACGCAGCGCAACGGCGGGGTTTGCATTGGAGAAACCGCGTACGATGCCGATACCGATAATCGAAGCAATCAAACCTGTTGAAGCAAGAGCTAGCGGCAAGAACATCAATGCTGCTCGAGCATCGCCCTCATTGGCACCTGGAACCAGTGTTGCGAGAGAACCAACTGCCAGGGTTGATGCGATTGCGATGGTCGCGATCATAGAACCGCAGTAGGACTCAAAAATGTCTGAGCCCATGCCTGCGACGTCGCCAACATTGTCACCAACGTTATCGGCAATTACGCCAGGATTACGAGGGTCGTCTTCTGGAATACCCTGCTCAAGCTTGCCAACTAAGTCAGCACCAACATCAGCGCTCTTTGTGTAAATGCCCCCACCAACTCGAGAAAACAAAGCTACTACTGAAGCCCCCATGCCGAACCCATGTATGTGGTGCGCGCTCTCCGGGTCATTGCCAAAATACAAATAGACTAAGCCAAGTCCCATAAGACCCAAGGAGGCGACTGCCAGTCCCATGATCGAGCCGCCGTAAAAGGCAACGGACAATGCGGCAGCCTGGCCCTCGTTGTGAGCTGCGGTGGTAGTTCTGACGTTGGCTTGTGTTGCCGTGAACATGCCAAACCAACCGGCACAGGCAGACGATAGTGCGCCAGCTAAAAAGGCGACCGCCGTGTGTTCACCCAAGCCTGGCGTGAAGAAGACGCCCGCAAGCAGAACCAAGGCAAAAACAGCAAGCATCGTGTACTCGCGCTTCATGAAAACCATGGCGCCTTCGTGAATTGCGTCGGCAATTTTCACCAGCTCGGCAGTGCCTGCGTCGTATCGACGAACGATGCCGTAAATGATGACTGCGACCAAAAGGCCCGCAGCACCAATAAGCGGTGGAATGAGGGTAGAAGTCATTTGGATCCCCAGCAGATAAATGAAACAAACAAAGGAAAGTTAGTCACTATGCGCTAAGGCGCTTACAGCTATAGCTACTCCCCAGAGCGCGCGTATGATACCAGTGTGACATCGACTTGCCAGCCGAAATGAGTCCCAAGCGGGAAGATTAGCCTTGGGCCAACAGCGTGCGCAGGTCAATGATGGCGGCATTCGCACGGGAAATGTGTGACGCCATGATCAAGGAGTGGTTGGCCATCATGCCGAAGCCGTCACCGTTCAAAACCATTGGGCTCCACAATGTTTCCTGAGTCGGCTCAAGCTCCCGAATGATCTGGCGCAAAGAAACTCTCGCGGCCTTTTTATCGAGTACGTCTCCGAAATCGGATTCCACAGCCTCTAGCAAGGGTAGCAGGGCCCACGTGAAACCGCGCGCTTCATAGAAAACATTGTCGATCTCTAGCCAGGGGGTTTGTACCAGCTGCTCTGAGGGCGTCGAGGTACTTTGTGTGGCGGTTGCATCGCCGGCCAAAGAAGTGTCTAGCTGGCGTTTGCCGACGCTGGCAGATAGCCGCTGTGACAGGCTTCCAAGACGCGTTTCCATGGCCGCCAGCCAAGACTGTAAATTGTCGCTGCGAGCGTAGAATTGCGCCTGGTTAGCGGACTTGTCGGCTAACTGACTAAGATAGGCCTCGACGTATCCAATACCGGCGCGGTACTCGCCTTCGGTATCCGGCAAGAACCAGGAATTGTTGTTGAAAAAAAACTTCCCTTCGGCCTCAGCAAGGTTCGGATCCTCGGCAGATTGGCTTTGGGAGCGCGAAAAATCGTTGCGATACACCCGAGCGGTGTCTCGCAGCAATGTCAGGGCACCCATCTCCCATGAAGGAATATTGTCCAACCAAATACCCGGAGGAAAAAGGTCGTTGGTTAAGTAGCCGCCGGGCTTTTCGAGGAGGGTTCGTGCGACGTTGATGGTAGTGGCGGTGGTCAGATAACCAGCGACCAAGGACTCACCTCGCCCAGAAGCCATGGCCTCGACGCTTCGCACAACATCGAAACGATCTGGCTCCTGGCTCCACCACATGCCGACACCGATTGCACCGGCAAGGTACAGCCCAGCGATGCCAAGAAAACTTTTGAACATCTTGTGGTCAGCCAATAGCGAACGGCGGCTTGAAGGGGCGTCAAAACTTTTATCCAGCGGATGCGCCTCGGTCGGATCCGGGCCAATTGTGTCGTCTCTACGCTGCCAGAATTTCCAGTTCATCCATTCATCCCGTTTGAGGTCAGTGTATTGGGTTGGCTTTGATTGAGAGATAGCCTTTCTATGCGATTGCTATAGACGAAACGGTGGTAATTTCACTCCCGCTGAAAGTCAAACTCCTGTATCGCAATCCCGGCGTCGAACAAGGCGCGCTCAACATAAAGCATCGCTTTCGTTGTCCTGTCCTAAGAGAAGGAGTGGGTGCAAAAACTACGCTGGGCTTCTCGTTTCAAAGAACCTCTTGTGCTGCCTATCTTGCTAGTGGTTGCTGTGATCCACGCCCTTATTCATCCATTGATCCATGGGGAGAACGTTGAACTTGGTCTCAAGACTCGCACCATTCGAGAACCTCATCGTGAGCGGCAGACTTTTGAGATCAGCTGGCAGATCGCGAATCATCAGATGGTTTCCGCCAGGCTGGAAGATGATCTGATCGTCGGGCGCTATGGTTACAGTGTCTAGCGGCCGCATGGTAGTGCCATTATTCTCTACCGACGTTGTATGCATTTGAACGGTAACTGCATCCGAGGTAATACCAACCACGGTGACGGCCTCACTGCCATGATTCATTAAGGTGAAGTAGCCGGCACTCATCGGTTGCCCGGGCGTGGGAGCATGGACACGTGCGTCGATAAGGTGCATGCCGGCCAAGGCATCCTTCAATTCAGGGCTTTGAGAATGAGATTCTTGGTCATTGCTACTGCTGAGGTTTTCAGTCGAGGCACCGTCAGCTGTCGCACCTTTGTCCGAGCCGCCGCAGCCGATGAGTGATAGCGCCATTAAAAGCGCTATAGCGAGCTGCGATAGGGATGGTCCTTTGGAGAAATCTCTAGGCGTTTTCATACTGGCAAATTCGCTCCAATCGTTCCGGGGTTGAAATGTTAGATGAGGCCCTTGGGCGGCGATTTAAGTTGTTTTGCAAAAAGCTTGCGCGCAGCAACTGATATAGGGTTCTTGTGCGCGCATCGTTGGCTGCAAAGATGCGAAAGCGGCAAGTTTTCTGGACTCCCTGCACCAGAGCGTTAATGGTCGCACGTACATTGGTATCGGTTAACCCGCGAAGGATAACGACTTCGCGATGCGAAGTATCAATGGTTTGAATAAATTGCTCGGCTGGTGCTATCGACGGATGGGTCGGATCAATTTGGCGTCCTCGATCAAGTAGCGTTCGAGCTGTAGTGGTGTCGAAGCGGTTAGCCGCTTTCAGGGCCAGAGCGATGTAGTGCTCAATGATCTTTTCCATGCCTCTTTGCGCCTGAGCATTTTCGGGATCCAGTCTTAGTGCCTGTCGGTACAACGAGAGCGCGCTGCCATCGTTAGTGAAACCGAGTTGATTGTTGGCGAATGCATCTTCAGCATCGTATATCAGTGTTTGGACTTCACGTTTTTCGGCGCCGCTCAGCGCCCTAACCTGCCCGTCAGTGGACTGTTGTTCAATGGTCTCGCAGCCAATTGCGCTCACTAGCGCCATGATAGCCACGAAAATTTGTTTTAGTGTGCGTGCAGCTTGCCCTGAGAATATTTGGTTGATGAGTGGTTTGTTCGAATGCATTTTCGGCTCAGCAGATCATTTGTCAGCGCGGATCTGCTTCATGTTGGAGGCCGTGGATTAAGGTTAGTTCCATGTTGAGTGCTCAAACAAATTACGGTGTGCTGCATACTTGCAGGAGTCGTCGAAGGGCCTTATTTACAGATACCCAACAGGCCGACGTGCCGGTTAAAAGCCTATCATATCGTATGTCTATGCCGACGAGTCGAGAGGCGGTCATAACGGGAATCCATATCCATGTCTGGCTCTGATCCGTTATCATTAAAACTCCCGTATTCACTGGCTATGGCCATGGATCACGAAGGAGTAATTCGATTGTTCCACCTGACTACCGTTAAGGGTCTGACCGCAGTTGCGCAGGGTGTTGCTCGCCTCATCGCATGTTTGATGGTCGCGTGCAGTGTGCCAGCGTTTGCCCAAGGTGGCGACAGCTTGCCTGCGTCGCAAAGTACCATCTCACTGGAATCTTGGCTGACCGGGGAACCACAGTTTTTGCCCGTGGATGAAGCCTTTGTACTTTCAGTCACACTACAGCCGAATCGTGTCGTTGTTGCGCGCTGGGACATGCCTGACGGTTACTACCTTTATCGACACCAGTTCAGTGCAAGTCTGAACGCACTCGGCAGCGGCGCCGCGTTAGGAGCCATGCGCATTCCCGAGGGCAAGGCGAAGTTCGACGACTTCTTTGGCGACGTCGAGGTGTACTACGGCTCTGCTGCAGTGCAACTTCCTGTGATTGGGAGCCTGCCTGATGGAGCCGAGCTGAGTATTAGTTACCAAGGGTGCGCTGACGCTGGTCTTTGCTATCCGCCTGAAGTGCGTAAATTCGTCGTCTCTGAAGGTGGGCTGCTGCCAGCAAACGCGCTGCTTACCGTAAATTCAGCCTCGACGTTGCCCGTCGCTCAAAAACCAGCGAACTCGGCAATATCGGGGCAAAGCATCAGCGATGACCGCGCTATGGCCGATGTCCTGCAGGGCAGCAGCTTTTTGGTTGCCTTAGGCCTGTTTTTTATCGCGGGGATAGGGCTGGCGTTTACACCCTGCGTCTTTCCGATGGTACCTATACTGTCAACCATTATTGTTGGCGAAGGGGAGGGTCTGACCAAGTCGCGAGCGTTTACTCTGTCATTGGCCTATGTATTAGGCATGGCATTGACCTATGCGCTGGTCGGCCTATTGGTGGGGCTGTTTGGTGCCGAGCTCAACCTGCAGGCAGCCCTGCAAAGTCCAATCGTGCTCAGCGTCTTCGCAGCCGTGTTTGTGCTTTTGTCTGGGGCGATGTTTGGTTTTTACGAATTGGCACTGCCCCAGGGAATGCAGCAGTGGGTCAACGAACGTAGTGCTGCACAAAAGGGTGGCCGCCATCCGTCGGTGTTCGTCATGGGATCATTGTCAAGTCTGGTGGTGTCACCCTGCATTTCCGCACCGCTCGCGGGTGCATTGATTTATCTTTCAAATACTGGAGACGCGGTGCTCGGCGGGTTTGCTCTTTTTGCTCTGGGCTTGGGCATGGGTGTGCCATTAATGGTGGTAGGAGGCAGCGGCGGTCACTGGTTGCCGCGAGCCGGTGTTTGGATGGATACGGTAAAGGGTATATTCGGTTTTGGGTTGTTGGGTGTGGCGATTTGGCTGCTCGAACGGCTCGTGCCAGGCTCCGTAGCTCTGTTTCTTTGGGCGGTTTGGTTGATCGCGGCAGGGGTGTATCTGGGTGCGTTTGAATTTGTGTCAAAAGCCTCGGGCCAGCGCTTCGCTCAAGTGATTGGGTTGACCCTAAGCGTCTGGGGTATGGCCTGCTTGATCGGCGCGAGTGCCGGAAGCGTTGATCCACTCAAACCCATGCATCGCCTCGGCATCGTAGGGTCCTTTGAAGGAGGCCAGACTGAGGCCGTGCGCTGGGAAGCGGTAAAAACGGTCACCGATGTCAAGCAGCGGATGGCCTCATCATCTGGGCCCGTCTTACTGGATTTGTACGCAGATTGGTGTATCTCATGCAAGGTAATGGAGCGATCTGTGTTTCCTGAACCTGGCGTAGCGGAGCAACTTGCGCAGTTTACCCTGTTACGGGCGGACGTCACTGCCAATGATGCTCAAGATCAAGCCTTGTTAAAGCAGTACGGGCTGTTCGGCCCGCCCAGTTTAGTCTTTTTCGGCGAAGATGGCGCCGAATTAGCCGAATTTAGAGTTCAGGGCGAGGTTTCAGCAGAGCGTTTAAAGGTACACTTGGCACAAGTTCTGGCGCACTAAGACAGAGTAACCTAAAAATACTAGGCATAATTCTCTGTAAGTTCGTCGAACGCGTAGTTAAAATTCAAAAAATAGGGCGGCGCTGCCGAGCGAGTACAGCAAGCCATTTCCAGAAGCGATCACCAGGTGCAACCAGGAGGCGATAACATGGCAAAACACATTCTTATGCTCAACGGCCCCAATTTGAATCTTCTAGGCACACGAGAACCCTCTGTTTATGGCAGCGAAACTTTGGCAGATGTCGAAAGCCGTCTCGTGGCCTCTGCCGATGTCATGGGTGCCCAAATCACCTGCATACAAAGCAATGCTGAACACGAGTTGGTTGATGCGGTTCACCAGGCCAAGCTATTGCAGGTTGACTTTGTGCTCATAAATCCCGGGGCCTTTACGCATACCAGTATTGCCCTGCGCGATGCCTTGCTGGGCGTGGCGATCCCGTTTATCGAGGTGCACATATCTAACGTCCATGCTCGGGAGGGGTTCCGTCATCACTCGTATTTGAGTGATGTGGCCGTCGGGGTGATCGCCGGCTTGGGCACATCGGGTTATGACTTCGCGCTGGCGTTTGCCTTGGCGCAAATAGACGATTAGGGGCCAGTCTGTCTCTAAAAGAGCAAAGAAAAAGGAAGCGAAGATGGATTTGCGCAAAATAAAGAAACTGATCGAGCTGGTCGAGGAGTCCGGGGTTGCTGAACTCGAGGTCAGCAGTGGTGATGAGTCCATTCGCATATCCATGACGGCGCAATCGAATGCTCAGGCTTTTGAGCCCGTACCGGTCGCAGTGCCGCTTACCGCTTCTGAGGCACGAAAATTGTCTACGCAATCGGCCATGCAGACGATGAAAGCTCCTATGGCTGGTGTTTTTTATCAGTCTCCTAGCCCTGATGCAGAGCCTTTTGTGAGCATCGGTCAAAAGGTCGATGTCGGCGATGTGCTGTGCATTATCGAGAGTATGAAAATGATGAATGAGGTGACGGCGACTGCTTCTGGCACGATTGAGGAGGTTTTCGTCACCAACGCGGAAGCTGTTTCCACAGGCACTCCTCTGTTCGCTATTTCGTGAATTGGCTGCAGTTCAAGCTAGCTCTCGCTACCCAAGAGGCTGCAGAGTTCGAGACAGTCTTGCTAGCCTACGGAGCAGTGGCAGTGACTTATGAGAGTCACGCCGATGAGGTGGTGCTGGAACCCATGCCCGGTGAGATTCCACTCTGGCAGCACATCAATCTTGTTGCGCTGTTTGCGCTAGATACGAGCATCGCTGGATTGAATGAAGCCTTGCGCGCACTTGATCCGGATATTCATAAACGCCTTAAAGTGGCATTTGTTGCCAACGAAGACTGGCAACAACGCTTGGCCAATCACACTGTGAGGGCCGAATTCGGTGATCGGTTGCGGTTGCTGCCTAAAACCGAGGCCATCGAGGGCGCAGCAAATTCTGCTGCGTCGATAGCTACCGAGAATGGCAAAGCAGCGCTATATCTTGAGCCCGGTTTGGCCTTCGGTAGCGGTAGTCACCCAACCACGCGCATGTGTTTGGAGTGGCTTGCCCGTCATGTCGCAGCCCAACAAACTGTGCTGGATTTTGGCTGTGGATCGGGCATTTTGGCCATTGGTGCTGCGCTGCTGGGCGCTCGCGTCATCGCTGTAGATCATGACAGTCAGGCGATTTTAGCAACTCAGGAAAACGCAGAATTCAATGGCGTCGGCAAGCACATTCAGACGCTGACGCTAGAAGAGTGGAGGCGTGACCGGAGTGCGCAGGCGCCCGAGCAGTTCGACATTGTTGTTGCCAACATACTGGCCGCCCCCATCATCGAGTTGGCACCTACGTTTTTGCGTAGCCTTCGCCGAGGGGGCTCAGTGGTACTCGCGGGGATCCTTGATCATCAAGCGGCTGACGTTATGAAGGCCTACCCTGACATTGCATTCGGCTCCGTGGTCGCCGAAGAAGAGTGGGTCTGTTTGACCGGCACACTGGCTTGATAGCGGCGCTTTGATTACCGTAGGCGACGAAGAGAATCGTCTTAACAAAATCGTTGAGACAACTTTTGACGACGGGAGGACCCGATGATTGGATACGTAACAATTGGTGTGAGCGACATGGAGAAGGCCTGCGCATTTTATGACGGGCTTTTTGCTGAACTGGGGGGCAAACAGATGTTTGGCCAAGACCGCATCAAGTTTTATGGCACAGGGCCGGGACAGCCCATGGTGGCGATCTGCATTCCATATGATGAGCAGGCTCAGCATCCGGGCAACGGCAATATGCTTGCGCTTCCGGTGAAAAGAGACGATATCGCGCGTGTCTATGATAAGGCTATTAAACTTGGCGCCTCAGATGAGGGCGCGCCCGGTGAGCGACTGCCGATTTTCTATGGCGCCTACATCCGAGATCCAGACGGCAATAAAATCTGTTTTTACGAAATGACCCTTTAGATTAGCCCGTGACGGGCCCCTCGATGTGGGTGGCCTGCTTGTTATCGGGGATTTGCTACAGATTTGTTGCGTGAGAGTCTATGATTGTGGAACCCGGAACGCGGGCACAATCTTCTGCTTTTCAAAGCCTTAACCGTTGCTATCACGATGTCTGTAGCTGAATTCTTAAATCGCCCTCTGCCTATTGCCTATGGGCAGCAAACCCTGCGCAACCGTATCGCGCTAGCGCCCATGGCTGGGATGACGGATGTGCCCTTTCGCAGGCTGGCATGGCGATTTGGGGCGGGACACATGGTCAGCGAGATGGTGACATCAAAGCCAGAACTTTGGGACACGGGAAAGAGTCGTGCCCGCCGTGTGTTGATTAGCGAAGTTCGACCACAGGCGGTGCAAATTGCCGGCCATGACCCAGGCACTATGGCGGAGTCAGCGCGTCGTTTAACGGGCGAAGGTGTCGAGTGGGTAGATCTCAACTTTGGTTGTCCAGCTAAGAAGGTGTGCCGCAAGGCAGCTGGCTCCGCGCTGCTGGCTAACATAGATCAGATTTCACGCATCGTTTCAGCAGTGGTGTCCGCCGTAGATGTACCCGTCTCCATCAAGACGCGCACAGGCCTAAGCCTCGAAGACAGTTCAGGCACTGAGGCTGCCATTGCCGCCCAAGAGGCTGGCGCACAACTTGTGGTGATGCATGGACGCAGTCGCGCCTGTCGATTCAAAGGGCATGCGTGTCCCGATCGGGTTCGCGAAGCTCGTCGTTTGCTGCGAGTGCCCTTGTTAGTGAATGGCGACATTGTCGACGATGTATCGGCGGAGCAGGCGCTTAAAAGTAGCGGGGCTGATGGGATTATGCTAGGTCGGGGCGCCATGGGACAGCCCTGGATCTTCGCGGAATTCCTCGGGCTAGAGATGCCAACCAGTGCAGAGCGCTTTGATTTAATTTGTGAACATCTGGATGCCATGCACTCTTTTTACGGTGAAGGTGCCGGCGTTCGGATCGCGAGAAAGCACATTCAGGCGTACTTGCAGCGATGGGGTATGCCTGAGTGGACTGATAACTTCATGGGCCTCACTAGTGCTCAGCAACAGCATGCTTGGCTACTGGCCCGGCGCGAACAAATGTTGCTACATGCCGCGATAAACACCTCCCAGAGCAAGGCCGCGGCCTAAAACAGTTTGATAGATTCGGCATTTGCCGCGAAGCAGGAGCATAAATGTCTTTGCAAATTCGTCGAGCGTTGATCAGCGTTTCGGACAAGACGGGTATCGTTGAATTTGGTCAAGCCCTAGCTGATGCTGGGGTGGAGCTATTGTCCACTGGAGATACCTTTAAGACCTTGAAGGATGCTAGGGTCGCTGTAAAGGAAGTAGCCGGACATACGGGCTTTCCAGAAATGATGGGCGGTCGAGTTAAGACCTTGCACCCCAAAATTCATGGCGGGATTCTCGGTCGGCGCGGTACCGATGACGCGGTAATGGACGCCAATGATATCCCGCCCATCGACCTCATTGTGGTAAATCTTTATCCCTTCGCTGAAACAATTGCCCGAGACGACTGTACGGACGCGATGGCGATCGAGAACATCGACATCGGCGGCCCTGCCATGGTGCGCTCAGGCGCGAAGAACCATGCTGATGTGCTAACGGTGACAAGCCCTCAAGACTATGCCCAGGTGATGGCAGCAATGCATGCAACTCAGATAGATCTTGAAATGCGCCGCGCTTTTGCGATCAAGGCGTTTCGCCATACCGCCCAATATGATGCAACGGTTGCGGGCTATCTAGGCGCGCAAGAGCCGTTGCCCGACTCACTCACGCTGACTTACAGAAAGACCGCCGACATGAGGTATGGAGAAAATCCCCATCAAGCTGCCGCCTTTTATCGCGAGGTGGGCAAGCCGGTGCCGGGCACCATTGCCAATTATCAGCAGCTACAAGGCAAGGCGCTGTCCTATAACAATATTGCAGACACTGATGCCGCGTTGGAATGCGTGAAAGTCTTCGACGCGCCAGCCTGCGTGATCGTTAAGCACGCCAATCCCTGCGGCGTTGGTCTTGGAGCAGATCTTGCCGAGGCCTACGACAAGGCATTTGCCACGGACCCGACCTCAGCCTTTGGCGGCATCATCGCCTTCAATCTCCCTTTGTCTGGTCACCTGCTCGACAGCATTTTGACCAAACAATTTGTTGAAGTGGTGATTGCCCCAAGTGTGGATTCTGCTGCTGTTGAGGTGGCAAAGCAGAAAAAAAATGTACGCTTGCTGGTTTGCGGTGAACTAAATGCTGCTCCCAGAGGTCGCGAAATTAAACGCGTTGGCGGTGGCATATTGGTTCAGGATGCGGACGAGACATGTCTGGACGAAGAAGCTTTACAGATAGTTAGCAAGCATCAACCCAGCGATGCTCAAATGCAGGATTTACTCTTTGCTTGGAAGGTCGCATGGTTCACCAAATCAAATGCGATTGTTTATGCACGTAATTTGCAGACAGTCGGTGTTGGTGCTGGGCAAATGAGTCGAGTGGTCAGCGCGAAGGTTGCGGGACTCAAAGCAGCAGAAGAGGGCCTGGTGGTTCACGGGGCAGTGATGGCGTCGGATGCCTTCTTTCCATTTCGAGATGGCATTGACGCCGCTGCCGAAGCCGGCATCGCCGCCGTGATTCAACCTGGTGGGTCTGTGCGCGATCAAGAAGTTATTGATGCTGCAAACGAGCACGGTCTTGCCATGGCGTTCACCGGCGTAAGACACTTCAGACACTGATGTTGCCAAGCGAGACGAGGCATTTAACACTATGAAAGTACTAGTCGTTGGATCTGGCGGGCGCGAACACGCACTGGCTTGGAAGCTGAAACAAAGTGCAGACGTCGACGAAGTAATAGTGGCACCGGGTAATGCAGGAACTCATCAAGAGCCTGGTGTCAGAAACGTCGAAATCGCAGCCACCGATACCGCGGGCCTCATCACGCTGTGCCAGCGCGAGAACATTGAATTCACGGTCGTCGGCCCAGAGGTGCCCTTGGTCGCTGGTATCGTTGACGCATTTGTCGAAGTCAATTTGGCTTGTTTTGGTCCAACGGCGAATGCTGCTCGCCTAGAAGGCTCCAAAGCTTTCAGCAAAGACTTTATGCAACGCTATGCAATTCCCACAGCAGCCCATCAAACGTTCACCGATGCTCCTGCGGCGAAGGTTTATGTTCAATCACAGGGTGTACCCATCGTGATAAAGGCAGACGGCCTGGCGGCTGGTAAGGGTGTCATCGTTGCGCAGACAGAAAAGGAGGCGGCTAACGCTATCGACGACATGCTTAGTGGTAATGGCTTTGGCGAGGCTGGTCATCGGGTGGTGGTTGAGGAGTTCTTGCCCGGCGAAGAGGCGAGTTTTATTTGTTTGTGCGATGGCACCAAGGCCATTCCTTTTGCTTCGTCGCAAGATCATAAGGCGCGGGATGACGGAGATCGCGGCCCGAATACGGGTGGTATGGGTGCCTATTCGCCAGCTCCGGTAGTGACCCAGCAGATACATGACCGTGCGATGGAAGAAGTGATTTTGCCAACATTGAAAGGCATGCAGGAAGAAGGCTCACCCTATCGCGGTTTTTTGTACGCGGGGTTAATGGTCAGCCCATACGGCGAGATTAGAGTGGTGGAGTTTAACTGCCGGTTTGGCGATCCAGAGGCCCAGCCAATCATGATGCGTCTACGCGGTGATTTGCTGCCCGCATTGCAGCAAGCTGCCGCGGGATCTTTGCAAACAGATAGTTTGGCTTTCGATCCACGCACAGCTTTGGGTGTTGTTATGGCGGCGGGGGGTTATCCAAGCAGTTATGAAACTGGGGATCCCATCACGGGTTTAGACAAAAATCTCGAAGATACGAAAGTGTTTCATGCTGGTACCCGTAAAGAAAACGACGCCGTGATAACCTCTGGAGGACGTGTTCTGTGTGTGGTAGGCCTCGGCGATACCGCGGCCATGGCGCAGTTTCGTGCATATGAGCGTATCGAATCCATCGGTTGGCGGGGTCGCTATTTTCGCAAGGATATTGGTTATCGGGCAGTGACCAGAGAGAACGAGGCGTCTCATGGGTAGCTCAAGGACACGTCATTATCGCGCAAGCCATGGGGTCGATGAATGGATCACTGGCTTTGACCGAGGTTTGCGAACCTTGACCGGCATACATCAGGCGGCTCGGCCCAACCCTGCAAAGGATGTGGCAGAAGCAGATTTGACGGCACAAGAACGTTCCCACGTTGCAGGCCTGATGAGGGTCAACCATACCGGTGAAGTTTGCGCCCAGGCGCTCTATGAAGGACAGGCGCTGGTGGCGTCGGATACAAACGCCAAGGCGTCCCTAATGTCCGCGGCGGCTGAAGAGCAGGACCACCTGGTTTGGTGCCGATCTCGTCTTCGTGAACTGGATGCCAGGCCGAGTCTGCTCGATCCGGTGTTTTTCGGACTCTCCTTTGCCATGGGTGCCGCAGCAGGTCTTATGGGGGACCGAGTAAGTTTAGGTTTCGTCGAAGCGACCGAAGATCAGGTGGTGCAGCATCTCGACGAGCATTTGCAGACCCTGCCGCAGCACGACGAGAAAAGTCGCAAGGTTTTAGAAGCCATGCGCGCTGACGAGAGTCGTCACGGCGCCCAGGCCCTGGTAGACGGAGGACAGGAATTTCCCAAGCCGGTCAAGCGTGTCATGGGTGGATTGGCTAAAGTGATGACAAAAACCGCATACCACTTTTAGCAGACTGCCGGGTCTGGCCCCTGAGTCAGAGTCAGAACCATAACCAAAGACAGACTCCGAGTTCTGTCTAGGCGGATTCCTGTAGCTCAAAGGAATGCGAAATAACCACGCCAGCCTTGTCCAACATAATAGACGCTGAACAGTACTTCTGAGCAGATAACTCGATCGCTCGCTGCACCCTTGCTGGGTCGAGGGCATTGCCCGTGATGTGAAAATGAATGTCGATCGCCTCAAAGACGGCGGGAACAGTATCTGCGCGCTCGGCGTGTATCGAAATCGACAAGCCTTCCACCTGTTGCCTGCCTTTACGCAAGATATCGACAACATCAAAGGCCGTGCAGCCGCCCAAGCCCATCAACATTAGTTCCATGGGACGACTCCCGCGATCTTGCCCGCCTTGCTCTGGCGGACCATCCATGGCAACTGTATGTCCGCTTTTGTTGTTAGCAACAAAGTGCACATTGTCCTGCCAATCTACCTTGACCTGCATAGGGCTTCCTCTTCGTCGTTGAGGTAAAGACTGCTGAAATTCAGTCGTGCTGACAACTGATGGTGATTTCTCCTAGGCAATTCCCTACCAACTACGCTCCTAGGCGATTCCCTAGGAGCGTAGTTGGTTGGAATTTTACTACCGTTTGCCGTCTCTCAGGCGCCATTTCGGAGTTAAGGAATAGCATTGAGAAAGCATAAAAAGTGACTGGTTCAATTTGTTAGTGGCTACCTGATTTGTTTGCAGCCTAGGGCAGCGATTTCTGCAGAACGCGAGATAGAGCAAGCACGATAAATCGAAAACAAGCCTGGCCGACAACAAGATAAGCCAAAAGGTAAATCACCCACGCTGCAGATCGTTAGAGGAGAGACTCGATGAAGGCGACAGAACACAACGGATATCACAGGTCAGCATTGCACAATCAAAATGCCACTGTTCACCAAGATTCGCTTGCTTCACAGATAGATTCGCCATCCACGATGGAGGGGTTGTCGGAAAAATAATCCACTGCATCAGAGCCAAGCCTTAACCCTGAGGAGTGTCGGGCAGGTATCGAAGCGTTACCTCCCGTTTCGCTGAAGTGCTTGGTGGCAGTTAGTAAGATGGACTAAGGTTGGTTTGCTGGTTGCGCTGTTGCAAGAGGCGAGTGTTTGCACATTCAAACAAAAAGAGGTCGTGCTTGAGCCCGGAGAGAACGATGATCGAAAACTTATGGTAGTCGATGGCATCGTGATGCTGCACACCTACAAGGAAAATGGTCGGCAGATCATCACCGATCACCTGGGTCGTAGATATTTTTTCGGCGAAACGGTTTTGACCGATCCTTAGGGTTCGGATTTTTGGGCCAACTCGCAAGGAGGCTGTGTAACGACTCCCATTTCGAGAGAGCGATTTATGGAAGTGGGTATGACGCATCTCGCACTGCTGCATGCTCTGACGAGTCACCTTATCCAACGCATTCATTGGTAGGTCATATGGCCTGCGATTTGGCGTTTTTGGACGTTAGCGGTCGTGTTGCTAACGCTTTGCAGCTGCTGGCCAAGGGACCTTATGCGATCTCTCACCTAGGTGGCATACAGATTCGCTACACCCGCTAAAAAATTGGCTTGATTGTGGGTTGGTCTAGAGAAATGGCGGGTCCTGCAATCAAGGTGCTTGCGCATCATGGCGTTATAGAAGTGAATGGCAAGAATACTTTGGTTCGCGGTACTCGCTAGCGGTTGAATACACAACTTAAATCTTTCGTTAGCGCAGATCAAATAACGCTGCAAGTGCGGCTCCCGGGCTGGGTTGCCGCATCAGCGCCTCTCCTACTAAGAAGCAGTAGACCCCTCGTTCGAGCATGAGCTCGATGTCTTGCCTAGTGCTAATACCACTCTCCGTAACCACTGTCGTATGCCTTGGTATGTCGCAGAGAAGTTCAAGGGTAGTGTTCAGCGACGTCTCAAAGGTCTTTAGATTACGATTGTTGATGCCAATCAGATTTGGGTCGAGATTTAGTGCAGCCTCCAGCTCTGCGCGATCATGAACCTCGATTAAGATGTCGAGACCTAAATCTTTGGCCGTTCCATGCAGCGAGGCTAGTTCAGAATTAGAGAGCGCGCTGGCAATGAGCAGAATGCAATCGGCGTTCATTAGTCGCGCCTCGTAAATCTGGTATGAATCGATGGTGAAGTCTTTACGGATAATTGGCAGATCCACCGCAGCACGTACCTCGCGCAGGTACGCGTCTTTTCCTTGAAAGTACTCTTCGTCGGTCAGGACCGATAAACAGCTAGCACCATTAGCAGCATAGTCCTGGGCAATAGCCATAGGGTCGAAATCTGCGCGAATCACGCCCTTACTCGGTGACGCCTTTTTGATTTCCGCGATCACGCCAGGTTGCCTAAGTTCAGCTTGGCGGTGTAAAGCGGCAACAAAACCTCGTGGTGCTGGGAGAGAGGCATTTGCGAGTTCTGTTTCAAGGTCGGTTTGGCTGCGCTCAGCCTTGCGTTCAATGAGTTCGCCCCTCTTGGTCGCGATGATTCTCTCAAGGATAGTGCTCACGATGATTCGGCCATCAGTGAGGTGATGCGTACCAGTTCAGCTAGGCGCTCCTTGGCTTGACCACTGGAGATAGCGTCTTGTGCCATGACTACACCGTTTTTTAGGGAATTGGCGATGCCACCGACATAAATGGCTGCGCCAGCGTTTAGGGCTACGATATCCGCGGCAGCACTGGTGTCGTCGGTGAGAGATTGTTTTACCAAGGCTAGGCTGGATTCAGCAGAATCCGCGACGATACCGGCAAGATCAGCTGGGGTTCTCGGGTCCAGACCAAGCTGAGCCGGCTCAATGTCGTACTCGGTAATAACGCCGTCCTCGAGCTCGACCACATGGGTGGGCACATCCACGCGAAATTCATCTAGCCCGTCACTGTGAACTACCATGGCATGTTCGGATCCCAGGAGTTTGAGCACCTCAGCTACCTTGCGCTGCCAGTCTCTGGAAAACACCCCAATGACCTGGCGTTTTGCCCCGGCGGGATTCGTCATCGGGCCAAGCACATTCATGAGGGTGCGAATGCCGATTTCCTGTCGAATCGGTCCCGCAAAGCGCATGGCCGAGTGGTAGGCCTGAGCAAATATAAAGCCGACACCAATCTCGTCGATGCAGGTGGCAACCTGTTTCGGCGTCAAGGAGAGCGAAACTCCAGCAGCTTCCAGGACATCGGCGCTGCCGCTGAAACTGGTCATCTTTCGATTGCCGTGCTTGGCAACCTTGGCACCGGCGCTTGCCGCAACGAAGGCCGCTGCGGTTGAAATGTTAAAAAGTTTGCTGCCACTGCCGCCGGTACCGCAGGTGTCGACCAAAGTCTCACTTGCTGCGGGTACCTTTGTCGACAGCGCGCGCATGGTAAGGGCCGCACCAGCGATCTCCTCGGCGGTTTCGCCCTTTACGCGAAGCGCGGCAAGGAGCGCACCGATCTGCCCCGGCGTCGCCTCGCCGGACATAATTTGCAGAAAAGCGGCTGCCGCATCATCTTGGCTAAGATCGTTGCCTTCGACGATTTGAGCGAGTGCCTGCGGTATGTTCATAGGTTGTTCCTATCGCTGCAAAAAATTATTCAACAATTGATGGCCATGCTCGGTGAGTATTGATTCTGGATGAAACTGCACCCCCTCGACATCGAGCTCACGATGACGCAGACCCATGATTGCGTCTATCTCACCGTTTTCTTCTGTCCATGCCGTGACCTCCAAACAGTCGGGCATGGTTTCAGGAGCGACGACCAGAGAATGATAGCGCGTTGCCTCGAAGGGATTCGCGAGTTCGGCAAATACGCCGCTACCGTTATGATGAATCATGGAGGTTTTGCCGTGCATCACGGCCTTGGCTCGAACGATGTCACCGCCAAAGCTCTGGCCGATGCTTTGATGTCCAAGGCAAATGCCTAGCAGCGGAATTTTGCCGGCAAAGTAGGCCACTGTGTCTAACGAAACTCCTGCCTCATTGGGGGTGCAGGGCCCAGGCGAGATGACGATTTTTTGCGGCGCCATGGCTTCGATGTCGGCTATGGTTATTTCATCGTTGCGTCTAACCGCTACCTCGGCGCCCAGTTCCAGCAGGTACTGCACAACGTTAAAGGTAAATGAGTCATAGTTGTCGATCATTAATATCATTGGTTACCTCCGACTTTCCCAAGCTCGGGGTGAACCATGCGGTTCTCGGCCATGGCTGCTGCGCGAAAGATTGCTCGACCTTTGTTTAGGCTTTCTTTCCACTCCAGTCTGGGCACCGAGTCATGGACGATGCCGCCCCCCGCTTGGATATAAAGATAGCCGTCCTTAATTACCGCCGTGCGAATGGCGATGGCAGTATCCATGTTGCCATTCCATGCCAGATATCCTACGGCGCCGCCGTAAATACCGCGTTTAACCGGCTCTAGCTCGTCGATAATTTCCATGGCTCGAACCTTGGGCGCGCCGGACAAGGTGCCAACGGGCAGCGTGGCACGTAGCACGTCCATGCAGGAATTGTTGGGCTGGAGTTTGCCCTCTACTGTGGAGGATAAATGCATGACATGGGAGTAACGTTCGATGGCGAAGCGTTCAATCACCTCAACGGAACCGGCCTGAGACACTCGCCCCACATCGTTGCGACCGAGATCAATCAGCATCAGATGCTCGGCGATTTCTTTCGGATCTGCTCTCAGCTCTTCCTCGAGAGCAAGATCTTCCTCCTCGCTGTGACCGCGACGACGGGTGCCCGCTAGCGGTCGATTGGTGATCACCCCGTCCTCGACTCGAGCCAGAATTTCTGGCGAAGAACTGACAATCTGAAAGTCGCCGAGATCCATAAAGTACATGTAGGGCGACGGATTGAGGCTGCGCAAAGCGCGGTACATATTGATCGATGGTGCCTGAAATGGAATGTGCATACGCTGGGCCAGTACGACCTGCATGACGTCACCCGCTCGCGTGTATTCCTTAATGCTCTCTACCGCTTCCTGAAAAGCCTCTTCACCAAATTCAGAAAGGAAGTCGCTTTCGCGTAGGGTTTGATTTGCATTGCCATGTTCTAGGCCGGTCACAGGCTGTGCTAAGGCGGCCTCGCGCTCTTGCAGTCGGCAATGCATTTGGTCTTGTGCGCTCACGTCGTCGGCATCGATCAAACTGATCATCTTCATGCGACCCTCAAGGTTATCGAAGACGACAACCTCCTCACTTACCATGAGCACTATGTCGGGTGTATCTAAACGGTCGTCAGCAATACTGGGCTGCAGGCGTTTTTCAACATAGCGCACGGTGTCGTAGCCAAAGTAACCCACCAAGCCACCAAAGAAGCGTGGTAGTTCGTCAAGGTTTGCAACGTCGAAACGCGCCTGAAAGGCTTCAATAAAGGACAGCGGATCGTCGGTCTCAACCTCTTCGACGATCTCGTCGTCGGTGAGCACTTGAACGCGACGGTCATTGACCTTGAGGACGGTCCGAGCGGGTAGTCCAATGATGGAGTACCGACCCCACTTTTCACCGCCTTGGGCCGACTCCAACAAATAGCTGTAGGGGCCTCGTGCGAGTTTCAGATAAACCGAAAGGGGTGTGTCGAGATCTGCAAGAGCCTCGTGAATGACGGGAACACGTCGATAGATAGGATTTGAATTTGTCATGTGCCATTCCGCAGAAAGAAAATGAGGGGTTACCGGAGGCTTCTTTTTGGCACCATCACGGCAAGATGGGCATTGAAACTCACACGCATTTAGCGTCGCCAGAAACCCCGCCAGCGTCTCTCGTTTCTGTTCAGGTTCACACAAGACATAGCGTTAAATCTGCCTGCAAATTCACGCAGAGGCTAACACGAGATTTCGTTGAAGTGGAGCATTCGTGGCGGTGCGTAAACCCAATGTCCGTCAGCCAGCCGACAGTATTTCTCGCATGTGATCAAAGACGAATTCCGGCTCTAAGGACTGCACATCAATGCCATGGTTATAGCCACTGCGAAAACAAGCCACATCTACTTTGGCTGCCTTGGCCGCACCCACATCGGCACTGGAATCGCCGATCATTAGGGCCTGCTCCGCAGTCACATTCAGCTCTTTGAGACACAGCAGTACGGGGTCTGCAGCGGGCTTGGGTTGTGGTGCAGTATCGCCGCTGATCACCGACTCGAAGTAGCCGTCTAGAGACAGAGCTGCCAGCAGAGGTAAAGTAAAACGCTCCGGTTTGTTGGTCACCACGGCTAGCTTCGCACCTGCGTCATGCAGCGCGTCTAAGGTATCGATGACGCTTTCATACGGAGTGCTCGAGTCTGCGACATGGGCTTCGTAGTAGCTTAGGAACCGTTCAAATAGTGCATCTGTTTCAGGTTCTGTGAGCCGTAGCTGGTGATGTTGTACTGCCTGAGTGATCGAATACCGCGCACCAAAGCCAATCCACTGTCTCGCCTGATCGACGGTCACGCCAGGGAATCCTGCCTCAAGCAGACTGATATTCAGCGCTCGACCGAGATCCGGAGCGGTATCTACCAGAGTGCCGTCAAGATCGAAAAGGTAGGCATCGTAACGGCGCAGCATGCTGTTCATGTATGGGCAATTTCTTCGCGCATGGCGCTTATCGTGGCTGCATAGTTGTCTGCGCCGAATATCGCAGTACCCGCTACAAAAGCATCTGCCCCTGCCGCGGCAGCTGCGCCGATGTTGTCGATTTTAACACCGCCATCAATTTGCAGTCGAATATCTCGACTACAGGCGTCGATAAGGCCGCGCGCCTGGCGCAGCTTTTCAAGGCTTGAGGGGATAAAGGCTTGACCCCCAAAACCAGGGTTGACCGACATGATTAACACCAGATCGATCATCTCGATGACCGGCTCTAATGCTTCGAGGGGGGTCGCTGGGTTGAAAACTAATCCAGCCTTGGCACCTCCGTCGTGAATCATAGAGAGAGTTCGATGCAGGTGCTCAGTCGATTCAGGGTGGACGGTTATATAGTCTGCGCCGGCAAGAAGGAATTCCTTTACTAACCGGTCAACGGGTTTCACCATCAGGTGAACATCGACACACGCATCAATACCAGCTTTGCGCAATGCGCTGAGCACCAGCGGCCCGACGGAAAGATTGGGCACATAGTGATTATCCATCACATCAAAGTGAATCGTATCGGCGCCGGCGGCCAGCACGTTGGAGACTTCATCGCCTAAGCGGGCAAAGTCTGCAGCCAATATGGATGGGCATATCCAAGGGGGTGTGGGAGGTGTCATGGCAACTGTTATGACCGAAAACAACTATGTTAACCGAGCTGAATGCAGATGCATGAGTTTTCTTAACGGGCGACGATCTAGCTAAAGAAATTAACCCCCTTAATGCTCTGATAGTCATCAGGTGTGCCAATATCGGTCCACTGCCCCGTATACACTTGAGCGCCGACTTTATTTTGGGCCACAGCGTCAAAGAACAGATCGCGCACTGAAAATGGTCCGCTGGGTGAATCATTAAACAGATCCCGATGAATTAGGCCGATGCCCGCATATACGTAATCGCCGCCTCGCGCGGCAATCCGGCCTTCGGCGAAGGTGAAATCGCCGGTATCTCTGCTAGAAGGTTTTGGCACTAGCACTAAGTGGGCGAGGTCGCCGTGCTTAAGGGTCGTTGGTAGGTGGGAAAAGTCAAAGTCCGAGAAAATGTCGCCATTACAAAGCCAAAACATGGGTTGCTGAAGCAGCGGTAGTGCCTTCTTGATACCGCCGCCCGTTTCTAACAGTTCGTTTTCGCGGCTAAAACGAACCGACAGCCGCACACTTTTGTAACGAGTAAGTGCGTGCTCAATTTGCTCACCAAGGTGGTGAATATTGACGATTACCTCATTCACTCCTGCCTGCTCGAGTTGATCGAGCAGGCGAAAGATCAGCGGTCTGCCCCGTACCGGTAGCAGGGGCTTGGGGGTCTTGTTCGTAAGCGGCGCAAGACGTGAGCCTTTGCCAGCGGCGAGAACCATGGCCTTCATGAAGCATTATTTCCAATTAGAAGCGAATTGGTGGCGGCCTGCTCCGCCCACTCACCCAGCAAGGGCGATAGCATTTGAGTCGCGTCATGAGCTGCAGTCAGCGCTGACGTTCGTGCAAGCACTGAAGGGATATAGTGCAGGTGGCTGGATTTGCCGTCGCGCAAATGCAATCGAGCAAAAATGCCGACGGCTTTGATATGGCGCTGGATGGCGCAAGCATCGTGCCACCAGCTAACCTTTTCTTGTGCCTCCCCGGCAAGCACTTCACTCCTTGACGCGAATCGGTGCAGGGCTGTCGCTATCACTGCGTCGTCGTGCACCGCATAACAATCTTCAAGCAGAGAGGCGGCGTCATAGAGCGCTGGGCCGATAAGCGCATCCTGAAAGTCCACCATGCCAATGCGTGGGCTATCTGGATCGCCCGAAAGCAACAAGTTGCGGCAATGGTAGTCTCGGTGAACGCAAACTTGAGGTTGCTCCAGCATGGCGTCAACCAGGGTCGAGCGAGCCGCTGCCAGAGTTGTATGGTCATTAGCGGACAGCGGTAGGGACATTAGGCTTCTCGCAAACCACTCAGCGCAGAGGTCAAACTCCATGATTAGCCGATCTTCTGTGTAGGGGGGTATCTGAGGGTCAGCAAGCTTCTGCAAAGGTTTAAGCGCATCTAGTGCAAGATTGAGAATGTCCGTGAGCGCGGTATGGTCGGCGCCAAACCTCAAATAAGCATCGGATAAATGGACAGAGCCCAAATCTTCCATGAGGAAAAAGCCGTTGACTTGATCGGCGGCCAAAACTTTCGGTGTGCCGAGGCCGTGAAATAGTTCTGCCAAGGCGGCAAATTGCTCGTTGTTTTCTAGGGATGGTGGGCTCGACATGGCGACCCATGATCGCTCCGACAGCGCATCTTGTAGGCGGTAGAACTCGCGATGGCTGGCCTCGACCCGCAGAGGATGAGCCAGGATTTGGCAGGGAGCCGAGAACAAAGTCTGCAGCTGCTGCGAACACCAGTGACTGAGTAATTGAGCTGTTGTGTTAAGTGCCGGCACGAATTGATTATATCCAAAGAGCCAATTCTTTTATCATGCCGCGATGAACTCATTCTTATGCCGTTTAAAGCGGTCCGTAATGCTCGCACTAGTGCTGTTCAGTGGACACGCTTTGACAGAAGAGGGTTTAACCGGCTCTGCAGAAATCGAATCTGCTGCATCGGCTGCGAGCGATTCAGCCACGGACCTAGCGCGACGCTTTTATCGTCACACTCTGGTGCCAAGCGCTGAGAATTTCGGCCAGTGTTTGGGGGGCTACGCGGTGCCAGCCCACTTGCAGCCTCCCGGTCATGGATCCGCTGAGACACAAGATGCCCCTCGTGATCGCCTGATTACCGCTGAGCTTGACCGCCTAACAGGTGAGCGCGATGGACAGATTCAGCTGCAGGGCAACGTGCTAATTCGCGAGGGTCAGCGGTTGCTGCAGGCGCAAAGCGCTCAGCTCGAACAAGATGGTAGCGAAATTCGCTTCCCTCAAGGCCTGTTAATAACCCAGCCCAATCTGGTGGTTGCAGGTGAGCAGGCCAAGATCGGGCTGCAGAAAGAGACCATGCAGCTCAACAAAGTGCAGTGGTTGTTGCTGAAGCAACAGCTACGCGGCTCGGCGGCTTCTCTGACTCAGAGCGATTCCGGTCAGCTGGTGCTAAATAAGGCAGAGCTAACTCGTTGTCTGCCAGGTAACCAAGGCTGGTTCCTTGGCGTTGAGCGGTTGGAGATTAACGAGGATAAAGGATATGCCCAGGCCAGGGGCGCGGTGCTTAAAGTTAAGTCGATCCCCGTCGCCTATTTGCCGCGCCTGCGGGTCTCCATGGACGGCAGCCTCGCCAGCGGTTGGCAAGTACCGACCGGAGGCCTGAGTAGTCAGGATGGACTCGAGGTTTCATTTCCTTACTACTGGAGCATTGACGAAACCCTCAGCGCGACCGTCGCGCCTCGCTGGATCAGCCGTCGCGGTCTTGGTGTCGACGGCCAGTTGAACTATGCCGATCAATTTCAGGTAGCTGAAGTAAGCGGGTCTTTTTTGTCCTCGGATGATTTATACAATGGTTACTTCGATCGAGATACGTATAAGGCCCTGGGCGGCGATCGTGTTGCAGGTTCGTTTGAGACTGCAGATCGCTGGTTGTTGGCGCTGCAGCAGGCCGGGAAGATTGGTCCGCTGAGCACGCGCATCGATTTTGCACGCAGTAGCGACAGGGACTTTTTTCGCGACCTCGACTCCTTTGTGGGCTTAGCCAGCCCGACAGCATTACAGCAGTTCGCTGAGGTCGCCTACTTGACCGATCACCTAGATTTGCGTCTGCAAACGGTGGGCTTTCAGCGTTTGGACGAGTTGAACATCTCGGACTATAAAGTAAGCCCAGCGCTGCGGTTGGACTATCGCAGCAATCCTCTTGAACCAGGTTTCGGATGGGGGCTAAGGGCACAAGTCGTCGAGTTTGGCCAGCGCTTGGGGCGTTTGTCCAACGAGCACCGCATTAATCCCGATGTCGAGGGCCGCCGAACTCATCTGGAGCCCTCTATCGCCTTCCGTCGGGATTCTCAGGCTGGCTACTGGGCGCTTAGGGGCGGTTACAAATATACCCAGTACAATCTCGACGAACCGGTGCGGAGCGGGATTTTAGGCCGAACTGGCCTAGAGCGAGAGGCCGATCGGGGCGTCGAATTCTTCAGCCTCGACGCTGGCTTGTTCTTCGAGCGCGACCTCGAATTAGGTAATCGTCAGTGGACTCAAACCCTGGAACCCCGCCTTTTTTATCTGTATCAGGGCTACGAGAATCAAGATGCCCTACCTGTATTTGACAGCGTCCCGCGCAGCATGGCGTTTGATGCTCTATTTGCTGACAACCGATATGTGGGTTTGGATCGCATCGGAGACGCAGACCTAATGACCCTGGCCGCGACAAGTCGTCTGCTTGATAGTAGCGGACGCGAGCGCGCCGCGATGGGCCTAGCTTACTTACAGCATCTGTCGAGTCCGCGTATTCGGTTGCTTGGGCGAGCAGATATTAGCGCGGGGGATCTTGTCGCAGCGGAACAAACCGTTGAGCTTTCGCCCAGAGTACAGTTGCGTGGTTGGCAGCTTTGGCACAAAGACCGAGGCAAGTGGGAAGAGCTACGTGGCTCGGTACACCTGCGCGGATCCGGGCGGAGAGTTTATAATCTTGGCTTTAACCAGCGCGACTGGCTGAACATTAAGCAAGTCGAGCTCTCAACTTATGCGCCGCTGAGCCAGCATCTGGCAGTCACGGCTCGTTGGCACTACGATTTAGAGAGTGAGCGTAGCCTTGAAGCATTTATCGGTTTGGAATACGACGATTGCTGCATCAAGCTTAGACTTATCGCTCGGCAGTATTTGGAGAATCCAAGCTATCGGGACTTTGGCATTCCACAGGCGCTCTTGCCGACCAATGAATTGCGTACTGATCGAGGGTTGCTCCTAGAGGTTGAGTTAAAAGGGCTTGCGGGTATTGGCAGTAAGGTAGAGACCTTGTTGCGCCGCGGCATCTACGGTTACGGTGCACCCAGAGACCGACGTTAGTATTGATTGGCGGGCACAGACGAAGATTCACCTGCAAATACAGACACATCAGGAAAAGGAAATGATGCAAAGGCTGAAATTCATCACGGCATACCTTGCTGCCCCCAGCGCTCGACTGCGTAACTTCGGCACAGTGGCGCTGCTCTCGATGCTGTCATTCAACCTTAACGCAGACTACCAGCGGCTCGAAGCCATTGTCGCGGTTGTAGATGACGACGTAGTGCTCGCCAGTGAGTTGATAGCGCGGCTTGAAACCGTGCGTCGCTCCATGCGCGAGAACAATGTGCAGTTGCCTCCTGGCGATGTGTTGGTCAATCAGATCATGGAGCGCTTGATCATCGAGAACATTCAGCTGCAGGAAGCTGAGAAGCGAGGGGTGACCGTAGACGACGAGACCCTTGCCCGAGCTGTTAACAGTTTTGCGAGCAACAACGGTATGACGTTGGAGGAGTTCCGCCAGAATCTGGCGGCAGACGGCACGAACTACCGCGAGTTTCGTGAGGAAATTCGGTCGGAGCTAATCATTACGCGGTTGCAACGCGCTATGATCAACCGACGCATTTCAATCACCGAGCAAGACGTCCAGGCTTTGCTGAATTCGCCCTTCTATCAGCAGATGTTTTCAGATGAGTATCGCGTTGGGCACATTATGCGAACCTTGGACGAAGACGCCTCAGAAGCCGATGCGAAAGCTGCCCTGGCAGAGGCAAGGGGGTTCGTTCAAGAACTGCGCGATGGTGCAGACTTTGCACAAATGGCAATTGCTAATTCGTCTGCAAGTACGGCGCTGGAGGGGGGTGATCTTGGCTGGCGTCGCGCCGGTGAACTACCGACACTATTCTCAGATGCCGTGCTTGATATGACGGTTGGTGATATTGAGGGTCCTATCGCAACAGGTGCGACTATCCACATCATCAAGCTGCTAGATCAGCGTGGAGCCGGCACGGAGCGCATGGCCCAAACCAACGTGAGTCACATACTCATTCGACCCTCGGAAATCGTGACGACGGAGCAGGCAAGGGTTCAGGCTCAGTCCATCTATGATCGCATTCAAGCAGGCGAAGATTTTGCTGCGTTGGCAAGAGAGTATTCCGAAGATCCCGCCAGCGCGCTCAACGGAGGGGAACTGGGGTGGTCGACTCCAGACCAATTCGTGCCACAGTTTGCCGAGGCAATGGTAGCAGCAGATATAGGTGTGGTCAGTGCACCCTTTGAGAGCGAATTCGGTTGGCATCTGCTTCTTGTTGATGACCGGCGTGAACAAGATATGAGCGATGAAGCTCGGCGTAACATGGCAATGGATTTGCTTTTTCGACGCCGATTTGAAGAAGAGCGTCAGGAGTGGCTCAAAGAAATTCGCGATGAAGCGTTCGTAGAACTGCGCCTAAACGAGAGTTAACGATGATCGCCATAACGCCCGGTGAGCCTGCCGGGATTGGCCCGGACTTGGTCATCCAGGCGGTTCAGCAAGATAGACCAGCTTGCAAGATCGTCGTCGCCGACGCCAACATGCTGCAGCAGCGTGCCGCGGTGCTCGGGTTGCCTCTCGATATTAATGAGCGTTTAGATGCGCCAAGCAGGCAAGCGGGTCATCTTACTGTTCTGCATATCCCGCTTGCCGAGAAAGTCGTTCCGGGCAGTTTGAACGTCGCCAATGCCAGCGGCACCCTTCAAGCCCTGGATCGAGCCATTCAAGGCTGCATGAGTGGCGAGTTTGTGGCTCTGGTAACCGGCCCCATGCAAAAGTCCGTCATGATGCAAGCAGGCTACGATTTTACTGGCCACACAGAGCATCTTGCCAAGCAGGCGAAGGTTGAGGATGTGGTAATGATGCTGGCAAGCGATGTCATGCGTGTCGCCTTGGCGACCACTCATTTGCCGCTGCAGGCCGTTTCAGCGCATCTGACCGAGGTTCTGCTGGAGCGCCGTTTGCGTATTCTGCATAAGGCTCTGCAGTCTCAGTTTGGTTTGCGGGATCCGCGGATACTGGTTTGCGGTCTTAACCCTCATGCGGGTGAATCGGGCCGAATGGGGCGTGAAGAGATCGATGTTATCGAGCCGGTGTGCGAGCGCCTGCGGGCATCGGGTATGACGATCCAGGGGCCGCTTCCAGCAGATACGCTGTTTACGTCAAAGTTTCTGAAATCTGCAGATGCCGTCATGGCGATGTTTCACGATCAAGGCCTGCCCGTGCTGAAATATTCGGGATTTGGCCGTGCGGTGAACGTTACGCTGGGTTTACCCTTTGTTCGCACATCTGTGGACCATGGCACGGCCCTGGATCTGGCGGGCAGAGGCGACGCCGATTCAGGCTCCTTTGCCGCCGCCATGGCTACTGCGGCGGACTTAGTCATGGGAAGCCATGCAACCGCGTAAACGATTTGGGCAGCATTTTTTAAAGGATGCTTCTATCCTACGGCGTATTGCCGACGCCGTTGCAATCCAGCCAAAACAAAATGTCTTTGAAATTGGACCGGGTCAAGGGGCGCTTACACAGTACTTACATCAACCGTCGCTAGCCCGCTACCTCGCGGTGGAAATTGATCGTGATTTGGCGCCGTTGTTGCCCGGTAAATTCCCGGGAATAGAGGTGCTGCAACAAGATGTTCTGCGAGCAGATCTAACATCCGCGTTAGCGTTGGGAGCAGCGACCCAGCCTTGGCGTATAGTGGGTAACCTTCCCTACAATATTTCCTCGCCTTTAATCGTCCGGCTGCTGGACTATGTGCTGGCGCACCCAGGGAGCATTCAAGATATGCATTTCATGGTGCAGAAAGAAATGGCTGAACGGCTTAGCGCCCAGCCGGGGAGCAAGGCTTGGGGTCGGCTGAGCGTGATGACCCAAATAACCGTCGACGTTGAATATTTATTCGATGTGCCCCCGCAGAGTTTTGACCCGCCGCCAAAGGTTGATTCCTCCATGATCCGGTTAACACCCATAGCCCATGACGACCTGCCCGTGCCGCGCAAAAGTTTGGATAAAGTATTGCGGCTCGCCTTTGCGGGTCGCCGAAAACGCATGTCTAATGCGTTAAAAACACTGCAGCTGAATTGGTCGCGTCTGGCTGTTGATCCAGGAAAACGAGCAGACGATGTGACCATTGATGAGTTTTTAGCCATTGCCGAGCAGTCTCAAGCAAAGCAGTGAGCGACCCATACCAAGGGCGACCGGGGAGTTGCGTATTGACCGAACAAAATTTGCAGCAAACGATCGAGGTGTCGGTGCAAGTGCACTATCTAGACAGCGAATCCTCAAGTGAGGAAGAGCGATATGCCTTCGCGTACACCATTACCATAAGCAATCGTGGTGCGGTGCCTAGTCAGCTGTTGAATCGACACTGGATCATTACCGATGGTCGTGGTGAGGTTCAGGAAGTTGCCGGACCCGGTGTTGTAGGCCAGCAACCACGGCTGAGTTCAGGCGAACAGTTCACGTACACCAGCGGGGCAGTGCTAAAGACGCCGGTGGGCACCATGGAAGGGAGTTATCAGTTTTGCATCGATAGCGGCGAGCTTTTCGATGTACCCATACCCGTATTTTCCTTGTGCGTTCCCAACATGGTGCATTAAACCGATGGCGGTTTACGCATTAGGCGATATCCAAGGTTGCTGGCGAGAGCTCAAGGCCCTTATGAAGAAGCTCAACTTCAAAGATAGTGACGAGCTGTGGCTAGCGGGCGATCTAGTTAACCGTGGCCCAGATTCGCTCAAAGTTCTGCGCAAACTGCGTGATATGGATCAACAGGTTCGGATCGTGTTGGGCAATCATGATCTGCATTTTTTGGCCATCGTGTTTGGTGGTCATAGAGCTGGAGCGAAGGATACGTTCGCAGAGCTGCTAGGCGCTTGCGATGTAGAGGATCTCGCCCATTGGCTGCGCAGACAAAAATTACTCCATCGGGATCACGGTCACCTAATGACCCATGCCGGTCTACCAGGCTGCTGGAGTGTCCCCCAAGCACAGGAATTAGCGCGAGAGGTGGAATCGGTCATCGGGCAGTCGGATGAGGTGGCAGCCACGGCAGAAATTTCTTATCGCAGGTTCTTCGCCGATATGTACGGCAATAAACCTGCTGTCTGGCGTAAAGATCTGCGGGGCATGGATCGACTGCGCTGTATCGTCAATTACCTGACTCGCATGCGTCTATTAAATAGTGCTGGCGCCATGGACTTTGCACAAAAGGGTGCGCTGCAAGATGCTCCCGCAGGTTTGAGGCCTTGGTTTGACGACCAGCGCATTGAGGCGTTCGAGGAAACTCTATTGTTTGGGCATTGGGCATCACTAGAGGGTGAGACCGGTACGGAAAAATGTATCGCGTTAGACACTGGATGCGTATGGGGAAGAGAGCTCACGGCCTATGCACTGGAACAGCAGTGCAAAATTACCCAAGCCGCGCTACCCAGGTCGTGAAATTTTGAGCGAGAAACTGGACATCTATCTTGTTGGCGGTGCGGTCCGCGATGCCCTGATCGCGAGTAAGCGGCCAGCTACAGGTCAAGGAGCCTCGGCAACCACGAGTGATCGCGATTGGGTGGTCGTGGGATCGACGCCCCAGCAGATGTTGGATCTTGGATACACTCCAGTCGGCAAGGACTTTCCCGTGTTTTTGCACCCCCACAGCAAGGAGGAGTATGCACTCGCTCGAACAGAGCAAAAGCACGGTTCTGGCCACAAAGGATTCAGCATCGATGCCAATTCATCGGTAACGCTATATGAAGATCTGGGTCGGCGGGATCTCACCATTAATGCCATTGCCCAGGATGCGAGGGGGAATCTAATTGATCCTCACCGAGGCCAGGCTGATATTGCCGCAGGGCTCCTTAGGCATGTGTCCCCGGCGTTCACAGAGGACCCGCTGCGAGTGTTTCGGGTGGCGCGCTTTGCGGCGCAGCTGCCCGGATTCTCGGTCGCCGACGACACCCAGGCCCTGCTGAAACATATGTGCCGGAACGGCGAACTTGATACCTTGTCAGCCGAGCGTGTCTGGCAAGAATTCGTTAAGGCGTTAGCGGCGCCGAGCCCTGTGAGATTTTTCGAAGTGCTTGAGGCCTGCGAAGGTCTTTCTTATTGGTTGCCAGAGTGCGCAGGTATCGCGGCAAAAACTCTGGCAACAGGTCACCCAGATCCTGCAGCCCGCTTCGCCCTGCTACCAATACCCGCGTTAGGCCTAGCCAATATCGTGGCACGCCTGCGAGGCCAAAATCGTTACGCTGCATTGGCGGCGGATCGGCACGCGTACTTGGCGATGCTCGAGCAGTGGCCCCATATTGATCCCTCTGCCGTTTATCGAATGCTTGAAAAGTTAAGAGCGACTCACGCTGATGATCGATTGCTTCAGATTGTTGATTTGATTGAATCCACCGCGGTGCGAGGGCGCCTCACGGAGGAACTGCCTAAACTCTTGGCGCAACTTAGACAAATTAGCCTACCGGCCAAAGAAGCAGATCAGCTCCGGGGAGCGGCCTACGGCGAGGCACTGTCAGGATTGAAGCAAGACCACATCACCCAGTACCTCTTGCAGAAACAGGGAGAATCTCAGGCCGAGTTCGAGCGATAAATCTCGACGCCAACCGCGGTGGCGGCCGCTACGGCCTGGGGCTTCTCTACCCTAACGTAAACACCTGCAACGTGGGGCCTTGCCAAACAAAGCGCAGCCAAGTCTTCTACCAGGGTTTCGATCAGGAGGTACTCTCCAGTGATGGTTAGCCCTGCTGCGGCGTCTGCTAGTGCGGCATAGTCCACAGCATCTGCTATCTCCTTAGTTTTTGCAGGGTGCCTTGTATTGGTTAAAACCGTTATATCGATGTGCACTGGTTGAGGCGTCAGGCGTTCTGCAGGGAGTATGCCTAGTATTGCTTCGACCACGAGTTGACGAATAAAGATTTTGTCACCGAACGAATCATCTATTTTCATATGGGTGTGAGCTCGGTCATGGGCCAACGGGGGCGGGTGTGTATGCCGAGGGTTTCACGAGAACCAGACTGCAACCTTAGCGTGCCTGCATAGGCAATCATGGCGCCATTATCGGTACACAAATCCAGCGGTGCATAAACGACTTCGGCCTGGAGCTTTTCCTCCAGCTCTGCCCGTAGGCGTTTGTTCGCGCTGACGCCGCCCGCGATGATCAGCTGCGTTGCCCCGGTTTGCTCGATGGCTCGACGGCATTTGATGACCAAGGTGTCCACAGCAGCAATCTCAAAGGCCGCTGAGACGTCCGCGATGTCTTGTTGATTGATGGGTGCAAGACTTTGTACCGTATTGAGCGCATAGGTTTTGAGACCACTAAAGCTGAAGTCCAATCCGGGACGGTCAGTCATCGGTCGAGGGAATCGGAATCTCTGGCTATCTCCACGTTCCGCCTCAGCAGCAATCTTAGGTCCGCCGGGATACCCAAGCCCGAGAAGTTTGGCGGTTTTATCGAACGCCTCGCCCGCGGCATCGTCAACAGATTCTCCCAAGATGTCGTAGTCGCCCAATCCTTTCACGTGAACCAGTTGCGTATGTCCCCCAGAAACCAGCAGCGCAACAAATGGCAGGCCAAGGTCTTGAGCCCCACGGTTGATAAGCGGCGCAAGCAGATGAGCTTCCATGTGATGAATGCCGAGCGCGGGAATGTTGAGCGACCAGGCCAAACTCTTCGCAAAAGACGCGCCGACCAGAAGTGCGCCCATCAGGCCAGGCCCAGCGGTATAGGCAATCGCGTCTAGGTCATTCGGCGTTTTGTCAGCATCTGCCAGTACTCGGTGAGTCAGCGGAGTGATTTTGCGCACATGGTCGCGGGACGCTAATTCCGGAACAACGCCGCCGTAGTCCGCGTGCAGGGCCACCTGACTGTGTAGGGCTTGTGTGAGAAGGCCTAGTTCGCTGTCGTACAGCGCCAGCCCAGTCTCATCACAGGAACTTTCGATGCCAAGCACTAACATAGGTACATGATACAAAAATGCCCCCTACACTGTCGCATCGACCTGCCTTGGATTGTCGAGCCGCCAGCGATGACAGCCTGCTATCGGGGTTGCCGCACAATTGGCCACTGTGTACTATCCGCGCCCTCATCGGGAACAAGTTGAAACATGCCTCACGTTAGAGTCAAAGAGAACGAGCCTTTCGACATAGCATTGCGACGCTTCAAGCGCTCCTGTGAAAAAGCGGGTGTATTGAGCGAAGTCCGACGTCGAGAGTTTTATGAAAAGCCTACAGCTATGCGCAAGCGTAAGGCGGCGGCAGCAGTTAAGCGCCACATCAAGAAACTTCAGCGCGAGTCACGAAAGTTCGAGCGCTCCTATTGATAAGATTAAATGGAGTAATACGAGCTTCACGAGTCGATAGGCGGGCCACAACCCTGCTGACCAAAAGCCCCTTATGCAGGGGCTTTTTTGTGGACGTAACATTCTGACCTTTTGAACTCTTTGGAATGACTTAGGATAGACATTTACTCATCACACGACTGGAGGCGATATGTCGGCGCTGAAAGAAACACTGAATCGGGCCACCAAGGAAGCTATGAAGGCTCGGGATAAGGATCGGGTGGGCACCTTACGGATGGTCAATGCCGAGCTCAAGCGCATCGAGGTCGATGAGCGCCGAGACCTGAGTGACGAAGACGTCTTTGCGGTGCTAAAAAAAATGCTGAAACAACGCCAGGACGCCATGGCACAATTTAAGGACGCCAAGCGCGAGGATTTAGCTGCGGTAGAGGCTTATGAAATCGGCGTGATCGAAGCTTTTTTGCCGGAACAGATGAACAGCGATGAACTGCAGAAATTGGTTGCTGCGCTTGTGACCAAGTCTGGTGCCCAGGGTATGCAGGATATGGGCAAGGTGATGGGTTTACTCAAAAGCGAAGGTCAGGGCCGAGTCGATATGGGGAAGGCGAGCGCCCTCGTGAAAGCTCAACTGGCAAGTCTGTAGGACACATTACTGCTCGCATCCTAGCGGCCGGCGCTGGCGAACTGGCAGCGCCACCCAATCCCTGTGCTATGCTTTTTTTCTGAACGTACTGAGGGTGGTGTCTTGGCGGGTTTAATTCCACAGTCCTTCATTAACGATTTAATCGACCGCGCCGATATTGTTGACGTGGTTGGCAGCCGCGTAGTACTGAAAAAAAGTGGCAAGAATTATTCAGGGTTATGCCCCTTCCACGATGAAAAGTCCCCCTCTTTTTCAGTCAGTCCAGACAAACAATTTTTCCATTGCTTCGGCTGCCAAGAGAGCGGTAGCGCTCTGACCTTTCTCATGAAGTACGAACGAATGGATTTTGTGGAAGCCGTAGAGACGCTTGCTAAGGATTTGGGTCTCACCGTTCCCAGAGAAAAATCCAATCGCAACTATATAGAAGTTGATCAGCGCATCTACCAGGCTCTCGAAAAGGCTGAGCGGGTTTATAAGCAGCGGCTTCGTGGAATGCCTGCCGCTGTCGACTATTTGAAAGGACGCGGTCTCACCGGTGTAACGGCCAGAGATTTTAGTATTGGGTATGCGCCGGAAGGTTGGCACTCCCTTAGCGAGGTTTTGCTGAATGAGGATGTGAGCGCTGAGGTCATGCTAAAGGCGGGTCTTACGATCAAGAATGACAGCGGCAGAGTTTATGACCGTTTTCGACATCGCATCATGTTCCCAATCCGCGACGTTCGGGGGCGCGTGATTGGCTTTGGCGGGCGTAAACTCAGCGACGAAGAAGGTCCTAAGTACCTCAATTCGCCGGAGACTCCGGTGTTTGCTAAAAAATCAGGAACTGTACGGTTTATACGAAGCGCGCAAGGCTCTGCGAAGCATTGATCGATTGCTGGTGGTCGAAGGATATATGGATGTAGTGGCTCTGGCGCAGCGAGGTTTTCGCAATGCCGTGGCCACCCTGGGCACTGCAACTGGTGAAGCGCATTATCAAAAGCTGTATCGCTACACCGACGAAGTGGTCTGTTGCTTCGACGGCGATAAAGCAGGCCGAGCTGCAGCTTGGCGAGCTCTAGAAAGCGCCTTGTCTGTCTTAAACGAACACCGACAGCTGAAATTCGTGTTTCTCCCAGACGGTGAAGATCCTGATTCGATGGTGCGTGATCAGGGTGCCGAGGCATTCTCAGAATTTTTGCAAAACGCCACGCCGGGTATCGAATACTTATTTAGCAAGTTAGGCGAGGGGCTTGATCTGCAAAGCTTAGACGGGCGTGCGCGCTTCATGGGTTTAGCGAATCCTCTCGTTGAAAAAATCCCTGCCGGCATTCTCCAAGAACTTGTGAGGAAGCGGGTGCAAGAGATTGGTGGAATTGAAACCGGGACAATCAGGGCTGAGGGTGGTGAATCGAAACTGCGTGCGAGCAAGCGTGATGATGGCAGATTTGGCTCCGTCTTAGCTCAGCGCCTGATTGGAATGCTGCTCAAAGCGCCATACCTCTGGAGCGAGCTAGACAAGAGTACTCAGGCCGAATTTTTGGCCCACCGAAAGGAATTAGGTGTGCTAGGTCGCTTGGTCAGTTTGCTTCATGCCCAGCCGGACTTGGATACGAACGAGATATTGATCGCTTGGTCTGACGAGGGAGATCAGCAACGGTTGATCGAATTTGCGAAAAAGCCCGTTGCTTCCAGTGCTCAAGCATGGCGGCAAGAGTTTTTGGATGGATCCAAGCACTTACTTCGCCAGTGCGAAAGATCTAGGCGTCAAAAGTATATTGCTCAGCTCAAAGCCTCGGGCGATGAGGAGAAACTGCGCGACTTGCTGCCAAGTAAGTCGCGCCTCGGCGATACCTGAGCTAATTTTTTGGATCATCTATGTGACGATCAATACCGATCCTAGGCCATAAATCCATCGATCTAGCGCCGCTCGTTTACCGTTGTTATAATGAGCGGCTGTTTCGCGCAGATCGGATAATCCGACAGGCTTTGGACCACTCGCCAAGATGTTAAGTAAGGACTTTGGCGCGCTTCCTAGTCCACCCTTCTCTGCCTCCATCTGCGTTTCGCCCCCAATAGGGAGATGCGGCTCCTGCAGTTTAGTGGAGGGTAAACAGGTTGCGTCCAAATGCTGGTGGCTATGGCCGACAAGTATGATGCCGTTGGCACGCCCAGGGTGGACGGGGACGACAAAATTTGGGCGATCAAGTCTCTGGGCATTCTTCGATGCGGAAAAAACAGTTGCACACGTCTTTGCAAAAAGTTGGGAAGATATGAACAAACAAGTCACTACAGCGCAGCAGCAATCTCGTTTAAAGGAGCTGATCGCTAAGGGTAAAGAACAAGGCTATCTCACTTATGGTGAGGTCAACGATCACTTGCCCGACGACATCTCCGATCCCGAGCAGATTGAAGACATCATTCGTATGATCAACGACATGGGCATTACGGTATATGAAGCCGCGCCTGATACGGATGATTTGTTATCGACGGAAGAAAACACTGCAGATGAGTTGGCCGCAGAAGAGGCCGCCGCTGCCCTTGCGGCGGTGGAGACCGAAGCGGGCCGTACCACAGACCCCGTGCGTATGTACATGCGTGAAATGGGCACAGTAGAACTGTTGACGCGGGAAGGCGAAATTGCCATCGCTAAGCGCATTGAAGAGGGCCTTCGTGACATGCTCACAGCCCTTGCTAGCTATCCAGGCACGGTAGAGTATTTGCTTGAAACCTATGCGGAAGTCGTGAAAGAGGAAAAGTTGGCTGATTTGTTGGTAGGTTATTTAGACCCAACGGATAATGTGCCTGCTGCGACGCAAATTGGTGCGGACGGCCCGATTCAAAACGATGAAGATGATGAGGACGATGAGGCGAAGGGTCCAGACCCCGTCGAGGCCAAAAAGCGTTTCTCACTTCTCAAGAGGCAGTACAATAAGTTCAACAAGCTGGTAGAAGAAAAAGGTAAGAACAGCAAGGAAGTGCAGGCCCAGCAGATCAAGCTGGCGGAAGCCTACTGTTGTTTCAAATTGGTACCCAAGCATTTCGATTACATGGTTTCGCTGGCCAGAGATTCGCAAGAGGTAGTCAAGCATCAAGAACGATTGATTCAAAATGCGGTGGTGCGGCGCGCCCGGGTGCCTCGAGATATTTTCCGCAAAGAATATATGGGCAGCGAAGTCAGCGTTACCTGGATTAATAAAATCAGCAAACTGAAGAAAGAATACGCGACGGGACTGGAAACTCAGCGGGACGACATCACACGCTGCCAGAAGAAACTCAAGGCATTGAGTAAGATTACTGAGCTTTCCGTATCAGAAATTAAGGACATCAATCGCCGCATTTCCCTCGGTGAAGCAAAGGCGCGGCGCGCTAAAAAAGACATGGTCGAAGCTAACCTGCGTTTGGTGATCTCAATTGCAAAGAAATACACCAATCGTGGTCTACAGTTCCTCGATTTGATTCAAGAAGGCAACATAGGCCTCATGAAAGCGGTCGATAAGTTTGAGTATCGACGCGGCTACAAGTTTTCGACCTACGCGACCTGGTGGATTCGTCAGGCAATCACGCGCTCAATCGCGGATCAGGCAAGAACGATTCGTATACCCGTACACATGATAGAAACTATAAACAAGCTCAATCGTGTTTCGCGACAAATGCTGCAGGAAATGGGGCGCGAGCCAACGCCTGAAGAGCTTGGTGAGCGTATGGAAATGCCCGAAGAAAAAGTGCGCCGAGTGCTCAAAATCGCGAAAGAACCCATTTCTATGGAAACGCCGATCGGTGACGATGAAGACTCGCATCTTGGTGATTTCATTGAGGACAATACGATTGGCTCACCGATTGACCTGGCTACTGGTGAAGGCTTACGCGAGGCGACCAAGGATGTCCTTGGCGGACTGACAGCAAGGGAATCTAAAGTATTGCGTATGCGCTTTGGCATAGATATGAACACGGACCATACGCTGGAAGAAGTGGGCAAGCAGTTCGATGTAACCCGCGAGCGTATACGCCAGATAGAGGCAAAGGCTCTACGCAAGCTGCGTCACCCAAGTCGTTCAGAGCACTTGCGTAGTTTCCTGGACGAAAGTTTGGAAGGCGGTAAAGGGCGTAACGTCTAGTCCGCAGACTAGCCTGGCGTGGCTAGAAATAAGAAATTGGGCCTATAGCTCAGTTGGTTAGAGCAGTGGACTCATCAAAATGGTGCGCCTGATTCCGAAAGGGTCAGGATGAACGGGATGAATTCAGGGAAACCGTAGTCGAGCTTTAGCGCGATCGGCAATCCTGAGCCAAGCCGACAGTACACTGTCGGAAGGTGCAGAGACTACCTGAGAGCAGGTCGCTTCACTGAAGAAGCACCAAGAGCTCTTAATTACAGGCATGAGCGTCCCGCTCCCTAACGCAGCGCGCTGGCGAGGGAGATGAGATAGTCCGCACACGATTGAAAAATCGTGAGAATGTGAATCCATTGGTCCCAGGTTCGAGTCCTGGTGGGCCCACCAATTTCTTCTGTAAAGACCGGCTTCGAAGGCTTGTCTGGTCTATAACTAATTGTCTTTATGCAATCATATTCTCAAAGTGCCTTAAGGCGTCTCGCCGCAGCTACCCGGGGTTAGTTCTTTGCGAAAACCGGCCTCGGATGCAAGCTAAACAGCACTACTACCGAGGTGAGATCAAACGGGTCATGAAGCATGCGAGGGAGGCTGAGCCGCTAATCGACAAATGATCGTTGTGAGATCCCAGGATGCTTCTCAACCTTTAGGGGTCTTACACGTTCTCAATCTGAAAAGCAGGTGGTGAAACGCCCCTTGCCTGTGTGATCCTTGACGACAACAAAAGTGGAAGCCCCCAATGATACCTGCAGAAGAAACGTTTAATGGCACATGGCCGTTCACTCCACACTTCAGTGACGCTTCTGGCTTTCGCCAACATTATGTTGATGAGGGGCCGCGTGAGGCCCAGGTGCTGATTTGCCTGCATGGCGAGCCGACCTGGGGATACCTCTACCGCAACTTCATACCGCGATTGTCGGAGCAGTATCGTGTGATCGTTCCTGATCACATGGGTTTCGGAAAATCCGAGACACCACAGGACCGGGTGTACACCATGCAGACTCACGTCGAGAACTTGGAGCGGTTCATCGACGATCTTAACCTCGACGATATTACATTCGTCTGTCAGGACTGGGGCGGGCTCATTACTGGTGCCTATACAATTCGTCATCCCGAGCGTGTTAAACGAGTCGCCCTAATGAATACGTTATTTGGCTACGGCGGTAAGGTACAAAACGCGCATAAATCGCCGTGGTTTGAATGGATAGCGAGACACGAAGAAGCTGGCACATTGCGGGGGATCTTGGGCGAATTGGGGTCCACTGTGCTTTCGGTAATGAAAATACTCGGTTTCGAAAACTCAGCAGCTGTAGACGATACATGGATTCGTGCTTACTCCATGCCGTTCCCGAATCGCGAGAGCTGTGTTGGTGGAATTGAATTTCCTTTGGACGTCCACTTCGGACGGATGATGGAATACATAATGGCTGGCTTAGCTACCGGCAATCTCGACGCGGTAAAAGCCAAGTCCGCAATGTTAGCCGTGGGTCTAGAAGATCACGCCATTCACCCTGAGAACCAGATAAGTGATTTTCGCGCCCTGTTTCCTGACGCGCCTTTGGTAACGCTGCCCGGTGTGGGGCACTTTTGCCAGGAAGATGCACCAGAAACTTTGGTGGCACTAATACAACAGTTTATACAGTCCAATCCCTAAGGCTGGAACAACTAAAAATAGCCGTACCACGAAATGCCAACCAATGCTTTGCCCGCTTGACTCTGGCGGCAACACTTTCAACATCACGTTCCTTATCGACACATAGGAACGCGGGCGCGTAACACCGATAAAAGTGGAGAGGTTGGGGAAGCAGGACCTTAGTTGGAGGTGCCACCCTGTATATTTACGAGACTTGGGTTCTAACTCGCCAGTAGGTTTCTTAGGTCCAAAGCAGGAGAGTTAAAGGCTCCGAGAGGGACATACGAGAAGGGGGAGAGGGGGATGATCGCCTCTCGAAGCCTAATTAGGTTCTCATTAATTTGTTCATGAATGTGTCGAAGACGGTAGCTTTTTTGCTCACGGGATTGCGACATCCGTACGCTCCTATCAAACCCGAAAAGCGTAGAAATAAATCAGCAGGACAGCCTAACTCGCTATGGGAGGTCAAGTGGGCAATGCATCAAGGGATGTGTTCGGGCGAGTAATTGGTGCTGTGCCTCAAATGGTGCACCATATGCAGAAGAGAGTTTCGACAAGCGGCAAAATTTTCGAGGAAATAGAAAAGTTGACACGATTTCTAGCTCACAGAGGATGGACGGTTGTCTTTTTGCTCGCAGCTTTTTCAATCGATGCAAAAGAAAGAGTCATTATTGACACAGACCCTGGAGTAGACGATTCGCAGGCAATACTGTTTGCTTTTGCCTCGGATGAAATTGAGGTAATCGGACTGACCAGTATTTTCGGCAATGTCGATACCGGCCTCGCCACTCGCAATGCCCTGAGGCTTATAGATTTAGTCGATGCCAACATTCCTGTGGCGTCCGGATCGGTGAGGCCGCTCTACGCGAAGAAACTGCCCACGCCAACCTTCGTTCATGGAGAAGACGGACTAGGCGAAATATGGTTACCTGAGTCCAGCCGCGCTGCCTTAGACCTCACTGCCGCGGAGTTTATTGTCGATACCGTGATGAGTAACCCAGGAGAGATTTCTCTGATTGCTCTTGGTCCGATGACGAACATAGCCCTCGCCCTTGCCCTTGAACCTCGATTAGCGACAAGCGTAAAGCGTATCGTCGCGATGGGCGGTGTCTTAGCAGTTCCAGGCAATGTCTCACCAGTAGCATCGGCCAATATTCTGGGGGATCCGCATGCCGCGGATATTGTTCTAGGGACTAATTGGGACGTCACGCTCGTACTCGCCGATACAACTCGTCAGGTCAAGGTTAGCGATGAGTGGCTTGAAAGGGTCAGAAAACATGGCGGTATTTCGGGCGATTTTATTTATCGGGCTAGCCAGTTTTATCGGAAGTTCTACCGGTCTTCAGGCGTTTTGGAAGGCTTTTATAATCACGATCCGACCGCTGTGGCTTTCTTTATAGACGAGTCAATTTTTAGCACAGAAAAGCGAGCAATAAGGGTTGTAACGGACGGCATGAGTATTGGAGATGTCGTTGCTGCAGGACCCGCGCATTACAAACAGCCGGGCCCCTGGTACGGAATTCCATTGGCTTCTGTAACGACAGCTGTTGAAGCTGACAAGGTAATGCGATTAATTGAATCAACCCTTGAAGGAGCTGAAATCCGGGAAAATTTTGACGCAGTGCAGCGCTAAATGAGCAGCCGCAATTTTGTGCCTCCTCTCTACAGGTCTTTACGCAATCTCGGATGCGGCTTCCTCGCGATGCTCTCCATCGAGTAACCAGACCAAACCATAAACAATAGGTGTATCGACAACCGCAATTCCGATCTTTAGTAGCCATAAAGCGATCGTCATAGAAAAAAGTTCTTCAAATTGAAGGGGGCTGCTTGTAAGCAGGTAAAAAGCCAAAACGTTGAACACAACAGAGTCGATCAGTTGTGAGGAAGCCGTACTTAGGGTGTTTCGTAACCAGAGATGTCGACCCTTCGTGATCCTACGCCAAAAAGCGAATGCCGCAACGTCGTGTGTTTGAGCACATAAATAGGCTGTTAATGACGCGAACACCATAACTGGAACAACACTAAGCGTTTTCTCCAAAGCGAACTGCTGTTCATAGCTTTCGTGCGGTGGGAGCGCGACAACTGTTTGAGTCAAGACCAACATTAAAAGGGCGGCTCCAAAGCCAAGCCAAACAACGAAAGCGGCTTTTTTTCTGCCGTAAACCTCTCCAATAACATCTGTAATGGGAAAAGTGATCCAATAGAAAACGATGCCCGCGTTAATAGCGATGCCACCCAAAGTCCATAATTTGGCGCTCAAAATGTTCACTGTTGCCATGCAGCAAACGAAGACCGCGAGTAAAAGACAGAAACCGATTTCTTTTCTTTTCATGAACTTCCTTCCCGACTTTCGGCACTATATATAGTGGCGATTCTCAAGGGTAAAAGTAATGACCTCGATCCTGTATCTGGCTGAAACCGTGGTAACTATGAACGCGCGCAACGATGTGTTTGTCGAAGGAGCGGTGTTGGTAACAGACAAGTCAATAGAGGCGGTTGGTGATGCGCTAAGTCTTAAAGCTCGCTATCAAGACGCCACTGTCGTTAATCTCGATAGAACTTTGCTGATGCCGGGTTTGGTCAATACTCACTGCCATTCTGGTTTGTTACGCGGCACAGCAGAGGGCTTGCCGGTCTGGGCCTGGCTACAAAAATATATTGATCCCATGCATCGTGTGATTCTTGCCGACGAGGCTGCGCTGGCCTCGCGACTTTGCTACGCAGAAGCACTTCTCAGCGGCACCACAACGATTGTTGATATGTGGAGGCACATGCATGGTAGTGCAGAGGCTGCTGAAAATTTGGGCATTCGAGCAGTGTTAGTGCCCTATGTAGCTGAGCATCCTGATCACGATTACTTCGAGACCCTGGATGCTAATGAACAACTGATCAATGACTGGCACCAGCGCAAAAGCGATCGCATTTCTGTATGGGTTGGCCTTGAACACATGTTTTATGCGCTACCCGCCGCGATAAAACGCATTATCGCGCTTTGCGAAAATTATCAGGTCGGGTTCCACACTCACAGCAATGAAAGCCGGTTTGATGTTGAGAAGACCATTGAGCGTTATGGAGCTCGGCCCGTGCAAGTTTTGGAGCAGACTGGATTGCTGGCGACTCCAAGAACTTTATTGGCGCACTGCGTTTGGTTGGATGACATCGAGATCCAGTTGCTAGCAGATCATGGGGTGGGAGTTGCCCACAATCCCGTTAGTAACATGAAACTTGCATCTGGTGCTGCGCGAATCGACGCAATGCTAGCCAAAGGTATTGCGGTCGGCTTAGGCACGGATGGCGAAAAGGAAAACAATAACCTAGATATGTTCGAAGAGTTAAAGACGGCATCGCTTCTCGCCAAACACAGCAAAGCTGACGCAGCAGCGTTAGATGCCTGGTCCATATGCCGCATGGCAACCATCGACGGCGCCCGGGCTTTGGGAATGCAGGAGACTATAGGGTCTCTTGAGGTCGGAAAACGCGCAGACATGATTGGGCTAAATATTGATACACCAAGAATGACGCCACTTATTGCTTCGGGGAGCTATATGAACTTGCAGCATAATTTGGTTCACGCTGCGCAGGGAGGGGATGTCGCCTTGACCATGGTCGATGGCGCCGTACTTGTGCGAAACGGCGAGCTACTGAGCGATAATATCCAGGACACCATTCGCGAAGTTAACCTTGCAATCGGACCTTTGTTAGCGCGTCGCGATGCTTGGGTGGCTAGGTGCGGCACCGCAGTCAATGAACTTGAAAAATCCTAATTCCAAGGCGGTATAAAAGCCGATATCGGTTTCAACGTAGCCCTAGTACTGAGCCCAAAACGGCTGAAGGAAGAGCCGCGATTACAGCTGCCAATACCAAGCACGGACCTTATAAAAATTGGCTCTGGAAGCAGACGAGGAATGAATGCTACCACGGCGAGATTAATCGATTCATCAAGGAAGCGATGGAGGCTGGGCTGTTGATATACAAATGATTGGCAAGCTCCTCATGGTCTCCCCAACCTTTCGATGGGGCTTGCCCGAGCGCTCAAGCTCAAAAACTTCAATAGCGACAACGGTCGACTTAGTGCATGGTTTAGGCGTGAATCAATTGACGTTAATCATCTTGATTGCTCTTGCGCCGCTGAGTTGGAGCAAAGAGACACTGGTATTTTATTGCGAAAGAGACGCTGTGCACGAACGGTTATTCGCGGATTCGATCGAATCAACTGGTTGGATAAAAACCGACTTGGTATTTGGGCGCAATGAGCGGAGTAAGTTTTCGGTCAAAATAGATTCAGAGCGTATTGAAGTGGTCGAACACCCATTTTTTGGCGAACTCGAACTCGCCACGAAAAAGTTTAACCGTTTCGAGCATTTAAACCGCACGAAGGCTATTACGGTCGAAGGTCTTACCGATGGCCCCCAGCCTTTTTCGTTCAGATTAAGCGGGTTCGAAGAAAAAGGAACTTTCCCATATATGTTGGCGCGCTCTGGCTTCAGTCAGCACCCTTTCCTCAATTATGACGTCGGCATGTGCTTTAAGCTGTAAAGTAGCACTCACCTATTCCGCCACTCAATTGGTGGCTCAACCGGTAATGCAAGAAGCAGGAAGTCCCGTAACGGTTATAATCTAGTGCGCGCATAATGCCGATGAAAGGGAAAGTATTTCAGGTCTTGCTTAAGCATGACTTTACCTGAAGCCGCTGCCCCAAAAAGGGACTAAAGGTTTAAGGGACCGCCTCGCCGGCACCTATGCAACTTTCTGACCAGCGATTTTTTTGACTTGGTGGGGAAAGGCTATATCTTCTATTGCTTTCGACGGATGTCTCAATGAAATTATTCACGATTTTCTTATCAATCTTAATCTCGACCGCGGCGGTAGCTGATGATCATGGCAATTCAGCAACAGGTGCAGAGCAAAATGTATCCGGGGACAATCCGTTTATCCTGATAGCAAGGGTCCAGGTCAAAGAAGGGATGGTCGATAAATACCTGCTAATTGCCGATGCTGTTGATAATGCTGTTGAAAAAACCGAACCTGGAATGCTGTTCCACAATTTCGACGCTGATCCAGATGATCCCTTGGCGTTTACCTGGACTGAGTTATACGCGAATAGCGATGCATTCTTGCAGCATACGTCCAACCCGCCAGTTCTCGAATATGTAAGGCAACATGCCCAGTTAGGCGAGGGGTTCACCTTAGAAATCTACGGTAACGTAACCGCGGCAGTCATCGAGAATATTGCTGAGTTAGGTTTTCCACTCAAACATTTTAAAACCACGAAGGTTGGATACGTTCGCCCTTTGATCACCAACTGACATGCCCATATTTGTTTAACAGGAGACAGCGATGCTGCATTATTCATGCGGTGGCTTGTTTCCAACCTTCACGTTTGCAAGTCTTAGCCATCGCCGTTTTTTGGTAGCGAGGGCTGCTTAGCCAAGCCTGCCGACAAACTTAGCGCGCGAATTAGGGAGGTCAAGCAGAGTCGCTTTCGTAATTGTTCGGCTGTAGAGAGGCAAGCGCCGTTGGGACGCACAAATGCAAATCATATCCACTCGATATATGAGGCTATATTTTGAGGGTATCGACAGGTTCGAACGGCGTTAATAACTCGCTGCCTAGATTTTTCAGAGGGTAATGCAGAAAGCTAAGAGCGTCTGGGCTCCTGCAATGTTCATAAGACTAAGAGAATTTCAGCGACACTAAATTTGGAAAGTCCTGTTATGGAGCCACTGCATGAAGGGGGCTGCCTTTGTGGCGACGCTCGCTATATTGTGAGCGGATACCCTGAGCCGTGAGGTGTCTGTCATTGTCGATACTGCCAACTCCGTACCGGCAGCGCTTTTGCTGTCTTGACATGTTTTGAGCCAAAAAATTTCAGCTTAAGATCAGGTCAGCTTAGCCATTACGCTTTTACTAGCGAGAGCGGTAAGAGATGGGATATAAATTTCTGCGCGAAATGCGGAACGACCGATTATTACCAGCTAGAAGTTTGGGGTGACCTTATTGGAATTGATGGAGGCACCTTAGATCCTCCAACGTTTTTCTTCGACATAGCCGGGGAAGTTTTTACTAAATCAAAGGCGCATTTTGTTGGAGATATTAGAGCTGCCGGGCACTTCGAAACGTTTCCCGGTTATGAGCCTAAAATTCGTGAAGAACAACGTCTCAAAAGCAGTGAATAATTGACTTTCCCCATTGCGCTTTTCAGTGCAAGTTCTTTTTAATCGGTTTAGCTGCTAAAGCAAGCGACTTGGTGCAAAAAACATTACCACCGTGATGAAATTGAAAGGGTGATGCGGGAAGCGAAAGAATCATCGTCATTTGTAATTGATCGCAGTTTGAAATAGCGTCGGTTTACTTGCCGTTTATCGGCCCTATCGTTTGAGAAATAGAAAAAGGTAATCAAATGAAACAGCTTTCCTCCTTGCTATCAGTTTTCGCACTTATTTTTGCAATCAACCTCGCAAACGCAGATGACCATTCGAGCAGCGATAACATCTATGGATTTGTTTATAACTTCAATGTTTCGAATCCTGCAGGTGTAGTGGAGGCTCTGACCGAATACTGGAGCTCGCCGCTCGCTAAGAAAAACCCTGCTACCGTGATTCTTCGCCAGATCGTGAGTAACGGTGATGATCCGGCAACTCATTCCTTGGCCGTTGTCTATAGCTCCATGGCTGAAATAGACGAAACCAACGCGCTGAACAACGGCACGCAGGAAATGCAAAATTTCTTAGCTAAGATGAATGCGTCAGCTACGCTCACATCCGAAGGAATGTTCGCGAGTACCGGGGTTACGTCAGGCAATCCGGCAATCGTCCCTGCTCCTGGGAGATATACGATAGCAACTAGCCTTGCGGTTTCGGACCCCGCTGCTTACGTGCCTGCATGGCAGAAATATACAGCAGCAGTTAAAAGCGACTCTACCGCTACCAACCTTTTTGCTCTTAACGGCATGGGAAAAGAGCCATCCACTCATGTTGTTACCGTTTCGGCCAATAGTATGGCTGAGCTTTTTCCTCAGGATCCTAAGATGCAGGCAGAGTTAAATGCTCTTATGGCAGAGGTAAAAGATATACGCACGATTGAGAACAGAGTTCTATATGTCGATCTCGCGGTATTCGGTAACTGATTTTGCAACCCACGAGGATCACAAAAAGTATTTTAAGATCCTCAGCGAAGGTGAAGAACGTAGGTTGCAACACCTCCAAAACTACCTCTCGTATCGACGTATAGGCATGCGCGGGCACTACGTCGATAATGAGAGAAGTGTTGTAGGAGTTGCGCTAAACACCCCGTCTTCACAGATCGGCATATACGGTGGGTTAATGCTTCGGGAGCCTCTCGCATTAGATATTCGACAGTGACGGTAACCGCTCCATAGCGCCTAATGGACGCCTGACTTTTTGTAAAGACCAGTATACGGCCCTAGTGCTAGCTATCCTGGCAACCTTATAGCCACCGGGGTTGCGTACAGATTGGCGGGATAAAGGTTGAAAAAAAAGCTAGCGGCAGCCTACTTTTCGCCTGAAGTGGCAGATCATTAAAGATTACCTTCAAGGTAAAACTGTGGGTTTGTGGAAAAGAGCACAATTTCAGGTGGGATTTAGAATGTGAGGCTTATAAGTTCGATGTCAGAAATTCAAAGTAACATCTCTCCCGACGCCCTTCGAAATACCCGTGGCGAACGATGGAGGCTCCTTCAGGAAGCTCTACAATGTTGAAAAACGCTCGACACTCGAAACTTGCTGTGGCGGCCGTGATTTTTGCTCTTTGGTCGCAGTGCTCTATAGCGAATCTTTTAGACGTTGAATTTAGAAAGTTAGCTAGTGAAGACAAGGTTAATTTATCCGAACAATACTCAGGTGTCGTAACTCTGATTGTTAACACGGCGAGCCGATGTGGTTATACGCCGCAATTTTCTGGGCTCGATCAGCTTTATAAAGAATTTCATGAATCAGGCTTTGCTGTCTTGGGATTCCCGTCAAACGACTTTGCAGGCCAAGATCCAGGCCCGGAAATAGAGATCGCGAACGTATGCTATGTAGATTACGGAGTAGATTTCCCTATGTTCGAGAAGACGCATGTACGTGGCGAAAAGGCTAATCAGCTTTACCGGAATCTTACTCGCGAGACAGGTGTGAGCCCCGGATGGAACTTCCATAAATACCTCATTGGACGAGATGGCAAAGTGTTAGGACAGTTCCCCAGCCAAGTTAGCCCCGAATCAACAGTTCTTAGACGAGCGATCAAGCGCGCGATCGGTGATTGACTAAAATCGGTCAAGTTAGGCGATTTCTCTGAAGATCCTCCACGGTGCCCGTCGTGGAAGATAAGGGTGGGTGACTTAACCTTCTCAGAAAACCTCTACTTCATCATCATAGTGTCCGATACGTTGTTGACCTTGGCTAAGCACCCGATAAAACGAAGTGCCTTTTTCAATCAGATTTACAAGGAGACTTAAGCTTGGAACCACTTTCAGCCGTTAAATCTATGGTTCGGTTGGTTAGGAACCCCACGCACACCCATGAGGTCTTTACGATCATTAGGGCTCTTTCGGGGTCAGATTTGCGGACTGGGTTGGACCGCTTCAAGGACACTGAGTTTGGTGAAAGCGTTCTTCGGAACGGGGTTCAATTGAGAGACAGTCTCAAAAAACGAAACCTTCTAGGGAAGCTACCCGCTGGTAGCCTCGGTCGGGAGTATCAAAAATTCGTGCAGGAGGAAAACCTTTTGGCGGACGGGCTTGAAAAGGCAAATAAACGATCCTTACAGCCTGAAATTACAGATCCGGAACTCAAACTATTCGCTGCAAGGCAAAGAGATATGCATGACCTTTGGCACGTAGTCACTGGTTATGGAAGAGACGAGCTAGGAGAAGCTTGTCTTCTTGCGTTTACATACGCTCAGAACAAGAACAGAGGTGTTGGCTTCATTGCTTTTGTAGGTTGCTTTAAGCTGTTCGCAAAGTACCGATTCAATGCATTAAGGGCGATTTTTCAGGGTTACTGCATTGGCAAGGACGCTGCGTGGTTGCCTGGACAGGACTGGGAAAGCTTGCTTGCGAATGAGCTGAATAATGTTCGAGATCTGTTGAATATATCGATGCCGTCGAGTTATCTCGCGAGTCTAAATGAGCACTAATGCAGGTAAGCTAGCAGCTTTATTTTTGTTAGTAACTGTCCCTTGCTCGCTGTCATCCGCCACGTATTTGACCTGGTCAGATTGTGAAAACATGGAACTAGACGAGTGTCCTTATGCGTCTGCCCGTGTTTGCGAGAGTCGAGCCTTAGCCCGGTGTGAGAACTATTTCGATATCCCCGAGAATGCAGTCATCTTAAAGTCCGAGGATTACAAGGTGGCATTTAACCCTGGTGGCTGGTTGCGAATTGCTCCAAAAGGTAACTATAGGATCACTAAAGTTTTTGCTCAATGCGCTTTTACTTGCGATCACCGATTCAGAGGCGAGCTAGGATATGGTGAGGACCTACTTAGAGGCTCGATAAAAGAAGGGGATGCAAGAAAAGTCTCTAAAGTGAGCCGAAAGTGCCACTGTGTGGGAACAAAAGTCTACGGAATTAAACAATGAGTAACGGCCAAATGGAATTCATCAAAAATACGCTCCGTATCTGTCAAGAAATAGAGAATAGGTTTTACTCGGAGCAGATAAAACTCGGTGATGTTGACCCTCAGGAGCCATGGTGGCTTTCCAAGACGACGCTCATAGCGAAAAATGCTGAACTTGTTCTTTCGGACTCTTCCGCCACGACAGCTTGGACAAACGACTTTAGAAACCCCGGTGAATAGTGGCTACTGGGTTCGAGCGTCCATTACGAGTGTCAAAATTGTTACCCTGAAAAGGATTCAAAGATCGAGAGCACCTTCAGACCTGGCATCTCTTAAACTTTTCAGGGTTCCGTTTTGGGTATGCGGCCGTTTGGAAAGGTAGGACGTAGTTGAATTAAAAGCTCCGAGAGGGACATACAAGGAGGGGGAGAGGGGGATGAACGCCTCTCGGAGCGACTTTAAGATCTCATAAGCATTCTCACGAATGCGTCAAGGATGGGAGCTTTTTTGCTCACAGGATCGTGACGTCTTTCGACAGCCCTCGTTTTTACCCTGATATTGTGGTCGCAGCGCAGCGACGCGCTTCACCTATTGAACATGAGAGATACAAATGAGATTAAAACTAACACTTGCGCTGAGTCTTATATTGCCTATGGGGGCTTTTGCAGACGATCATCTGCCCTCATCAACTGTCGCAGCCGTTTGGGAGTGCACGCTAAATGATGGAGCAACCGTTGCCGATGTTGCTTCTTGGGGTGCCAGTGATTTCAAAGACTGGGCAAATGAGCAACAGCTCAACGTAGGCAGCTATCTTTGGGAGGCGGTTGCAGTAAATCAACCCTTCGACGAGGCTGATGTTCGCTGGGTTGACTACTATCCATCGTGGGATGATTACTATGCGATGCGCACAGCGTGGCTTCAGGCGGGAGCACTTGCGGAAAAATATGATTCGATGGTCACATGCGGTAAGGCTCGGTTTGCCGTAACGACACGCACTGGCGGAGCGATTCCTAGAGCACAAGAAAAACCATTAGTCGCTAACGTTTGTCAGCTTAATGAAGGAAAGACAATGCAAGACGTCATGACTTTCTTGCCAAAAGCCACTGATCTGATAAACGAAAGTGCGGGAGCCAGCATTACATCCTTTTTATGGACCAACTTTATTGGAGTAACTGGTCTCGACTATGTTTCATTTTTCACCGGCGAAACTAGGGAGATGACCAAGGTCATGGATGGCGTTAAAAACGGTATTTATGTGGCCAAGTTCGTTGAAGCAGGACTAGAAGCTCCTGCGACCTGTGTTGTGGATTTGAATCACTCGCACGAAATGGTGAGAGCCGCTAACTAGATGAATTGATAACCATCCTTGGGGAGTAAGCGTATTCCCCAGGGATTTATTATCTAGATTGAAGGAGTTCTTTCGACGGATCTCATTCTCAGCTTTTATGATCTACCCCTTAAAAGATTGGGAAGTCTCTAAACATCAATTGGCAACCCAGTTTTTAACAGGAATGCGGGGTAGGGCCTTTCGCCAATGGCGTACACTACCCGTCTCAACAACTACAACTCTGAAGTTGTTTGACGGCTAGCTAGGTTGGGCCAGCCACGTTAAATTAAGCGCTTAAATGATCTTAACATTTCGAGCTACTACTCACGGTAATACTCCATGGTTCGCTTATCTGACCTAAATGACGTTGAGGCCGAGCACATGCGAGTGCGCGCCAGTGAAATGCAGCCTGTCCCCCCAGCAGCCTGGATCACCCCTAAACCACTAAAGGACTGTACGGTAGCGATTGTTTCTACCTCCGGCCTACACCGGCGAGGAGACGCCCCCTTTAAAGTCGGCGCTATAGACTATCGGCTAATCCCCGGCGCCACTGACTTTGGCGATCTCGTGGTTTCGCACATCAGCGCCAATTTCGATCGCAGCGCCTACCAAGAAGACCCAAATATCTGGTTCCCACTGGACAGACTACGGGAAATGGCCGTAGACGGAGAAATTGGCGGTGTTTCCAGCTGGCATTATTCCTTTATGGGCGCGCAGCCCAATCATGCGGCGTTGTCTAATGCAGGCGAAGAAGTTGGTCGGCTGCTGGCCGCAGACGAGGTTGATGTTGCTTTGATGGTGCCTGTTTGACCCATCTGTACGGGCGCCGTTGGCGCTCTTGCGAACTATATAGAGCGTGCGGGCGTCGCTACCGCGTCCATCAGTTTGATACGAGAACAAAGTGAGGCTGTGAGGCCGCCACGGGCGTTATGGGTGCCCTTTGCGCTAGGCCGCCCTCTTGGCGTCGCCGGCGATGCCGAATTTCAGAAGGGTGTACTGCGGGCAAGTTTTGCAATGCTGCAAAACGCAGTAGAGCCAACGATAGAGGACTATCCGGTTGAGGCGCCAGTGGAATCTGGCTCTAGCGAGTGGTCATGCCCAGTAAGCTTCCCTGTGGCTGACAAGAAATCTATTTCCGCCCGATTGCTCGCCGAAATTAACCTAATGGCGCCGTGGTCTGCTGAAACCAGGGCGGCTCGAGGAAGAACATTATTTGGGGTTACCGGTGCTCGGCCAGATCAGGTCGAGCAGGTTGCCGTAGCGTTGGGGGAAATCGCAGATAAAGGGAACGTGACCGAAGTACCACAGGGGGATATCAGTTGGCAATTTGAGATGCCGCTGTTGATAAGGCACTTGGTCGATGACCTCCGGACGTTTTACCATGAATCGATGGCCGCTCAGCCTGGCGACAATGTGCCGAACCATGACGCTTTGAACGATTGGATTTTCAGTGGGACAGCACTGGGTGATGCAATCCAAGCCATAGCTCAACACTTAACCCGCGCTGGTGATGGCGCATCTTTGATGACTCGTGGATTTTTAGTTCCAGAGGGGCATCTTGCGGGTGGCGGCAGTGCCTTCCCAACCCCAGCTGAAATGAATAAAAACCCGAAAATCTAGCACCTTAGAACACTCGCAGAAGCACAACGATTATGCGACCAGAGGTCTCCATGTTTTTCGGATTTCGATGAAATTAGAAAAAATGTCGCCCCGAAGCGGGCCTCGAGCCCTCTATCATAAGGGCGGAATCAATCGTAGTTGATTTAGCCGTGGTAAACCTACTGTTTTAGACTGCAGGAAACGCCACCACGTCAGCGGCATCGATAAGCCCTAATTCCAGACCCACTCGGTAAAAACTCGACACTGAATAATCATCCAAGTCGGCGCTAGTATGAGCAATAGTTATCGTCCCACAGATTTGCTTGCATCCAATCTTGGTAATTTCTTGAAGCAATGCAAAGTCACGGTAGTAATCTCGCAATACCTCTTTGCCCTCTCTAAGGCGTCTTGAGTTTTTCCTGCACAAGTGCGCCTCGACACGATCCGTAATCTGCTCCAGTGCCTCACGCCGTTGGGTCTGTAAACTGTGGGTCAAAGCTGAATATGGGATCTCGCTAATCACTTTGTATCGATCTGCGTGTTTTGAATGATAGTCGGCGATATTTGGATCGAGAAAAATCAGTAGTCGCTGTATAGCGAGATTATCAGCGATAGCTCTTGTTATTGCGGATATTCCCTTTTCTTCGTAAGGGTCTCCCTGCGTCACAAGAAGTATTGGTTTCTTGGGCGGGTGAGTAGCCCAATGAATTTCAAGTTGCTCGATAATCATCGCAGCAACCCGCGACGGGTCCCGAGTGTCATATCCGCCCATGCCTTCGATCACCAATGGGTGATGACGACGCAGCGTTTGAATACCTATTGGTTCTTCACCCATTCTGAAAATATTTCGCTCTCTCTGTGTAGACGCTTTGAGGATTTGTTTTTAACCCGAAGAAAGTGTCAGCAAGCCGTACTCCAAACCACTATAAAATAGAGGTTTGGAGGATTTTCGATTTGGGGAAATGTCTTTATTCGGATGAGGCAGTTACGAATGTTAGAAACGAGTGATCACAGCTGTAAATCGAGTTATACAACGCGCCGAAAGCTGCGCCATCTTCCGACCCGTTGAACCAGTCATTGGCCTTACCATATGCCTCGCCTGACGGCGCAATGCCAATCCAGTTGACTGAATTTTTTTTGACCGGCACCTGCTGGAAGCCTACGTGCGCGGTATAGCTATCCTCTAAACCAGCTTTCTTTAGCATCCTATTAAAAGTTGTCATCATAGCGTTAACGTCAGACATGCTTTTTCCGTCATTTAGTTCACAAGTAAAAACCTCCACGATAGGGCCCGCAAAAGTCGATGATGAACAAAGGGTAATAACGATTGCGGCGATTAGCTTTTTCATAAAACTCCACTGTTTTGTTGTTCAAGGAGCCCCAATACTACATGAGGCCTATTTCTGAGTTTCGTTTGGGTTTACATGACAGACTATGGATTAAGCGCAACCTGATTTGAGAGGATGCATAAGATTAAGCCCTGATATGCCTGCGCGAAAAAATATGATTCTGGCCAGACCGTTCAAATTTAATTGTTATCCCACGCCCCTTTTGTCGCAGCTGCAAGAAGGGTTGATCTAGTCTCCTCCGTCGGCGCTGGCTCTGATTCTCCGAATATAGCTCTTACCCAATGACCGTCAGTCGGGTTCGGTAAAACTATGAATCGATCTCCAAACTCCTGCTTATCGCGTTCCATAAGCGCGAAACGCTGCTCGATATTGGTCACATAGTAATCTCGCTTGAAGTCGTTGAGATTATCTCCCAATAACAGCACTAGCTCGTGAGACTTTTTGACCCTTTCTCTAGCTGGTGTCTTGTCAGAAGAATCTCTAAAAACTGTCAAATGTTCACGATCTGCATAAGGCAACTCCAAATACTGAAGTTGTCGTAGAGCGTAGTCGTAGGTTTCTGGGCCTTGGTTTCGATTCGTGACGTAGAAAACTTCGACCCCCAGTTCGTTGCAGTAGGCCAAGAATTCCCGCGCTCCGGGCACAAGTGAAATTAAATTCTCTGGAATCCATCTGTCCCAAATTGCGTCGTCAAAAAAATCAATCCCTTGATCTATCAAGTGGCTCCAATAGCTACTAGCGTGAAAGATCGTGTTATCTATGTCGGTCATGACGGCAAGAGGGCGTCGAGATTCGGCATGTCTTTGCTTTGCTTGATCAACTTTCACTTTTGCCAGGTTGAACGCTTGGTGACAGAGCGCTCCAAATTCTGCGGCGGTATTTGACCAAGCTACTGCCCACAAAAGCGGATTTCTTTGCTGGCATGAATGGTTTGATTCTTTTTCTAAGTCGGTTTCATGCGGATTGACTATTGAAGAGGTCGTAAGGCTACCCGCCAGCATAGTTGTTAGTAGCGATCTTCGATTCATTTTTAAGCTTTTGCAGTTCACGACTATTTCCTTTTTTTTCTGAAATTGCGAGGGGTTTTAAGGGGCCGAAAGGCCCAGAAAATCGCCGCACAGATACCATCCACCCTTTTCCAAAAAGGCCGTTAATATAAGAGGCAATCCTCTGGGCAAGTAGGGGCAAATTACAAAGCTTCGATAGGGACATACAAGGAGGGGAAGAGGAGGATGAACGTCTCCCGCAGTCCTGAAAAGATTGCGTTGTCCAGCGCATGAATGCGTCTTAGACGGCAACTTTTTACTCATGAGAGTGAGATAAAGGCCTACGCGCGACAACAAAAAAGAGTGTGACGATCAGGTCAAAGAACTGGGATACGTCCTAAGATGGGCAAACGAACTAAGTGCTTTTTTTGGTCCCGCCTGTACGGTGCTTTTCGTTTATTCGTTTGTAGGTATCTAGCTCCTCTTCAACCGTAGTTCGTCGGCGGCTCTCATCTCGCCATGCCTGGTGCAGCTTTTGATACTCTGAAGCAAGCGCGTCGTAGTCTTCGGGCAGCGTTAACTCGAAAGTCGTCGCCGAATATCCAGTTCGTTGGATGCCATCAGGTGCAAACAGCTGTACCGTTGCACCGTGCGTTGGTATCACTGTCTGCAGCGAAGCCCAGTGATTGCATGCCCAGGATAGGAAGTCCTTAACCAAGAAACTATTCGGATTGTTTGAGACTCTCTCGCGAATGAGTCGGTTTTTTCGTGCTCGCTTGATTGCAGAACGCACGCTTTCTATGGCCATCTTCCTAGCGTATCCGCCCTGTTGTAAGTTTGAGGGGTGAAGAAACCCTGCCAGCTCGGCTATGGCCGTCTTCTCATCGACGACCTCAAAATATTGCCAAACGAACTGCTGTCTTGCGTGCTCGTCTGGTTTGGGCCTGTCGTCTTTTTTTTTCCTTTTTGCGGGCACGATATCCGCCGTGAATCTATTGCATACCTAAAAGATACTAACGAATCGGACAGAGTCAGAAAAAGATTAAAAAAACAATATCGGTTTTATGAGCAGTGAAAAAATCCTCTCGAAAAAGTTTCGCTTCTAGCTGCATCCAGCAAAAATGTGTTTATAGATGTTTGTTTAAAAATTGAAGGTAGGCCTCTGACGCCACAATTCGGTTTTTTCGCTTTCTGAAACCGTGTCCCTCGTCCTCGAATAAAACGTATTCGACGGGCACGTTATTAGCGCGCACCTTATCCACAAGCTCGTCGCTTTCTACCTGCAGTACACGGGGGTCATTCGCGCCCTGAACAACGAGTAGTGGTTTCACAATGTTCTCCGCGTGGAATAGCGGTGAAATCGCAGTTAAACGCTCGTTGTCGATTGCGGGGTCGCCGAGCTCTGCATAAAGTGAGGTTCTAAACGCGCCCCACCATGGTGGAATTGACTCCAGCGTTCTTACCCAGTTGGTCACTCCAAAAATATTCACGCCGACATCAAAAGCTTTCGGTTCAAACGCTAACGCGGCCGCGACTATATAGCCGCCGTAAGACCCACCTATGATGCCCACACGCTCACCGTCAATCCATTTGTGAGACGCCAAGAATGCGCGTGATGCAACAACGTCTCCTAGATCTGCGTCACCGTGTTTCAAATCATCGAGGTGATAGAAGGTCTTCCCATAACCGCTGGAACCTCTGTTGTTGATTTGAAATACCGCATAGCCATGGTTTACGAGATGCTGAATAGTTGCGGAATAGCCTTTCCTACTTTGACCCCCGGGACCGCCGTGTACCCACACCATAGCGGGCGCAGGATTTTTTGCGGATGCCTCTCGCGGCTTATAAATAATGCCTGGGATTTGCAACCCGTCATAGCTGGCAAAGCGAACAACTTCCCCCTCGACCATAAGGTTACTGTTGATCGCTGGATTCAATGCTTGCGTCAGTTGCACCGCTTCGCCACCCATGGGCATGTGGTATAGATCATAGGGTGCCGTGTCGCGATTCAATCCAAACGCAATAGCAGTTTCGTCGCGATTAAACCGGACCTGAGCAAGATCGCCGTCGGGTACATTTTTTAGTACTAGGTCTTCACCGGTTGCCAGGTCGGTCAATGTGACGTTCGTACTCGCATCGTTGTTAACGCCGCTGATTCGGTATCTGCCGCTGGGGGAGAAGCCGACGTACATCACATCCCAGTCGTCTGCGACGAGAACCTTACGTTCACCAGTTTCTAAGAACAGCGTCCAGGCCTGACTGAATTCGCCAAACTCGTTGGTGGAGTAAATCAATTGGCTGCTATCTGGAGTGAAACCCATCGCTGAGTATTCAATATCACCGTTATGAGGCGTGATATTAACGAGATCTAACTGGTCAGCTGTTGTATCGATTAAGAAAAGGTCACTGTCGGCATTGCTGTTATTGCGGACGTAAACCACCCAGCGTCCATCCGAGCTAATCGAGCCTAGGTCGAGGCCCTCACTGTTCTCGTATAGGACTTTGCGCGAGTAGTCTTTCGCGTCATAGCGGTACAAGTCAAAAGCAGTACCATCGCGCTCGTTACTGAACACGAAAAAGGCCTTACCATTTGCGGACCAGCCAGCAAATCCTGCTTTGTGGCCTTTGCCGGGCGTAAGATCAGTCACCTCACCCTTAGGATTCATAACGAATACATGTGTCAGCTCATCACCGTTACCGTCTTGTTGGTAAATGAACCGATCGTCGTCAGGAAACCATGAGTCTGCATAAACGCCGCGATCATCGGATTGTGTTAGAGCTGTCATCTGCCCTGTGCTCACATCCAATCGATAGGCGTTATATACCCCGGTCTCGTCTGAGCTTATCAACAGGTCGCCGTTGGTAGCGGAGAAGGCGTAAGGCCCAACGCCACCCATTCTATAGCTGGTGGTTTGGAAGAATTGCGCTGCCGTGTAGGTCTCATGCACAACTTCCTCTCTTGATATCTGCTCTTGCGCGTTCTCCGTTGAGCATGCGCATAATAGGATGGCTAGTAAGGTAGCAGTAACCATTTGTATAAAACACGTCATGCCTTGCTCCCCTTTAGCGTTATCGGTTTATGTTTAATGGGTTAATGATGGTGACACGCGACAATTCAGGCGAGGCTTTCTTGTAGAAAGCCGCCGAGTAACACTTGAGGAAACACAAGAAACTTAAACTGGCATAAGAAAGTATAAAAGGCACGATGAACTATTTTCAAAATCAGTAAGTACTTACAATCATTGCAAGAACCAACCTAATTGTGTGAACGAGGGTATGTAGCCCCCTATCAGAATATTAGTATGTTAAAAACGGTGGGCAAGAATCCTACTTGCCCTGCGGTGGACCAATAAATACTTCCCACGAGACGGCTTCCCGAGTTCCTTATAAAGCTTAATAAATGTCTTATTTGAACTGGGATCCCGGTAGTTCAAGTCCACCTTGCGTTAGTGAACGTTAATCGGTCGAAATCGTTAACGAGCTAACCATCGTAAGTTACAAGACCCCTCAGCCGTCGTTTTTTTGCCTTCTAGCAAGCAAGATGGCTACAAACAATAAGGCATAGCAAAAGCTTCCAAAAGCTAAGGATCCTAGGGCGCCGAAAGCATTTACCAAAGAACTAGATACTAGAGGGCTAACTGCTGTTCCAGCAGTTGCGCAAAGCAGGAGTACTGCTACGAAGTTAGCAGGGTGATCCTCGAAGTTTTCAGACGCTAGCGAGATTGCGGCCTTAAGGAATGAGAAGTTCAAAAATCCCCATGTGAAAGCGAAGAAAGGCAACATTTCCGCGCTTGGTGCGAAAAATACAAAAAGCGATCCCAAGAAAATCGTGCAGGAGGCTAAACCTACCAATCTTTCAGTCCCTATTCGAAAAACCCACCAACTGGTAAAAAGCTGAGCAGCAAACATCCCCAACCAAAATTGCGCTACTAATCCGCCGGAGAGTATTGGGCCTGCGTTATGGGCATCGGATGCAAAGGAGGGCAGCCAGAGCAAAAAAGAATACTGTCCTAGCGTGTATAGGAATAACGAAAAGCCCAACCACCTCGCGTCAATTGGCCATGCTTTTATAGAGATTGCAGCCTCAACACGTTGTTGGCTTACCTTGTTGAAATCAGAGGTAAAGGACATGATAGAGATAAACACACAAATGACACCAACAAGTTGGTAGGCGGTCGCCCAGCCGAATTGAAAATAAATTAGGGTGGTCGCAACCCAAGAAAGCAAAAATCCAGCAATGCTGAAGCATGCATCTGTCAATATGAGCATCGAAGCTTTTTTTGACGCGGAAAAACGTAAAGTAATGAGTACTGCGGCTGCAGCCAAACCGACGCCGCAGCCAAAGCCGACTACTGCTAAAACAGCGCCCACGTATTCGAGATCATCAATCAACCCTAGTGATAGCAGGGATGTTCCCAGTACGGCATAGGTCGAAATAAGAATAGATCGCAAGTTAAAAACGGTAAGTGCCACGGTAGCACAAGCTGCTCCAACGAGATTACCGACGGTTAGCGCACCGAAAGTACGCGCAACTTCGGTTATGGGAAGTTGGAAGTACTTAGCCATCTCCGGTGTCAAAATTCCCATGGGTGCGAGCATTGCAGACATCACAAAGTAGCATGCGAATGAGACAGGAGTGAGGAATGAAAATTTGTTCAAATTCTTGGCCATTTCGTAGTCGGCTTTGCACCGATCAAGTCTCTGATTTCCTTGGTTTCCGCCTTTGCCGAGGCAATTAACCGCTTTTCCGAAATACCTTGAACATTAAAGTCCTTCAGGACATGTCGGCCGTCAACAAAAACATGCTTGACCTGACTGGAGCTAGCGCTGAAGACGATATTTGAAACAAGGTCATGAATGGGTTGGGTCCGAGAGGCGTCAAGATCTAGTAACACAATGTCTGCTTTTTTCCCTGCCTCGAGCGAACCGAGGTCATCTCTCCCAAGTGCCTTAGCGCCATTTATCGTCGCCATCTCGAGGGCTTGTTCAGGCAAAAGAGCTCTTGGTGTCCGTTTTAAAGAATTCTGAAGTAAGCAAGCACATTTCATTTCTAAAAACATGTCATAACTGTTGTTATTTAGAGCGCCGTCCGTGCCGAGCCCCAAATTGATGCCCGCATGTAATGCGTCGGCGGCGGGCAGAATGCCAGTTGCCATTTTCATGTTGGCAACCGGGCTATGCGAAAGGTGCGTTCTTGTTTCAGCTAATATTTCTATTTCCCTAGCCGTAACCTGACAACCGTTTATTAAAATGACATTTTGTCCGAGCAGCCCATTGCTCAAGGACCATTCCGCGGGTGTTTGATTAAATTCGTTTACCATAAATGCGGCGTCTTCGTACTCGGAGCAAAAGTGATACACCATTCCTGTTTCGAGATGTTCACTTTCGTCCTTAATGCGTTGGTAAAACTCAGGGCGATATGCGTCGCCGGGAACCCTCGGGATATCCACACCGAACCAAATACGCGCTAGCGAATCTTTGTTGGATTGCCACTCCTTAAAACGAGTGCGCACCTCAGGCCAATCATCATCCGAAGTTGTGAAGCGGCAGAAGATAGCCCTAATTCCTATTCTTGTCGCTGCGTCCATAAGTTCGTTGATGTCATCCGAAGGGTCCGTATTGGGAGACACGAAACTGGTGGTACCACCTTTGAGCATTTCGACCATACTCAGCTGATTAGCGAGTATCGAGGTAGACTGCGAGCGACGAGCTAGGTAGGGATCAACGACCTTTTCCAGAAAAGGAATCCAGTGCATTTGATCCCCAAGACCCCGCAAAAGTGATTGGTCCGCGTGGGAATGGGTGTCGATTAGACCTGGTATTGCTATGAGTCCGTTGCAATCTAATTCGTCCGTGCTTTGGGAGTAGTCTGAAGATTTTCCAATTGACGAAATCCGAGTTCCGTCAATTTTTATGGCGGCATCGTCCACTATCTCGCGGCGCTCATTCAAGGTAACTGCTGTAACGTTTCTCAGTAGTGTCATTTTTCCTTATCCCATAACTGCGCGAGGTCAGACTTTAGATTTTGCAAATCGAAGCACACCAACTGTGGAGCACCACGCCAAGCTAGTGCGCATCAGCAAGCTGTTCCCTGAAAGTATCATTGCAACTCTCCTAGCGGTGAACCCTGCATCAGCGTCTTTCAGGTCCAGTTTTTATCTATAGATGGACAAGGCTTTTGCAGCAGTCAATGTTCGAGAACAGTCAAAATGCGAGATACGACACTGATGATGACTTCCGTTCCTTCAATAGGATTGGTTTAGCGAGAGTTACGCAAAAACGGAAACAAAATATAGCCAAGTGTTTCTAGCATCATTAACCCGTGAAGCGGCTCCGAGAGGAATTTACAGGAAGGGGAGTAGAGGATAACCCCTCTCGCGGCATGATTATTATTTATTCAGCTTGCTAGCTATTTCGTCAAGGACCCGAGTATCTTTACGCTCGCTACTGTCACGTCAGCGAACCGTCTCAAAATTGAAAGCTGCTAAGAGGGAGATGCTTGGATTTGCTAAGGCCTATAGATTAATGGGTGTTTTAAAATCTGGAATGTCTCTCCACCGGAGATCTTCGCGATTTCTCATAATTGCTATCGTCTTTATCGCTTCAGGGTTTGCAAGACCCCAGGGCGCAGAACCGGTCAAAACGCGTATGACGTTCTCCGCCTGACGTATTGGACATTCGTCGAGGAATCTCGGTGAAAAGCCCGCTAAATGTGGAGTCACAATAACATTAGACAACGAAAGAAGAGGGTCTGCGGATTCGATTGGCTCCACTTCAGTGACGTCTAGTGCAGCCGCTTCGATAGTTTTCTCCTGTAAAGCACAGAACAATGCTTGACCATCGATAACTGGCCCTCGGGATGTATTCACGAGCATCGCGGTCGGCTTCATTAATTTAAGTGTTTTTTCATTGATAAGATGTCTTGTCTCGGTTGTTAACGAAGTATGGATCGATACGTAGTCGGATTCTGCGAGCAACTCTTCGAGCGATACCAATTGGACCCCTAACAGGTCAGCTACGGTTTGTGGCACAAAGGGATCATAGGCAATAATTCGAGACGGGCCGAAGCTACGCATTCGGGTCGCAAATGCTTGGCCAATGTTGCCGAAACCGATCACCCCAATTGTATGTCCTGCTATTCTGGTAACAGTTCTCATGTATTCGACTGTAAGCTTTTTATCTGTTCGCCAAGCTCCGTCTTTAGTAGTGCCGGTGGCATCGCAGATTCTTCGAGTTAACGCCAGCAGCATAGCAATAGCGTGTTCGGCCACTTCAGCGGTATTAATCCCTGGAACATTGCAAACTAGTACGCCTAGTTCGGTGGCAGCATCAAGGTCTATAGAGTCAACGCCGACGCCCATGCGACTCACCACTTTCAGTTTTGGGCAAGCTTCTAAAACTCTGCGTGACGTTGGCGGCCAGACCCCTACCTGAGCCCCGTCAGCATCTTGCATCATATTGATCATATCCTCTTCGGACCGCCAAACGTTTTCAGTTACCTCGAAACCCGCAGCCTCAAAAAGGTCTACGCGGTTAAACGGACTGGATTGAAGTGATATTTTCATAGTGTATTTACCCAAATGGCAGAGTCACGGCAGTCATGTAGCCCCGCGACCAGTGTGACGAAATAGCGTAATTAATCAGAACCAAGGTTTTGGAGTAATTTTTCGAAACTTTGGTTTAACCAACTACCAAACTTTTTCCCATCGCTTAGTCTCAATAGATTTATACAGAGCCTTGGCCGTACATAGTTCTCCAAGGGAATACTCGGGTGTAGCAGTCATTGAACCGCCGTTGAGAATGAGATCGCAGAACTCGTTAATTTCGGCGCCATAAGAGTCCCGTCTTCCTTCAGCTCCATATAGGACAGCTTTCCCTCGCGGGAACTCAGAGTTGTATAAACTTAATCTTCCATCCCGACCGCCGGTGATTAGAAGCTCTCCTTTTGTACCCGTGATGCGAAAGAGCTCGGGCGGAGCCGACGGGCACAAAAAGTTATGACACGTTAGAACACCGACGGCGTTGTTCTCAAACCTTAATAGCGTTCTGGACCAAGACTCGCCCTCCATTTCAGCAATATGGTTGCCAGAAATACCGATGACCTCTGATACTTCTCCCATCATCATTCTAAGTGGTCTAATCCAGTGCGCCCCCCCGTCAAGCGTTACTCCGCCACCCGCTGCCTCAAGTCTGTAACGCCATGGTATTGGTCCCGAAAGATCCCTCCTGACTCGGTCATAGTAGGTCCCGCTTGCGCTGATTACCTCGCCGATCGCGCCTTGATCGATCAATTTTCGAGCCTCAATGATATCTGGCCAGTATTGAGACTGTTCCGCGATCATAAATACGATATCTGTTTGGCTGCTCGCGCGTAATATTTTCTGCGCACTTTCCAAGGTATGAGCTATTGGTTTTTCCAGGAGAACGTGCTTTCCAGAATTGAAGCAAGCCAATGCTGCAAACTCATGTTGATCGTGCGGCAACATGATATCTGCTGCTATAAAATCACCGTGCTCGAGCGCGTCATGGATGTTACGGAAAATCGTTGCGCCAGTAAGTTTTGACATTGCCTCGACCGCAGTCGGGTTTTTGTCGACAACGGCGGTCACGTCTGCACGTTTTGCGATCCGCGCGATACCGTCCCAATGGGCTGCCGCTATGTCGCCGCAACCGATAAATGCCAGTTTGATTCGGGTCTCGGACATAGCTGATCAATTACTCCCGGAATGACGCCGAAATATGTGCAAGTATTCGCTCCAAAAGATTTCAGACTGACTTGCGTAACAATTCAACACCTTTTCGGCATTATGGCGAAGACCTAGCATGACAGTGGATGACAAAAGTTATATCGGCTCTACTTGCAAGATGCTTATTACTGACGCAAGTGGATTTATCACGGGTTACAGCATTCTAGAAATAATGAATAGTGGCTATCTTGTGAGGGGGACTCTGTGTGACTTGTCAGGAACCGTAGCGTTGAAACCAAATTTGGCGAAACGATTGGATAAAGCTGATCCTGGGCAGCATTGCGATTGTCTTGCTGGTGCGTGAGCGAAAGCTGGTCTAGGATCCTAGGGCAAGGCAGGCCATGTACTTAGCGTCCTCCGACACATTTCGCCTTTAAGCAATAGTTCATATCGCATTACCGATGAAGCATTTATTAACCGATGAGCAATATGCTCAATACCTGACCGACGGGTTTATAGTTGTTCAGCCTCAAAGTTTGGACGATGCCTTTCACGATCGTCTTTATCGAAGCGCACAGCAAATTTATGCGTCGGTCGAAGAATCCCGCAGCAAGACCGCACATTTGGACATTATTGGCGACAGTCTGCGCGCACGTATTCCCGAGATAGATAGACTATTTGAAGATCCGGCGGTAAGGGGGGCTTTGTTAAGTATTCTTGGCGAAAGCTATGTCATACACCCCCATAATTTCGTGCATAAAAGTTCCGGTGTGGACCAGGTTTTTCACCAAGACGGCAACTTGCCGTGGAACGAGCGGGGACATTATCGATCGCATCGTCCCAACTGGGCGCTGCTTTTCTATTATCCTCAAGATGTCACCACAGAAAATGGACCAACCGAGCTGATACTTGGCACCCAGTACTGGACTAAAGATTTTGAAAAGCCAGACGGCACATGGCATTCCTTCGACGGTATCGACCGCGCATTTACTAGAGAGGAATTGGCTAACGAGGATTTGAGCTTTCGAGATCGCAGGTTAAACGAATCGGTTGCTTCGCTAGGCATACCGAATTTGCAACGTAAATACGTAGTTGTACCAAAAGGTAGTGTGGTGCTGTGTCACTACGACATTTTGCACAGAGGTTCACGTACGCTTCCTGAAGCTGCAGATCGATTCATGTATAAATTCCACTTTATGCGCACTCAAGAGCCCACGCTTGCGACGTGGCAGCACCAGCGTGAGTTTGATAACACGAATTATTCGCGGGGCTTTTTGCCAGGGGTGTTGCCGGTCGTGCGTAATATTTGGAATTGGTCGGCCAATATTGAAAATAGCAGCTCGGCGTACGAGTGTCTGGAAGATTTAAAGCAATCGCTAGTTAATGGTGACGAACCAACACGGGTAGAAGCTGCGTACTTGCTCGGAGAAATGCAGTCCGATGAGGCTGTGGATGCGCTTCTTGAAGGATTAACGCACGCAGTAGAATCGGTTCGGAGAGCGTCCTGCTATGGTCTGAAAGTATCTGGTGCTGCTCAAGCGGATAAGATCTTGCCCTACGTGGATAATCAGCGGGTTAGCACTAGACGCTTGGCGGTTTATGCTCTGGGTGAGGCTTCGAATGGGTCGAATGCTAAGGTTGTTGGGGCTTTGTTAGCTGCCTTGACCAACGATCAAGACGATTTGGTTCGATCGAACGCTGCTTACGCTATGGGGCAAATATTCCGCTGCAAAGTCTCGGACTTCAGCGCGGCGATAGATGCGCTTATCCAAAGGCTTTCGCCGGGGATTGAGCTTAACAACACTGAGGTTGCGCTGTTTCCACGGTCCACTGTTAGACAATCTATTGCTTACAGTTTGCTGCAGGCAGCGAGTAATCATGAATTTTCTTCCGAACAGATTGAAAAATTGCTCGCCCTAACCCTTGAAGATGACGACCGATATGTCCAGGGCTTCGCTATTGAGATTACTCGGCAGAATCAAAACCTATCAGCTAGGTCCGTAGATGCATTACTTGCCGCGTTGAGCAGGTTGCGCTTAAGTCCCAGCGCCCCGGCGGTAATTTCAGAGTCCTAAAATGTTTCAAAACGATTCATGATCGTAATAGCTGGGTTGCCTAGACTGTTAATTCGACTCGGACGCCCTAAACCCAAACATGAGAATGCTCGGCAGCGAAATGCTGCCTGACGGGTAGGCAACTAAGATTACTTTCAGACGTTATAAGCGAGCGCTATCGCAAGTACCTCTACTCGCCGACGGCACGGGCGCTATTTTGCGCTTGGCTTGACGATAATCCGCACGACAACAATTTTAACGGCAGTCGGCGTCATCGTTTTATTGGATGCGCTGCAATGGCATCTTCATTGATGTCTGTGCCCCATCCCGGTCGATTCGGAAGCGTCAACATACCGTTTTCGATCAAGGGTACATGCGTTACCAAATCGTCCCGCCAAGGCACGTCATCCACGTCGATCTCCATGATTCGAAAGTTGGGTATTGCGGAGCAGACATGAGCGCTCATCATTGTGCATAAATGCCCATAAAAATTATGCGGAGCTACGTTGATCTCGTACGCATCGGCGAGAGCAGCGATTTTGTACGACTGCCAAGCGCCATTCCAAGGAATGTCGATGATAGCAACGTCCATTGATTGTGCTTCAAAATAAGGTCGGAACTCCCTGTGTCCGTATAGCGACTCGCAGGACGCAATCGTCTCGTTTCCTTGTTGTCGAATAAATGCGAGAGCCTCGGGGTTGAAAAGGTCCAGCTCAAACCACATCAAGTTGAATTGTTTGAGGGCTCGAATAACTCGCAGATAACCCTCGGTTTTAAAATTGAAGTTCATGTCGAGAAGAATATCGATTGAATCGCCGGTTCCTTCCCGTAAAGCTGTCATTTGCTTTTGCAAATCGCTGAGCAATGCAGTGTCAGCGTTCAGCTCTGGAGCGCCGGGCGTACTGGGTCTCCGCGCGAAACCCGGAGTGTGCACAGGATACGCGTTGTTGAAGCGGTATATGTTGCATTTAAGAGCAGTGTATCCCGACCCGCGAACCTCGGCGCCTAGCTCGGCTAAGTCCTTTAATGATGACAGGACCGGTTTGCCAATCATTTCCGCTGTGGTTCCATTCATACGATAAGAACCGCAGTGAGACCAGTAGAGCGGAAGGCTATCCCTGATTTTGCCGCCAAATAATTCGTAACAGGGCACCCCGAGTGCCTTGCCTTTGATATCTAAAAGGGCGTTTTCGATCGCTGCGATTGCCTGGGCGTTTATGCCGCCTGGCGCCTGACGAGTTATTGCATAGAGAGTGGCAAACAGCGTCTCGTGGCTCAACGCTGGGGCGCCCACCACGTACGGCTTGAGTTTCGCTATAACCGTTGAGACACCACCGCTACCATATGATTCGTTATATTCGCTATATCCAACGATTCCGTCGGTCGTGGAGATTTTTAAGAAAGAAAAGTTGCGCCACCCAGCGTCGCAGTGCAGAGATTCTACGTCCGTAATTATCATCGATTTTTCCTCGGGGGCATTTGGCCGGAAACCCTAAATTACAATACACGTTTTCTTCTTGCGCTGAACAACGCATGGGCCGCTAAGCCCGCCCTTTACATGCGCTTCGCATGAAATTGCCAACTATTGGCCGGCAGTAGGATGATCGAAAAAATCTGCATGGCCGCTGCTAGCAGTGCAACCCTCTCAGCTAAATATGGCAGTGATTAGTGGTACCCAGGTGAGTTCCCGCATAACGAGAAAAATAGAAAAGACAGAGGGTAATCGGCTTGACTGTACTCATTTGAGCCCGCATCGTTCGTGGCTTGTCTATGCGATGAATAAAATGAGTAATACGCTTGGGGGAAAATAATGGAATACGATCTGATCATACGCGGCGGTACCGTCATTGACGGAAGCGGCTCAGAACCAATTAAGGCGGACATTGCTGTCAACGCAGGGCGCATTGCGCGTATAGGTAACCTGAGTGATGCGTCAGCGAGTAAAACTTTGGATGCTACCGGCAAAATGGTGACACCAGGCTTTGTCGATTTGCACACTCACCTCGACGCACAAATAGGTTGGGATCCCATGATGAGCTCCAGTTCTTATCACGGCGTCACGACTGCAATGATTGGCAACTGCGGAGTTACTTTTGCGCCTTGCAGTCCCAAAAACAGACGCTATCTGGCCGAACTGATGGAGTCTGTGGAGGATATAGCGGCTGACGCAATAATGGATGGCCTGCCCTGGGACTGGACTAGTTATGGGGAGTATCTCGACTCTGTGCAGTCTTTAAAGCCGGTACTAAACGTAGTTGGTCTAGCTGGACATTCAGCCATACGCTACGAGGCCATGGGCGACCGAAGTATGGATGAAGGCGCTCAACCTGATGAAAAAGAACTAGAACACATCAGCCAAATGGTCAAAGAATCGATGGAGGAAGGCGCTGTCGGTTTTTCAACCTCTCGGTTTTTGCTGCATACGGTTCCCGATGGTAGATGTACTCCGGGTACTTGGGCTGATCTGCGTGAAACTAAGGCGATTCAAGAAGCCATCATTGCAGGCGGAGGTCAGGGGGCCCTGTTTCAGTCCGCCAATGACATGCAAACTCGCTACGAAACAGAATTGCAGATGTTCCGCGATGCTACTGAGCTTGGTTGCCAAGTATTGTTCTCTGGTGGCACTGGTCCCCAGGGTGATGGAGGTGTAACGCGCTGGAGCAAGTTCTTCGAGGAACAAAACAGTGGCGGCAAACGTCTAGCCAGCATCTGTCATACCCGTCCCAGCGGCGCGTTTTTTGGTCTTGCGCAACTGTCGCCGTTTACCAAAAAATCGAGCGCTTGGCGTGATCTGATGGCGTTGCCCAACATCGCTTCTCGCGTGGATGCACTGAAAAACCCTGCTACGCGAGCAACTCTAATATCTGAAGGTATTGCCGCCGGCGACATGAACCATTTGGCGCACATGCTGCATCCGTTTGGGGTCGAGGAGACGCCGAACTTGGACTTCAATCGCAAGGCGAGCCTTCAGCAACTGGCTGCCGAGGCCGGTAAAGACCCAGTAGAAGTCTACGTTGATCGATTGGCAGAGTCTGAAGGACGAGAGTTTTTTAACTACTGGATGTTCGGTGGGAATCTCGAGAATCAATGGAAATATATGCAACTGCCGCACGTTGTACCTATGCTGGGTGACGCGGGCGCTCATGTCGGCTTTTTCACCGACACTGATTCCCCCACCGTGCTGTTGAGTGAGCTCACCAGGGAGCAGGGAGTTTATAGCCTGCCTGAGGCGATTCACCGCATCACTGGTAAATCTGCCGAAATAATTGGCCTCAAAGAGCGGGGTGAGTTACGCGAAGGTTGGCATGCAGATATCAACATCATCGACTATGAGAATTTACGGACCTGCCATCCAGAGTATGTCAATGATTTTCCTCACGGCGGTGGTCGATTCATTGTAAGAAGCCAGGGTTATGACGCCACCATCGTTGCTGGAGAAGTTGTGGTTGAAAACTGTCAACACACAGGACAGCGTCCTGGCAAGGTAATCCGAGAGTTCGTACGCAGTTAATTTGGAAACAAACGTTTTTAGTTGGCACAAGAGAAAAAGGTTTGGGTTGGCGACCTAAACCTTTTTCGCCTTGGTGGTACGCTGCAAGTGGGCGTCGTTTCGTAAACCTGGATTATGCCTAACGCTCTTTTTGATACACGGCCTCAAACAGTTCGTAACTTTTTGCCATCAACCCCTTGCGGGGTTGCGCGCCTTGCTTACCTAACTGCATGTAAGGTTTGGTGTCGGCAGAGTAGGTAGGCCATCTCTCCTTTTTGGCGTTATTTGGGGTGCCGTAAGTTGCGAAATTGACCCATTGATCCGACATCAGCTCAGCTAGCTCGAGATCCACGGCCGAACCAAAATTGGGTGTGTGCTTTACATTATTAAAGGCGTATAAAATCTCAGCCCCGTGAAAAGCCCCGAGCTCAGGGCCCAAGGGTTGTCTCGTGAAATAGTAGAGGTAGGCGTTCACAGAATGCTGATCGGATCGACTGGCCCAGAAGTGTGCGTTCCAGCCGAAGGCAGCGTCCGAATAGAGCGACAACATCGACCGGCGAATATTTTCAGCCGGATACAAAGCCATAACATCTTGAGCATTGTCGCCAAATTGCTGAACGATAAATTTACGATACTCTTCTTTACTTCTCGGAACACGCTGCAGTGCTCCAAGTGTTGTGCCTTCCTCCGCGTTATAGCCAAGCATTACCGGCACTTGATTGAAATCGCCCTGCTCGAATATTTCGTAGAGCTGATCTGGGATAATTCTGCCGTCGACGATAGCGCGATACGAACTGCCGTCGTCTGCGCGCAAAATTGAGTCGGTGTCCAGTTGCCGCATTGCCGCGATAGACCCAACTTTCAGCTTTACTTGCAATGCTACTCCTCGACTTTCGGCTGATTGATGACCGGATCTAAGCTCCGGAAGTCTGCGAAATTGCCCGCCGCTTTGACCAATAGCTCGATGAAATAACCCGGCGGCGGCTGGTGAACTAACGAGATGGTTGACGCTCCAAGAGCCGGCTGATTCGCCAAATATGGTGACGTTGTTGGCGTCACCACCAAAGGCGGCGATATTTTCATGGACCCAGCGCAGAGCTTGTATTTGGTCGGAGGTGCCGTAGTTACCAGAACTTTTTGAAACCGTCTCGGCACTCAATTCTGGGTGGGCCATGTAACCAAACGCGCCAAGACGATAGTTAATGGTTACTAGCACAACTCCTTTTTTTGCCAATTCACCGCCGTCATAAACGGTATTTGAACCAGAGCCTCGAGTAAGTGAGCCGCCATGAATCCATACCATTACGGGCAATTTTCTGTCCTCAGGCATGGAAGACCACACATTTAGATACAAACAATCCTCACTATTGGGCTCAGACGAACGCGAAAAAAACGAACCTTCAGGGTAAGGGTGTTGAACACAAGCTGGGCTAAATCGGGTGGCATCTCGAAGGCCCTGCCAACCCGGATGTGCTTCCGCATAGGTCCAGCGGCGAGCTCCGATGGGCGCAATGGCATATGGAATGCCTTTGAATTCGAAAACCGACGCCGAGCGCTCGGAAACCATTCCCATCAACTTCCCACTAGGGGTGGTGGCTTCCAGGGCAAACGCGCCGCCAGAGAAGCCAACTATGTTCAACAGAAAAAAAAGAAATAATTTCACTGCTCTCCTCAGTTCAAACTTCGTCTTTGCTGTGCTGGGGGAAGGCCGTGGGGAATTTAGCGCATCGTGACTTTTGTAATTAGCGGCAAAGCCGACTAATCCCTAATGGCTCCATAAATAATATTCTTCAGTTGTCCGCGAAAGTTGAATGTAGCCGAAGGCATAAGCTGAGTCATAAACACTGCATATAGATCCTCAACTGGGTCTACCCAGAAGATCGTCGATGCAGCACCGCCCCAATAATAGTCACCGGCGCCAATAGTACCTGAAGAGATCTCATCCAACGTTGTTGCGAAGCCTAGTCCAAAGCCTACACCTTCATAGGCGGTTTCCGAGAAAGACCCAATGGCTGTCTGACGAAGATCTGCACTATTAAGGATGTGGTTCTTAGTCATAAGTGCCAGCGTTCGACTGCCGATAATTTCTGCCCCGTTGGCGCTGCCACGGAGTCGCAACATGTCACAGAACTTTGCGTAATCTGTCGTAGTGCTAACCAAACCGCCGCCACCTGATGGAAAACTCGGTGCTGTCAGGTAGCTGCTGGTTAGTGGGTCATCAATCAATTGCAGCGATTTATCCGCGGCGCGCTGATAGTTGGCAGCGAAGCGATTTATCTTTGATTCTGGCACCCAAAAAGCGGTGTCCGTCATTCCAAGTGGCTCGAATATCCGTTGCTGTAAAAAGTCTTCAAATTTCTGGCCTGAAATTACTTCGACGAGGCAACCACAGACGTCTGTTGCTAGGGAGTAAAGCCACCGGGTACCAGGATCGAAGCGCAACGGTACTCGGCTCAACTTTTCTGCAAACGAAGTCATCGTTTCACCATCACTGCGTCGCACGCCAAGTTCCTGGTAAACACCATTGACTGGATGAGGATCGGCATCTAGCAATGCACCGTAAGTGAGGCCGGAGGTATGCGATAAAACGTGACGCATGGTCATTGGAGAAGCTGGAGGTCGGGTAACCATGTTTGCACCTTCGCCTCGAACCCAAACCTCGTGATTTCGCCAGGCTGGAAGAAAGCGATGGACAGGGTCATTTAGCTGAAATCGGCCTTCTTCGTACAAGGTCATCAAAGCTATTGAGGTAATTGGCTTGGTCATTGAATAAATACGAAAGATAGTATCTTCCGTCACTGGTCGGCCTCGTTCACGATCCATTTCGCCGAACGACTTGAAGTAGGCGGCTGTGCCACGTCTAGCCACCATCACCTGACAGCCTGCAATTTTGCCCGGAGCGATGTAGTTTTCGATCAAATGTCTATCGATTCGAGCTAATTTTGCCTGAGAGAATCCTGCCTTTATTGGATCAACTTGCATATTTCTCTCCTATTGATCGCCGCATCTTTGAAGACTTTGTTGGTAAACGAAACACATTCTGCGTTTATTTCTGACCAGTTACAAAATACGATGGACTTGCTTTTATAATGATGCGCAAAGCGGTCTTTGTCTGCTTGAGGCCTTCCAAAGAACGGCCAGGGCGGGATAACAAACTAAAAAATCTCGAAAACAGAAAGTTCGGAGTGATGTGTTTCTCGAATCTTAAGGTTTGAGGAACTCAGTAATAACTTTGTTGGAGTAGTCGAGGTAGAGACTCTCTAATCGTGTTGAATCTTTGGAACATTTAATCCACTCCCTGATTGAATGGTTTGATGAATTGCTGAATCGATAATTTCGAGTCGCTTCACAGCGAAGTTGGTTTTTCGTCTGCTCGCAGGAACTTAAATGTTGCAAGAGTTGATCGTTTATTTGGATGAGGTTTGGCCGTCCGTCGCGAAGCATAAAAAATAAATCATAGAGGATGGGTCAATGGCGGAAGAACTTGGCGGCAAGATTATTTCGGAAATCGATGGTCACATTTTGAAAATCACGATAAGCAATCCCAAGAAAAGGAATGCTTTCGATCCAAAGATGATGCTGCAGTTGTCAAACGTGCTCACTGATTTAGATGCTGACCCTGAATTGTGGGTAGGCGTTCTCACAGCAGATGGCGAGCATTTCACGGCAGGTTTGGATATGCCAAAGTTTTTTGGTCCAAACGCAAATCCGGCCCCGATACCTGAGAGTAACGTAAATGTCTTCGGGCTCGGTAAGACTTGCAGCAAACCAATCGTGACTGCGATGCAGGGAATTTGCTTTACCATTGGTATTGAGATGGCTCTGGCGGGAGACATTATCGTAGCCGCAGATAACTGCAAATTTTGCCAAATGGAAGCAAAACGAGGAATTGCACCCTTGGGAGGAGCTCACTTTAGATATTTATCTCGTTCTGGCTGGGGCAATGCGATGTACCACCTTCTTCTTTGTGATGAGTTTGACGCGCAAGAGGCATACCGAGTCGGCTTGGTTCAAGAGGTTGTAACTACAGGTACTCAGGTCGAGCGCGCAATGGAAATAGCTCGGACCATCGCGCAAAATGCTCCCTTGGGGATACAGGCCACAAAGGCAGCAGGGCGATCATACATAGAGGCGGGTGAGGCTTCTGCGGTGAAGGCGATCGACGATATCCGAGATCGGGTAATGAGCAGTCAAGATGCTGAAGAGGGAATTCGCTCTTTCGTTGAACGTCGCGCTGCAGTCTTTACTGGCAAATAGGGCCGATCCGCGACACCTTTCAAGACGTTTTCTTGGTCGCGATAGGGAGTGAAATTTAAGGAAGCGCTTAGAGAATGCATACGATCGACAACGACACAGTAGCGTTTCATATGGATTTCATCCGAAGATAGACGTATTTCCGAATTAGTGAGGAGCTATGCTTAAAATTAAGACGCTTGCGGACATAACGCGCGTACATGCTCAAGAACGAGGAGAGGCCTCTGCCTTGCTGAGCGCTGACGATGAAAGGGAGTGGACATACGCCGACCTCGACAAACAGGCTAACCTGGTTGCAAACGCTTTGATTGACTCGGGTGTACAGCCAGGGCATCGGATTGCCTACTTAGATAGAAACTCACCAGAATATTTTATTTTTCTATTTGGCGGAGCAAAGGTTAATGCCGTTTCAGTTGCAGTGAACTGGCGCTTAGCTACCGAGGAGATGGAGTATATTCTTAATCATAGTGAGGCGACCGTACTCTTAATCGGCGAGGAGTATCTTTCCGCGCTTCGAGAGATGAATCTATCAGCGATTAAATCAATCGTGGTGCTTGGTGATCCGGGCGAAAGCGGACATCCCACGTTTGATCAATGGTTGGTGGGAAGAGCAGCTACAGATCCAAGTGTGCCAATTTTGCCCGATGACACTTGTTACCAATTGTACACTTCTGGAACGACCGGGTTGCCGAAGGGCGTTGAGCTAACTCATTCAAACTTCATGCACACCATGAGCGACTCACTTGTGGCGACTAAAATGACACGAGATTCGGTCAATCTGGTCTGCATGCCGCTTTTTCATATATCAGGAAGTGGGTGGGGAGTTGTAGGACTTTTCAACGGCGCTCGCTCTATTTTGCTTCGAGATGTCGATCTCGGGGCAATTCTGCGCCTAATACCGAAATTCGGTATTACGCATAGCTTATTTGTGCCAGCGGTATTGCAATTTCTGCTTGCGGAAGAAGCTTGTAGGGAAACAGATTTTTCCTCATTACAAAGTATTGTTTACGGGGCCTCTCCGATTACAGAGGCAGTATTAATCGATGCTATGCGCACCTTCGGCTGCGAATTTGTTCAAATTTATGGGCTAACCGAAACCACTGGTGGCATCAGTGTTCTCGAATATGCCGACCATGATCCCGGAGGGCCCCGGTCGCACCTTTTGCGATCTTGTGGCAAAGCAATCTCGACGCACAGCATTAAAATCCTCGATCGGGACTCAGGTGAAGAAATGCCAGAGGGCGAAGTCGGTGAGATTTGTGTAGCCGGTCCACAAGTTATGAAAAGTTATTGGCGAAACGATGAGGCGACGAACGATAGCTTCATCGACGGTTGGTTTCGCACAGGAGACGCTGGGTACCTGAATGATGGTTATTTATATATTCACGATCGGGTAAAGGACATGGTCATAAGCGGGGGCGAGAACATTTATCCCGCTGAGATTGAGAACGTCTTGATGCGACATCCGCTTGTTGCTGATTGCGCGGTTATAGGCGTGCCAAGCGATCGCTGGGGCGAGACCGTGAAGGCCATAGTGACGCGCGCTGACGAAAGTCTGAGTGAGCAAGCTCTGATCGAACATTGCCGCAAATCGCTCGCAGGCTATAAGTGCCCAACTTCCGTGGACTGGATGGCTGAAATTCCTCGGAATCCCTCTGGCAAGATTCTCAAGGTGGAGTTGCGTAAACCTTACTGGCAGGGGAAGGCTCGCCAAGTATCTTAGCGTTATATCTTTATTGGAGCGATTGACAACGCGACACAACCAAACTTTGAGAGCCTAGAGAGACGGTTTTCCGCGACGGTCGACCATAGCTTTACGTGAAAAAGGGCGTACCTATGGCAATTATAGCTTGTGTCCGTGGCGATATTTTCTGCGCCTTTAGACAGATTGCTCCCCAGGATTCCTGGTTCACGAGAATAACGAAAGGGGGCTCAAAATGTGATGTTGGTCAGATGCGCGCAAGTTGCAGTCTGCCGGCAAAGGCAAGCGAGTGACGCTAAAACAAGCGGACTCCTCCTACTTATCTTCCGGTGATCCCATAGCAAACAAACACGCCGCTCTTGGAAATCTGGCTCCCCTTCTTTGTCTTTCAAAAACTGTAGCGATCGCAACAAGCTGTTGTTTTTGTTCAGAAACACAAGCTAAAAATATTAGTAAAATTAAATGGGGATTCCCGCGAATCGCCCATGGAGCATACAAGGCGTTATATTCGCTCGCATTTGCCTACATTGAAGATGGTTAAAGGGGGCGTGGAACCCATCTTTACCAACGACTTTCTTTCGTAAGCTAAAGTGGTCTGATTAATCTTATGTTCTCGCGAGATTACGACGGAATCGCTTTTGTCTAGCGAACTCAAGATCCAAAATCCTTCTTCGTAGACTAGGCCGCCCGTGATTTTTTCCACGAAGACCTTATGGCGAGTATCAAACACTGCAAGGTTCCCCTCAAGGTGTTCCTCGCCTATCCGCACAGAGGTCTCTAGGATCTGCCCTTTTTCGGCAAAGGAGCAAATCAAATTCGTTTGGGTGCGATTCGCCTTCTGAAAACTAAACGGATTTTGTGCACAGCCAACAAGCAGCGGCAAAGCGATGGCAAAAAGGAGCAATTTCCCCAGGGCCACTGACATCAGCTCACCTGTGCGATATTTATTGCTGAGATAAGCTCGTGTAAACGCGATTCACAAAGCCCAGAGACGCTGTTTCCGGTCCGTAAACTGCATCGAAGTCTGAAGTGGGCTTCGCATCTACTACCTCTTGAATAGTTTTGCCGTCTTCAATCATAGCGGCTATTCGAGAGCGAACTGTCTTAAGCATATATATGTAACGGGAAAGTGCTGACGCGTCGGTTACGGGCCCGTGGCCTGGGATGATTATTGCTTCTGGGCCCAGTTCTGCTAAAGCTCTCTCGCAGAACGTAATCATGCCGTCTATACCTCCTCCGCTATCAACATCGACGAACGGGTAACCCGAATTGTTGAACACATCACCCAAATGGATGGCGTTTTGCTTTCGAAAAATCACTGCGGTGTCGCCATTGGTATGTGCTGGGGAGAAGTGAAACAACTCAATCTCGTTATCGTTGAAATGTATTTGCATGCGATCGTCATATGTAAAAACTGGCAGAGCCTTTTTCGGATAGGGTTGCTGATCGTATTTGGAGATCACTAGATTGACGATTCCCCCTCTGGCCATGTCAATCCTAGCGTTTTTGTGGGCAACGATCGTTGTACCCTTCGGCCCGAGCGCGTTATTACCTTCTGCGTGATCGAAGTGCCAGTGTGTGTTGATCGCGTAATCCACGCCGTTACCACCAATTTCTGCAATCGCAGCCTCAATTTTGTCCATAACTTGAGGAAATTGATTGTCAACAATCAAAACTCCATCCTCGCCTAAGGAAACGCCGATATTGCCGCCGACCCCGAAAAGGACATATAAACCCTCGGCTACCTTTTCCGTTACTATGTTCGTGCTGTCAAAATCCCATCCGAAAGCGTCTGTTAACTCATCAAGGCCCAGCACTTCAGCCTCTGCGTCGGCATGATTATGAGCCAAAGCAATATGCGAAGACCCGATCAGCAGCGCCCATGAAAATATTTGGATTAGCTGGTGCATGGTCGTTTCCCCCTTTCTCTCTATCATGTAACTCGCGGGAGTTAAGCTAATTTTCGATTGCATGTCTCGAGTTCCCAAACTTTCTCTCGGGCCATGGCATCATCCGAGGGTAAAGAAAAAGTTGATGGTTTGCCTGCTGAATTTTTCAGGCGAGTACTATCCGAGCCTCGCGAAGACTTCCCAAAATCTTGTCGGGAAATCGAGAGGCCGCGAATCTTTTCCTGGAAGGTAAGGCCCTGGCTAAGAAATACATTTGGACGTACATACTCAAACTCACGAGCGAGCATGTTCACTTTGATTTGCTAGCTATCTTTTGATCTTGACGTTTGCATAGCTTGAGCGTTCGCAAAATCAGTAACGGACAAGAAAAGTCCTTTACTAGAGGGGGTGCGCGATAAAGTGCTGGAGCATATCGTCGATAAGCTCAGGGAGTATCTTTTTTGGAAAGTTATGGCCCATATTCTGATAAACCTTGAACTTCGCACCTGGAATAGTTTTCGCCGTATGCTCTCCGTGCTCAACGGTAAGCAACTGATCCTCAGCGCCATGCAAGACCAAGGTTGGCACATCGATAGTCGCGACTTGGTCGGTTCGGTCACCAGCGTTCAATATCGCTGTGACCTGATTTGGCAGTGCATCAGGATAAAAGCCGAACTTTTGCAGTCTCTGAGTTTCCTCATCACTGCTCTCATTCATATCTGCGATACCTTGCTGTTGCTCTTGGCCAGGCTGCGGCAGATGAGACGCCCAAGTCGTAGACATAATCGACACTAGGCTGGCTGTGCGTGTTGGATATTCGTAAGCAATTATTTGCGCAATCATGCCGCCCATCGAAGCACCGATCAGGTGCGCTTGATCAATTTCAAGCGCGTCCAGAACTAAAGTAGCATCGCGTGCCATATCACTAAGCGTGTAGGGCGAATTGACCCGCCATCCGATTCGATACTTGAAAAGTTGCCAAGCTAGCCAAAGCTTTCCTCGCGGGGTGATTCGTGATGACTCACCCACATCTCGGTTGTCTAGCAACACCACTCGGTAACCACCTTTTAATAAACCATTAATGATTTCTGGGTTCCAAATTCGATGGGAAGCAGCAAGTCCCATTATGACCAGGATTGGATCAGCGTTTTTTTCTCCAACGTCTAAATAGGCGATCTCGACCTCGCCATTACTTACCTTTGACATCGTAGCGTTGGGATCGTAAACGGCGAAAGAATGACTGACGAGCGAAAACAAGAAGAGAGTCAGGGCGAATTGCCAGGAGAGATTGCGCGGAAAATTAAACATAGCTATAAAAAGTTCGTGTCGGTGAAGTGCAGCCTTGAACGTTCGCAATTATTTTGCAACTACCGTCTTGATCGAACCAACAAGATCCGGTTGGGCGTGCTAGACGGCGATTTGAGTTTAAGGGAGATGAGTCCCCTTACTTGTGGCATCCACCGGTTAAGAGGACAAACGGGATCGCAAAGTACTCAGCTGATCTGCCTCCAGTGCGGGCTTGTCCCATCTTATTCTATGTATGCGCGGAAAGCGCAGCGCGACACCACTCTTGTGGCGCGGAGACTCATTCACGGAATCGAAAGCGATTTCGCAAACAAGTCCCACTTCGACCTGCCTGACTGGGCCAAATCGTTCAGTCGTGTTAGTTCTTACCCATTTATCTAAGAGCGTCAACTCTTCGTCGGTGAATCCAAAATATGCCTTTCCTATGGGAAGAAGGCTTCCTTCCTCCCAAAGACCAAACGTATAGTCCGAGTAAAATGAGGATCGTTTGCCGTGGCCTCGTTGAGCGTACATCAGCACTGCGTCAATCAACCCGGGTTGCTTTTTCCATTTGAACCACTCTCCCCTGGGCCTGCCGGATAAATAGCGTCCGGATTTCTTTTTGATCATTAAGCCTTCGACACGGCTAAGTTTATCTGCAGAAAGTTTCTCCATGATGTGTTCGAGGTCCTGAGAGCTATCGAATGAGACTGCGGGTGATATCGTTAGAGGTGTCAGGATTTTTTTGTGTCGGACAAGCTGCTCTAGCTGGGCTCTGCGCTCCGCTAGAGTCTTCTCCATTAACGATTGCTCATCAATCGAAAGAAGGTCATAAGCGATTACAGCAGTTGGATAATCAAGAATGTCTTTCTTGGTCGGTTTTTTTTTGTTGAGGCGCTTTTGCAAATCATTAAAGGACCCCAATTCTTTTCCTCGCTTGACCACTAACTCTCCATCAATTACTGCCTTTCCGGAGATCTGTCCTTCTATTTCAGGGAAACTCTTGGAGATATTTTCGCCGGTACGACTGAAAATTGCGGCGCCGTTAACACCCGTTACCAATTGAACTCTAATACCGTCATATTTCCATTCTGCTAACCAATCACGTGAATTAAGCGAAATTCTTGTTGCTTCGTCGATTGGGTGGGCAAGCATCAAAGGTGTAAAGGCAACCTTTCCACGAATGTCTGGTTTTGGTCCTTTGTGTTCCAACCATTGAAAGAGTTCCGTATATGGAGGATCAATCGCGTGCCAAAGCTTTTCAACATCCTGAAGATCTACGCCGCCAAATTCGGCAAGTGTCTTTCTAACCGAGCGCGCAGAAAATCCTATTCGCAAGCCGCCCGTCCCTAGCTTCAACAACGCCCATCGTTCGATCGGGCTCATTTCGTCTAGTAGGCCCGCTAAATACGTTTCGATTTGTTTTGACGAGCTCGTTCTTAAATTCTCTATCAGTTGCGAAAGGGATGGCAAAGCCAGCGAGTGAGATAGCCGTTTAACAGGCCAAAGTAGAGAGACAGTTTCGCTAAGGTCTCCAACGTAATCGTAGCTTGCATCAAAGAGGTAAGGGTCTACTCGCGACTTAATTAACTGAAGCACAAGTTTTCGCTTAAATAAGCTTAAGTCTAAGGTGCCACTGAGCGCAGCAACGGCCCATCCTCGGTCAGGGTCAACACTAGACTGCAGATAGCCTTTAAAAATGCTGGCTTTTGCTGAATTACTCGTTGTGAAGTAGAGGCGATGAATGAGTTCAGAAAAGGCCTTCATTGCTAGTCTGCATCCTCATCGTACCCAAGCAAATTCAAAGCCATTGCATCTATGCCTTTCTGTTTTGCGTGATGCACTAACGCGTCCTCGCGCCCGTGAGTCACCCACAACTGTGAAGGGTCTACTTCACGAATTGTCTCGACCAGCTGTGGCCAGTCAGCGTGGTCGGAAATCGTAAGAGGCAGCTCCACGCGTCTCTGCTTTGCACGCGCCCTGATCTGCATCCAGCCAGACGCCAGGCAAGTCATAACGTATGGCAACCTGCGTGACCACCGATCTGCGAGGGCTGACGGAGGCGCAATGACGAGTTTCCCCGCCAGCGATGCTTTGTCCTCGACGTCCGAGACTTTGCGCCAATGGCCTAAATCGATACCAAACTGCTCATACAACTCGACTAACTTAACCTGGGCTCCGTGAAGGTAAATAGTCTCCCGATATCCCATACGCCGGAGTACCGACATTAAACGTTGACACTTACCCAAAGCGTACGCTCCTAAAAGGTGGCAGCGGCCAGGAAAATCTTTGAGGGATTGAAGTAACCGTTTTAACTCATCCTCTATGGACGGGTGTGTAAAAACGGGAAGAGCGAAGGTCGCCTCAGTAATAAAAATATCACTTTTTTGAACCTCAAAAGGCCGGCATGTTGGATCAAAAGCACGTTTATAGTCGCCCGAAATTGTCGCTACCTCGTTGTTATAAGTTAAGGTGACTTGCGCGCTTCCTAGAATGTGTCCAGCTGGAGACAAACGCATATCCACATTGCCGGGCAAATCTATCGTGTCGCCGAGATTCACAGCGATCGGCTGTTCACAAAATGTATTGCCGAATCTACACGCCATTATCGCGAGCGTTTCCGGTGTGGCATAAACCGTCACATGCCCAGGCCTTGCGTGGTCTGCATGAGCATGAGTGATGATCGCTCTTTGCACGGGTTTCACCGGATCAACATAGACAGCCGCGGGTCTTATATATAACCCCTCTGGCTGAACATTTATCCAAATTCGAGTCATAAGGACTGATTCACTCAAGGGTTGACGTCGACGTTCTTCCAAACAGTATTCTCGAGAACGGAAACACGCCGGATTTGAGGGCTTCCTTTCAATTGGAGATGGTCGACTGAAAATGGCTCAAGGATAAGCAATGCGAACGAGGCAGGGGGTTGCTTGAGATCTAGGTCTGAATCCTGCTCCAAGGATTGTTGAGGATCATAAACTTTTCCAGGCATCGGCCAAAAAAATTGTGCTCTGGCTTGCTCGCTTAATTTTTCCCAGCTTTCTGCTCGTTCAAGCGATGTTGCTTGCTTGAAAATTTCTGCACGAGCCTTGATCCGATATTGTTCTCTGGTGTGGGAAAAATACCAAGACACTTCACAGACAGGATTGTCTTGGAGTTCCGGCACTTTTTTGCTGCGAGTGTCGGTAACGATCTTTAGAGAGTCAGTTCCGGGTAAGAAACCACGAAATACTACTGCTCTATTCGATGGCGAACCGTCGGAGGCAACGGTTGCCAAATGAAAATAACTATTCTCCCTCGTTCTCTTATTTTTTCGGATTGTATGGCGCAGAGCGGCATACCAGGAGTAGTCGGCTGACATCGGTTTTTGCAACTCTAAAAGTTCCAGAGTATCGAGTGCGGCGCATTCCTCAGGTGAAGAATTGCGTGGCCATATAGATAATTGCTACCGTCGAAATCTCGTCTAAAAGTAAGTTGGGTTAATCGAGGCGGCCGTGCCAGAAAAATCAGAGGGGGGTCGCTGCTTGTAAAACCGCAATCTCAGTTGTAAATACGAAATGAAGCGGCAAAAAATAAGTAATGGGAGGTAATGCGACGTTGAATTCAAGGGTCTTGCGCAGGACTTGCCAGAAGCAGCGATTCAGATTTGAGGCGTCAGCCCATTAGCCGAGAAATCTAATCTGAGAATGAAAATAACAATAAGAAAAAGGAGATCGTCGTGGAAAGTTTCGAAGGAAAAATAGCGGTAGTCACTGGTGGTGGCACCGGCATGGGGCGCGAACTTGTTTGTCAATTAATCGCTGCGGGAGCTCACGTAGCAACGTGCGATGTTATTGAAGAAAACCTGTTGGTAACTATGGAGCTTGCAGAGAAAAAAGGCACTGGTCGTCTTACAACGCACTTGTGCGATGTGTCCGACGCCAGTCAACAGGCTAGATTTCGTGAAGAGGTCTCGGCACAGCATAGAACCCAGCATATAGATTTGTTGTTTAACAATGCGGGCATTGGCGCAGGCGGAAGCATAGTGACCGAAGATCGGACTGAATGGGAAAGGACCTTCAATGTCTGTTGGTATGGCGTTTACTATGGCTGTACGACTTTTCTGCCAATGCTGCTGGCGAGCGAGGAGTCGCACATCATTAACACAAGTTCAGTGAATGGGTTCTGGGCCTCAGTAGGTCCGCACGTCCCGCACGCGGCATACTGCGCGGCGAAATTCGCTGTCAAAGGGTTCACTGAGGCATTAATAACAGACCTTCGTATCAACGCACCAAACGTGTCTTGTTCTGTGGTTATGCCCGGTCATATTGGCACCTCGATCGTAGAAAATTCACGCAAACTGGTGCGCGAAAAGAATGCAGACGATCCAACTGATGCGGAGGTTCAACGTGCACGAGAACTCTATCTTAGGGCGGGGTTACCTTTAGATAACGTACCGGATGAGCACATCAAACAGATGATGCAACAGGAATCAGATGATTTTCGGGATAAAGCGCTTACAAGTGCTGAGGATGCCGCCTCCATTATTTTAGAGGGCGTGAAAGAGAAGCGTTGGAGAATTTTGGTTGGCAAAGACGCCGAACTCATGGATCAGTCGGTAAGAGCGGACCCAGAGTCAGCCTATGAACTCGAATTCTTTCGGCGTTTGGCTGATCGGATGATGGCTCTGAATGTTGGTGACGGAAATTCAGGAGACTAGTCCCAACACCAACACTTAAAAGTCTTTGGGGTTGATCTAGTGCTTACGAGTAATTTCTAGTGGATATCCTGTTCGCCTACTGATCACGGTAGAAATCTTGCGCCACTCTATTAACGGAAGAGCTCCGTGCAAATCCCACAAGTTCTATAAGCGTCAAAAGCAAGAGCGAATTGATTATTTTTAAACTTATAAGTTTTTCTGTTGGGCGCGTTCGAGTTTTTAACGTTGATGATCACAGCAAAGTTAAACCTCAGAGGGAAATCAAAAAGGCGGGGAGCGCGCGGAGCAGTTTTTTGAAGGTGAGATATGACTACATTACTTCTCTAATGAGCGTACTGAAAGGCACAGCTATTGTTCCAAGGCACCATACTGGACAGGTCAAGTTTTTAACCTTGAAGCTAAAATAATTCGGCGGCGTCTTACTAGATCCGTTAACTTACTTCGCCGAGGTACCCTGAGAGAAGCGCATGGACAACAACGCAACACAGATCAGCAGCTATCAAAAGACGCACTTTGAGGCGCGAACATCTGACGGGCTTCTTATTTCGCACGATATCTATCGCAGAGGCGATGGCGCGCCGATCGTATTGCTCCAAGAGCTTCCTGGTATTGGTCAGGAAACCTTGTCCCTAGCAGATGAGCTGGTTAACGCCGGCTTTGAGGTCGTTATGCCACACTTGTTCGGACCTTTAGGCGAGACGTCTATCGGTGGCAACCTGGTCCGAGTGATGTGTCTTAGAAAAGAGTTTCGCTTGATGAGCAGCGATAGATCGAGTCCGATAGCAGACTGGATTCGCCTTCTCTGCCGAGAAGTTAGGTATGAAAATAGTGTAAAAGGTGTCGGAGTCATTGGCATGTGTCTCACCGGCAACTTCGCTATACAGCTTATTGGAGATGAGAGTGTCCTCGCAGCGGTTGCATCGCAACCAGCGATGCCCTTTTTCAAACAAGGAGCGCTGCATATGTCTCCCGATGACATCACTCGTAGCCGCAATGCCCTCGACAGCAAGGGTCCTATGCGAGTGTTGCGCTTCGAGGGCGACCCGCTTTGCACCAAGAAAAAATCTGAGTGTCTGCATCGAGCTTTTAACGACGACGGCGTAGCGAGAGTTCAGGAGATAACGCTGCCCGGTAAGGGGCATTCAGTGCTGACATTAGATTTCGTTGATCAGGCAGGACATCCAACCCGCGCAGCCTTAGACAACGTTATTCATTATTTTAGTAGTCATTTGAATTCGTCCAAATGACAGCTCATTAAATGTGACGTCAACGGTTTTCAGCTTTTCGTTGCCAGACCTGGCGCCTGAACGGCGACCAATTCTCTTCCCAAACTGTATGAAGAATCTGCGATGTTTCTTGCTCGCCGTATGCACGGGCCCGCGATCACATGATGCTCATCGCGAGAGAATTGTTAATAATATTTTCCGCAGGTACGCCAAACAGACGCTCTATTTCAAGTTAGATTGGCGCTATAAACCACTGAGCTCGTCCACTGAAAGCGAGCTTTTCACCGTTCTGGCAAGGCAGCTCGTTCAACGACTTTTGGAATCGGTTGAGATTGAGTGGCGTAAGGAAATTCGTCCTTAAATCCACTCAAAGCTCTAAATAGCTCTGGATCCTCACAGTCCTGGGCTAAAGCGCGGTCAAATGAGTTTCGATATTCCTCCTGCGAATTAACCATCATATGGCGATAGTAATTAGCAATTGAGATCCTCATGCCCGGTATTTTTCGCGGATAAGCACCATGCCAAGTAGCACCGTGGAAGACGATAAGGGAACCCTTCGGGGCTTCGACTGGGACTGCTTGTTCAACGGCCCTCGGAAACTCTGGCCTGCAAGCGAAACGATGGGATCCTGGCACGAAGGCGAAGGCCCCGCCATCCAGCGTGTAATCTGTAAGACACCAATTCGTATTTGCAGTAAGTGCCGTCCGACCCCAGGGAAGAGGAAGCGCCGATTGATCGGCATGCAGACCGAGAGAGGGGCCGTAGCCGAAATCTCCTTGCCACTTGATGAACGAATTGTTGCTAGAGAAACGCATGACTTTGCTTCCGATCAAATGCCGCATCAAAGCAATAGCCGTAGCATTGATCGCTAAATCGCGAAACATTCTGTGTTCACCGCATAACTGTTGAATCAAAAACTGGGTAATCTTTGAAGGATCCTCGGCTAGGCCCGAGCGAGACTGGCTGGATTGGAAGGCCACTTCGGCATGAGGACCTTTGTCCAAACTGAATTTGCATCCTACAAGTTGCTCAGCTTTGGCAAGCAGAAAGTTAACCATGTCATCGAAAATGCTTATCGGAACACCGTGAACTTCAGGTGGAACAACGCATAGTCCGTCCACTTCAAGCCGCATTACGTAGTGCTCTAACCCCAAATCGACGACGGCTTGGCTACGATTGGCATATTGGGTTTTTACTTGGGTGCTGTCCGGCACTGCGCGTTCAGTATGTTTTACCATCGATCCTCCCTACCCCTCTTAATCAAGGTTCTGATACTCGCACAAGCACGTTTGGGTGTCTCAAAAATCCTGTGACACGAGCGTAGGCCTTTAGGTCGGTGGGAATCGCCTAATATTCGCGCAGCTGATCTGCCCTTAAATTTTTACGCCCTGACGACCCGCAAAGATATCTGGTCGGACGATCTCTTTGAATCGAGAACGGAGTAAAACCAAAAACACCCTGCCGTAGCGGAGATAAGCATCGATAATATTCCGCCTATAAAAATACCTGACAGACCGAATAGGCTGTTGCCGAGCAGAGATAATGGCACGGTTAAAAACAGCATCTGGCAGATTGAGATAATTAGCGGCGCCAGCGGTTTACCGAGCGCATTAAAGCCACTCCCGACGTTGGCGCCAACACCCATTACTCCCATACCCAGTGGCGCAATCACCATATACAAGCTGGCGTAGGCTAGAACCGCAGCGTCGTCGGTCAGCGTCTTTAGAACAAAGGGCGAGCAAAATGCCAAAATCAGAAACGAACACAAGCCCCAAAAAAGAGAAAAACAATTTGCCAAGTAGAAAGAGCGTTTAACGCGTGTGATCGAACCGCCCCCCCCAGTTTTGCCCGATAAAAGGTGCCAGACTCATTGAGAGAGACCACAGCACCATTGCAAACATTGTTTCTACACGAGAGGCTAAACTAAAGCCTGCGATCGCGGCGGATCCATAAGTTGCCACTAGTTTGGTTACAAACGTCATGGTGGCCGGGCCGATGACATTTGCCGCAATAGCAGGCGTTCCAACATATAAGACATCGCTGAACGACCTAAAAATATCTTTAGTAGAAAAAATTAGTGCTTTGTCTCGAACGAAGAAATAGATGTAAAGCAAAAACCCTATAGTTCTGGCGAGCACGAAAGCGATGGCAGCGCCAATCAATCCAAAACCCGAGAATTCCCCAGCGCCAAAGATAAGTGCTGGGCCGAATGCGATTTGTAAAAGAGCACTAAGGGCCATTAAGTAACCTGGTCTCGCTATGTCTCCCATCGCACGCATCAAAGAAGAAGCGACCATGGCGAAGGCGAAGAAAGGGAGACCAAAAAACCAAATCTCGACGTACGAAATCGATAAATTGCGCACGTGTTCGTCAGCCCCAAGAAAGTCAAATACGAATGAAAGGATGGGGGAGGCAATAGCAATTATTAGCAAAGATAAAAGTAGAGCCAAAGCCAAACTGTGTGTTGCAACCAGTCGCCCTTGATCTCTTTTTCCCTCACCGAATCTTCGAGAAACAACTGACGAGGCGCCGACCGATAGGCCCATGGTCGTGCTTTGGATAAGCATCACTATAGGAAATGCGAAGCCTAAAGCTGCTAATTCCTCTGTTCCTAGAAAGCTGATGTAAACTGTTTCGGCCAAGCTCGCAGCCATGATCGCTACCATGCCGAACACCATGAAACCGGTCATCTTGGCCAGTTGAAGTCCCACTGGGCCACTTGTATACAGCGCAATATCTTTCTGTTTCATTACGATCTTTGTTTTCTCGAAGTCAGATGCTCGACCGACTAGGCAATTGATTAGGTATAGATTAATAGTTGGGAGGCGCTTCATTTTTCGTTGCCTTGAATTGGCGCGCTAGCCCAGCATTGTAAATATCGACAAGGCGGATAGTTTGCCGACTCATTTGTCGTAAACGAGTGTTCGTTATGTGAAGTTGCATCAAAACGACGAGACGGTGGGCAATGTTTTCAGGCAACCAGGGAGAGAACGTGGATTCACAAGAGGAGCATTTTCAAATCTTCGGGGGGCCAGCATCCCCCTATTCGATGAAGCTTCGAGCAGTCTTTAGATATCGACGAATCCCTCACTATTGGCTTATCCCACAATCTGGATTCACGGGTGAGGGAAGGTTAGGTGAAGGTAGCCCTGATTCTCCCCTTAATCGAGCCGATAAGGGCGTAGTTCCTGTTGTTATGTACCCAAACGGGGAATTCAAGTCTGATTCAACGCCGATCATGCTTGAGCTGGAAAGTTTGTATTCCCGCAGATCCATAATTCCGCCTAGTCCAAGCATCGCCTTCATCGCAAGGCTGATAGAGGATATGGCTGACGAGTGTATGCCGTTACCAATGTTTTATTTTCGATGGACGATCGATGCTGACTGGTGTGGTCGCAGACAGATGATCGGATGGAACGGCGCGTTAGCCGACCGGGAACTTAATCGCATAGCCAGCGCTTTTATCAAAAGGCAGCAGACTCAATTAGGGATAGCCGCTCAATTGTCGATATCCGACGTCCAGAAGAACGTTGAATCGATCTTAGGGGCCCTAGAGAGCGGCCTAAAGAAGTCGCTTTTTTTCTTCGGGACGCGTCCTTCGATAGCAGAGTTCGGCCTTTTTGGTCAGCTATCGCAGTATGTCGTGGACCCGTACATAGCCTCAGTTACAAAAAAGCACGCCGTGCGAACCTTTCAGTGGACGCAGTTGCTCGATGACGCGTCTGGTGTTTGTGGTGAGTGGGCGGATCCTGCACAGTGTCTTACCGACGAGTTGTTATTCCTGGTCAAAACTCTTGCACCTTTTTATTTTTCGTTACAAGACATGGCAAGAGATTCTCGGGGACTAGATAATCTTGGGGATGAAATAAACGGGCCAGGCTATCGCCTAAAGTGCCTTTTATCCCTGAAGCAGGAGCTTGCGAATCTGCAAGTGACCGATCGCAATAACATTGAAGGATTCCTTAAATCGGCTGGATGTTGGGAGCAATTGCAGTTTCAGTCTGGCGAGCCGGAGAAAGTTGTAAAGATTGCACCGCAGTAGTGAGGTAGATCCGGGGTCGTTAAGCAGCTACGGGGCCAGAATTAACGAATGGAATGTAGTAGAAGGAGAATCACATGCGAACAGGGGAATTTACGGGATTCAGTGTGACTTTGAGAAATCCAGGAATTGCTTGGATTCAATTTAATACTCCGGAGCGCCTGAATGGTTTGACCCATCGCATTAAGCGAGATCTCGTGGAAACCATAAATCAAGCGCAAATGGACAACGCGGTGCGCGTTATGGTGTTTACAGGTAGTGGAAGAGCGTTTTGCGCAGGCGACGATATTTCCGGCCAAAAGAAACCTATTTCGGGCGAACCGCTCATGCCTCCTATCCCAGCGGGACACGATAATGAAATTGGCACTTACGAAGGGTTAAGGCACCTGTCGCAGACCCTAAATTTGGCTCTACGCAACTGCGACAAAATTGCGATTGCAGCTGTCAACGGCATTGCCATCCAAACTGGAATGACCCTGGCTTTGGCCTGTGATTTCCGGGGCGCGGCGGCGTCCGCAAAACTGGGAAGCGCGACTCTGCGCTTTGGCCTGCTCCCAGATGAAGGTGGGCAGTATTTGTGCGTCCAGTTGATGGGTGTCGCCAAGAGCATGGATTTTTTTATCAACAAACGAATTTTGTCGGCTGATCAGGCTCTGGAGCTTGGGCTGCTCCATGAAGTGGTCGATGATCATGAGCTGGAATCGCGAGCCATGGAAATGGCAACAGATATCGCGAATGGGCCGCAAGTGGCGCAACGGCTGTTAAAACGATCAATTTACAACGCAGCTGATATGATTTTTGAGCAATCGTTAGATGAAATAGCTGCGAAAACCGCCATCTCAGACCATCACCCGGATGCTAAGGAGGGTGGTCTCGCGTTCCGCGAAAAGCGGGAGCCGAAGTTCAATGCGTGGTTGGACGATGGTAAAGTTTGAAAACTCTAAACCATCAGCCCCAAATAGTCTCCGCCATCGCTACACCCTCCTGGCGACTGGTTAGGATCCCGATACGGGGTTTTTAGAGAACGAAAAACTTGTCGATTTAGCGACTTACGGAAACGGTTACAACGAAGACCGGAGCGTCCTAGTAGCAAGTGCCGCGCCAAGCGGTTGAAG
>CABZTD010000004.1 GCA_902528515.1 K189A clade bacterium
TAAGGGTAGGGGCATGCGCTCCGTGCTTGAGGGATCTACGCAGAACTTACTCGGTCAACGTCAAGATCTTTCTTTTCGTGAAGTCGCAGACGGAGAGGCCGTTTACTACTTGGCCACCATTAGACACGCTGACGAGGAAGTGCATCGAATCAACATAGATGCGCAAGTAATGGCGGATCAAGGCGCAAAGGCAGCAAAGACCACCCTACAGATCACCCAAAAGCTGTATTGGTCCGATTGATGGATCTGGTACTCGCCACACGCAATCCGGGTAAGGTCGAGGAGATGCGGCCGATGCTGGCGGGAATCGGATACAGCTTAATCAATCAAACAGATACGCGGATTCCTAGCGCCGAAGAAAACGGCGCGACCTTTGTAGAGAACGCGCTTATCAAGGCGCGCTCCGTTGCCGAAGCCACGGGCCTTCCATGCATTGCGGATGATAGCGGTCTAGTCGTTCAGGCATTACAAGGAGCGCCGGGCATATACAGTGCGCGCTATGCTGGCGAGGGGGCCTCCGACGCCGACAACAACCAACGACTTTTGGCGGCCCTTGCCGGACGAACGGATCGTGTCGCTTTTTTTTACTGCTGCATGGTGTTTATGCGCTCAGCCCAGGATCCAACGCCGCTGATTGCCACTGCCCAGTGGCATGGGGAGATACTGAACGAGGCTCGCGGCAAGGGCGGATTCGGCTACGACCCATTGTTTTGGCTGCCAGAGCTTGCGCAAAGTGCGGCAGAGCTGCCGAAGAAGATGAAGAACCGTATCAGTCATCGGGGCCAAGCCTGTCAGAATTTGATTCAGGCTCTCAGCGCGACCTCTACCACCTAGGTATGACCGATTCATGCCCAAACACGAGCGCGCTAGGACTTTACGTGCACTTCCCCTGGTGCGTGAAGAAATGTCCGTATTGTGATTTCAACTCCCACCCCATCAAGGAGAGTACCGATCAGAAGGCCTACCTGAACGCCTTGTTGCTAGACTGGCGACAGCAACATGGAACATTTGGTAGAGCGCGCATCGCCGAGTCGGATACCCAGCAAGTCAGCTCCATTTTCTTCGGCGGCGGCACACCCAGTTTATTTGAACCCCAATACCTAGCACGTCTACTTGAGGAGGTTCCCCATACGGGGGCCGAAATCACTCTCGAAGTTAATCCTGGTACCGCGGAGTACTTCCGCTTCGAAGACTACAAAGCCGCTGGTATCAACCGCCTGTCTATTGGCGCTCAAAGCTTTTCGAATAGGCAGCTTGCGCAATTAGGGCGCGTACATCAGCGAGGCGAAATTGTACGCGCTGTTGCTAAAGCACGCCACGCTGGCTTCAGCAACATCAATCTGGACATTATGTGGGGACTGCCAGGTCAAAGTGTTGAAGGTGCGCTAGATGATTTGCAGCAAACCATAGACCTAGAGCCAAAGCATATTTCTTGGTATCAGCTAACCATCGAATCCAAGACCGAGTTTGCGGGTAGGCCCCCGATTTTGCCCGTCGACCCGGTCCTGCAAGAGATTGAGCAGGCTGGGCTTGCGCTGCTTGCCGATGCGGGCTTTCAGCGATACGAGGTCTCAGCGTTTTCCCGGCAAGGCCATCGATGCCGGCACAACCTGATTTATTGGAGCTTTGGCGATTATCTCGGCATTGGTGCAGGCGCCCATGGAAAGGTCAGCCGAGAGGGTGCAATTTATCGCACCCGAAGGCCCTCGCAACCCCGTCTGTATCAACAGGACAGTCAGATCACTGAGCTTACGCTGATACCTGATGCCCAGCGTCCCATCGAATTTATGATGAATGCGCTTCGCCTAGTCGACGGAGTTCCTCTGCAGACGTTTGCGGAGCGCACCCTATTACCCTGGCAATCTGTGAGAGAAGTTTGGAAAGAACTTGTGAGCCTTGAGCTGGTTCGCCAAGACCGTTGTGCAACAACACCTCTAGGCCTACGCTATCTAGACAGCGTACTGGAGAGATTTCTCAGCTAGCTAGTGCTTGATGCGCTGATACTGTAGGTCGCGAATTTCATGCCCCATACGCTCGCCCCGGGCTTCAAATTTTGTCACGCTCCGGATTTCATCAGCCACACTCGAAGGCGGTGTTTGTGTCGCCGCACGAATATCGTCCCGCAGAAGTTTAAATCCAGGATTTGCGGCGAAGTGTTTTACCATCCACTCGGCGTATTCTGCCCAGTCTGTCGCCAATCTGACGATTCCGGTAGGCGTCAGTTTTTGGTGAAGTAAGTGCAAAAACTCTGGCTGAATCAATCGCCGTTTGTAATGGCGCTTCTTAGGCCACGGGTCCGGAAAGAAAATACGTACTTCTCCCAAAGCGTTGTTATCGATCTGCTCCAATATAAGCTGGGCAGGCTGATCGACAAGGCGAACGTTAGAAAGCTTCTTTTTTTTTAGACGAGACAGCATCGATCCAATGCCGGGCTGATAAAGCTCCACACCCAACAAACGCCACTCAGGCCGTTGCTCGGCCCAAGCAATTAGCTCGAATCCCATGCCAAAACCGATCTCCATGCCCAAGGGGCGGTAGCGCAGATCGTCAGGCTGCCACCGATATTGGCCGGATAGGGTGTCCAGCGCATTTGTCTGAGCCTTGGTAAATCTACCGCGTCGGCGAATGTAATTAAACGCCGAATCGGAATTAATGGTTGCTCGCATTTCGCTATCGCTCATACAAAAACTACGGCTCCTGCCCCGGCGCAAAACCCTTCACGCGCAAAACGGCCACAACTAAAGATATCCAGCCCGCAATTAGACTTAGCCCACCAAGGGGCGTAACCGGGCCCAACCAGGAAATTTGTGTTAGCACTAAAAGGTAAATGCTGCCGCTAAACCCAAGCACTCCGGCAGAAAAGAACGCGCCCGCGAATACGAGTACGCGAGGCCCACCCAACTGGAGCCATAGTCCGGTAAACAACAGAACTAAAGCATGAGACATTTGATAGGACACGCCTGTTTGCCAACTGGAGAGACTCGCCGAAGAAATCACATCACGGAGACTGTGCGCGGCATAAGCCCCAAGTATTACCGAAATGAGGCCATATAGCCCTCCCATCAAAATAATGGCTCTCGCTGGCAAGATGGTTTTACGAATGACCCAGCTGAGTTTTCTAGGCTCCGACGATGGCAGTTTTGAGTTTGTTCATGGCATTCTTTTCAAGCTGCCGAATGCGCTCGGCGGAAACGCCGTATTCCTCCGCCAACTCGTGCAGAGTTGATTTGTCATCACTTAACCAACGTTGCTGCAATATGTCGCGACTACGCTCATCGAGTGCTGCCAGCGCACTGGATAGGCGCATATGCATGTCTTTATCACTACTCGCATCTGCAACCAAATCCGCGGGATCCGGCGCTGAAGAAGGCAAGTAGTGCATTGGTGCAGTTGCGGTTTCGTCGTCACTGCCGTAACCATCAAAAGCCGTGTCGCTGGCACTAAGCCTACTTTCCATCCGAGTCACCTCAACGCTGGGCACGCCCAATTCATTAGCGATTGCATCGGTTTCTTCAACACTCAGCCAACTCGACGTCTTCTTGGCACCGCGCAGGTTGAAGAAGAGTTTGCGCTGGGCCTTAGTCGTCGCCACCTTCACGATGCGCCAGTTACGCAGGATATACTCGTGCATCTCGGCCTTGATCCAATGAACAGCGAACGAAATCAAACGTACGCCGACGCTTGGATCAAAACGTTTCACTGCCTTCATCAGACCGACATTGCCTTCTTGAATCAGGTCAGCCTGGGATAGGCCGTAGCCTTTATAGGAGCGCGCTAGGTGCACGACGAAGCGTAGGTGGCACATTACCAATTCACGTGCAGCGTTAAGATCACCATGATCTTGCAGTCTCTGAGCCAATGATTTTTCTTGTTCTGAGCTGAGAATGGGGAACCGACTGATCGTGCGCAAGTAGGCATCCAGATCAGCTCCAGGGGCCATACTTGGCATCTTCATGACATCTGTCGTCATTTTTAAAGCTCTCTTTTAGTTTATCTCAAGCATCCGTAACGGATAAATTCTAACCGACGGTGCTACTTTGGGTAACATATGCCGATATATTAGCACTCGTGGGGAAGGAGTGCTAATTCAATTTTCCTCCACGCATTCTGAGCGCGATACAAAGTGATACAGTCATTAAACCAATGGTTTTAGCTCGAATTCTTAACCCCAAGTCGTTGAATTAAAGCCAAGAGAGCGCCCGCAATGCCCAGCACCCAGCCCGCGGTCAGCAGCAATAGAATGATTTGCGGCGTAAAAGCTGACAGCTCGGGATCCCAACCATACGAAACCAGCAGCGATTCCAACGGAACCTCAATTTGTTTCAAAAACACCGCAATAAGAAAAATGGCCATCATCCCGCCACCAAGGCCAAAAGCGGAGCCTAGGTAAAGAAACGGGCGACGCAGCTGGGCTCGGGTTGCGCCGATCAGTGCCAACACTCGCATTTCTGCCAGGCGCGTATCAATGGCGAGACGTATGGTGGCAAAGGAAACCAAAACTGCGGCCGCGAGGAGCATGGTAATCAGTGCGCTTCCTCCGCGATTGCCCAACCTTGACAAATCCCGCAGCCTCTCCAGCCATAAAGACTCCACGACTACCTCTTCTACATCTGATCGACCCGAGAGCTGACGGCTAATCACCTCAAAAGCGAGATAGGACTGTTCACTATCCAGGATTACCCCAAAGGAAGCGGGCAGGGGATTGGCTTCGATCTCGGCAATAGCTTGCCGAAGAAGGTCTGACTCCGAACTTTGGGCCAACAGCTCTTCGAGCGCCTGTTGCGGTGTGGTTAGCTGAAATCTAATCACCGCAGGCTCACGCTCCAGCACAGTAGCGATCTCCTCCAACGACTGCTCGGAAGCTCCTAGAGCCATATAAATCGTCAAGCCGGTGTTGCCTTGCCACTGTTGACTCAGACCTTGCAAATTGCTTTGCAGCATCCAAAGCAACCCTGGCATTGCCAGTGCAACACCAATCATCAGCCAAACCAGCAAACTGCCGAAAATGCGGCGGCTGATGGAAAGAGAAGTCTCTAAAGCCACGCGTCGATGGTCCGCCAACCAGGTGCGTAGCCGCCCGCCTCTTGGATGCCAAGCCTTCGATCGAGTCTTTGCGCCACGTTCGCGATTAACCTTAATTCCAGCCACCCTCAGCCTTTAGTTCCGTCAGTGTCCTGCACCAGAGAACCCTGAGACAAGTGCAATATGCGACAGCCTTGATCCTTAATTAGATCGATATCATGGCTGGCGACCAGCACTGTAGTACCTAGATCTTTAAATTGATGAAACAAAGCAATAACCTGACGTGATAAGTAGGGGTCCAAATTACCAGTGGGTTCGTCAGCCAAGATGATTTTCGGTCTGTTCACAACCGCCCGAGCAATACCAACTCGCTGTTGCTCGCCGGTTGATAGGTGCCGTGGGTACAAATGCCCCCGATCACTTAGATCAACGGTAGCCAGTGCACCTCTAACTCGCCTACCGATCTCTCTCGTCCCAAGTTGTGTTATCCGCAGCGGCAGTGCGACATTTTCAAAGACTGATCGATCGTCGAGCAAATTATGATCCTGCATTACGATACCTAGCTTCCGCCGATACCAAGGCAGTGCACGTGGACCTAGTCGGCTGATATCGCTGCCACCTACCACAACTCGACCACTTGTCGGGACCAGTGCGCCAATCAGCACTTTCAACAGGGTGCTTTTACCGGCACCGGAGTGGCCAGTAAGAAAGACCATGGAGCCTTGCTCGATATCTACCGTCACCTCGGATAAACCCTCGGAGCCATTGTCAAACCGTTGGGTTACATGCTGAAGCTGCAAATACGTCACGACTCGTCGGCTCGCAGCAGGGCAGACACGAAGGCTTCTGCCTCGAAAGCTCGCAAATCTTCTATCCCTTCTCCGACGCCAATCAAGCGCACCGGGATACGCTGGGCGCCGAGAGACGGGGATGCCAGCGCAAACAGCACCCCGGCTTTGGCGGTCCCATCCAACTTGGTCACAACCAGACCTGTGAGGGGTATGGTTTCGTTGAAGAGCTTGACCTGGCTCAGAGCGTTTTGCCCAACCCCGCCGTCGAGTACCAGAATTACTTCGTGAGGCGCTTGAGCATCGAGGCGTTTTACTGTGCGTTCTATTTTGGCCAACTCATCCATAAGCTGGCTTTTGGCCTGTAGTCGGCCCGCTGTATCCACCAGCAGTACGTCCACCCCCTTGGCCTGGGCACTTTGCACAGCATCAAAGGCCACGGAAGCACTGTCAGACCCCTGAGGCTGGGCAATAACGGGTATGTCTTCACGCTGCCCCCAAGACTGCAGTTGTTCCACTGCCGCCGCACGAAAAGTATCGCCCGCTGCCAACATCACGCTCAAACCTTGGTTTTTAAAATGCTTGGCCAGCTTGCCTATGGTTGTCGTCTTACCGACACCGTTAACGCCGACAAAGAAAAACACCCTTGGCAGTCCGTTTGCTGCACGCGGCTCGACGACCAAAGGCTGCGCGACGCCATCTAAGCGCTGTACCAGTAGCTCCTGCAGCGCCTGATAAAGAGCCCCCATGTTCGCCAACTCACGCCGTCCTGCTCGATCCGTCAGTTCAGCAATAATTGCCTGAGTAGTCTCCATGCCAACATCGGTCATGAGAAGCGCTGCCTCGAGATCCTCGAGAGCAGATTCGTTAATCTCTTTCTCACCCAGCAATAAGTTGCCAAGCCCCTGGGCTAGTTGCTCACGGGTCTTAGACAATCCATTGCGCAGCCTGCCTAAGAAGCCCCAATCCGCAGCGGCCTGTGCGTCACCGGATGTAGGAAGGTCTCTCTGCTCAGTCATGACTAGATTCTCTTGCAAACTCGACGACGGAATAGCTGGCTGCCCATCGTCTGCGGTGACTCGATTCTATAGCATTCGCAACCTAAGCTAAGCGCGCGGGTAAGGTGCATTGAAAAAAAAAGTTCGGCAAGGCAACAGTCAGGAGTTACGCATAAATAGCGGCGCGCTGCGAGGACGCAAACTGCTGTTTCCCAACATCGAAGGATTGCGCCCAACCCTAGGACGCACCAGAGAAACACTCTTCAACTGGATCCGCCCCTCACTCAACAATGCTAGATGCCTGGACTTATTCGCTGGCTCGGGTGTTCTAGGCATTGAGGCAGTTTCCATCGGTGCTCAAGCAGCGGTGTTTGTTGAGAACAACCCTACCGCAGCCGAACATATTAAGGTGGCCCTCGAGACCTTCGAGTTATCCTCGCGCTGCATTCTGCATGAAGGTGACGCCCTGAATTTTCTACACAGCTGCGAAGAGCCCTTCGACTTTGCGTTTGTCGACCCCCCATTTGCGCAAACTCAGCTGCTGAGCCATGCTGTTACACAGCTAGTTGAACGCAACCTCGTTCAACAGGCAATCTATCTAGAATTCGAGCCGCAGCAAGAAGCCACGGTTGCAGCCCTCGTGAAACAGCACAGCCTAGAGCAACTGACATCTACCAAGGCCGGCAAAACCCGAGCCTGGCTAATTGCGCCAAACCTATCTCAGGGTTAGCATCCGCTACACTCCTGCGAACACACTGAGGATTGTTAAGGAAATCACGGCATGGCTGAACGCATCGTCGTCTATCCAGGTTCATTTAATCCGATCACCAACGGCCATACCGACTTAGTCGAGCGGGCACTCACTCTCTTTGACCAGGTAGTCCTCGCTATTGGCACATCGGCACAAAAAGACCCGTCGGTGGCATTGAAGGATCGAATGGAGCTTTGCCGCGAAGTGCTGGCACCCTACGGTGGCCAGGTATCCGTAGAGGGCTTTAACAGCTTGCTGGTGGACTTCGTCAAAGCCAAGAACACGCGCTTTGTCCTGCGGGGCCTTCGCACTGTGACAGACTTTGACTACGAGTTTCAGATGGCGGAAATGAATCGCTCCCTAGATCCGCAGCTTGAGTACGTCTTTCTGCCGACATCGAGGGATTGCTCGTTTATTTCCTCTACCTTGGTTCGAGAAATATCAGCGCTTGGCGGCGATATCTCTCAGTTTGTAGACCCAGCCGTAATAGCGGCGCTGAGCAAAGACTAGCAGACAGGGCGTTTCCAGCTAGAAAACCTCTGACAGGCGGGGCAATAAACCGTACTGCGCTGGCCCAAGATCTGCAGCTTAAGCGGTGATCCACAGGTACGACAGTCCTTGCCCTGACGACCGTAAACATTGAGGCTTTGCTTGAAATAACCAGGCTGCCCGTCCGAACCAACGAAATCTCGTAGCGTCGTGCCGCCAACGTTGATGGCATTCGCCAATATGTCTCGAATGGCCGCTGCGAGGAATTGGTACGCGACCCGACTAACCTTGTGGGCTTGGGTCGAGGGCCGGATGCCAGCGCGAAAAAGCGCCTCCGCTGCATAAATGTTGCCCACACCAACCACTACTTTTCCATCCATAATGTGATTCTTAACCGCCACCTTGCGCCTGCGGGAAGTGGCAAAAAGATAATCACCGGAAAATTCATTACTCAGCGGCTCTGGCCCCAAATTCTTTAGCAGCCAGTGCTCTGAGCAGGGATGCGGTGCAAAATGGAAGCTGCCAAAGCGACGAGGATCGTTATAGCGAAGCCACGGACCATTCTTGATCTCAATGTCGATATGATCGTGGAGTCGTGGCGCATCATCGGGTGTCACCACGCGCAAACTACCGGACATCCCCAGGTGAACCACTAGCGCACCGGTCTCTGTTCCAATCAGGATGTACTTGCCTCGTCGAGTGACGTTAAGCACCTCACTGCCCGCAAGATGATCGGGCAAAGTTACGGGCCATCGAAGGCGCGTTTCGCGGACGTGAATCCGCTCAATAGTCTGTCCGCTTAAAAAGGGTTCGATTCCCCGTCGAGTCGTTTCGACTTCCGGGAGCTCAGGCATTTTCTACTTGATTTTGCCTTCTTTGTAGATCACGTGCTTTCGGACGACAGGATCGTACTTTTTGATCTCCATTTTGTCCGGCGTGTTCTTTTTGTTTTTGTCTGTGGTGTAGTAATGGCCTGTGCCAGCACTCGAAACCAATTTGATCTTTTCTCGCATGACTTATCTCCCTGTGTGTGGCGAAGCTAGCTTGGCGATCTAAACTTTGTGCCCGGCAGCGCGAACGTCTTTAAGCACCTCATCGATGCCTTTCTTATCGATAATGCGCATTCCGTTCGAAGAAACGCGCAGCTTCACATAGCGTTTCTCTGTCTCCACCCAAAAACGATGGCTGTGCAGGTTCGGCAGAAATCGGCGTCGCGTCTTGTTCACAGCATGGCTGACGTTGTTCCCAGCCATTGGGCGTTTGCCTGTTACTTGGCATACTTTGGACATATTCGGCGTCCCAAAAAATTTGAGGCGCGTTTATACCAAAGTGGCCCTATCAGGGCAACAAAGGTTGTGCTGGGCTCAAAGCAAACCCCTCAGCTGAAGCGATACCCTTGTGTTGGCACCCACCACCACATGATCGAGCGGCGGTATTTCCGCCCGTTCGAGAAGGTCAAAAAGTGAGCGCGTCACCCCAATGTCTGCCTGACTGGGTTCCACGTTCCCAGCCAGGTAATTGTGACAAACAAGCAGCGCAGCTGCGTTTACTTCGAGCCCACGTTTCAACACTTCGCGGGCGTGCAAATGGGTGCGGTCAATGGATCCTCGAAACAAAATCTCTAGGGCAATATGTTCATATTTGGCGTTGAGAAACAAACACCCGAACACCTCTTAACCCAAATGCCCCAAACGCTTGCTTGGGAGCCTGGCGACGGCCACAGGCTTGTCGAAGCATTGCTTGCGTTTCGACTGGATTTCCGTTTCTTTGACGCTGAGTTCATTTATTGCCTTTAGCCGCGCCGCCTTGGCAGGACCCAAATTACGGACTGCTAGCAGCGACTTGATGGGCGCGGCCAACAGTGCATGAACGCTCCCAAACTCTTTCTGCATCCGCTGCGAGAGCAAAACCGCATTTTCGCAGGGTAATCCGCTGGCGAGGCATTGGGCTAGCAGCTCGGCAGTTGACATCTGTGCAGCCCCATAGCGAACCAGTCTGGTTCGCGGCTGCTCGCCCTCCAGCCAGTTAGCAATTACGCTGATCACCGCTTCAATGTTACCCTTGCCACGTAAATCATCGGGGTTTTTCGTAGTCATACACTTTCCTTGAGTTAGGTAACGTCGTGAAAAGCGCTCCCTACAGGGACCCGATGCCGCTTTTTGTTTGTGCATTACACAGAGGTATGGGCAATGCCCGAACAATCGGATCTATCAGGTCAAAATATTCTGTTGGGAATCACTGGCGGAATTGCCGCCTACAAAACGCCAATGCTTGTGCGCCAACTCGTCGAGGCTGGTGCGAATATTCAGGTATTGATGAGCGAAAATGCCCATCGTTTTGTGACCTCGACGACACTTCAAGCCGTCAGCGGCAATCCTGTGCGGGACGACTTGTGGGATCCAGCGGCAGAAGCTGCCATGGGGCATATCGAACTGGCACGATGGGCGGACCAAATTCTTATCGCTCCCGCGACGGCAAATGCAATCGCGAGACTTGCAGCGGGCGATGCCTCTAATCTGCTGTATACCCTATGTCTGGCGAGCACCGCACCCATCAGCCTTGCGCCGGCCATGAACCAGCAGATGTTTCAACATCCAGCCGTGCAGCGAAATCTTGCCACACTGACCGCTGATGGCTGTCGCGTAATTGGCCCAGAGAGCGGAGATCAGGCCTGCGGTGATCAGGGTCCAGGACGCATGACCGAGCCAGAAGACCTCGTCCTCGCCTTGGCGCAAACCAAACAGACCCGGGCGGAATCAAGGGGTCCTCTCTCCGGTCGCACTGTGATCGTAACCACAGGCCCTACCCGCGAGGCCATTGACCCAGTACGCTATATCAGCAATCACAGCTCAGGGCTGCAGGGGATGGCGATCGCCGACGCCGCCAGGCAGGCTGGGGCAGACGTAATTTTGGTAGCGGGCCCAGGGGTGGCTGAGTCATCCCCAGATATGCAGCGCATTAACGTAATCAGTGCCCAAGAAATGCATGCCAAGGTGCAGGAGCACCTCGCTGCGGCAGATATCTTCATAGGTGTCGCCGCGGTTGCGGACTATCGCCCTGCGAACCCAGAGAAGCAAAAGATCAAGCGTCATCTCAAAGCTAACGAAGACGTAAAGCTCTCGCTAATAGAGAATCCCGACATCATCGCCAGCGTTGTTAGAGCCAAACAGGCCAAAGTCGTCGTTGGCTTTGCGGCTGAGACCCACGACACCTTACAAAGCGCTCGCGACAAACGTATTCGCAAGGGACTAGACGCCATTGTGGTGAACGACGTCTCTAATAGAAGCATTGGGTTCAACAGCCGCGACAATGAGGTGACGCTTATTCACGAGGGTGGAGAAATCCACTTTGGCAAACAGTCGAAAACAGCCATCGCTCAACAGGTTATGGAGCAAGTGGTTGAACTCTTCGCAGCAAAAATCGAACTTTGAATTGCACCACTGACAAAAATTTAAAAGGCTAACAGCACAATGAACGAGACTGCGCCACACGCCACCATTGATACTGGCATTTTTCGCGCTTACGACATTCGAGGCATCACGACTGAAAATCTGACCGAAAAAGTGGCGTACTGGATTGGCCGCAGCTTTGCGACTGAAGCCCTTGCTCAGCAGCAAAGTACCGCTGTGATCGGTCGAGACGGCAGGCTCTCCAGCCCGGGTCTTGAAGCGTCGCTCACCCGCGGGCTTTGCGACGGGGGTTTGGACGTAATCAGTGTCGGCTTGGTGCCGACGCCACTTCTGTACTTTGCGACTTATGAGCTGCAAACCGGAACCGGCATCATGATCACCGGCAGTCACAACCCGCCCGAATACAACGGCCTAAAAATGATGATTGGCGGTGTGACCTTGGCCGAGGGGCGAATACAGGCCCTGCTGCGGAATCTGCAGAACAATACGCTGAGCCAGGGCACTGGCAGCGCATCAGAACAGGATGTTATCGCCGCCTATACCCAAAAACTGTTGCCCGCCTGCAAGCTTGATCGACAGTTAAATGTGGTGGTCGACTGCGGCAACGGGGTGGCAGGCGTTATCGCGCCTGACATCATTAAAGCCTTGGGCTGCCAGGTAACGCCCCTCTACTGTGAAGTAGACGGTAATTTTCCGAACCACCACCCGGACCCAGCCGAACCCGAAAACCTCGAAGATGTAATCAACCGGGTCAGAGAAGTTAGCGCGGACGTGGGTCTCGCCTTTGACGGTGACGGCGACCGCTTGGGCGTGGTCACGCCAAAAGGAGAGATTATCTGGCCAGACAAGCTAATGATGCTCTTTGCCGAAGACATTTGCGCCCGACACCCTGCCGAGACCGTGATTTTTGATGTGAAGTGCAGTCGATACCTGCCCAAGGTCATCCGCGAAGCTGGCGGCGAACCGCTGATGTGGAAAACCGGGCACTCCCATATCAAGGCCAAGATCAAAGAAACACAGTCACCGTTGGCCGGCGAGTTTAGCGGCCATCTCTGTATCGTCGAAAACTGGTACGACTTTGATGACGCAATATTCTCTGCTGGGCGACTGCTGCAATTGCTTAGCCAAACTGCTGCCTGTGCGGACGAGTGCTTTGCCAAATACCCCGTGACCGTGGCTACGCCAGAGATCAAGATTCAGACCAGCGAAGAACACAAATTCGTGGTTATGCAAAAGCTGGCGGAGGTGGGGGATTTTGGCAGTGGGGAAATGACTCAAATTGACGGGATCCGCGTGGATTTCGACAACGGCTGGGGGCTGATACGTCCCTCGAACACCAGCCCGGTGCTATCGCTGCGCTTTGAGGCAGACAGCGAGAAGGATCTACAGCAGATTCAGAACCTGTTCCAGACTCAGCTACGCAAAGTAGACAGCTCTCTGGCATTTCTATGAACACACGAGTGCCGGCATCCTGAGTGCAGGCAATTCGGCAACCGAAGGAGCATGGAGCGCGCCATGACCGCATCCAAGGACAACATCACCAGCCAGGTATTGATCGAGGCACTACCCTACATTCGGCAATTCCATGGTACGACTGTGGTCATTAAATACGGCGGCAACGCCATGACAGAGGCTGCGTTAAAAGACAGCTTCGCCGCGGATGTTGTGCTGATGAAACTGGTCGGCATCAACGTGGTCGTGGTCCACGGCGGGGGCCCCCAGATCGGTAAACTTCTGTCGCGCCTGAATATCGAATCAGAATTTGTTAACGGCATGCGTGTCACCGATTCTGCCACCATGGACGTGGTACAAATGGTGCTCGGCGGGCTGGTCAATCCTGACATCGTCTCCCTCATCAATACTCATGGCGGTCGCGCTGTAGGCGTCACAGGCAAAGATGGCAACCTGATTCAGGCGGAAAAAATGCCTATGACAATTGCCTCCAACAATGCTGGTGCCAGCGAACCGGAGATTATCGATATCGGCCACGTCGGCAGCATCACCAATATTCAAATCGATGTACTTAATACCCTAGTGCAGTCCGAATTCATTCCCGTCATCGCTCCGGTCGGGGTAGGTAAGGACGGCGAGTCGTACAATATCAATGCCGACGTCGTTGCTGGCGCTATCGCTCAGGCGCTCAACGCAGAAAAGTTAGTGCTGCTTACGAATACGCCGGGCATCCTTGATGCGGACAAAACTACCCTCTCCTCTCTCAACAAAGCCGAAGTCGAAGCTCTAATCGCTGACGGCACCATCAGCGAAGGTATGTTGCCCAAGGTGGACTGCGCCATAGATGCGGTTTCAGGTGGGGTGAACAGCGTGACCATTGTCGACGGACGTGTGCCCCATGCGCTACTGCTTGAAGTCTTTACGGATTCCGGTGTGGGCACCCAAATCCTCAACCGACAGTCCGACCATGCCTAGAGCCAGTCGAAAACCAGAAATATTGCAGGCGCTGGCGCGCATGCTGGAATCCAATCCAGGCGGTAAGATCACGACGGCTAAGTTGGCCCAGGAGGTTGGATTATCCGAAGCCGCCCTGTACCGACACTTCCCCAGCAAAGCAAAAATGATCGAGGGCTTGATCGAATTCGTTGAAGAGACGGTATTTTCTCGAATGTCGGTCATTGTTAAGGAGCCGCGTAAGCACGAGGCCAAATGTCACGACATCGCGCTATTGATTTTAACCTTTGTTGAGCGCAATCCGGGATTCGCCCGACTCTTTGTGGGTGACGCTTTGCAGGGCGAAACAGATCGTTTACGCAGTCGTATGCGGCAGCTGCTGCACCGCATCGAGACCCAGCTGAGAACCATATTGCGCGAGCTAACTCTTGAAACAGATCCCCTGCCAGGCAACCGACCCACGGTTTTGGCAAAGGTCTTAATGACCTTAGTCGAGGGCCAAATTGTTCAATTCGTGCGCAGCGATTTCAAGCAGAGCCCAACGGCTGATTGGGAGGCAAGCTGGCTCGTTATCCGCGAAGGCGTTTTTGGTGGCCAGGACTAAACCTAAGCTATAAAGAACCTATAAAACACAGTACTGCCGGGTATAGTCGCGCATCGCCTGTAAAACATCGGACTCGGCATCCATCTTCTGCAGGTAGCCAATCACGTCAGCGACGTTGGCGATGCTGACCACGGGGGAAGCCAGCTCCTGTGCTAGGCCCGCCACCGCAGTTTGTCCGGCATCAGCCATCACCTCGGCACGATCTAGCGCAACTACAACACCTGCAATGGCCGAATCCTGTGAACGAACCAACTCAGCTGCACCGCGTATGGCCTTACCTGAGGTAAGCACGTCATCTAGCATTAGAACCCGACCAGCGACAGGCGCTCCTACCAGCGTCCCGCCCTCGCCATGATCCTTGGCCTCCTTGCGGTTGTAAGCCACCCCCACGTCGACACCCCGTCTCGCGAGGGCCAGAGAGGTGGCAACGGCAATAGGAATGCCTTTGTAGGCAGGCCCGAAAATCAGATCAAATTCAATGCCCGATTGCAGGACCGCGTCAGCGTATGCGGCCCCAAGCCGCGCGTAGGCCGCACCAGAAGAGACCGAGCCAAGATTGAAGAAGTACGGGCTTTGGCGCCCAGAATTTAATTTGAAAGTGCCGAACTTCAGCACATCTTGGTCGACAAGAAACTCAATAAAGCTTTGCTTGTATGTCATAAAGGTTTCTCTCGATCTTTGCGGTGATTATCGCCAGCGTTAATTCCCCAGCATGTATTCTGCCAAGGCCGTCTGTTGCAGCTGCAATAGCTCCTCGGTGCCTTTTTCTGCTAACTCGATCAGCGACGCCAGTTCTGTCTTGGTGAAGGGAGCGGCTTCCCCGGTGCCCTGTAGCTCAATAAAACCCTCACCAAGACGCACCACATTCATGTCGGTTTCAGCTTTTGAATCCTCGGCATAGTCGAGGTCGAGTACCGGTGTACCCTGGTAAATTCCCACGCTCACCGAAGAAACAAAACCGACCAGAGCATCTCCTGCAGGAATGCTTCGCACTGCATCGGCCAAGGCCAGAGCACCTCCAGTGATCGACGCTGTGCGAGTTCCCCCGTCTGCTTGAATCACGTCACAGTCAATGCGGATGGTTCGTTCGCCGATTTTTTTCATATCGACCATTGCGCGCAATGATCGGCCAATAAGCCGTTGAATTTCCACAGTCCGACCGCTTTGTTTTCCCCGAGCGGCTTCACGATCATTACGGCTATTCGTTGCCCCTGGAAGCATTCCGTATTCTGCTGTTACCCATCCCTCACCGCGACCGCGTAAGAAACCTGGCACCGAGTTCTCAACAGATGCGGTGCATATCACCTTGGTATCGCCAAACTCTACCAGCACCGAACCAGCCGCATGCTTTGTGAACTGGCGGGTAAAGCGAATCTGTCTCAACTCGTCGTTGGCTCGGCCGCTGGGTCTCATAGGGGCTTCCTTTTTTGTTGAGTGTCACAGCGAGAGATCTTATAAACCAGATCGAACTGGGACGTATCAAGAGGCTGTATCATTACCTGGACAGCTCCCGCACCGTATGTAAGTTCGCGTAACGACACAATAGATAAGCCGCAAATTTTTGCTTGTGCGGGCCGCTGCCGGGCGCTGCCACCATGATTGAGCCAAAGACGCCAAAAACAGTACCGCTCAAACAAAATCAGCTCCTGGGATGGCTGAGCTTGCTAAAGCTTTTAGCGACGATGTGAAGCGGCCTAGCGATGGCCACCGCCAGACTCTTTGAGCGAGGTTTAGACAGGCTTATCGCCGCTCGCGCTGAGAGAAGCAATGAATTGCAGGCTGTCGTGCTCCTAGCATTAGACAATGTGGACGCTCAGATTCAGCAGCCCTATTCCCAGCTTAAACCCTATTGGCCAGAAAGCGACAGAAAAATTAGGACCGCGACGACGAAGTTACGATAAAAGTTGAGCTTAAGCGCTTGGCCCAAGCCGTTGTGCCGCCGGCGCAAAAAGGTGAAATCCGCAAGGAACTTGATCTATCGCGCGTTTTGTCGCTCGGGCGCCGATTAGAATTTCTGACACAATAGCTAAATCGCGAGGGGATTACCTTAGGCGAAAAATCGATATGCAAAGAATCATCACTGACTCGATCCAGCTCAGGGTATTAATCGAACAAATCGCCTAGCAGGTACAAAACATCGAATGAGATTGGTAACGATCTTCGCACTCACGATGGAGCGACTGGGCATTCCAAGATGGCCTCGATACAATTGGAAGACGCATACGCTCACGCTCATGCGACTCAACAGTTTTCGCTCCGCGAAAACAGAGGATAAGGCGAATTCGTTAGTCAGAAGAATACTCAAAAACACTATGCACACTGGCAATCTCTTTCTTGTATCAGCGCCATCAGGTGCCGGCAAAACATCCATCGTTAACGCGGCGCTCACTGCCGATGAACAGCTTGTAGTATCTGTAAGCCACACTACTCGACCCGCCAGAGGCGGTGAGGTTGATGGTAAAAACTACCACTTCGTCAGCGACGAGATGTTTTCGCAAATGATCGAAAATGCCGAATTTTTGGAACAAGCGAATGTGTTCGACAACCGCTATGGCACCTCCAAAGCCGAAGTCGCCAACAAACGCGATCAGGGCCGAGACGTAATTCTCGAAATTGATTGGCAGGGTGCGCAGCAAGTTCGCGAAACAATGCCCCAGGCGATAAGCATCTTTATTTTACCGCCCTCTGTAGATGCCCTGGCTGCTAGATTGACTTCTCGGGGCGAGGATACTAGGGAAAGTATTGAGAAACGTCTTGGCGAAGCTAAGCTCGATATCTCCCAAGCTGAACACTTTGATTATCTGGTGGTCAACGAGGATTTTGACCAAGCAGTGCAAGACTTTATTGCAATTGTGCGCGCAGCGCGCCTGCAAACAAAAGTGCAGGTGCGGCATCCGTCGATCAAAAGACTAGTGCACGCAGATGAATAAAGATCAGCGATCTTGTACTTGTTTTTGGCTGCCTGTATTCTGGATTCGTTCCCTGTATCTAGTGCGAGTATGCCATGGCACGTATTACCGTTGAAGATTGCTTAGTTCATGTGGATAACCGGTTTGACTTGGTCATGCTAGCAAGCCGGCGTGCACGAGCGCTGAGAAACTACAATACGCAAGCACTTGTTGACGAGGAAAATGACAAGCCAACGGTAATTGCCCTGAGAGAGATTGCAAAAGGCGTGATGAGCCACGAACTGCTGGACAGCCAAGAAATCTCACCAGACGACGAAGAGGTCAACACAGATTTTAGCGTCTCATATTTGAGCGCTGGTCCGCTTGGAGACGATGAGCCTGCAGCAGACTGAGGCCCAGCAAGAGTCGTACTTTGTCGCCCAGCTGGCGGCTGAGGCCAAACGACCTGATGTCGCGGCCCCAGCCACCATTGATTCTTTAATTTCCAAACTGTCCTACCTCAAAGAAGAGGAAATTGACCTCGTCAGAGCCGCCCACGAATACGCGCGAAAGGCCCATGACGGGCAAACCCGCCGTACCGGCCACGCGTACATCACGCACCCGATGGCCGTGGCAGAGATCTTGGCTAACATGAATTTGGATCATCAGTCACTAATGGCTGCACTACTGCACGACGTGATCGAGGATAGTGAGGTCAACCGATCTGGGTTAAGTGAGATATTCGGCTCTTCCGTGGCGGATTTGGTGGATGGAGTTTCCAAGCTAAGCAAAATCTTTGCTAGCCGAGACGAGGCCCAAGCCGAGAATTTTCAGAAAATGGCCATGGCCATGGCCAAAGATATTCGCGTAATTATAGTCAAAATGGCAGATCGGCTGCATAACATGCGAACCATCGGTGTTATGTCTGATGCTCAGCGCAAACGTATCGCACGCGAAACCATTGATTTCTATGCCCCCATCGCCAACCGCCTTGGCGTTCAGATGATCAAAAGCGAACTCGAAGAGTTGGCTTTTCGCGCGCTCTATCCATTTCGATCTCAACGCATAGCGCAGGCGGTGATCGACGCGCGGGGCAATCGTAAGGCCATGGTGGAAGAGGTACAAACCGCCATTATCGCGGCGTTAAATCGCGAGGGTATCGTTGCGGAGGTTATTGGTCGGCAAAAAAATGTCTACTCGATTTATCGCAAAATGAAGACCCAACACAAGTCTTTCGCGGAAATCATGGATGTCTTCGGATTCCGCATTATTGTGGATCAGGCAGACGCATGTTACCGAGCACTAGGAATCGTGCATGGTCTGTATAGTCCGGTGGTCGCGCGATTTAAAGACTATATTGCAATTCCCAAGGTGAACGGGTACCAGTCATTGCACACCACACTTATGGGCCCCCAGGGTGCGCCAATTGAGGTGCAAATTCGCACCAAGCAACAGCACGCGGTCGCAGAAAACGGCATTGCCGGTCATTGGCTGTATCACTCGAATACTGAATTTGAATCCAGTCAACAGCGCGCTCGACGATGGGTTTCCGATCTAATGGAACTGCAGAGTCGCGCGGGCAACCCAATGGAATTTATTGAGAGCCTCAAGATCGATCTATTCCCCGATGAGGTCTATGTTTTTACACCCAAAGGGAAAATCCTTGAGCTGCCCCGAGGCGCCAGCGCCGTGGACTTTGCCTACTGCGTGCACACCGACATTGGCAACCAATGCATGAGCTGCCGAGTCGATGGACAACTCTCGCCTCTGTCTCAACAGCTGCAGAGCGGGCAACAGGTCGAAATCATTACGGCCCCGGACAGCACGCCAAGTCCTGCTTGGCTGAACTTCGCTGTGACCTCAAAGGCGCGCTCGGCGATTCGCAGCGAATTGAAGCATCAGCAGGCGGGCCAATCGATTACTCTTGGCCGCAAACTTCTCAATCGCGTGCTTGGCGCTGCCAATACCAGCATTAATGACTTGGATTTCCGGCGTCTTCGTAGGGTCTTTGGCGAACTTGGCGTACGCAAACTGGATGAGCTACTGCAAAGTATTGGGAACGGCAATGTCTCAGCGCACCTTGCGGCGCAGAAACTTTTAGCCGCAGACAATCCCGAGTACCAGGCTATTGCCGTAGAGAGTGCGGGCGCCGTAACCATCGCAGGAGGCGAAGGCTTGGTGGTCAGCTATGGGCGCTGCTGCGGCCCTATACCCGGTGATCATATTGTTGGCCACATGACTCCTGGCAAAGGCTTCGTAGTGCATGTAGAAACCTGCAACAACCTAAACGAGGTGCGCCGCCGCACCCCCCACGAGATTACGCCTGCGCGCTGGACCTCCGATGTAGAGGACGAATTTCAAACCATGTTGCGCGTCAATGTAAAGCGTCGCAAAGGCATCATGGCGGAAATTGCCGCTGAGATATCCTCCTCCGATGCCGGTATGGAGAGCATTAACATTGAGGAACGCAGCGCGGATATCAGTACCGTCGACGTGGGCATTACTGTGCGTAATCGCGATCATTTGGCCATGCTCATGCGGCGACTTCGGCGCAATGCTACGGTGATCAATGCGGTAAGGCGCTTTAGCTAAGCGACCGCGTAAAATCACACCGATCAAGATCAACCAAACCGTCATTTCAGTGAGCTGAGGCAATCCTATACATGATCTTTTCAAAACACTCGGCGAAAACAAGAGAAACGATCCATACGCCCCGGGCACCCAGTGCAATTGGTACCTATTCTCAGGCGGTAAAGGTCACGACCGGCACCCTGGTTTTCATTTCTGGACAGATCCCGCTCGTACCGAATCCAGATCCGTCACAAATGGCAATGGTAAGCGACGACTTCGTCGACCAAGCACATCAGGTTTTTAAGAATCTAGGCGAAGTAGCAGAGGCCGCGGGCGGCGCGCTTAGCGATAGCGCCAAACTCACAATATATCTCACCGACCTCAACCGATTCGCGACGGTCAACGAGATCATGGCGCAATACATGAGTGAACCTTATCCGGCCAGAGCGGCCGTCGAAGTTTCTGCACTGCCCAAGGGTGCGCAAATTGAGATCGATGCAATTTTGGTGCTGAACTGATGGCCACCGCCGCAGCAAGAAACGACTAGTCGCAGAGCATATGGCGGTTGATCCTGAAGGCAGCGTTGCCAAACTGAAGGGCATTGGCCCGAAACTGCAGGAAACATTGGGGCGTTTGGGCATTTTTCGTTTGCTCGACCTCCTCATTCACTTGCCCACCCGCTATCAAGACCGGTCACAGCTCATACCCTTGGGCGAACTGCGCTCGGGCGATGAAGCCTTTGTCGAGGGCGTAATCTTAGGCAGCAAAATTACCTTCGGGCGAGGCCGTGGATTAGAAGTGCTGATCGGTGATGGTCAGCGCGAGCTCCGACTTCGCTTTTTTCACTTCAACAAAGGCCAACAGCGCGCGTTCGAGGACGGTAAACATATACGTGCCTTCGGCAGTGTCACCTTTATTGGACGGCATCTGGCCATGGCTCACCCGGAATACCAAGTGTTTGATGCGCCCCCAGGACCACCCAAACCAGAGCTGATACCGGTTTATCCAACAACGCAGGGCCTCAGCCAAGCCCGTCTACGCACCTTAACAAAGGCACTGCAGCAGCTCGACTGGCCAAAGGCTCCGGGCACCCCGTTTGAAAAACTCCTGTACCTGCACAGGCCCGACGACCTGGCTCGAGCGGAGGAAATCAGCGAAGCGCTCGCACTGGATGAGTTGTGCGCCTACTACGTGGTCATGAAGCGGCGGGCACTCAAACGGCGCAAACAGCAGGCCATCGCACTACCGCAAAAAGATGGGCTGGACAGAACGCTAAGAGACAATCTCGCGTTTGAGCTCACCGACGCCCAGCGCCGGGTCATACGCGAAACGCTGACAGATCTTGAAAACGACGTGCCTATGTTGCGACTCGTACAGGGCGACGTGGGGTCGGGTAAGACCATCGTCGCTGCGTTTGCTGCAATTCGCGCAATAGAGCACGGCTGCCAGACTGCCGTCATGGCACCCACGGAGCTATTGGCGGAACAACATCAGCTCAATTTTCAGCAGTGGTTAGAACCGCTGGGTATTCAGGTGGCCTTACTCACAGGACAAATGACCGCCAAATCTCAGCGCGAAACTTTGCAGCGTATTGCGAGTGGCGAGGTGCAGGTCATCATAGGCACCCACGCTCTATTTCAAGACAAAGTCGTTTTTCACAAATTGGCGTTGGCCATCATCGACGAACAACATCGGTTCGGCGTTCACCAGCGCATGGCACTGCAGCACAAGGGAGCCTACCCACACCAACTCGTGATGACCGCGACACCCATACCTCGCACGCTGACCATGACCCTGTACGCTGACATGGATGTCTCAGCCATTGATGAACTGCCCAAGGGACGTCGACCCATCACGACCCATACCGCGGCTCAACCTAAACGCCCGGAGTTGATTGAGCGCTTGCGCAAAATACTGGCCCAGGGACAGCAAGCCTACTGGGTATGCACCTTGATCGAACCCAGCGAGGAGATAGAGGCACTCTCTGCCGAGGAAGCCTTCGACCTTCTTAGGCGAGATCTGCCAGAGTTTAGGGTTGCCTTACTGCACGGGCGCATGAAGGGCGATGAGAAAGTAGAGGTCATGCGCGCTTTCAAGGCCGGTGAGTACCAGCTCTTAGTGGCGACCACGGTGGTGGAGGTAGGCGTCGATGTCCCAAACGCCACCCAGATGTTTATTGAAAATGCAGAACGCCTCGGTCTCGCCCAGCTGCATCAGCTGCGAGGACGAGTGGGGCGCGGTAGTAAGGCCAGCCGCTGCTTCCTGTTGTTCAAACCCGGCGTCAGTCAAGCCGGGCAACATCGCCTAAACGCGCTACGACAAAGCCAAGACGGTTTTTATCTGGCGGAGCAAGATCTCAAGCTAAGAGGCCCTGGAGACATTCTTGGTACACGTCAGTCCGGGGAGCAGAGTTTTAAAATTGCTGACTTGAGTGAGCACGCTCACCTGATGCCGAGGGTCGTGCAGCGTTGCGAAACGATGATGAACGCCGCTCCGGCCAGTAATGATGGGATTTACCTCACTGGCTTACTGAATACTTGGGCCGCCTCAGACAACGCGCACTTATCTGTTTAGGCCGCGGCTTGTTGATCCGGTGCGTTAAATACATCGCGGTCTAGTTGATTTTCAGAAGATGCCACGACGGTGGCGACGGTGGCATCACCAGTGACATTCACTGCCGTGCGCAGCATGTCCAGCAATCGATCAACACCAATGATCAGGGCAATACCCTCCACAGGCAGTCCAACCTGATCCAGAACCAGGGTGAGTGTGATTAGACCTACACCAGGCACCGCCGCGGTGCCTATAGATGCCAAGGTTGCCGTCAATACGACGGTCAACAGAGCCGTAAGCCCTAAATCTATGCCATAAAATTGTGCGATAAAGACGGTTGCAACGCCCTGCATGATGGCTGTGCCGTCCATATTGATGGTGGCTCCCAAGGGCACAGCGAAGGAAGCGACGTTATTTGGCACACCGAGCCTATGCTCTACCGTGCGCAGGGTAACCGGCAGGGTCGCACCACTGGACGATGTCGAGAATGCTACCAATAGCGGCTCGCGCATTTTGGCGAGAAATGCCAGGGGGCTCAGGCCCGTAAGCGACTTCAGCAACAGCGGGTAAACCAGGACCGCGTGAGCTAAAAGCGCAATAACAATGGTCGCAAAGTACATGGCAACCTTGGCAATCTCGGCCAGGCCCAAGGTCGCTCCAAGCTGGGTCATTAGACAAAACACGCCAATAGGCGTTAGCGCGATGATCATGGTGATCAGCCGCATCATCACCTCATTCAAGTCCGTGAAAAAAGAGCGCAGCTTTTGACCGCTGGTACCGGCCTTACTTAATGCCAGTCCAAACAGCAGGGCAAACAAAATTACCTGCAGCATTTTTCCATCGGCCATGGCGGCGATAGGGTTACCAGGCACAACATTTATAAGCGTGTCTTTGACGCCGGGTGCAGTCTTAGGCTCATAGGCCGTTGCGGGCTGTATCTGATTGGCGCTCTCTCCACCTAACCCGGGATCTGTCGTCAGAGCGATCAGCATGGCCATGGACACAGCGATAGCCGTGGTCAGCAGGTACAGGCCAATGGTCTTGCCACCGAGCCGACCAACACTGCCAGTATCACCAAGGCTTGCTGCGCCGCAGACCAAGGAAACGAACACCAAGGGCACTACGAGCATCTTGAGAAGAGTAATAAAAATTTTGCCGCCGGCATCAATGACACCGTTTAACACGAAGGCGTTCACGAAATGCTCCCGGGGTAGAGCAATCCACTGCAGCAAGGCACCCAAGATAAGGCCCAGCCCCATGGCGATCAAAATGCGCTGCGTTAGGCTCATGCGTCCCCCAATGTCACTGCTCAGCGTTCGAGTCACTATAGCCTATGCAAAGTGCGAAAAAACCGGGCTTTTAGGCAGTCCTACAACTTTAGTCAGCCGGTCTCAGCACACTGTGTTTAGCCGATTTCAATCATCTCGAAGTCTGCCTTACCCACACCGCATTCCGGACAAATGAAGTCTTCATCGACGTCGTTCCACGCTGTTCCAGGAGCAATACCCTCGTCCTCGTACCCTTCTGCCTCGTCGTAAATCCAGCCACAGACGATGCACTGCCATTTCTTCATAGTCTTTTTGTCCTCAGTCACGAGATATCATGTTGCGGGGTTGCGAAGCCGCGGTACGCTATAGACAGCTTGTGAAAAAATCAACGCCGGCACAGTGACCAACATGGGCGCAGGTGGAGGTGCGTTGGCTAAATCAATACACTGCTTGGCCTGAAAGCCTAGGATTTCTTGACGCTTTGACCACGAATACTTCATCGGCATCCCTGGATGACTATCTGCGTCTGATGCGGTTAGACCGCCCTGTCGGCACACTATTGCTGCTGTGGCCTACGTTGGCGGCCCTGGTCATGGCCGCCCGTGACTTCCCTCCCCTGGAGCTGATCATCATTTTTACCGTGGGCACCTTTGTTATGCGGAGCGCGGGATGTGTGATCAATGACTACGCGGATCGCCACGTGGATGGCGCTGTAAAGCGCACCAAGGACCGCCCCTTGGTCACAGGAGCGGTCAGTGAACGCCAGGCCCTTCAGCTCTTTGCCGGACTGCTCGCCAGCGCTGGGCTGCTGGCTCTCTTTCTTAACACCACAACGAAACTACTGGCGGTCGGTGGTCTGGCACTCGCCGTCACCTATCCTTTTATGAAGCGCTACACCCATCTGCCTCAAGTGGTGCTGGGAGCCGCCTTTAGCTGGGGCATTTTGATGGCTTGGTCCGCCCAGGATCTGGGCGTGCCCGCCCAGGCCGTGCTGCTGTTTGTGGGCTCGTTATTTTGGATCGTCGCCTACGATACTCAGTACGCCATGGTCGATAGGGACGATGATCTGATTGTCGGAATCAAAAGCACGGCGATTTTATTCGGTGAACTTGATCGCTTCATGATCGCGGTGCTGCAAACCTTGGCCTTAGGTACCTGGTTTTTGCTGGGTGTGAATCTCAACTATCAGAGTGCCTTCTTTGTTGGCCTGATCATCATTACCGGCCTATTTGCTTATCAACAAACGCTCATAAGAGATCGCTCAAGGGACGGTTGCTTTGCGGCATTCAAAAACAATGTCTGGGTCGGCGTCACGCTGTTGGCTGCCAGCCTAATCGAAGTGGTCTTATAGGTTCGGGATGAAAATACTGCAGCTATTGGCCGGCCTTAGCACCCTGACTCGTGTGATCGTCAGACCCTTGCGATGGCTAGCCTTAATCATGGTGTTAATGACCTTTGCCATCGTGATACTGCGCTATGCATTCAACAGCGGCGGCGTACTGCTCCAGGAGAGCGTGATGTACCTACACGGCACGCTATTCATGCTGGCCATCGCCCTGGGGGTTAGCGACGATACCCATGTGCGCGTCGACATTCTCTACAGCCGACGCTCCCCTGAGCAAAAGGCTTGGATTAATCTGGTTGGTCACATTCTATTTTTATTGCCGGTGGCCGGGTTCATGATTTGGGTCTCACTGCCGTACGTGATTGACAGTTGGCAGATCCTTGAGGGTTCCAGCGAGGTAGGCGGCATACCGGGCGTCTTCTTACTCAAAACCCTGATTCCGTTAACCGGCGTGCTGTTGTTTTGCCAGGGCATCGCTGGTATTGCAGCTTTTTTGCTTGCGAAACTGCAATAACGGGCCGCCAACCATCATGAATCTAACACCGCTAGCCCTCTTTGCCGTCACCTTCGCAGTCTTGTTGGCGGGTTATCCGGTTGCTTTAACGCTGGCTGGGGTGGCCCTGGTCTTCGCCCTCATGGGCACTCTGACCGGCGTATTCAATCCCGCTGATTTAGGGTTCGCCGCTGGCAGGTTATTCGGCATCATCACCAATCAGACGTTGATCGCAGTACCCCTATTCGTCTTTATGGGTGTGCTGCTAGAAAAAACCCGTATCGCCGAAGACCTCCTGGCTAATCTCTCGAATTTGTTAGGACGCTACCGCGGAGGACTTGCCGTTACCGTCATTTTAGTTGGCATGCTAATGGCAGCCAGCACCGGCATCGTCGGCGCAACAGTGGTCACCATGGGCCTAATGTCGCTGCCGATTATGCTGCAGCGGGGTTATCCCGCCAGCTTGGCTACCGGCACGATTTGCGCAACGGGAACCTTGGGACAGATTATTCCACCCTCAATTGCCCTGGTGCTTCTAGGCGACGTACTGTCGAACGGCTACCAGCAGGCCCAACTCAGCATGGGTATCTTCGCGCCTAAGTCTATTTCCGTCGGAGATTTATTTGCCGGCGCGATCATCCCCGGATTATGTCTAGTAGGGCTCTATCTGGCTTACGTCTTGATTCGGGTTATCGTCGCCCCTCAATCGATGCCGCCTGCGGAGCGTACGGAGGATGTGAAACTTATACCGGTATTCGCGGCGCTCGCGCCACCGCTGCTATTGATCGTCGCCGTCCTTGGCTCAATTCTAGGTGGCTATGCGACTCCGACCGAGGCTGCTGGAGTTGGCGCCTTTGGGGCCCTGGTTCTAGGTCTAGCCTATGGTCGGATCGATAGAGCCGTATTGACCGAGGTAGGTAGCTCGACGCTTTCTACCACCGGCATGGTGTTCTTTATCTTAGTGGGCGCGTCGATCTTCTCGCTGGTGTTTCGCGGCTATGGCGGCGACGAGATGGTGCAGGCACTGTTTGAGCAGATGCCGGGGGGCATGTGGGGAGCCCTTGGCATCGTCATGTTGGTGATCTTTTTACTCGGCTTTATTCTCGACTTTATCGAGATAACGTTTGTGGTGGTGCCCATCGTCGGGCCAGTGCTTATGGGCATGGGTATCGACCCGATTTGGCTGGGCGTTCTTATTGCCGTAAACCTGCAGACATCGTTTCTGACGCCGCCCTTTGGCTTCGCGCTTTTCTATCTGCGCGGCGTCGCGCCAGACCATGTAAAAACGGCGGAGATTTATCGGGGAGCGCTACCCTTTATTGGATTACAGCTATTGCTACTGGCTGCGCTGCTGGTTTGGCCAAGCCTGGCCACCTGGCTACCTTCCCAGCTTTAAACTTACGGTAGAGTAGTTGCGCTATTTTACCGATGGCCAATCGGGGGGGCGTTTTTGCACCAACGCGGCAACCCCCTCTTTAAAGTCCTCTTCCTTAGCCATGTCTTCAATTAAGCGCTCGGATTCGATCACTGCGCTTGCGACATCTCGGTGTAGGTCTCTGTAAATCTGCCAGCGGGTTTGGCGCAAAGAGTTCGGTGATACGCTGGCAATAAGTTGATGAGCGTATTCGAGGGTCCGATCGAGAAGCTCTGTTGGCTCAAAAATCTGATTTACAAAGCCCAAGGAAAGGGCTTCATCGCTGGTGAAGACTCGGCTGGTTAGAAGTAAGTCGTTGGCACGGCCAAGACCGACAATCTTTGGCAGCATCCAAGACAGACCATATTCTGCAGGCAAATTCAGTTTGCCGTGGGCGGTGGTGAACTTGACGCCTGGCACCGCGAAGCGCAAATCCGCGAAACAGGCCAACGCTAACCCCACCCCGGCCGCAGGCCCATTAATGGCAGCAATGACCGGCTTATCCAGGCCAAAGTGATAGGCAAAGGAAGCATCAAAATACTCATCGGTGCCAAACCCTGGGTTGGCGATATCTTCGCTAATACCAGAATCATAGGCACCCCGGTCCACATGCCCGCTCAAGGCTTGGTTATCCCCACCAACGCAGAAGCCTTTGCCGCGGCCAATCACAATAATGACCCGCACTGTCCGGTCGCTATTCGCCTGATCAAGCAAATGGCGGTATTCCGTATGCAGTCGTCCCGTCCAGGCGTTCATGCGATGGGGTCGATTCAACCAGATGATGGCGACGCCTTGACTGTCTACCTCGTACTCGGTGTTTTTCAGCTCCATGAAAGACTCCAGCCTAGTCAGCAGACTCGCGAAGGTTCATATAGGCCTGCTCGCTAATCGAGTGATAGCGACGGACGTCTTCGAGATAAGCCATATAGGAGTCATAAATGCGCCTCGCCAACGGATCTGCATCGGCAATCTCTGCCACCACTTCTGCCGAGGAGGCACGCAACGCTGCGATTACATCGTCGGGCAGTCGACGCAGCTGCACGCCGTGCTCGTCAATCAGCGTATCGAGGGCTGCGTTGTTACGGGCGGTAAATTCGCTGAGCATGTCTTCGTTGATAGCTTGAGTGGCTACTTCGATCATAGCCCGAAGATCAGTCGGTAGTGCCTCCCAAGCATCTTTGTTGACGAAGGCTTCCAGCGTTGGGCCAGGTTCATGCCAGCCGGGGTAGTAATAGTACTTGGCCGCGGTATGCAAAGAGAACGCCAGGTCATTGTATGGGCCTACCCACTCGGTGGCGTCGATCACGCCAGTTTGCAGGGCCGTGAAAATCTCGCCGCCGGGCAGTATCACCGGCACACCACCAGCCCGCGAAAGCACCTCGCCGCCAATGCCCGGAATGCGCATCTTCAAACCCTGCAGGTCATCAATAGAGTTAATTTCTTTATTGAACCAGCCAGCCATCTGCACCCCGGAGTTCCCCGCGGCAAAGGGGACAAGATTGAACTTGCCGTAAAGCTCTTGCCAAAGCTCCAGCCCGCCGCCATAGCGCAGCCAGCCGTTCATCTCTTGAGCATTCATGCCAAAGGGTACGGTGGCGAACATGGCTGCAGCTGGATTCTTACCGCGCCAGTAGTAGGCGGCCCCATGGCCCATTTGCGCCGTGCCCTGAGACACCGCATCAAACACCTCTAGCGCGCCAACCAATTCTCCGGCGCCATAAACTTTGATGTCGAGCCGGCCGTTGCTCATGATGCGCAAACGCTCGGCCAACCGCTCAGGTGCAGCGCCAAGTCCGGGCAAATTTTTTGGCCAGGTGGTAATCATCTTCCACTGATAAACCTTGGCATTGGCACCTGACGCATTGGTAACCGCAGATTCCTCGACCGGAGCGCAGGCCGACAATCCCAGTAACGCTCCAGTAGCAAAACCAAGAACCCTCTTCCATGGTTGCCAGCGCGCGCGCTGCCTTAACAGTTGCTGCATGTTCATCTCCCCAGTCCTCTTAATCCATAACCTGCAGATTGGCATAGCCAACCATGAGCCACTTGGCTCCTTCCGTAAAATTCACCTGTACCTTGGCGCGCTCGCCGCTGCCTTCAAACTGCAGCACTACGCCCTCGCCATACTTGCCGTGCATTACTCGCTGCCCCATACGCATACCATTAGCCTCTTCCTCAAAACTCCCTCCGCCGGTGCTGGCATAACCGCTGCCGAATAGGCGTTGGGTGCTGGCTTTCATGCGCACCTCGGACATCAGCTCCTGCGGTATTTCCAGCAAAAAACGGCTAGGACGATTGTAGCTATCTTGGCCATGCAGGCGCCGGCTTTCAGCATAAGTCAGATATAGCTCCTGCATGGCTCGAGTAATGCCGACATAGGCGAGCCGCCGCTCTTCCTCAAGACGACCAGGCTCCTCCGCTGACATACGGTGAGGAAATAGTCCCTCTTCCATGCCCCCCAGGAACACCAGCGGAAATTCCAGTCCCTTGGCCGAGTGCAGGGTCATCATTTGTACGCTGGGGCCTTGGGCGCTTTGGCGATCACCTGCATCCAGACTCATTTGATCCAGAAATTCCTGCAGCACGCTGACTTCTGCTCGGTCGCCGTCTTCCAACGGAAAGACCAAATCACCACTAAACTGACGGCAGGCAGATACCAATTCCTGCAGGTTTTCTTTCCGAGCTAGCCCGCGCTCACCGCGCTCTTGGCCATGGAATTCTACTAAGCCGCTACCATCGATGACATACTCTGCCAATTCATCTAATTGCATGGGGGCAACGGCATCGGCAAGGTGATCAATTAGCGCAATGAATGTGCCCACGGCGCCGTTAACTCGCGCAGTAAATGCGCCGCCGGCTATACCGTCTTTTGCGGCTTGCCATAGTGAGGTTTGATTAGCTCTAGCAAGCTGGCGAATGCCTTCTAGAGTTTTATCACCGATGCCCCGGGTGGGAGTATTGACTACCCGCTCGAAGGCCGGATCCGAGTGCCGATCCTCCATAAGGCGCATATAGGCGAGGGCGTTTTTGATTTCAGCTCGCTCGAAAAAGCGCTGCCCTCCATAGATCTGGTAGGGAATGTTGAGACGTAGAAGCGCCTCTTCCAGCACCCGAGATTGCGCGTTGGACCGGTATAAAATCGCAACTTCATTCGGGCTGCCACCGTCCTCCAGCCACTGCTGAATGCGCTCGGCAATGAAACGTGCTTCGTCCAGGTCGTTAAAACCTGCGTAAACCTTAAGCAGTTCACCCTTATCACCATTGGACCAAAGCTCCTTACCTAGCCGATTGGCGTTGCGCTGAATAAGGCCGTTAGCAGCGTGGAGGATGGTTTGCGTGGAGCGGTAATTTTGCTCCAACCGCAGCGTGGCAACTTCAGCAAAATCGCTAGTGAACTGATGGATGTTCTCAATCTTAGCGCCGCGCCAGCCGTATATGGACTGATCGTCATCACCCACAGCCATCACCTTCGAAGTTTGGCCTGCAAGCACCCGAAGCCAAGCATATTGAATGGTATTGGTGTCCTGAAATTCGTCTACAAGCAAGTGCGCAAAGCGCTGTTGATAGTGAGCCAATAGCTGTGAATCGTTCAGCCACAGCTCATGTGAGCGCAGCAGCAGCTCGGCAAAGTCTACCAAGCCCCCCTGGTCGCAGACCTCCTCATAAGCCTGATAGATTCGCTTATGCGTGATTTGAAAAAGGTCGTCTCCAGACACTACCTCGTGAGCGCGTTTACCCTCATCTTTTTGACCGTTGATAAACCAGGCCGCTTGCCGCGCAGGCCATTTTTTTTCATCAATGTCTTGGGATTTCATGATGCGTTTAATCAAACGCACTTGATCATCACTGTCGATAATCTGAAAGTTTTGCGGCAGTTTGGCTTCAGCCCAGTGCATTCGCAAAAACCGGTGCGCCAGTCCATGAAAGGTGCCCACCCACATCGCGCGCGCGGAGACATTCAGCAAGGATTCCGTTCGTGCACGAAGCTCAGCCGCGGCTTTGTTGGTGAATGTCACGGCCAGAATGCCGTGTGGGGAAACACCCTCAACATCAATAAGCCAGGCGATACGATGCACTAAAACTCGTGTTTTACCGCTGCCGGCACCAGCAACCACCAATGCGTTAGAGAGAGGAGCAGAAACTGCATCGCGCTGAGATTCATTCAGTCCGTCGAGAATATGCGAGATGTCCAAAAGCGCCCCAACTACGTTACGACCGCCTTATTCTACCTTAGCTGCATCACGGTCGCTTTGATCAAAACGTAAGTGTATTTTACCCGCCGGTAAAGACTAGGAATGGCCGTCGTCTGATCCTTCTTGTTGATGCTCAGCAGACACTGCTTCATATTCGTGACCGCGCGCCTGAACGTCAAAATCTAAGGTATGCATGGTAATCAGCTGACCAATGCCCTGCCCTTGTTCGCTCATATGAAGCCTGTTGAGAATTTCGCCCACAAGGGCGTGTACCTCGAACCGAAGCTCTGCCAGCTCCTCTGCAGTGGCCGTCAGCGATTGAATACCCACTCGATAAAAACGCTGAACGTAGGATTGTGGCAGCCAAGACTGAACCTCACCTCGTAGACCTCCAATCGGTGCACTGCTCTCGGGAACCGATTCTTTGTTGCGCTGGCGATCAAGCTGCCCCTGGTCGATGACAGATTCGATGTGGCGAGCCAATACGAATACGTATCGGCTGCGAAGCTGATCAATGATCGAAGGATGTTTGCCAGGGTTTTCCAGGGCATCCCAAATGGCCTTACCACGGAATCCAGAAAGGGATCCGCCCTTGGCTGGCGCTGCGCCACCCTGAGGCGGAGTGCCGCCCAAAGGTTCTTCACCGCCCGTCCGTTGGCCTTCCAGCCATCTCAATCGAAGCAATACGTAGCTCATGACAATGAAGAGGATGATAAGCAACACGATCGTTAGCGTTATCAATAAGATAGGCACTAAGTTATCGCTCATATATCGTTCAACCTCTTGCTGTCAAAGATTTCTGGTGGAGCCTGAACCCTTATTTCCTTAACGTTCTCTATGATTATCCTTCTAGAAATATCGTTGTTTTTTTTGAAATATCAATCATTAATTAACGACCGACAAGTCTTTTTGTCCGCGCCAAATAGCTCGCTCTCCGCCGGTGTTAAGTGCCTCATACATTCCGTTTTACTGAATAAGCACCTCTTCCCTGGCACCCAGAACCTGTTTGGCAACTCGCGCGCGCTCGATGATGTAAAGATCGCCAACGGTTGTTTCCACCTGTTGCATACTGGAACGCATAGTAGATAGTTCGCTACGCACACTGCGCAGGGCAGAAACCTCGGTAGCTTGAACTTCCAACGCCTTTTGCAGGCGATTAAGTTCCTGTCCGAGGGTCTTATTTTCATCTTGGAGTTGTTGTAGCTGAGCCGCTATGGCCTGCTGCGTTTGTGTTAGTGCATTCGCCGTTGCGCCTGTGACTTCGCCCGGCAGCACGTTGAGCATCGAATTAAGCTCTTCCATCGCAATTTCGTTCGCTGCCAGCATTTCTCGCTGAAGTAACTGATTCGCCAAACCCTCTTCGAGACGCATCTCAATGGCACTGAAGGTTTCAATACCTCGCGTCATTTGCAGCGTTCGTTTCGCCATGGCACCTAGCATTGAATCGATTTCGCCGACTTTTGACGACAATTGGGCAGCCATCAACACGTAAAAGAGTACAGCCCCCAGTAGCGCCACACACAAGCCGCCAACCGAGTACATGGTAAATTGTCGTGACCTCTGCAGCTGTTCTGCGATGTCTTCGATCATCGGATGAGCAGTGGATATGCGTACGCGCTCTCCGCCCACGCTAATTTGCAGGTTGGGCTCGTCCTCATCAGACGATGATTCCGCCTCTGCGCTCCTTGCCTGTGGTGCCTCCATAAGCTGCTCAACCGGTGGCATTGCATCGCCAGAGTCCGGGGTATCAGCCTTGACAAGGGCTGATGGCGAGCTGGCATCCCCGAGCACATCTTCTATTTCTGCAGCACGCTCCTGAACGTTTTTAGTGATGGCTTCAATGGCCTCCTGAGTACCGTCGACAAGATCAGTTGCATCGCCAGACTCTTCAGAAGTATCTATTGCCTCCGCCTTTGGCTGGTCCGCAGCCTCTTCATTTGTCGGTTTTTCTTCGTCTGCCATGTTTTTCTCCAAATATCGTTTGGGCTGGCTTTACTAAATTTGCCCGCTGCCGCGCAGCATCCCACCGTCAACAAAGTAAGGCTGAGCTGTGATACCAAATTTTGCCAGGTAATCTAGGGCCTGATCCCGATTCAAAAAGGGTCCGCTCACCGTGACAAAGCGCTCACCTTTAGCCGCTACCTTAACGCCCGGCAGCTCGTTATTGTTGTTGCGCCAAATAAGCGCACTCTGCGGTAACCGAAAGGATGCGTGCTGTACGTAGACCCCGGGCTCGAATGCGATCGTATCCATGCGCACGACAGGTGCAGATCGCGTGGGTATCTGAGTGGCATTTGAACCGGTAATCGGTGCCGCCACCGGGAATAGCGTTTTCAGTCCATCCTCCGAATCCGCAGCTTGCACCCCGGAGGACAACTGCGGCCACTCAGCGATTGCGGCATTATTAATCTGTGAACGCATGGTAGACCTTGAAGCGACAGGAGTCTTTTCAATATCGGCCAGAGCACCTTGGTCATCAATCTTCTCAGGTATTCGCAAAGGGGTATTAATTGTATCTGCCGACGAGCCTTGAGTGTCTGTTGCCGCCTCATGCATCGCCGTCTGACTGCCAAACCAATCGTCGGCGCCGCTGCTCAAGTTGCTGCCCATGGACCCCACCCAGCGAAAAAAGTCTGCGTTCGGGGTTAAGTACAATCCCACGATCAGCAGACAAGCGATACCGGTACTTGTCAAAATGCGGGTATTAGATACGCCGCTGATTGGCGGTTTGGGTGACTGTACTTTTTGCGCACTGATGGATGCCGGCGCAATACTCTCGGTGCTTACGGATGTTTGGGGCGGGAGTCGCGAGGGCAAAACCTGCTGCGGTTTCTGTATTAGTCTCGTCAAGCTCGAAGCGTCGTGCAGTTCTGCAAGGTTCACCACTTCGTCGTATTCGACCGTCACGCCCAAGGAACGTATCAGCTGCTGAACCTGTCCGGCCTCAGGACGCCCCTTCACGACTTCTGCCAACGCCTCGCATTGGGCTTCATCGGGTGTTTGAAAGACCGCGTGATGGGCGCGAAGGCGTTCCGCAAGCCTTTGCAGGTGCGGAGAATCGGGCCTAGCTTGGCGGCTATGCACAATGACTGAAACCCCTGCTGCCTTGAACTGTCGAACCATATTTGCCGCCATTTGCAGCAATTCAGACTGCGACGGACCGGGCAGTTCGTATAGCCATACCTCCCGAGTTTTCACAATGCGCCTGGTCTGCAGGGCGGCAATATCCACACTAGCCAAATGTTCGTTAAGGCGCTCCAATAAGCCGTCGCTGCTTTTGGGCATCCTTCTAATCGCGATCTTTGAGCCGCTGAATCCTGACTCCTGATTAATCTCAGCCAGCATCGTGCGCGTGTAGTGAGCCAATAGATTTTCATGCCGAGCTGACGCTATGACGACATTGCCTGCATGGGCAAGCGCTGCCTGGCATCGCAGGAGGGTTTGCGCATCTTCTTCACTGAAGCACAGAGCAGCATTGATAGTCGGTTCTTCCTTTAGCGGGATCATCGTTTAGTTCCTTCGCGTTCCGTTAATTTGTTCATTGATCAAGCCTTAGTATTCGAAGGCTCTAGTTGGCGTCGACCGGTCTCATCAAATATCAGGTCCTCAGGCACCTGGGGTTTAGGTTTGACGAGTCGTTGACCACCTGGGGCCACTGAATTCAGACCATAGACGTAGGCAATCACTTGGGCGACGCAATGGAATAAGCCAGACGGTATGTACATGCCTACATCGCAGGTGAAGTACAGAGCACGAGCCAACAAAGGAGCCTCAAAGATCTCCACGTCGTTGTCGTTAGCACTCTCACGGATGCGCTTGGCCATGAAGTTTTTGCCTTTGGCCACAACACGAGGGGCTTCCTCTTTGTCCATTTCGTAGACAAGTGCCACCGCAAAATGCTGAGGGTTAGTAATCACGACATCTGCACCGGGCACTTCATCAAGCTGGCGCTGCTGAGCCATTTCACGCTGCTTGGCACGAATACGCTGCTTGACCTCTGGCTGACCTTCGACTTCTTTCATCTCGTCCTTGATTTCTTGCTTGGTCATTTTGAGCTTTTTGATGAACTCGTAGCGTTGATACGGCACATCAATCATTGCGATAACAACAAGCGCAACGGTCGCCACCAACGCACCCAACAAAACAGTTTCAACGCTTTCAGCAATGGCTAAATTGATGGGGCTGTTGCCAATATTTAGGATTGAATCGAAATTCAGGTAAAGGAAGCCGCCACCAATAGAGGCAACCAAAGAGAACTTTGCTAAGGCCTTACCGAGCTCTACCAGCGCCTTGAGGCCAAAAATTCGGCTCATACCCTTGATCGGATTCAGCTTGCTGGCTTTTGGAGCGAAAGCTTTGGCAGAAAATACGAAGCCACCCAATGCGGTGGCTGAACCGATCGCAGCAACAATGGCGAGAGCGAAAACGGGAATGACGGTTATGAAGCTGTCCAAAGTGAGGATCGACAAACGATTTGACGCCAAGTTTTCTTCAAAGGCATAGTTGGGTGGGATCGTTAGCGCTTCGGTGAACGTATTGACGAAGCGTGGCCCCATCCAAAAACCGCCCAAATAAAGGCTCGCTATCACCGAGCAGGTAACTGCCGCTATTGTCATATCCTGTGACCGAAGCACCTGGCCATCTTCCTTGGCTTTTTCCAGGCGCCGTGCGGTAGGCTCTTCTGTTTTGTCGTCTTGTGATTCTTCAGCCATTACAAGCCCAACATATTTTCATTGAGAATTTGAAAGGCCTGAAACCAGAGGCCCTCCATCTTGCTGATAATGATTACCATGCTCAGCAACACCATGCCGAATCCAATAGGAATCAGCGCGGGGAATCCCACGGCAAACACGTTAAGACTGGGAGATGCTCTGGAGATAACCCCCAAACAGCCATTAATCATGAGCAGACCCAGCATGATAGGCAGGACCATGATGATGGCGCCGATAAATACTTGAGAGGAAAAGGCGATAAAGCCCGATATTGCCTCAGTGCTGAGCAATCCGCTGCCCACGGGAATGGCGACATAGCTTTGCACCAGGATACTGATCGCGACGAGATGACCTCCTAAACTCAAAAATACCAGCAGTCCGATGATCAAGAGAAATTGCGACAGCGTTGGCACATTCCCTAAATTTGGATCCATCATGTTCGCCATGCCTAGACCCATGCTGGAGGACACTGCGTGACCACTGACGACGATAGCTGCGCTAACTATTTGCAGCGTAAACCCCATTAGGGCGCCAACGGTTACTTCATTAAAAAGACCATATATGGCGGAGACGCTGAACGGATCAACCTGAGGAATATCGACAAAGGGGTAGATCATCCAGGTCAAAACAAAGCCCGTGACAATGCGCGTGCGCAGGTTAAGAGCTCGCTGGGAAAATATGGGCGCCGTGATCATCAATGCGGTAATCCGCACGAATGGCCAGACAAAGGTCTGAAACATCTCGACAATTTCAGCGACAAAAAAAGTCATAACACTAAAGGGTGATCGTTCTGACACGTTCGAAAACGTCATTGAAATATTCAGCCAGCACGGCGATCTGCCACTCGCCGAAAATGACTAGCGAAAGCACCATAACTGCCAACTTTGGAATAAAGCTCAGGGTCATTTCTTGTATTGAGGTTGCCGCCTGAATAATGCCCACGAGAAGGCCTGATATGAGCGCTGCGGCCAATATGGGGGCTGCCACTAAGATGGTCACTTTAAGCGAGTCCAAAGCGATATCCATAACGAGTGATGTATCCATATCGCCTCCTAAGTCATGTACGTGGCGACAAGCGAGCCGGTAACCAAACCCCAGCCGTCAACCAGCACGAATAACAGCAGCTTGAATGGCATAGAAATCATCATGGGCGACAACATCATCATGCCCATGGACATAAGAACGCTCGCCACCACCAAGTCAATGATGATAAACGGTATGTAGATCAGGAAACCGATGGTGAACGCGGTCTTAAGTTCCGAGGTGATAAAGGCGGGGACCAAGACCGATAAGGGCAAATCGGCGACGTCGTCTACCGGGTCGGTTTCAGACATCTCCATGAATAGAACCATGTCTTTTTCACGGGTCTGGCCCAACATGAATTGCTGCAAGGGAATGCGTGCACGATCTAGACCCTCTTCGAAGGTGATTTCCTCGTTTTGTACCGGCTCCAGCGCATCATCGTAGATGTTCTGCAAAATGGGATTCATGATGAATAGGGTGAGAAACAGGGCAATTCCGATCAGTACCTGATTGGGTGGCGTTTGCGCCGTTCCCATGGCCTGTCTTAGCAAAGACAGCACGATAATGATGCGAGTGAAGGAGGACATTAAGATCAATATGGAAGGCAGCAAGCTTAGCAGGGTCATCACAATAATGAGCTGCAGCGAGAGACTATACTCCGTGCCACCTTCGTTTCCTTCCAGCACCTTCAACGCTGGGATACCCTCAGCAAAAACTGTCTGAGGCAACAGGCAGCAAAGCCCGATCATTACCAAAGCCATCAGCGTCGGTGCGCTAAAATTTTTACAAATTGCTTTCATGCGGCCTTTCGTTAAGTCAGAAAGGGTTCAATAACCCTAGGATTAATCGTTTCATATCATGTGACGAAGCAAGGTACGTGCCAATTTTTTTTATTATTAAATACAATGGGTTATGCGAGGATGGCGGCTTTTTGCCGCTCCTGCCCCGAATTTGGCCTTTGGCCGGTTGGTTTTGTCGGTTTCTCGACAGCGGTTTTCGGTTGGAGCTTTTTGGAGTCGCTTTTGAGCGCGATTTCACTACCATACAATCATCTGCAAAAAAGTAACCGCAAATGAGGCTCGCCTTTGTACATAAACACTTGGGGTACAAAGACATTGGCAAGGTGCGTAACCGCAGCGACGCGACATGGCGGGTATCGTAGTGCGCGCGTATGCTCGGCTGCCCTATTGGTGCTTGTCGCAACAATTAGTATTGCTGCAACTACGGACCCTGTGCCCGGCAATAATCCGCCCAATGAGGTAGGCTCGTCAGCGGAAGGCTCAGATAGAGAGGAAACGGAGGGGACGGGGCAAAGCGAGGAACCCATAGTGGTCGACCTCGACATACCGCCAGGTCTCGCAGAATTTCTGGATGAGAAGTATCCCGAAAAATCCCCCGCTCAAAGGACGGCCGAAAACGTCGTTTCTACAGCTAGTCAAGTTGCAAACGATACTGCGCCAAACACCGCGCCAGACTCGCCAGATATCGAGCCTACAAGGGATGGTGAAGACGCCGAGAAACCGACCTCTGAAACGCCGGAGGTCGATGCAGACAAGGTCGCTGGGGCGTCCCAATTGCCCAACCAAGCTTCCCAGAGCCTAAACTCGGTGCTGATTCCCCAGCCTTTCCCAGATTCCATCGAGGAGCCAGTTGGCGAGCTTACCTCAGAACCCGATGCAAGCGTCTCCGCAAACGTGCAATCACCGACTCCAGCGATTTTGCCCGCTTTACCAACATCGGATCCGCCGACGATGGCTACAGAGAAGATCATCGAAGATCCAATGGCGGTGTTGCCCTTTGCGGATTGCTTCGCTGCTTCTTCGGATAAGTACAAAATAAAAGAAGCGTTGCTCATGGGTATCGCGATTGTTGAAAGCAGCATGGATCCCGACGCAATCTCGAATTCCAATGCACTAGGTCTGATGCAAATCAAATGGCCAATCACCGCGAATCACCTGGGCGTTACCGATCGACGCGCGTTATTTGATCCTTGTACAAATATCGATGCCGGTGCCAGATACCTTCGCGAGCTGCTCGACGACTTGGCCGGGTTTTCGCCAGAACCTCGTCGCAGGCTAGCGCTGGCAAGCTATCGTTTAGGCCCGAACGGCTTCGATCCAAATATCCCGCTACCCGCTGACGCGCAAGACTATATAGAAAAAGTAACTGCTCAAGAGCGCCTGTTAAGCGCTCCAACCCAAGAAAGGATTATCACGACAGCAGGACCAGTACTGCCTTGTCTGGTGCAAAATCTACGTGGCTTAGCAATGACTACCCATGACCCGGCCCAAAGAAGCGTCCAAGTCGGCCAATGGTTAAATGCTAGGGGCGAAGGCTGCAGCGCCTTGGCATTGATTCAAATTCGCAACAATTTACCGGTCTGGCTAGGAACAGCTTTAACCCCAGAGCGCGCAACCCAAGTCACAGACCTGCTGGAGCAAGTGATCAACACTACGGCCAGCGCGGACACGCGACCATCACAACGTCGGCCGCAATAGCCTTCTTTGGTAGATAATTAGTTTTTTTTGGGCTGCATGAGCCGCCGAAGTTGGCCGGCAAAAGAGTCTTGGGAAGCTTTTAGGTCAGCATCGACTGATGGGTTCGCGGTGATCTTTTCTTGATCAGAGTGGGTGATCTTATCTATCTCTTGACTGTCGAGCAGAGTAATTTGCTGCGCGGCTACTCCCAAAAGTAGGCGTCTTCCCTCATACTCAATTACTTCCAGACGATGCTTAGGGCCGAGTCGAAGGGAATTCAAGACACGCAGATTACTACCCTGCAGCGCACCTATGCCGACGCCGCGCGTGCGCACAAACCAAAGCGTAGCGAGCAGCAATCCCAACACGAAGATGAAGCTGAGAACCGCCGACAGCAACGGGGAGATCTCCATTGATTAAGCTGGCTTCACTCGCTCGAGAGGCGCAACGATGTCAACGACGCTGACTCCGAGCTTATCACCCACCGCCACTATCTCGCCCTTGGCGATCACCTGATCGTTGATCTTGATCATCATGGGTTCACCCACGCCTCTATCCAGCTCCAACACGCTGCCCTGAGATAAACGCATAAGATCTCTAAGCTTAAGAGTCGTGCTGCCCACCTCTACCGAAAGCGTAATTGGAATGGCGCGGATCACGTCTTGATTTATGTTGCTTTCGCCTGACTGGTCGCCAGCTTTTTCAGTGGCTTGTTCTGGCTGCTGTTCAGCGTCTTGCTCGTTATCTTCCGTTTCGCTCATCACTCTTCCTCTGACATTACGCTTTCAACGATTTGCACCGCGATTTGGTTTCCCCGACTGCCGACCTCAACGTTGAAGATTGGAAAACCGTTAACTGAAAACTCGGCGTGTTCTGGCGGACGTATGGGAAGCCAGTCTCCCTTTTTCAAATTCGATAGCTCATCTATCGATATTGAGATTTCTACCGCCTTGACAACACCCTGTACAGGTACATCTTCCACGCTGTCAGAAAGTCTGGCGCTCCAGCGCGCATCCGATTCAGCATCGCTGCCGCTGGTCGTAATTCGCGTGCTCAAAACTTCTCGCACCTGTTTTAAGTTGGCATAGGGATAAACTACGTCTACGAAACCAAGATCTTCACCATCTCCCTGGGTTTCAAACCGGTTCATGATCACCATCTCATCATCGGCGGCAATGTTGGCAAACACCGCGCTGATCTCAGATGACGAAAGAGAACATTCCACTTGCATAAAAGGCGCCCAAGCCTCTGACAGAGACTGATAAATGACGCCGCGAATCTTGTTGATTACGGCGCTTTCCGTCGGCGTAAAAATACGACCTGCGGGCACCAAAGTTAGAGACTTAGGTGAACCACCGAACCAATTATCGAGACAGCTGAACACCACTTGCGAATGAATCACGACCAGACACTCCCCGCGCAGCGGATCGATTTTGGTGACGTTAACAGCCAAGGGTGGAGAAGTACCCGAAACATAGTCCGCGTAGCGGACAATCTCAGTGCGAGCCGGTTGGAGTCGAGCGTTATAGCGCAACTCCTCCAGCAATCCAATTCGCATAAAGCGGTGCAGCCTGTCATTAATCTGCTCAATGGCAGTCACATTGACACCAACACTGGTGTCTTGGCGGGTTAAGTCGTGGTTGCTAAATGCGACCCCAACGTTATAGCCCTCGCCGCCTAGGTCGCCCGCGGCCACCATTTGCTCGATGGCGGCGAGCTCTTCCTCGGTCAGCAGGTTGTCGTTTTCTTCGGCCATATTGCAATTTTCTATATTAGCCAGTTCCCGTCCCGAAGACGCCCTATGCTACTGAACTACGAAACCGATGAAATATACCGATTCGATTGCCGCAAAATTATAATTTTCGAATCGCTCGAGGGTCTCGTTCATGATCAGAGCTAGCTCCTCCTGCAAGTCACGGCGGAAATTCTCTTCTCGCAGCTCCGCCTCGCTGACAAGTCGCAATCGATCTAGCACGGCGGAACGGATGGCAAATTCATGCTCGTCGACCTTTTCGGTGACTTTTTCGCCATAGTAAGTCATCACTGCAAGGGTAACCTGCATCACCTTGCGAGAGCCGACGATATTCGCAACAAAGGGCTGCGGGAAGTCTTTGTAAGTAGGCTTGAATTTTTCTTCCTCAACCACGTCCTTCGACACTGTCTCGGGCATTTGCATCGCATCAGTGCCTTCAATCTCTGCTTCAAGTTCGGCAATTGCCTCCTCTGCCGCATCGGCCTCTTTCTCATCGAAAAAACCCGTAAAAAACAGCGCGCCAAGAGCGGAGCCAACCGCCACTAGCAGAACGATGAGAATGATCAAGATGATCTTGATCAATCCGCCCTTCGAGGGCGCGTCTTCTTCTACTTCAGCCATTGTTAACTCCTGTTAGACGTTGCAAAGTTTAAACAAAAACATTCAAGCCATCCCGAAGAATGTTGCCGTTTGCCAGTTCCTGTTCTGACGGAATCAGCTCTTCAGCCAAAAGGTCCATAGAGAGCTCTAATTCCTGAGAATCTTCTCGTTTCGCTCGACCGTCATTACGGTCGCTAAGTTCGATATTCACTCCAGCGCCCTCGCCCACCAACGCTTCAAGTGATTGGCGCAGGCGCGGCATGGAATCACCCAAGAGTTGACGGACATTAGCATCATTTGCGGCAATTTGGCCTTCGATACCGCGATCACCAACCTGTAGCTCGATTCCCACAGGACCAAGGGCTGAGGGGTTGAGGTTTAACTTCACCGTCCAATTACCCTCCTTTACCGCCAGGGCCAGTTTTTGCGCTAGAACTTCGCCAAAGCGCTGGACCCAAACCTGATAAGGCTGCAGGCGCGATTGCATTTGCGCTGGGTCCGAAGACAGCAAGGCATCGACCAAGCTTACCGGCACATTGGCTAAAGGGGTCTGTATCAATGTACTGCTCGCATTTTGCACAGGTTGCGCGCTAAGGTTTCCGTGGGCCTGGGACTGAAGATTGGACGAACTTTGTTCCGAGAATTGCTCCGTGCCGGCGATTGCGCGGTCAGTAAGGCCTTCAACTTGGCCAGAGAGCATGGTCGATAGTGTTGATTTCGCTCGCGCGAGATCTGGGTTCGTGCGCTCGTTAGCCTGCTTCATTTGCTGTAACAGTTCTGCCTGCTGTGTCTGGCCTATCTGCGCAAAAGCCTCAGAGCTTTTGGTCATCATCTCATCCGATTCAGGTTTTAAATTTGCTGCCTTGGCATCCATATTAGCGAGCATATCGCCAGACATATTCGCCTGCTGCATGAATCGCTGACGAGCATCCAATGCAATGTGTTGCGCTGTCGCGTCGGCCAACGCGGACGCTTGAATGCCTGCATGGACTGGAACTACGGATAATTCACTTGGTGTGACTTTTTCGCCGATGTTGACCTGTCCATGCAGCAGGCTATCTGTCGGGGGTATCGGCGAACTAGTCGCCGTTGGTAATGCGTCTAAAGGCTTTAGGTTAGGTATTAACCCACCTTGAGCCCGCGCAAACTCGCTCAAACTTTCCTCGCTCACCTTTGGGTTGGCCGTGGTTAAGATCACCCTACCAACCTGCAAGGCACGAGAGTGAATAGACAATTCGGGCAACGGATTGCCGTTTGTCGCAGCGTCTGGCAAATCAACCGGCGCTTGAGAGTCCTCCTCCAATTGGCTCGGCGAGGTATCGGCATCAACCCCCGGCTCTGTCGTTGGCACGATAGCAGCCCCAGCAGCTGGCTGCTCCGTCGTCTTCGCGCTTTGCGCCCTAGCCTTCTCTTTGATTAAAATTCTCTTAAAATCAGCATCTTGTGAGACATCTTGGCCCGGGTCAGCAGGCGCTTCGGCTCCAGCGTCTGCGGCTTTCGGCGAGGCGTTTACAATAAATGACAGAAAATTTTCAGACATTGTACTGGCTGCTGGGTTACAAACTTACGTGAAGATGAGCAATTACCGTGCCAGCGTCGTGTAATGTGATGTGATCCCACCCTCGTTCACTGCAAGCAGGCATGGGATTCGAGCAATTTTAACTGCCGTGATTCCTACGGGTTTTCGCAACATATCGTTGTGCACTAAGCATATCGGCTTCTTTTTGCTCTTTCCGGGCCCTGGTATGTTTTATCTTTTCCCTAGCCCGGGCCGCTAAGGTTTCAAATTTGATGCGTTCGTCGTTGAGTTCACGAAAGCGTGCGGCAATCGAGCGTTGCTGTCCTTGCAGCTCCGCCATTTGCTCGGTGATTGCTTGAGACGTTCGATCCAGTTGGCCCATAAAGCGCCGCAAGTGCGTTGATTGCTGCAGATCATCAAGTGAGGACTCAGCAATTTTAAGCTGTTCTATATACCCCAACTTCATGTAGCGGATTTTCTCCTGCTCCACGCAGAGATCACTGTGCTGGGTGCGAACCTGTACGAGCGCTTTTTGTACCTCGCCCGCCTCTTTGCCCACATCATCAGCCATGTTCTGCCAGCGCTCGATGGAGGCTAGTAACTCGTTAGACACGAAGGCTCTCGTGTAGCTGCGCAATGGCGTCTTCGAAGGTCACCAGTTCGTCCATTGGTTGACGCAAAAACTCCTCCATTACATTACGCAGGGCGATCGCGCGATCCAGGTCGGGGTTAGTACCCATCTCATAGGCGCCGACTTGAATCAGGTCTACATTTTGCTGGTATAGCGTCCAGAGTCTGCGAAACATATTCGCTGAATTCAAATCATCAATGTCCGCAATAGTTGGCATCAATCGCGAAATAGAGCCGGCCAGATCAATGGCCGGATAGTGCGCGGCGTCGGACAGTGCCCTGCTCAGTACGACTTGCCCGTCGAGCGAGGCTCTCGCCAGGTCCACCACGGGATCCTGCAAATCGTCGCCCTCTGCAAGCAGGGTATACAAAGCCGTGATACTACCTTGACCGGCACCACCCGTACCCGTGCGCTCAATCAGATTGGGCAGCAAACTAAACACCGACGGAGGATAGCCCTTGGATGTAGGTGGCTCACCAATAGCCAAACCAATCTCCCGCTGCGCATGGGCGACTCTGGACATGCTGTCCAAGAGCAACAGCACATCCTTGCCTTGAGCGCGAAAGTACTCTGCGTAAAGGTGTGCCAAATTGGTTGCACGAATACGCAGCAAAGGAGAGTTATCGGCTGGAGCCGCGACTACGACAGCATGCCCCATGCCTTCGGGTCCCAATATCTGCTCGATAAATTCTTTGACCTCGCGGCCGCGCTCTCCAATCAGGCCAATAACCACTACGTCGGCTGAGGTGAACTTGGTCAACATCCCCAGCAGAACGCTTTTCCCGACGCCAGAACCAGCAATCAGCCCAAGACGTTGTCCACAGCCGATGGTCAGCATGGCGTTAATTGCCTTTACTCCCACATCGAGAATACGATCAATTGGCCTACGCTGCATAGGATTGATCGGCTTGCCTTGAAGGCTTTGGCGTCGGGCCGTTCGGATCGGCGGGAGACCATCTAATGGCTCACCCAAGGCATCGACAACACGGCCGAGGAGATGGTCGCCAACCATGGCCGTATCTGCATCGGACACAAGAAAGACTTTTGCGCCCGCATGCAGGCCTGATGCTTCCCAGAGCGGCATCATGAAAATAGTACCGCTGCCAAAGCCCACTACCTGAGCATCAACATACTGCGATCGATCAGGTAGATCTAACCCATCGCGCTGACCAGATTTTAATATTCGGCAGATTGCTCCAACAGTGGCAGTGAGCCCTCGCGCCTCAATAGTGAGACCAACAATTCGCGTAAGTAGGCCAAAAGTCCGAGGCCGTGGTGCCTGCAGACGATCAGTTGCATGATTAACATGGCTTTGAAAACTAGCAACTCGTGGATTTAGCCCTGCCATCAACACTCATCCTCGTCGGGAGGGCGCTGAAAAAATATGTCTTCCACTTCAGAGTAATCACCCTGAATGATGGCACCTTGGTCGTCTAACTCACCGGCAAAATAATCAGGCTCTTCGACAGTAGGTATAACCTCTGACGCGCCAGCTTCTCCGGAGTCCAAAGACTGCGCTTGCGCGCCCATTTGCAGAGCGCTTTTAGACTCGTGATTCTCGGTCGGTACGTCAGTAAGCAATTGATCTGCAAGCTGCTCGACTCGGTGATCGATCAGGTCGACAATACTGGTGTCCTCAACGGCCAGCCTTACGGACCCGGGCTGCAGTGCGTCGTCGCGACGCAGCGCGTAAGTGGCAAATATCGCTTCAAGCTCAGGCTGCTGCAAACGCTCATACCAGTCGTGCGAGACATATATGATGACCTCACCCATTTGCATGGGGTCGACTTGCGACAGTGATTCCTCAATAAATCCCGTCAGGGAAGCATCGCTCAACGTAAGCTCACGACGCGCAATTTGCTCTGCCAGCGCTAACGCGAGTTTTTTCAACGGGTCAAATAAATCCTGGTGCGCAACCAAGTGGTTTCGCGCTTCGTTGACCAACTCGCCAACAATGTCTCCAAGCTCCGAAACAAGAGCTGCATTGCTTGACTCGCTTTCCATTTCGAGCATCTGCTTGGCCTCAAGCTGCCCCTGGGCCTGGCCCTCTGAGAAAGCTTGCGCCCTGACACGCTCGACTTCTCTTTCCTGCTCGGTATTAAGTTCCATGAGCTTTTGTTCTAGCTCTGCAATGCGATCTAAGTCTGCCCGCCGTGACAATTCCGCCGATTCAAACTCGCGGGGCTCAGCGTCGCCGGCAAGCTCTTTGAATACTTCATCAGAGGTTTGAGGCATACGGCCAGTTTCAGGATCCAACGCCACGCCAAGCGACTTTGCACCAACGACGCCAATAAACCCGTCTGCCTCTTTAAAGCTTGGGTTTGCCAACTCCTTTGAATTCAAAAAAGTTTGGCGCTCACGAGCGGCTTTGAGGACCGGGTCCAAAACGAACTTTGGTCCTTGGCTGACGCTAGACAAAACCGCCACTCTCAGCTGATGCAAGAATAATCTCGCCGGCGTCCTGCAGTTTACGTGCCTGGCGAACAATGTCTCTCTGGGCATCTTCTGCATCAGTGACTCGCACCATGCCCATCATTTCCATCTCGTCTAGAAACATCGCGCCTTGGCGCTGAGACATGTTGGCCAAGAATTTTTCAACCACGGGTTCTGGAGCTGCTTTGAGAGCGTAAGCCATCTGCTCTTGCTCCAGCGTGCGCATAAGTATTTGAATGCTGCGATTGTCCAGATCCGCCAGGTTCTCAAAGAGAAACATGTTGTCCTGAATCCGCATGGCAAGATCTTCATCTTCGTCAGAAACCTCCGTCATTACGGAAGTTTCAATATCCAGCTTCGTCTTGCCCATAATGTTAGCTGCGGCTTTCACACCACCTACTGCAGCGGATGAGGTGGTCGATGTCGCGAACTGTTTTGCCATCACGGCTTCGAGTTCCGCCATAGCGTTGGGTTGTACAGTGTCCAGCAAAGCGACTCGGCGAATCACCTGAGGACGGATTGCCGGCGGTAAAAAGGTTAAGACATCGGCGGCCGTCTCATCCTCTAGTACCGACAAGATAATGGCGATTACTTGTGGATGTTCATCCACGATCATGTCGCAGATCGCCCGAGGGGTCATCCAAGACAGTATTTCGAGCCCCTTGCTTGATGAGCTTGGGAGAATTCGACTAAGTACCGAGGAAGCGCGCTCTGGGCCCAATGCTCGGTTCAGCACCCCTTCTATATAGTCAGGTGACCCAAGCCCCAAATTTGTTTGTTTCTTGAGTTCGCCAATGAACTCATCGAGCACTCTATCTACAGCCTCTTGGCTAACGTCATGAACCCCAACCATGGCGCTTCCCAACCTTTGGACCTCCTTAGGGCTAAGGTAGCCAACGATCTCGGAAGCCATCTGCTCACCAAGGAGCAGCATAAGAAGGGCCGCGCGATCTGTGGTTTTTAACGACTCCATTTCAAGCGCCAGTTCTGGCGACATGTTTTCGTCAAAATTTTGGTCTGCGTTTGCTTCAGCCATGATACTCGTCCAATAGTGTTGGTTTAGACCTCAATGAGGCGCTTGATACTGTTTGCTACGCGACCTGGGTCGTCTGCGGCCAACATACGCAGCACCGCGACTTTATCGTCATAGCTATTTGCACTATCTAGCATATCCAGTGGAATTGAAGTTTTCTTGGGCGTCAGCCTTGCCTTAATCTCTTCCAGGGTCTCGCCTTCTCCAAGCTTGATCATCTGCAGGTCTTGATCTGAAAGCTCTCCGTCTATCGACGCCAATGGTATATCCAGTCCATCGTCTTCAGGCATGTTAGCTCTGATAATCGGTCGCGCAACGAAGATCAAAATCAGAAGGATCAATATCAAGCTTGAGCCGTACTTAATCAAATCAACAATGCTGCTGTCTTCCCACCAAGGCACCTGTGGCACGATATCCACTGGGACCGCAAAGCTTGTAGGTACTACTGCGACTGTGTCGCCCCGTCCTTCGCTGAAGCCTACAACGCCTTTGACAACCTCCGTGAGTCGCTCAAGCTCCTCGGCACTAATACCACCCGGCTCACCTTCAGCTGGTGCTATATAAGCGTCCTGGTTAATCACGACGGCAACAGAAACTCGCTCAATTGTTCCCACCTGCTGCCTAACATAACGAATCTCTCGATCGAGCTCGTAGTTCCGAGTGGTCGATGAGCTAGACACATTGGAGCCTGTTCCGTCTCCACTTGCCGGTAAGTTGCCTGATGGAACAAAGTCTGGTGACGAAGGCGGCTGATTGGAAAAGCTGCCCGGCAGGCCAGCAGCATCAAGGGCCGCTTCCTGTTCAAAGTCCAGAGATTCCGAACGGGTCCGAGGACCGACACCGGCTTTGTCGAATTCTTCGTAAGTTGTCTCTACCTCTGTAAAGTCCAGGGTTACATCCACTTCTGATCGCACATTACCAAGGCCTACAATGGTGGCCAGAATCTGTTCGATACGCTGGTTGTAGGACATTTCCAGGGAACGTTTGTGCTCTGCTTGGGCTGTCGTCAACGTCATTGCATTTTCGCCCTCGGTATCCGTAAGGAGCGATCCGGTATTGTCGACAACCGAAACATTTTCGGCCGGTAAGTAAGGCACGCTCGATGACACTAGATGCACGATGGCGCGTATTTGTGACTGCGTGACCACTCGACCGGGATGAGTTACTACTACGACAGACGCCTTGGCGGGAACCTGATTTCTAACAAAAACACTTTGTTGGGGTTCGGCCAGATGCACGCGCGCACCGCGTATTGAGGCAATTTCGGTGATAGACGCTGCTAACTCAGTCTCCATCGCTGCACGATAACTAACCTGCTCCATAAAGCGGCTAGTCGTCATAGAGCCTTGCTCGAGCAGATTTTCGAATCCGCCGGCGGTTGCGCTGCGCGGAATATCTTGAGACGCCAACAAAATTCTCGCCTCGTGATAGCGCTCATCCGCGACCTGTAGGGATCCAGTGCTAGCATCTATGCGAGGCGCAAAACCCGCGGCGTCTAGCGCATCCTTAGCTTCCTGCCGGTCTGCCTCTGACATACCGGGATAAACCGAGCGATAGGTCGGCGCAGAAACCCAAAGATAAAAAAGGACACAAATAGCTAGCGCGATAGTGCCGATGATGTAAGGCAAAACACGCTGTACGTCTGGGTTGTTCAGAAAGGCGAGCGGGCCGGTATCGTTCTCGATATCGTCCATGCGGTCGACGTCGCCGTTTTCCGAAACCGCACCTGTGGTGTTTGTCGTTGCTGGAGTGGCTGGCCTAGCAGCCACCTGGCCGCCCGTTGTTGGTGCTAGCGCCTGTTGATTCGCGTCTAATGTTGCTTCTGCCATGGGATTCTCTTTAATTCGCCCTCACGATCAATATCGGATCATTAAACTGGCATGTTCTTTATGTCTTCGTAAGCTTTCAGCAGTTTGTTACGTACCTGCAATGTTGCCTCGAAGCCGATAGATGCTTTCTGCATGGAAAGCACCACATCTGTTAGCGGAATGTCTTCACCCCGCTCATAAGCATTCTTTAAATCTGCACTGGCCTGCTGAGCGTCATTCACATCATGAAACGCATCGGACATATAGGTTGCAAAGTTACCCTTGCTAGGCGCCTCAGCTCGATTCGTAGGGCCTACGTCGGCGGTATCGCTATTGATTAGCTCCGCACGATTGCTGGCTTCGCCCTGGTGTGCTCGAATTTGATTGAGCAGATCGGCGACCTGCGCTTGATAGTGGGTGTTAATGCTTGACATAACTTAGGCCGACCGTCGTTTAGGAATTTGAATACCGCGCTCTCTCATGCGTGCAATCTTGTAGCGCAGAGTACGCTGGCTAATGCCGAGCATGTCAGCTGCTTCTTGGCGGGTGCGCGTGTTTTTAATCGTATCAACGATGATGCGGAACTCGTTGGCGTCCATAGCTCCTTGAAGCCCCGTGGTGCTGTCCGACGTCTCCCCCGCTTGGCTTTCAAAGGCACTCTGAGCATCCATATTCGCGCTGAATGGGTTGGTCGGAGTACCTCGCGTATCTCGCCATCGATCACGCAGACCGTGATCACCATCGAGTGAATGGACATTGTTTGTAGCGCCTCGCATGGCGATTGAGGCGCTTGAGTAACTCTGAGTGTTAGTTGGGTTCATTAGACTAGCCGGCAAACCCGAGGGTTCGTCAATATACAGCTCGTGATCGGCTGGCTCATCGAACACCAGATGATTCGCTGAGATAACACCATCACCGCTCAGTACAATTGCCCTTTGAACAACGTTCTCTAGCTCACGCACGTTACCAGGCCACCTGTAGGCCAGCAGTTTAGCGGAGGCCTCTGGTGACAGCTGCAGCGCACGGTCTTCGCGACCGTGCTTGACTAAGAAGTAATTCGCCAGGGGTAGAATATCGTCCAATCGTGAGGACAAACCCGGAACGTTGATACGAAATGTGCTAACGCGGAAATAAAGGTCCTCGCGAAAATACCCGGCACGTATACCCGCCCTTAGATCGCGGTTTGTCGCCGCAATGATGCGCACGTCAACCCGCTGAGTTTCTGAACTGCCCACTGGCAGTACTTCTTTTTCTTGAATGGCTCGGAGCAGCTTCGCCTGAAGCGGCAGCGTCAATTCGCCAATCTCGTCCAAAAACAAGGTGCCGCCCTGGGCTTGGGAGAAAAAACCCTCTGTGCTTCGCGTCGCGCCAGTAAATGCTCCCTTGGCATGGCCAAATAGAAGGCTTTCGGCCAAGGCCTCGGGCAGCGCCGCACAGTTCACCGGCACAAAGGGGCCATCTCGTCGCGGCGAAAAGTCATGCGTTAACCGGGCCAAGACCTCCTTGCCCGAACCCGTAGGTCCGTTCATCAGCGCAGTGACCTCTGCCGCGCCCACTCGCTCTACCAGCGCTAGCAAGTGCTGGCTAGTTTCATCCACAAATACATAAGAATCGTTTTTAAGAAGACGCAGCTTGGCGAGACCGGCAATTTTTTCCCATTTGGACTGCTGGCCTGCGCCGTCGGCAATCACATCGTCAACACCACACTTTATGGCTTCCACCGTGCTATCCAAATCTGCAGGATCGACCCGCAGCACGAGATAGATTTTCGCGCCGTAATGCTGTTTGAGCGTGCGGATCATTTCGATATCGGGCAGCTCGCGCCGGTGCATGCACAGTACGCAGGGCCCGAAGCCATTGCTTTTAACGTAGCGTGCAACTTCCGTTGCGCCCATGGATCGAGGACGAAAACCGGCACGGGTCAAAATGCCCGACACGTTCGCATCCATTGGTGACGATTCGTCCCATATCAGATCAATCGGGTGTTCTTGGTACATAGTCTTCACATCACGTTGTTTCTTCGATGCAGACGGATAAGCAAAAGCTGTGCCATTTTTTTTATTCAATAAAAACAATAGGTTATAAATCGGTGGCGGCTTTTTGCCACCCTCACCACCAGACTTTGCCGGCCAGGTAGCTAAGGTTGTCGTGTTTTTGACAACAGTCAATTTGAACAAAGAGCGGAAGCGGAAAACCCTAATTATGGGGACGGATGAGCGCGGGTGTATTTTTTACCGAGGAACTGATGCCTAACGTGCGTAACGCACAACCTTTAACTGGCTAGGCTGCGTCCATCTTTAGATTGTATTTCTTGATGCGCTCAATCAGCGTTGTTCGCTGCATTCGCAGCAACTTCGCGCAGCGCGAGACATTCCCATCGCTTTCTCGCAGCGCCCGTTCGATAAGATCTTGCTCAATTTCGCTGAGCATGCCTTTCAGCGATTGCCCTCGCTGGCGGAAGTCTTCAAACCCCTGAGCATGCATGATTATGGACTCAACATCGCTTTCCGACGAAAGGGACGACTTCCCTAAAGGCTCATCGCTAAAGACGTCGAACAACGATGCTTGCTCATCCGATGGCTCTTCGCAGATCAGCTCAGCCATTCCCGCCGGGAGCATCGATGGCGCGACATGGGTCACTTGCAAGGCCTGGCCGGGGTACAGCACCGTCAGGCGGTGGACCATATTTGACAGTTCCCGTACGTTACCAGGCCAGTCGTAGCGTTGCATGACCGATAGAAAACTTTCTGAAAATTCAATGGCAGGCACACCTGCTGGCGCAAAATGCTTGGCAAAATGACGAATCAGCGCCGGCACCTCATCTCGTCGGCTGCGTAATGGATGCACATGAAGAGGGACCACGTTCAGCCGGTAATAAAGGTCTGCACGAAAGCGCCCGGCCTTGATTTCGTCCTCCAGCACGCGGTGGGTAGCGGCTACGACGCGTATATCGACACTTTTCGGCTGGTTAGACCCTACAGGCAGTACGATCTTCTCCTGCAGCACGCGGAGCAGCTTAACCTGCATGGACATTGGCATATCGCCAATTTCATCCAAAAACAGCGTGCCGCCATCTGCCACCGTAACCTTGCCCTCACGATCGGCAATGGCCCCGGTAAACGAACCCTTCTTGTGACCAAAGAGCTCGCTCTCCATTAGCTCTCCCGGAATAGCTCCGCAATTCACCGCCACGAAGGCTTGACTCGCACGCTCTGACTGGTCATGTATGGCCTTAGCAATTAACTCCTTGCCCGCACCGCTCTCACCATTAATCAACACACTGGCGGCAGTCGGCGCAATAGAACGAATCAGCTGCATTAGCTGCCGAGTATGTAAACCGTCTCCAACAATGGACTGCGTCACGGTTGATCCAGCTTAGTTATTCCTTGACCAACTTTAGCGTAACATTTTTTCGTTAGCGACTGTGCCGTAGGCTCTATGACAGCGTTGGGTAATTGGGCGATAGGTTGCCGTCGAATCGGCACAGTGATGCCGAGGCGCGCCGACCGCGGCAGATACAAAACGAGGTTAGCCAACAAATTTGGCTCAAACGTGGCCACAAACCTATGTCTACGTTAAGTTGAAACAGATTCCCCTCCGCAGATTTGCTTGGCATACTTATTGCTTAATCTGTTGCAAGAAGTTATCACTGCGCATTCATAGATCAGGCGGTCGCGACGGCCCGGTGCTCAATATCCAGTCGCTCCGACGCCAAGATCATCATAGACAAGTGATGTGTTCCGTTTTAGCTCCTAAAGTTTTTGAATAACATACCGATTTTATAGACGAGAACGAGTACTTTCACCGACAAACGACGCGTTATGTCCAGCATCGATTACGTACAAGCCCTAGGGGCGGGAGCAGGTTTCGACACGAAAAAAATCGTGGAAGCCCTCGTGAACGCGGAGAAAGCCCCCGCGGAAGCTCGAATTAACTCTAAAATTGCCGAGTCGGAAGCGAAGATTAGTGGTCTGGGAAAAGCCGTATCGATACTCAACGTGGTGAAGGATGCGGCAGAGCGACTAAACGACGCGAAAGACTTCAATACGTTTACTGTCAGCAACTCCCAGGAGTCAGCCTTTTCGGCGAGTTCAACTTCGTCAGCGAGGGCAGGGTCGAACAACGTAACGGTGAGCCAAATCGCCCAGGAGCAACGAAGCGTCTCTAACGCCTTCGCATCAGAAACCAATGCATTCAACTCCGACCCTATTACTGTCTCCATCAGCGTCGGATCTAGCAACCCAGTGACTACTGACATCACCGTCTCTGACGCTAGCCTGCAGGGCACTGTCTCCGCAATAAACGCGGCAAATCTCGGCGTTACTGCTGAAATCATTGACACCGGAGCGACCAGCGATCGCTACAGAATTCAACTGATCGGCGAGACAGGGGCAGAAAACGTATTTTCGCTTACCTCTAGCGACAGCTCGCTAAGCTTCTCAAGCGTTCAAACAGCTACAGACGCCCAACTAAACGTAAATGGTATCGATTTTACGCGCTCCTCCAACGTCATCGATGACGTTATTACCGGCGTGACGCTATCCTTAAATACCGTCACAAACGGCGCTGCGAACCTCAGCGTTAATCAAGACGATGCTCAGGCGAGAGCCAACATAGTCGACTTTGTTACCATCTATAACGAAGCGCAGCGTCAGTTGAAGGAGCTCGGAAACTCCAGCATAGGTGGCGAATTGGCCGGGGACAGCATTTTTCGTTCATTGACCTCTTCGCTGCGCAGCCTGGTGTTAGGCACATCCTCCTCAGCGTCAGGTAATGTCTCAAATTTATCAGATATGGGAATAAGCGTTAGCCGCACTGGCGAGTTGAACGTTGACGACGCTAAGCTCGATGACGCGCTGGCCAATGACTATGCCGATGTAGTGATGATGTTCAGTGCAAATACCGATGATCAGTCAGCATCTAGCACCGAGGCAGCCGGGCTAGCTGGTGACATCAGTAAACTTATTGCTGACGCCACAGACTCTAATAGCTATCTGACGACTCAACAAGAAGCACTGGCAGACCTCAATAGCGACCGTCAAGAAGAATTAAGTGATCTGGCTGACCGAATGGAGCGCATTGAGGAGCGATACAACCGCCAATTCTTGGTCATGCAACAAATCATTGATCAGATGAATAGCACCCGTGAGAGCATGGAAAGCAGCTTCGAAAACCTGCCTTTCTCAAATAGAGACTGATCTTTCGTTACAGAGCGGCAGAAATAACTATGACGCAAAGTCAAAAACCAGTTTGCGAGGTTTGCATACGAATCAGATGGTTCATGGCGATCGCCATCCCGCTAGTAGTGCTCGTAGGCACACAATCGGACTTACCGTTACCGCAAGTTCCCCTTCACGACATAGCCGCCACCAGTATTGTAATAGCTCTAGCCGCAATCTTTGCTTGGCGATATTACGAGTACAAACGCGACAAGAAAGCACTTGCCCGCCTGTTAGAGCGCAGAGCAAGCTATGATCAGGAGTCCGCCGAGGACTCCCAGACATCCTAGGAACGCGCGGAAATTTCCATATAGCCCCGGAATCCTCGTTCTTTGCCCCTTCTTTCATCCCCCCATTCTTTTCTCTAATCCTTTGATCTGGCATTACTTCAAACAAGAACTATCCCGCTCACTTCCCAAGCCTTTTGCCGGCCACCGATTTAATATAAGCACCCCTATTCTCTTCGTATACAGCAAACTCACCGATGCCTACCACAACGGAGCAATCAATATACCGAGTGGCATTTCTGACCCCTGCCCGCCATCTGGGCCCAGGTTATCCGGCTCGCCCGCTCAATTGAGGGGCCCGTTACCAACCTGAGCATGCAAGGCGGCCAGTAAAGTCAATCAGGTGTCCAAGGGCACGCCTGGGTATTTATCTTCACCTACCTGACCGCCGATGACATATCGTGTATCTACTGATATTGACCATTTATTGCAGTCACTGGATAAACGGCAACGCTACTCTTTGTTCAAGCAGCTCAAAGCGCATAGATGTGATACTGAATGCTTCAGTGCATACCAGTTGAACCTAGCGTTATGATGATGACTGCGAGGTTTCGAGAAATTTTGCTGATTGAAGCTCTTACTAACGTTTGCTGCTGTTTGTATACCTGTTGATGAAAATTTAATCGCCTCTGGGCCGATTCCAGATACAAAAGCGTCCTGTGCTCAAAAATTTTAAATGTATCGACAGGGCCACCAATTTCTTTTTCCATAGTCAAAAGCGGCATTTAAGAGTGTTGGAAAGTAAAGCGAGGTCACATTGAAGCTAAGTGTTGAAGAGGCTTTGGCAAGAGGGATCGCGGCTCAAAAACAAGGAAGATTGCAGGAAGCCGAGCAAGTTTATAAAGCAGTTTTGCAAGCAGTGCCTGATAACGCCGAAGCAAATTACAACCTAGGTCTATTGGCGGCCTCGGTACACAAATTCCATGTTGCCTGTTTTTATTTTAAGGGAGCAATAGATGCGAGCCCCGAGAAACCCGAATATTGGGTAGGCTACATTGAAGCCTTAATTGATGACGGGCAGGTTGAGCAAGCAAGGAAAACCATATCTAGCTGTTCAAATAAAGACATCGCACCCTCTGATATGGAGCGCCTGAAATCCCGCTCTTTATCCCCGTCGAACGGCAAAACCACCTCGGTGCCTCAGCAACGTAAGCTACGTAAGCAATCCAAAAAGAGGAGAAAAGACGGCCGTAAAAAAAATCGTGACAAGGGCCCTACAGAGGAGGAGGTAAAAGATTTGCTATCGCTATTCGGGACCGGCCAATTAGGCGATGCAGAAACGCTCGCCCGATCAATGAGCGAAAGATTTCCCCAACACCCCTTTGCGTGGAAAGTATTGGGCGCAGTCCTCAAGCAGACAGGAAAAAATCAAGATGCTTTAGCAGCTATGAAAACAAGCGCGAGGCTTGCGCCACAAGACGCGGAGGCTCACAACAATTTGGGTAGCACTTTCCTTGCATTGGGGAAGCTCAAAGAGGCCGAGTCCAGCTGCAAGAGAGCCATAGATTTAAAGCCTGACTATCCCGAGGCTTTTTTTAACCTGGGGATTGTTCTTCAAGAATCACATAGACACGTAAGCGCCGAAAAGTTCTACAAGAAAGCAATTTCGTATAAACCTGACTATATAGAAGCGCACTACAACTTGGGCATCACGCAGCAAACCCTGAAGAAATACACTGATGCAGAGACCAGCTACAAAAACGCCCTAGCGATAAATCCCAATTTTGCTCGGGCACACAATAATATCGGAGTAATCCGTCAAAAAACTGGATCTCTTAATGATGCGATTTTGAATTATGAGCTGGCCATCGAAATAGATGATGAATATCCCGAGGCTCACAATAATTTAGGCACAGCACTTAAAGACCTAGGGAGTTTGGAGGAGGCCAAAGCCTGTTACAGAAAAGCAATATCACTAAACCCAACTTACTCGGAAAGCTTAAATAACTTAGGCGTCGTACTGCAAGAACTGGGTCGTTTCGAAGAGGCGGAAAAAAACTACAAGCGCGCCATTGAATTGGAGCCCGGCTATGTCGAAGCTCGCATCAATAGAGGTAATGCCTTTCACCAAGCAGCAAGGTTTGAAAAGGCAGTTGCTTCCTACGAAGAGGCTCTAGAATTTGACGAAGCTGATGCCGAGATACACAACTACAAGGGTTCTTCGCTCCTTGCTCTCGGAAAGCTGAGTGAAGCCAAAGAAAGCTATCTTAAGGCGATAAGCTTGAATACCCATAGTGCAGAGGTCCACAACAATTTAGGCGTGACCTTGCAAGGACTTGGCGAAATAAGAGAGGCTGAAGAGAGATATCGCGAAGCTATCTCAATAAATCCGCTGTTTGCCGAGGCTCACAGACATCTGGCAACTGTAAAAAAATATAGCTACAGAGACAGCCAATTTTTAAAAATGCAGGACCTTAACCAAAGCGATGACATTAGTGCTCAAGAACGTTGTCATATCAATTTCGGACTGGCAAAGGCTCACGAGGATATTGAGGAGATCCAGCAAGCTTTCATACATTACAACCAAGGCAACTCGTTACGCAAAGATCTTCTAGGTTACGATATAGCAAAAGACTTAGAGCTGTTTGATCAGATTAAGTGGACCCACCCCCGCATCGGGGCACTTTCTATCGAAAGTGAGATATGCGAAGAAACGCCCGTCCCTATTTTCATTATTGGGATGCCGCGCTCGGGCACAACGTTAGTAGAACAAATAATTTCCTCCCATCCACTGGTTGCAGGCGGAGGAGAGCTGCCTTTCGTAGCCCAATTTGGCGGACACATGGCCGCAGGCATGTCTACGGTAAGCGAAAAAAACTTAAGCGTTTTTCGAAAAAAGTACCTTCAAGAGCTAAAAGTCAAAGCCAAAGGCAAGCGCTACGTCACAGACAAAATGCCTCTCAACTTTCGCTTTGCAGGGTTAATTACCGCTGCTCTGCCAGAGGCAAAAATAGTTCATGTAAAAAGAGACTCGCGCGCTACCTGTTGGTCAAACTATAAACACTACTTCACGTCAAATGATATTGGTTACTGTTACGCACTAGAGGATACCGTTAGTTATTTTCAGAGTTACGATGAACTTATGAAATTCTGGAATCAGTCTCTTCGCAAATGCATTTACGATCTTGATTACGACCAGCTCACAGCCGATCAAGAAGGGGAAACGCGGCAGCTAATTGCCTACCTAGGGCTCGAGTGGGATGAAATCTGCTTGTCGCCTGAAAAAAACGAGAGGGGCGTTGTAACCGCTTCTAATATTCAAGTGCGCCATAAGGTCTACCGCGATAGCTCTCTACAATGGAAAAAATACCTCCCTTTTCTCAGAGAAGCTTTCGAACATCTACCTTGAAATCTTCTCGGAACCCAAATCCCTTTTCAAAAACGGAAGAACCCATTCCATCGGCGATCGTGTGACTTTAGGAAACCAAAGCAGACTAGGCTTTTAAACTCGATCTCTCCAGTAAACACCCTTTTTTCGGTCAAGTAGATTCTCAAGTTTCGCTTCTTGCGATTCGAGTGCGATGCTTTGAGCCTCCGCGCTATTTCTTTTTTCTTACCTGGACAATCAGACCGCATAGCAGGCGCTACAGGGCGGCCGCCAAGCAGTGTTTTTTTAGAGCGCATTCAATAATTGACGCGGCAACCTTTTACCGTTACGCGGCAAAAACGTATCAGCCAACGGAATAAATCTGCCGACTTGCAAAAAACAAAATCACCGTCAGGAAAAAAAAACAAAAAAAAAATTACAGCGGCTTTTGCCGCTTTTTCCCTGTTTTTAGCTCTTTTTTAACAATTTTCGGCGACCCGTTGCCGCTTTAATTGATCCTTTATATTCAGACCGGCATCCCGCTTCCGTCATCTAACATTTTTATTAAGCTTGTTTTTTTCGGCTCCTAAAGAAGGGATTTCGCAGCCCGACTAAGTCTGTGTCGCAAAAAGCGATCGCGGATGGTTCGCAAGAGCACCGCTTTAGCAAAACTTACTTTTAGGAGAAAGACTATGTCTTTAGTAGTATCAACCAATGTGAGCTCTTTGACTGCTCAGCGGGCTCTTGCATATGCGGACTCTCTTCAAGGAGAAGCAATGCAAAGACTATCGACTGGCAGCAAGATTAATAGTGCATCTGACGACGCTGCGGGTCTCGCGATCGCGCAACGCATGACTGCACAGGTAAACGGCCTGAACATGGCTGTTAAGAACGCGAATGACGGCATAAGCCTAACGCAATCTGTGGAAGGCGCACTGGTCGAAGTGGCCGACATGCTGCAAAGACTTCGCGAGCTTTCGGTACAAGCCGCGAACGACACCAACACGGATATCGATCGTGCAGCGATTCAAGAAGAAGTGAATCTTCTTGTCGCAGAGATCAGCCGAGTTTCTTCTAACACTCGCTTCAACAACCAGCTTGTACTGGACGGATCTTTCTCTAACCGGCAAATCCAGGTCGGAACGGAAGGTGGTGAAGAAATTACCATTACGCTCGATTCTACGTCGGCTAACTCGTTGGGAGCATACGAGGTAACAGGTGACGTTATCGCTGCTACTGGTGGTGCTGGAAACGGCGTTAAGACAAACGTCACGGACGACGCTGACGACATTATCATTAACGGAAACAGTGTTTCTCGTACGATCGCTGTTGCGCTGGGGGATTCTGCAAAGAATGTTGCAGCGAATGTTAATGCTGTTTCTGGCGAAACTGGCGTTAGCGCGACCGCAAAAACATACGCTGTCTTGTACAACGAGTACGCATCCGACCAGACTTATAGCCTGAAGATCAACAACGTTACCACGGGTGACTTTGTTATCAGCAGCACAAACGTCGCTGATGCCATAGACAAGATCAACGCTATCTCTGGTTCTACTGGTGTAACTGCTTCCGCCACTTCTGACAACAAGGTCCGCCTTTACAGTAACGACGGCTCGGACATGACTGTCGAAAACGAGAAGTCACTAACAAACTTGAGGGTCAAAACGATCAAGCACGACGGATTGACTTCGCAAGACCAGGTTTCTGTCAATGCTATCAAGACGGACGCTAGTGATTTGGCAGATTCCACCACATTCTTCATTCGCAATGCGTCAACGGGTGTCAATACGTCTTATGCTACTGGTACAACACATAACCAGCATGAGTACTCTACTCTTATCAACAATGCGCTGGGCACCGTAGAGGGAACTGCGGCAATACGAGTCACAAGCACCGCTGCAGCTAGCTTTTCTACAGGTATCTACTACTTGAAGCAGGAGTCTACAGGCCACGTTTTTAAGCTGAGTGTAAGCAACGGAAACACCGCCGCCGAATGGCAGACTGCTCTAACTAACGCTGTTCGTTATGGTGGAGACTTTGATGCTGAAGCTAAAGACCTCACCACAAACAACGACATTACGGCTTCCCTGGTTGGCACTAAGGTCCAGTTTGTTGGAGATCGCTTATTCGGTGATTTCAACATCTATAGCGATGCTACATTAAACACTAATATCGCTGACCAGACTCACGCCAACCATAAGGTAGGCGTAGAGGGTACGGGTATCGCTGTTCGAACCGCCGATGGTACGACTAACGCAGATGCCGACTTCATCGCGACAGCAGCTGACAACGCAGCTGGCACTACTGACGTCACCTTGGGAGGTAATGCTGGTGTCGCCGCGATTGGTACGGAAGACACCGAGGCAAATGGTGGTGCCACGCTAATCGTAGCACAGCAAATTACGATTACCTCTGCTGGAGACGACTCAGGCACCACTGTTCTCGTTGAGGGCACAAACGCCGATGGTTCTGTTATTTCGGAAACGCTAACAGCTGGAGCATCCGCGGCCGTAACAACAATCAACCGCTTCAAAACCGTAACCGCAGTTACGATGGGTGCAGCAAGCGCAGGTACGGTTACCGTCGGTGTTGAAGGAACCTCTACCAACTATACCTATAAAGGTGCTCGGGAGTTTGGTGACTTTGACATCAGCACTGCCGCGTCTGGCGGAACCGTCCAAACGACCAGCGGCACCACTGGAGATGCCGATTCCAAGGACTTAGCGCTGGCCGCAACAGCGGGAAATGACACTGCTACAATTCAGGGCACAATAAGCCTGAAGTCTAGCAAGCTGTTTTCGATTACCCAGTCTAGCGCCGAGCTAACTGCGAACGATAACTACTTCACGACTCAAGCCTCGAGCCTCAACACGGTATCGAACATCGATTTGAGAAGTCAGTCAGGAGCATCCCTTGCCATAGCTACGCTGGATGGCGCTATCGAGAAGATATCAAGCATGAGATCTGATCTTGGTGCGATCGAGAATAGACTCGACCATACAGTTAACAACCTGATGAACGTAGCAGAACAGACTGAGGCAGCCAGATCTAGGATTCAAGACGCGGATTTCGCTTCTGAGTCTGCGAAGCTGGCCAAAGCTCAGGTGCTGAAACAAGCCGGTGTAGGGATGTTGGCTCAAGCCAATGCTTCTTCACAGCTAGTCCTTCAACTACTTCAGTAATAGCTCGCCCCTTTAGCTATCTACATACTGAAACCAACCAAAACCGCCGGCTTATGCCGGCGGTTTTTTTTGGCTGGCCACAATTGTTTGTCCAAAACCCCCTTTTCCAGCATTGAGATTCCAATGCTATTTGAGATAAAGCTTTAATCGCGATTTTTAGGCCTCAAAAACAAAATTTTTCACGACTCGGATAGCGCTTGAGCAGCCCGTCGCTTCAATTGCTCTCGGATCTCCGCATGCGCAGTCTTATCTATTCGGTAGCCTAAATAGACTATTCCAGCGATAACGCCCCCTATCATTGCGAAGGGACCGTCTACAACACCAAGCCTGAAAATAATGTCGGATGACACCTCTCCCGGAACCGATTTTGGTGGTAGCAAGATGTAATATTGAAGCGCAAACCCCGCAACGATATGGCCAACGGCATTCATTGCTTTGGAAAAAAATGCTCGTGCCGAATAAAAAATACCCTCAAGACGCAGACCTGTGTTGAGCTCATGTTCATCAGCAATATCGGCAAGCGCCGACATCACACTGATGTTCAGCACCGCGCCGAAAAAAGAGGAAAAGCTACCGAAAAAAATTATAAAAACAACTAGAGGCCAAGAACCGTTCGCTGGCGCGAACCCTAAAAGCGTCAAGTTAACGCTCATCGACCAAAAAACGCTTAAACCAACAGCGCAAAGAGCAATGGTCCATCGCTTATCGAACCGACCATGTAATTTTGCGGCCAAAAAGAAACCTAGGTGCACGCCAATGATGTTATTGATGATCAAAAATCCTATCTGGTTCGGCGATAGCTCCCAAAAAAACGAAACCACGTAGATACCCAGTGTCTCGTGGGTCCCTATTGTTAAAGAAAGGAAGAACAAGCCCAAAAGCAAGAAAAGATAGTTACGGTTTTGTAACACCAACCAAATATCGCTATAAAAAGAGCGAAGCGACACTTTTTCTCCCCGCAAATTTTCGTTGCGCTTTAAATTCTCTATCTGGTCGTAAGTCCCAAAAGCAGAAGCAAAAATGGACGCGATGATGATAAGACAGGCAATCAACGCGACCCACGTGTAAGCCGGTTTGTACAGCTGACCTCCTTGATCGACAAAAATAAAACCGAAAACGGCGAACCAAGCTACTGAGTGCATAACAATGCCGCCATACAAACCGAACAAACTGTTAAAAGACATCACACGTGTGCGTTCCAAATAATCTGCGCTCAGCTCAGCGCCCATTGCAAGATGAGGTACCACGTAAAATGTTTGAAAAGTTCTCTGCAAAATCGTGAATAAGCACAACCACGTAAACAAAAGAGGAGCCGATTCAACAACGAACTGGGGCGGATGAAATATCAAGAACACGCAGAGCGCTAAGGGAATCGGTGCGGTAAAGAGGAAGGGGTGCCTGCGACCAAAACGCGAGCGAAAGTTATCGGAGATTGCGCCAATCAAGGGATCGGTTACGGCATCTGCAATGATCGCCAGAGCCATGGCCGTTGCTGCTAATCCAGCAGGCAAACCCAAAATCTGTTGGTAGAAAATCAGTGCAAGGGCGTTAAACACCCACATCGAGGCGGCCTCTCCTCCTGCTCCAATGCCAAAGTACATCTTTGTTCGCAGTCTCAGGGAGTCGCTGGCGGGCGAATTTTGAAAACTATCTGTCCCCTTGGCGCCATCATTTGATAAGCGGTCCGTGCTTTGCGTATCGCTCTGGTCTCTCACTCATCGCCTCCCTCGGTCAAATCATCCTTCGACCATAGGGCATATCAGCAAAGAACGGGAATAAAAATCTAGCAAAAGAGAGTTCCGGCCCGGCACAAAGACGGGCGTGTTTTTTCTTTTGCGGAAGGGAAGGGAAGCGACAACGCTTCTTAAATGAAAAGGTGGTGGTGCTTTTTCAAAAACGTTGCTAGGCACGCTTGAGCGAATTATGAAATCGGCTGCAACGTGGCTGATTTGTTCTAATTGTACAGTCCGACCATCGATCGTTTGCGGGCCTCACAAATTGCGACCTTAGGCAACCGCGCTGAACGCAATGAGCTAACATCATATGCAGCCTCACTCTTTAAAAAGTCCATGCTGCCTTCGGCCTCAAAGAGATGGCCTGGGCGCCACTTCCAACTTGCCCTAGAAAAAGACCGCGGTATCCGCGCGTTGCAACGGAATCTTTTATTTCAAGTCGACAAAAAACAACTTTTTTCTAAAGCATCGCTAATCCCTGCCGATAAAAGCCTTGAAAGCGGCAAATGTTTGCCGGTTTCGTTGCCATGCGGCAAGCGATTGCCGGTGTGGCAGCAACTTAATCAGTTGCGAATGCGGTGGGCACCTTTAGCGGGGTGTCTACGAGGACCTTTAGCGGGGTTCTCGACTAAATGGTTGGGGTCATCAACCGTATGACGCGGCTATCTAAAACAATTTTAGAGGCTGATGTTATGAGTTTAGTCATAAACACAAATGTTGCATCTTTGAATGCACAAAGGTCTTTAGCGTCCTCCGGGGCGGAACTAAAAACCGCAATGGAACGCCTTTCTTCTGGAAAGCAAATCAACAGCGCCGCCGACGACGCTGCCGGTTTCGCGATAGCAGAGAGAATGACGGCCCAAATTCGGGGTCTTAACATGGCAACCAAGAACGCCAATGACGGTCTTTCTATGATTGCCACAGTGGAAAATGCGACGAATGATGTCACTGACATGCTTCATCGTATTCGTGAACTAGCGGTGCAAGCTGCAAACGACACGAATTCCGCTACAGATCGCGAATATTTGCAAAAGGAAGTAGATTCGTTAATGAACGAAATTAATCGGGTGGCATCTCAAACCGTTTATAACGGCGCTGAAGTGCTGGATGGTAGCCGACACGGCTCATCCAATGCTCAGAAGATCCAAGTTGGAACCGATTCCGGGCAATCAATCTCTTTCGAGATTGAAGCCATTGATACCGACACATTGGGTCTGACTAATGATGCATTTACTGCACGCGCAGGCACTACTGCGGCCGTTATCGATGACATATCGACGTTGAACGCAGCCGGAACGGCTACTGCGGGCTCAATCGCTACTGGCGAGAGAGTTAGTGTCCTGACGGCCGCTGATGCATCTTTCGCCTTAGGCAAGGTAACCGATGCCATTGAAGCAGTGGCTGGTGGCCGGGCAGAGCTTGGTGCGGTTTCCAACCGCCTCGAATATACGGTTTCAAACCTGATGAACGTAGCGGAGTACACAACCGCCGCTCGATCCAGAATAGAGGATGCAGATTTTGCAGCGGAGAGCGCGCGGCTCGCCAAAGCACAGGTACTGCAACAAACCGGCACAGCGATGTTGGCACAAGCCAACGCTTCGCAACAGTTGGCACTATCTCTGTTTCGATAACACGACCTCTGCGCAACGCGCTCAGGCCAAGCCTTTGGGAAGAGGGGTCCTCTCAGGGGCTTGGACGAGCCAACATTTACGCTTCTTTACCTCCCACAAACGAAATATGACAACTTTCGAGCGTTCTTGGTTCTTCTGCTGTGCTTTGCCCAGCATGAAATTGCCGCCTTTTTGCCGCTTTTTGCCGCTTTTTGCCGCTTTTTGTGGATTTGCTAACCACAAGCGGCAGGTTTTTGCCAAAAAACACCAAAAAAGGCAGTTTTTTGCCGCTTTTAGTCTAAAGCTTTAACGAACACCCCCGATAGATAGGTTGTACGCGGCAAAACCATGCCGCTTTCGAAAAAACCGGCAACTCTTGGCCACACAGAGGCTAACGTCTGCCACACAACGTCAATCCAGGAGCCAAAGCGCTCCGCATATGACAGGGGTCTGTTATGAGCATCGTAGTAAACACCAACATTGGTTCTTTAAACGCACAGCGTTCTCTGGCTGAATCGGGCCGTGAACTCTCTACCGCTATGGAGCGATTGTCTTCTGGTAAGAAGATTAACTCTGCCGCCGACGACGCGGCTGGCTTCGCCATTGCCGAGCGGATGACCGCCCAAGTACGCGGCTTAAATATGGCCACGAAGAACGCTAACGACGGTCTTGCTATGCTGGCAACCATTGAAAACGCCACAAACGACGTCACCGACATGCTACAGAGAATTCGCGAGCTTGCAGTTCAGGCGGCAAACGACACGAACTCTGGCACCGACCGTGAATACCTTCAAAAAGAGGTCGACTCGCTACTGAACGAGATTAACCGCGTCGCTTCACAAACTGTGTATAACGACCTTAACGTTCTTGACGGAACTCGCTCTGGAGTCATCCAGGTTGGCACAGATGCAAACCAGACGGTCGAGTTCAGCATTACTGCAATCGATACGGAAACCCTCAATCTTACGGGCGACGTTTTCACTCCGTCCACCGCGACCGCTGTGGCAACTTCCACAGACGTTACAGACACCTCTGTTGATGTGAACGATGCGGATGCAACCACTCCTGTGACAGGCGGAAAAATTAGCGTGCTTTCAGCAGCGAATGCTGCAAAGACGCTGGAGCTCGTCGAGGCTGCGATTGAAACTGTGGCAAGCAACCGTGCAGGCTATGGCGCTTTGTCTAACCGTTTAGAATATACCGTTTCGAATTTGATGAACGTGGCAGAGTTCACTACAGCTGCTCGCTCTAGAATTGAAGACGCGGACTTCGCTGCAGAGAGCGCGCGCCTCGCGAAAGCTCAGGTGCTGCAGCAAACGGGCACTGCCATGCTGGCGCAAGCAAATGCTTCATCCCAGCTCGCTATCCAGCTGATCCGATAGGGTCCATCGGTCCGCTGGTAGGTGACACCTGTCTGGTAACAGTCCAGACAGGACTCACTCTGGCCAGGGGCTCATGACCCCTTCAGCCTAAAAACTGAAGAGCCCCTGGTCCGGGGCCTTAAACAACGAGCCATGCTGGGAATTCTCTTCCTTTTGCCTAGGAGCTCGGTCAGGGGGTCTGGCCGAGCTTTCGCTTTTACAAATAATTTTTCTAAAGTTTCCATTCGCTGACCCGACTGTGTCTCTGTAAGCGGCAAAAGATTGCCAAAAAGACGGAAGATAGCCGCCATTTTTGCCACCTAAATTGCCGCAACCGCAACCAAGCTGCCTAGAAAGCGGCAAGGATGTGCAGGTATGTAGATAGCTAAAGGGGTTTAGTTATGGGAATGGTTTTAAACACTAATATTGGTGCTATTCAGGCACAGCGCGCGATCACGGAGTCACGGCAAGAAATGGAGAGCGCGATGGAGCGCCTCTCGACTGGTAGGCGCATTAACAGTGCCGCGGACGATGCCGCGGGCCTGGCCATGGTGGAGCGCATGAATTCGCAAATTCGCGGCCTTACCATGGCCACCAAAAACGCAAACGACGGTATCGCCTTGATTCGAACCGTGGAGAACGCCTTAGTAGAAGTTTCAGGAATGCTGCAGCGAATGCGGGAGCTTGCGGTGCAGTCGGCGAACGCGACCAACTCGGCAACGGAGCGCGCTTTTGCGAACAACGAGCTCAATCAGTTGCAACTTGAGATATCGAGAGTTTCCGCGAACACTCGCTACAACGGCACCCAAGTTCTAAACGGCACCTTTTCAGCCAAAGCTCTGCAGGTGGGCACAATGTCCGGCGAAGAGATTAACTTCACCATCGATTCGGTAGAGTCGTCATTGCTAGGAGCTTATGTCCAGGTAGGTGAAAATAGCCTGGGGGCCTATACCGCGGCAGCGAGTGGCTCGTTCAGCAATACAACCAACCTAACGGACGACGCCGACGATTTCACCATCGTCGGCAATGGGAATTCCAGAACAATCGATGTCTCTGCAAATGACTCTGCCAAAGATGTGGCAAAAAAAATCAACTCGGTCGCAGGCGCAACGACGGTTTTCGCATTAGCACGAACCTACGCTCACCTAGCTTCATCCTCAGCAACGGATACGAGCTATCAGATCTCGATAAACGGAACTCAAACCGCAGCCTTCACCATATCAAGTAACTCGGTGAGTGATGCAGTTTCTAAGATAAACGCTATCTCAGCGTCAACCGGCGTGATGGCGTCTGCGACGACTGAAAACAAAGTCTTACTCACCGATTCAGACGGTGACGACATAATTGTCACAAATGGGAGTACGGGAACGGCTCTCACACTGAAAGCCGTGGCTAACGATGGCGTAACCGAGCAAACTGCTGCGGCAATCAGCTTGGCAGCGAACGGAGGCAACGATACCTCGCAAGTAGTTGGTACATTGCGCCTAACCTCTTCCTCAGGCTTTACGGTTACCCAAACCAACGGATCGAGCGACACTTTTTTTGCCGATGGCTTGCAAACTGCAGGGTTGGTATCCGTGGGCACAATTGATATTTCTACCCAAATTGGAGCCAGTTACTCCATCGCCACAATCGATGGCGGCCTGGAGCGCGTATCTTCTATGCGCGGCTCTTTGGGAACGCTACAAAACCGACTGGACTATTCCGTTTCAAACCTGATGAAGGTGACGGAATACACCATCGGCGCCCGCTCGCGCATCGAGGACGCCGATTTTGCTGCAGAAACATCACGTTTGGCCAAGGCCCAAGTATTACAGCAGGCTGGCGCCTCTATGTTGTCTCAGGCTAATGCTTCGACAGACGTGATTTTACAAGTTCTGCGAGGCTGATTGTATGCAACTAGAAAAATATGGGGTTATTCGCCCTTTTAATAGAGGCAGCGCATGGACGAGTAGGGCTAAACACTAGAATGTCCTGCACGGGAATAACGGGCTAAGCGCCCATGATTACAGAGGGCGACTGAGCCCAAGGAGGACATATGTCCGTCGAAACAATCTCGGCTGGAGGTACCAACCCAGTTTTAACAGCCGTTGAAGCAAAACCCGCGGTCTCACAGCCGCCACAGCCAGTTCCTACGGTCGCTCAGTCTGATGCCACCGTAGTCAAAGAGGATGAATTGGCAAAGTCGCTAGAGCAAATACAGGTCATGATGGACCTCCGCAATCGCGCCGTTGAATTTACGACCGACGAGGTCAGCGGAGCCCAGGTGGTTAAGGTTGTAGACGCCAATTCCGGCGACGTTATCCGGCAAATGCCCGCAGAAGAGCTGCTGTCATTCATGCGCAACCTAACGCGCATGCTGGGCACTTTTATCGATAAAAGCACATAGCTGCAGATCGGTGAAAAATTAAACCGGGTACAGGTGGCGAACCTGCACAAACCCCTAAAGCTGCGCCACTTGTATCCGATTTATTTAATAGGTAAAAGGTGCTGACATTACGTCAGTGCGAGACAAACTTGGATAAAAAGAAGATGTACCGCAAATCCGCTCTGGCTGAGTACAGCAATATCGATGTCGAAACTAAGACAGAATCCCAAAGTCCTGCCCAGCTGATCACGATGCTATTTGATAAGGCTTGTGTCTTATTGCGTCAAGCAAAGGAAAACCTAGCGCACGACGAAACGGAAGCATTCGACAAAGCCACCACACATGCTATGCAAATTGTCATCGCCTTGCGCGGCGTACTCGATATGGAAAACGGCGGCGACGTCGCACAGAGCCTTTACGATACTTACACCTCTATCGCCGCAAGCTTATTCAAAGCGAAAGGCGACAAGGACGGGGAAAGTATCGAAAAGCTGTATACCGCTTTATCAGAGCTACGCGAAGCATGGGAAGCCGTTAGTTGAGCCTCGGTAGCCTACCATCACCAATTTCTCTAAACACAATCTATTGAAAGCCGCCCATTTTCACTTTCAAGAATCCTTAACCATATAAAATGGCCGAGGTACATCCCCCGTTTGTCGGCACGAACGGGCACCGTTGTAAGAATACACGACACAGACTTTATTGGCTCGTCCGCCTTCCCCGACGACCCAAAAGTTATCAATCAATGGATTGGGAAAGGCATTGGTATTCATGGCCGGCATCACACATTTAGGTTCCTTTAACGCCTGAAATTCGCGCTCAGTAGGCAAGCGCCATTTTTGCCCAGATTTTTTGCTTACTTCAGCCAGCAACCCGCCTACCTCTTCGTAAGTGACCAACAAGGCATCGCCCTTGCAACCTTGCCTGACGTGGCGCTGGCCAAATGCACATCGATACCACTCGGTGCCGGTAATCGGATCGATCACGATACCACTGCCTTCAATGACATAACGCCCAGTATCCCCCGCTGGGATGTACTCGTGACACGACTGTGTTGCCCGACTGAAATCACAGCCACTGAGCAGCAAAGCCAAAACCATCAACAATTTTTGTCGAAATAGCAGCGTCATGGTTTCCCCACCTCTAAAGTAAAAGCCGCACCTACGAATTTGCGTTATCCGGCTTTAAGTAATTAGGAATTTAAAGTCCTACAAACGCCGACCGATTGTCTCCTTGAGCCCAATAGCACACAATCCTCCCAACGCCATTTGCTTACGGAATAGATATGGATATTGCAACAGTTATCGGTTTCGTCGCCTCTATGGGCCTAATCCTCTGGTCCATGGATAATTCTGCCGGCTTACCGGCGTTTAACGACTATACATCTTACGCCATCGTGTTCGGCGGATCGCTAATGGTGTTGCTAATGCGCTCCAAGCTCGCCGATTTCATCAACATGTTCTCCAAGACAATAATGAAAACGGTTTTCTCTGGCGTCGATAAGCCTGCAGATCTTATAGAGCAGATCATTGAGATGGCGAACATCGCCCGCAAAGACGGCTTGATCGCACTTGAAGGCCAGGACATCAAAAACCAATTTTTATCTAAAGGCATTGGCTTACTAGTTGACAGCACGCCTACCGAGATAATCGATTCAAGCCTTGAAAACGAACTAGCCTTGATGAAATCACGCCACGAAAACGCGGCGATGCAGTACCGATCATGGGCGGATATCGCGCCCGCCATGGGTATGATCGGCACTCTTTGTGGCCTTGTGGGTATGCTACAAAACATGAGTGACCCAAAAGCCATTGGGCCCGCTATGGCGATCGCGCTTCTTACGACTTTATATGGTGCGCTTGTAGCAAATTGTATCGCCAAGCCAATTGCTGAAAAACTTGAAGGTTATTCCAAAGATGAGTCGGAAAACTGCGAGCTCATCATGGAAGGCATTCGGGGCATACAGAATGGGATGAACCCTAGGTCGATGGCGGATCTCTTGGCAACCCGCTTGGCTCCTAACGATCGCGCTGCTCTAGAAGGCTTGTAACGGCGCGCCGCTATGGCTGAAACACAAGATGCAGGCAACGAGGCAGAGCTTGAACCAGAAATAGAAGAGGAGGGGGGCTCGCAGGAGCCCTCACAACCGAAAGAGAAAGAGGACGAATGCCCCAAGTGCGAAACCGGGGCGCCAGCGTGGATGGCGACCTTTGCGGATATGGCAACTCTGCTGATGGCCTTTTTCGTACTTATTTTGTCATTTTCGAGCGTGAACGTTCCTAAGTTTGAGCAGGTAGCTGGGTCGCTGAAGTTAGCGTTTGGTATTAAGCGGGTGGTTGCCAAGGTTTCGATTCCGATGGCAGAGACCCTTATCGTTAGTACGTTTACCTTGTCAGAAGCGGCTCCAACCGTCGTTCCTCAGCCGACCCAACGAGTTGACGACCCGTCCAGACGCAACATCAAGCAGATGAAGGATCTGAATGAGGCTCCAGCAGACATTCAGGCCGAATATCAGCAAGTCTTGGAGGCCATGGAGTACGAAGTCGAACAAGGCCAAGTCGTCGTAAGTATCGAGGGCGAAAAAATCGTGGTCGAGATGGTCGAGGATTCTGCGAATAACCCGGAAAACAGTGACCCCAGTCTAGGCAGGGGCGGCCGTATTTCGCAGCAGACCCTAGAAATTGCGCAGGGTGTGAATGAAATCGCAAGTGAGATCGTCAGTGAAATTGTAGTAAAACGCCAAAATCAGGGGCTCGCGAAAGCCGAGGGGCAAGCCACCGAAGCTGCGAGCAAATACGAAGCGATTCGCGCCGAGCTTAGCGAGCAAATCGAACAGGGCTTGGCCCAGGTAGAGCGAGACGGAGACAGTGTGATCATCCGACTTGGCCAGCAAGATAGCTTTTCCTCCGGCAGCGCAGCTTTGCAATCAGGCTTTGAAGATACCTTGATTCGTGTCGGCGATGCCCTTGGAAATATAGGGGGACAGGTTCGGGTTGAAGGTCATACCGACAATATCCCTGTCGCCTTCAGCGAACGCTTCCGCTCAAACTGGGATCTTTCATCGGCCAGATCCGCCGCGGTCGCTAATTTTTTGCTGGACAACAGCCAGCTGCAGCCAGGCAGAGTTACCATCACCGGTCTAGCCGACAGCGAACCTATTGCAGACAACGGCACGGCAGCAGGCCGTGCTCAAAACAGACGAATAGAGGTCGTTGTCGATGGCTGAGGTTGCTGCGGATCCCGATTTAGAGGAGGCTGATGAACAGGAAGAGCCGAAGAAGGCCAAACCGAAAGAGTGCCCCAAGTGCGAAGCCGGGGCACCAGCCTGGATGGCCACTTTTGCCGATATGGCTACTCTTTTAATGGCATTTTTTGTTCTCATCCTTTCATTCACCGAAATGGAAGACCCCTCCATCACCAAAATGCTCGACGGAACCATGACCGAGGCCTTCGGCGTGCAATACGAGGAGCCCAGCATCGAGCCGCCCATTGGCGAGAGCATGATCGCTGAAAATTATCGAACAACTAAGACCCCAGCTGGCTTGGAGGCACAAGAGGAAACGACGGATGAGGAACCTGTTGAGCAGGATCTCGAGGAGAATACGGATGTCAGCCAATCGGAGACAATCTCAGATATAGAAAACTTGCGACGCACATTTGCAACTGAAATCGCTAAGGGCAAAGTGGATGTCAGGGAAGAAGACGGCAAGATTACGGTTTCCGTGAACGAAACAGACGCCGAACTACTTGAAGAATCTGGAACTCAGAATAGCGACGGTGAAATCGACAGCGAGGACCTCGAAATTTTTGCCAAAGTTGCGGAGTCTCAGGCCTTTATGGAGACCGAGCTGGAGGTTGAATATCTGTCGGCAGATACCGAAGACGAAATGCTTCGCCAAACACGAAAAAATCAGGCGCTGGATGACAAATACCAAATGCTTCAGGCAGACCTCAGCGCAGAGATCCAGCAGGGACTGGCAGCAGTCGAAAAGGTGGGAGATCAGATTTTGATTAGTCTGTCGGCTGCTAATTCATTCCGCTCGGGATACGCGGAGCTGCAGCAAGGGTTCTTACCCACCCTTCGTAACGTTGGGGAATCCGTAGCCAGAGCCGGCGGCCAAGTCCAGGTCTCTGGGCATACCGACAACATTCCCATTGCATTCAGCGAGCGATTTGATTCCAACTGGGATTTGTCAGCGGCCCGAGCCGCCGCCGTGGCCGACTTCTTTTTTGACACTAACGATTTAGACAGTGAACGTGTCAGCGTTTTTGGATACGCAGACACCAAACCAGTGGCGGACAACGAAAGCCCTTCGGGCAGAGCGCAAAACCGTCGCATTGAAATTTTAATCGATGGTTAAGCTTCATAATACAAGCGGGGGCGCTTAGGTTGGCAGGCATGGCGTCGCTTCAGCGAGGGTACCCATGACCTTAGTGATGAGCGCGCGAAAGCGTCTCTTCCACGCTCTTGAACACTACGACAAGAGCGACCCAGCCTCTGTCATTATCAGTTCTATTGTGGTCGTCGTAATCGCTATAAATCTGATCGCGATCATTCTTGAGTCGATCCCCGCCTATGCCGAAGCCTATTGCGAGACTTTTTTAGTCATCGAGCTAACTTCCTGTGTGTTTTTTATGATCGAGTATCTTCTGCGTATCTGGGTATGCGTCGAGGCCCCACTAGATCGCGGTCAGACGGCGGATGACCAGTCTTCCTTGGTAACGCGCCTCAGACATGTGGTGAAGCCCATGTCGATTATCGATCTGATTGCGTTTCTGCCATCTATTCTGCAAGTACTAATGCCCGGCCTCGATCTTCGGTTCTTGCGCATTTTGCGGCTTTTTCGAGTCTTCAAACTAATACGTTATTTTGCATCGCTAGATATTCTGCTTAACGTGCTTTACGACGAGCGTAAAAATCTCACCGGCACCTTTCTGATCATGTTGATTGTGCTAACACTGGCCGCATCCGCTCTCTATGTGGTCGAACGGGATGTACAGCCCGACGCATTTGGCTCCATTCCTCAGGCCATGTGGTGGGCAATGGCGGCGCTGACGACGGTGGGGTACGGGGACGCAATCCCTATGACCACCGTGGGCAAACTGCTTGGCTCGATTGTGACAATTTTGGGCATTGGCATGGTCGCGTTGCCATCAGGTATCTTGGCGGCCAGTTTTTCAGATCAATTGCGCAGCAGCCGCAGGCATCTTCAGGCGAGCGTCGATGAAGCGCTGGAGGACGGCATCTTGTCACAAGATGAAATTGAACGACTGCGCGGCATGGGCAACGACATGGGTCTGCGACCGGAAACTCTGGATGAACTGATCCAAAGTACCGCACGGATTACAGCGAAAGAGCGCCACAATCCAATTATTTTAGATATCGATGGCACCAAAACACGAATCGATGGTGAAAAATAAGATGGATAAAAATACGCCCAAGCAGCCCACTGTGAGCTGCTGGAAATGCCAACATTTCAACACCAGCTGGGATAAGAACTTTCCCTACCTGTGCCGTGCGCTGAATTTCAAAAGCCGCGCACTGCCCTGTATCGAAGTCAGACAAAGTGATGGTCGTGAATGCCTGGCCTTCACACCAAAACCCTAGATTCCAACCCTCGCCCATGGCAGGGAGCGAGTAAAGCCGCAAAGAGCATGGTCCGCTTAACAATGAGAAGGCGTTATCACAGCGTCACAAGGGGTAAACAATGAGCGCAGATGATAAGGCGTCCGAAGAGCAGCAACGCGCCCGCGACGTGTTGCTGGACATGGCGAGCCAGCTACTACTCGCCGTAATCGTCGGATTGGTAATGGCCGTGGTTGCTAACGCGTTCGTCGAGGGTGCTCGTTGGTTTTTCAACACTAGCCAAACCGAAAACCTTGTATCCATGCAGGTCGGTGGGCATCGCTACAATCTAGATATCTTTTTCACCCTAGGCCTGGCGGCAGTGTTGATATTTTTGGTGCGCCGAACGCTGGGCATTACCCAGTGGTCTGGCCCCGCCGACAGCATTTACGCCGTGCAGCAAAGCCGTGAGCCCCTGGATACACGGGTTGGGATAGGCTCGACCTTAGCGGCCTTCATCGCCGCCAGTGGGGGAGGATCGGTTGGCCAATACGGCCCGCTGGTGCATTTTGGCGCGACCATCACCGAGGTGCTCCTGAAATATGTTCACATCAAAATCGATCGTCGGGTGTTTATTGCCTGCGGTGTTGCAGGTGCAATTTCCGCAGGCTTTAACGCACCTATTGCGGGTGTTCTGTTCGCTCACGAAGCTCTACTTCGACGTTTTTCTGTGGGCGCCATCGCACCAATTGCCGTTGCATCTATCGTTGCTTATGCGGCAAATCAGGCTTTCTTTAATCTCGAGCCGATGCTCGCCGTGCCAGATATGTCGATTGAACTTCGGCCGCTGATTCCCTTTCTCATTTTCGCCGGGGTGCTCAGCGCTCTCACCTCGGTGGCCTACATGGCCGCTATTCGAAAGGGCAGGGAGTTAGCTAGCCGTTCTCAATGGTCGATGCCCCAGCTCCTGATGAGCTGCGTTGTCGTGGTGGGTTCAATAAGCGTAGTTGTGCCGGACGTGGCGGGGCTTGGCTTGACCCAAATAAACGAGATGATCGACGCGAAGTTTGGGCTTGTCATGTTGTTCGTGCTGCTGGCGGGCAAGATCTTTGTTACAGCATATTGTTTAAACGCCGGATTCTTCGGAGGCGTATTTGGTCCTGCGCTTTTTGTGGGGGCAGCAACCGGTGCCATCGTCGCCAACGCGGCCACCGTTGCCGGTTTAGCGCCGCATTTAAGCTATGCCCTACCCATCGCAGCCATTGCTGCGGTAGGCGGCGCGGTCATCGGCGCCCCATTAACAGCGATCATGATCATAATTGAACTTACCGGATCCTATGCCTACGGTCTAAGCGCCATGCTTTGCGCAATACTCTGCTCGCTTCTTACCCTTCGTTTTTTCGGATTGTCCTATTTTGATCGGCAGCTACTTGATCGCGGAATAGACCTTCGGCTAGGGCAAGAACATGTAGAACTGTCGCTAACCCCGGTGAGCGAGATTAAATCCAGCGAGTTTGTTCGACTAGAAGCCAATACACCTTTACATATCGCTCAGCAGGCGCTGGTTGCCGCCCAGGCGACGGAGGCCTATGTTTGCGACGCAAGCGATCGGCTGATCGGCAAAGTTGACATTCACAGCCTCGCCCAAGCATCCTCCATTGAGGAAGCTCTCGACCGTAAGCCTATCTCGCTGCAAGCCGACGACAGGCTTACTCAGGCAATGACCACCGCCAGTAGCTTTGTCGGCGAATCCATACCGGTAGTCCGCCAAGGGCGCTTAATCAGCGCGCTCAGTGAGGGCGATATTTTCAACAAAGTGCTACAAATTCAGGCAAGTTTGAGGCAACAGTAATGCTCCTTAGGAACTTTTCGTTACTGATTCGGAAGGGCACGCTTACTCGTGCTGGCAGGATCTTTACGGTAATGGCTGCACTCACCCTTCCCACAAGTGGTTATGCCAATCCCTTTGAGGCCGGTCTTAATGCAATGGAGCGTGAGCACTACGCAACAGCATTTCGAGCCTGGAAGGATTTAGCCGAGGACGGCGAAGCTGAGGCCCAAAACAATATCGCCTATTTGTACGAGCGGGGTTATGGCGTCAAGCAAAGCTATACCCGTGCCATCGAATGGTACAAAAAAGCCGCGGCCCAAAAGTCGCCCGAGGCGATATTCAATCTCGGTATGTTGGCCTTCGAGGGCTATGGTATGCGCCAGGACTATCTTGCGGCTAGGCGCTACTTTACAGAAGCCGCCGAGCTTGACCTTGCCGACGCTCACTACATGCTAGGGCTTATCTACTACCAAGGCCACGGCCTGAAGCTGAATCACGCCCGCGCCAAAAAGCATTTTTTAGATGCGGCAAAACTTGGCAACCCTGAGGGCCAGTTCATGGTGGCACTGATGCTGCAAAACGGCGAAGGTCACCCTGCAGCCAAAACAGAACCCCTAAAGTCCTTCATCTGGGGAATGGTGAGCAAGATCAACGGTTATCCGGATGCGAATAGCGTACTAGAATTCAGCAAAATGCAGCTGTCACAAAGCGTGCAAGACAAGGCGACGGCGTTAGCGCAAAAGTGCTTGGATACCGGTTACGCCAATTGTCCCGCTTAGTTGGAAAATTAATTGCGCTTGGTGCTAAAGAATCCCTCAATCCCCCCGATACCATAGTGAAGGCAAAGAATTTGGGTTGCACGTGTCACATTTTGCGCGGTACATAAAATCCATGGCGATTTTCAGCGATGAACGACAACAAGAAATTCACTGGTTGTTTGACTCACTGATTAATAGCTTAGTGATCGCAGAGCGCAATTCCCACGCGCAACGGCACACTGCAGCCGCAATATCAATGCGCCATGCAAAAAACCTGATGCGGTTCTTAAACCGTAGTTTCCAGGATCTACCAGACCAACAGTTGGTTAGTCATTTGGACGATTTCTTCAACATGCTCGAACGGTCCATGGACCACAGCATGCAGTTGCCCATGGAGCAAGATTTAGAGGAAATTCGGTTGCTGGTTTGCGACCTACACAAAGGCTGGGAAACGCTGCTTAAGCCCACCACCTCGTCTCCGGACTATGGGACTAAGAGCGATGACAGCTATTCTAGAGGACTTTTAGCGTAGGGTTAATGGGCGTTTCTCACAGGTATTCGAATAGACTCAACCGACTGACCTGCGCAAAGGACGTTTGTGTAGCCTCGAGGCGCGTCATTTCTTGATTAAAGCGAGTAATCGCTGCCGCATAATCCAAATCCTGTTCATTGGACAGCATACTCTGCAGCCGTAGACGTGCATCGGCATTGATCTCGATCTGCGTTTCAACGCTCTGAATCTCGCTACCAATCTTTCCGATGGCGAGTGCTAGGCCGTCGTGTAACTGCGTCACCTCGCCCAAAGCACGCTGAATATCCGCTGCGCTATCACTTTGCAGACCGGCAATAAAGTCGTCAAGCGTAGCGAAGAAACCTACCCCAGCCAGAGAATCCGCCACCCCAACATCAACCGCCGTTACTGTCATAGCGCTAAGGGTCGGCTGCGCTGTGGTAGTGACCGGGCCATTAGCTTTTGCAGTAAATACAAGATTGCTGCCGGACAAACTCGCGGTATAGCCGAATTTATCGTAATCCTCATGACCAGTGATATCGGTCAGTAAGTCTTGTGTATCAAGCGGCGCTCCAGTGCCGCTATGATCGAGCCCAATACTCGTGGTGCCATCGGACAAAGTCTGGACTGAGTTGAACATCGTAAGGTCGGCGACCGAAACTGTGAATGTTGCTGGCGTGCCGGGAACATTGCGCTCTGCTGAGGAGAAAACATCGAGGCCGTTACGGTTCTTACCTAACTGTCGAGAGTCACTCACGCTTACTAACGTCTGTCGCGCATCACCCTTATAAACGACACTTCCGTCTGTCTGGGTTTGAAAGGCGGTGACTTCTGAGTTGCCGCCAGCGAAGACCGAATTACCGTGCTCATCACGTGAATTGGCGATGCTCAAAAGCTCATCGCGCAAACCTTTCACTTCTACCGCAATAATCTCTCGGTCCTTAGCAGATAGGGTGGCATTAGCACCCTGTAAGGCCAGCTCCTTGATTCGAACCAACAGGTCTGAGCCGTTCGTCAGGGCGGTTTCTTCGAGCTGATAGCGATCCTTAAGTTGACCCATCATAACTTGATAGGTCTCTTCCTTGGCGATTGCCCGATCCAGATTCTCGATGCTGCTAACCTTCATAGTGTCATCACTTGGACGCACAATGGCTTTACCAGATGCCAACTGCTCGCGGGTCTGAGCCACTTGGGCCTGGGTCTCTTGCATGGAATCTAACGAGCGTTGAAAACTCAGCGTGGTGGAAATTTTCATAGATACCTCCGTTACAGTCGCAAGATGGCGTCAAACAGCTGGTTAGCGGTTTGCAGCAAACGCGCGGACGCCTGATATGACTGCTGAAAGCGAATTAAATTGGCCGCCTCTTCGTCGAGGTTCACCCCCGCGACCTGATCTCGGGCCTCATTGGCCTGCTCATATACGACCTGCAGGGCTTCCTGCGTTACCTGCGCCTGTCTTGCGGTACTGCCCGCCTGATTTAGCAATCCCAAATAGGCTTCGTGCAAAGTCTCGTCGTTACCAAGAACCTTGGCAGACTCAATGCTGATAAGGCGAAGCAAATTGTCATTGCTGCCAAATCCGTCACTGTTATTATCGATGGTGAAGACATCGCCATTCTTTGGCGTGCCCGTAAGTGTCACCTGCAAATTCTGATACGCAATCGGCTGGCCCGGAACATAGGTACGCTCGGCCAAGACAGTGTTGTCTTGGGTGTCGCGGATCTGATAAACCGAATCTGAAGTGAAGGCGATCTCGAGGGTCGATGTGCGCAATTGCAGCGGGTCTGTGGACCCTTTGGTGTATCTGGCACTGAGGTCCGCGGTATTGCCCAGAGACCCTGTTGTGAAAACGATAAGGTCTTCTCCAAGTGCTTTAGGCGCCTGCAATGTCGTAGCAAACCCGAGTTTCGCGAGATCTGTTGCACTGCCGGTTTCCGAAAGCGTTAAGGCAATGCTACGCTCGCTAGTGTCACCACTGCTGCGGGTCGCGGAGATAGTGATACCTGCCTGGATATCACCAGACAGATTTGAAAATACCGTGCTGCCGGCACCTAAAGAGATAGTCTGGCCTTCGAATCCTTGAGCATTGGATAGTATAAGCGCGCCATCGAAATCGAGCCGCGCTTCAACCTTAGTCGTCGAACTCTGGGCGTTGATGTTGTTGACCAATTCCGTAGTGCTTTGAATTGCCGTTGAGCTGTGAATGCTCACGCCGTTGAGGGTAAGAGAGCTGGAAGCCGTCGAAATCTCATTAACGGGAATTCGAATTTCGTTGTCCGCGGTAGCGCTGAGTGCAAGACCAGCCGAACTGATAGCGCCGTTTAGCCAATTCACTACGTCGCTACTGGTCAAGCTCGCGCCTGCAGCCAAATCCAATGCTGGCAAGGCAGAACCATCAAGCTTCAACGCACCAGCGGCGATCACGGTCATGTTGGTTGCCCCAGTATTGGTTATTGCTGGCAGCGCTTTTCCATTCAATATCGCTTCCGCAGTGACGACGGCACCGCCATCGTCACCGGTTGTGATCACTGCTTGGCCATGAGCGCCCATAGACCAGGTCTCGCCGCGATAAGCTGTGGCGCCATTAAGGTAGGTATCACTGTAAGTACTGCCGGCGACGAAGCCATTTTGTTCACTGAGCATAACACCACGTTGTGCACCGGTGAGCGCACTGCCAAACAGATGGCGGCCGTCTCGAGTAAATACCTGCAGCTGGGCATCGCTGCTGACGTCTTGACTCATACTCAGTTCAAGTTCGGTGGTACCAGCGGGCACAATCAATTTTGCCAGCGAGTAACTGGTGCTAACCGATAGCGCTGCATCCTTATTGTTGTTGCTGACCAGCAAAGCATCCAGCGCGGGGATCGTGCTGCCACCGCTGACGCCATCTGTTAGGCGAATAGCTGCCGTCGCATCACCGGTATTGAAGACATTCTGGGAGACGCGGAACAAGTCGCCAGCGGCCAGGGCTTTTGGATCATTGATCGCCATAGCGATCGTGCGGGCAGGCCGTAACTCGCCGGCAAGACTAATAACGTCGCCGGCCTTTGGGTTACCGCCAACAGCGATTGAAAGTCCGTTTACTGCAATCTGAGCAGGCGATCCTGAAGACACCGTGCGAGTGCCCGACATTACGTCTTCAACCATCCACCTTGAATTTTGTTCGTCATAAGTCATCGTCAACGGACGTAAATTGGCGCCCGATTGCTGAGTAACCGCGACGCTTACCGTCGAGTCACCCGCTGCCATGCTGTAGTCGACGCTGAAATCTGGTTGACTGGTAAAAAGCGACTGTCCGGCTTTTTCAGTTAAATCCATGCCTTTGGCATGAGCCGCGTTAATCTCGCTGATAAAGGTCGTAGCGATGTCGTCTAACTGCGTCATCGCGGGTCCGAGCATTTGATCGCGAAAAGCCAGCACGCCGCCTAATTCTCCGCCGATCAAGCCGGACAAATTGGCGGGTTCTCCAAAGGGGTCCAACTGTATTACTGACTTGCTGGGCACCCCGTCGAGATAGCTGATGCCAATGGGTACGGCGCTTTGGCCGTCCACCACAGTGGCATTAGTGATATTGGGGCCAATCCCCACCGACACTGCGCCATTCGCCGATTCGCTGACGGAAATGCGTGTAATTTGAGCCATGTCGCGCAGCACTTTATCGCGGCCATCTAAAAGGCTGGCCGGTTGTTTTGCCACATCCGAGGCTTTCGCTAAGTTCGTGTTAATGCTGGCAAGCTGTTCGGCCAAAGCGTTGAAGGCGTTAACCTTGTCCGTGGCTAGCTGCCGGGTCTCAAAGTCTAGCGCATCAAGCTGACTAGCCAGGCCGTTAAATCGTGCGGCCAAGGTCTGACCGTCGTTGATGACCTGAGTGCGCAGCACCTCCGACGACGCGTCGACGCTGAGGGCTCGTAGGCCGTCAAAAAAACCTCCTAGAGCTGGCGTCAAGGAGGCGTTTTTGTTGCCGAACACGTTGATCAGGCGTTCCGTGTTTTCGATCAGCGGCGACTGGGCATTGAGATCACTGATGCTGATTCGCAGCGAAGATTCAATTTGACCGTCATAAGCACGACGAACACCGTCAGCAATAGCGCCACTGCCCAGAAAAAACAGGCCGTTCTTAGTCGGCAGTCCCTCCTGTAACGCAAGATCCTGCCGCACATAGCCCTCGGTATTGACGTTGGCAATGTTATTGCTCACCACCGAAAGAGCCATTTGGCTGTTGCGAATAGATGAGCTTCCGATGGAGACCAGGTCTGTCATCGCTCACCTCGCGACAGCGAATGAGGCCGACCCGGCCGCTGCAGCTCATAGGCACCATTGCTTTGGCGTAATTCGTAGCCCTGAGGAGTAAGCAGAGGCAGCGCGCCGCCCTTAACCTTGGTTGTTGGACTCAAGTTCAATTGACTTTGGAGAGCTTGCGCGATGCCAAAGGTGCCATTGGCTGCAAGCTCAGTAGATAACTGTTGATCGAACATCGACTCGTAGGTTTTGGTCGATTCAGAATCAAGCAGACCCGAGCGGTCCGTTGCTTCTCGCATGGACTTGAGCATCATATTGATGAAGATGGCTTCAAACTGCTGGGCTACTTCTTTGGTGACTTTTTCATCACTCTGTACCGCTCCTGCGCGCATTCGTGCCAAGCCACCAAAGTCGAGGGCATTGGTCATGCGGGGCTCTGATGTGATCGAATCAGACATGAGATTAGATCACCAACAGCTCAGCGCGCAGGCTGCCAGAGCTCTTTAGCGCTTCTAGGATGGCAATTAAGGACGAAGGGCTAGCGCCAACCTCGTTCACGGCTTCAACAATGTCGCGCAGATCAACTCCGGGTTGGAAGAGGAACATAGGGTTGGCTTCTTCCACTACCTCGATGTCGGCGTTTTGCACCTCAACCGCCTCGCCAGCGCCGCCGAAAAGACCTGCTTCAGGCTGCACAACTTCGTTAGTAGCTGAGATAGATACCGACAAACTGCCTTGAGTAACCGCGGCGGCCGTAACTTTTACGGTACGGCTAATCACTACCGTACCTGTCCGCGAATTAACCACGACCCGCGCCTTGGGCTCTCCAGGTATGACGTCGATATTTTCGATCATGCTTAAGAAACTTACCCGTTCCGGCAGGCCTAGCGGGGCACGTACTGCAACAGATCGAGCATCCAACGCGTTCGCCGTGCCAATACCAAATTTGTCATTAATCGCGTCGGAGATAGCGCTAACGGTTGTGAAATCGGTTTGGTTCGTATTCAACACTATGAATTCCGAATCACCGAAAGGTGTATCAACAGCCCGCTCCACAATAGCGCCATTCGGAACGCGAGCCGTTGTGGGGACACCGATATTGATCTCGGTACCCGCGGCATTCACTTCAACTCCCGTGGTGGTCAGTGGGCCTTGAGCTAGGGCGTAGATTTCGCCATCGGCGCCGCGCAGCTCGGTCAAAACTAAATTACCGCCACGCAGGCTGGTCGCTAGACCAACGGTGGCCACATTGACGTCAACGGTTTGGCCTGGCTTCGCAAAAGGCGGCAGGGTGGCTGTCACCAGTACCGATGCTACGTTGTCCAGCTTAGTCTTGTCGTAGGCGAGATTTGCAACGCCGCGGTTAAACAGGTCGTAGTTTGAAATCGGGCCGTCGACGTCGACGCCAAGCCTTTCCAACACTTTCTTTAAGCTCTGCGCGGTAAAGGAGATCTTGTCTTCATCTCCCGTACCTTGCAGGCCCACAACTAAGCCGTAACCAATGAGCTGGTTAGGCCGCGCGCCTGCCACCGAGGTTAGATCCTTGATGCGATCTGCAACAGCGTGATTTACCAGTACCGGCTGTAAAGCCAAGAACAGGGTCAGCACTAAGAACTTTAATTTTTTGCTCATGCTTAAAATGGCCATACTTTGTTAAAAATGCTCGTACCCCAAGGAACTCTGGCCATGGCAGACAGATCACCGGAGCCCTCGTAGGAGATCCGCGCATTTGCCAAACGAGAAGAAAGCACCGTGTTATCTGGTTGAATATGTCGTTGATCAACTAAGCCTAGTAGTTGGATGGTTTCGCTACCCTCACTCAAGGTGAGGCGCTTTTGACCTTTGATGACTAGGCTTCTGTTCGGCAGCACTTGCACCACGGTGGCCGCAATGGCGCCGCTAAGGGAGGCAGCTTGATTGGCAGTGCCTGCCCCCTTGGATTCGATGCTCAGATTGTCAAAAGGAACGACCTTGGAAGCCCTTTCGAAACGGTTGTCCTGAAGGGCAAAAGCTCCCTGCAGGGCCTGCAAAGGGCTGTTAATGCCCTCACGAGTAGTCTCAACACCACTTTGGCGTTGAGCCTGAGTAGCCTCGGTAAGGACAACCGTAATGATGTCTCCGACCTGAAAATTCTGCTTGTAACCGAAGCGGTATCGGGCATCGCTGTCAGCAAAAATGGAGCCAGTCACCGAGGTGACCTCTTCAGGCATAACAGGTGTGACAGGTTCGAAGGCCTCTTCGCGCAGAATCGGTGCAATTTGTGGCGCAGCGCAGGCGGTACTGATCATCCAGGCCACCAGCATCACCAGAGGTGTTTTTCTGTTACGCATGATTAGCTCTAAAGATTGTTGTTCAAGAAGCGGAGCATGGAGTCAACGGCGGAAATCGCCTTAGAGTTAACCTCGTAGGCACGCTGTGTTTCGATCATATTTACCAGCTCCTCTACGACATTGACATTAGAGGCCTCTAGCATGCCCTGGGCAATGCGCCCTGCTCCCTGCTCACCGGGCACCAACACAATTGGCGGTCCAGAGGCTTGGGTTTCGCGAAATAGGTTCTGGCCAAGGCTCTCTAGGCCTGATGCGTTAATAAAGCGCGCCACCTGAATCTGGCCAATCTGCTGGTTGCCACCCCCATTCGCCAGCTCGATGCTCACAGTGCCATCAGTGCCTACCGAGATACTGGCGGCCTCCTGGGGAATGACGATCTGGGGCTGCAGCAGGTAGCCGGCGCTGGTGACCAATTCACCGTTCTGGGAGAGCTTGAAGCTACCGTCACGGGTATAGGCCAGAGTACCGTCTGGCTGCAAAATCTGGAAAAGTCCAGGGCCTTCAACGGCGAGATCCAGCGCGTTTTCAGTCGCTATCATGTTGCCTTGGCCCTGCATCTTTTCCGTAGCGACGATGCGAGTGCCGGTACCTAGCATGAAACCATTAGGGGCGTTGGTGTCCGCGCCAGTCTGACCGCCGGCCTGACGAATGTTTTGATAAAGCAGGTCTTCAAATACTGCTCTATCTCGCTTGAAGCCATTAGTGTTGACGTTGGCAAGATTGTTGGAAATCACGCTCATGCGCGTTTGCTGTGCGTTCAAGCCGGTTTTAGCAACCCACAAAGAAGCATCCATAATCTATCCTTTTTTGCAATCGTCGCCCCTGCCGGGGTCGGGTTATTCGTTTTTCTTGGTCTTACTTGCTAACGCATTAGCTCAGGCGCATCAGGGTGTTGTTAGAGTCACCTAAGTCGCCCAACTCTTTGACAAGTTTCATCTTCATCTCGAAGGCACGCACCCCGTTCATCATTTCCACCATGGTTTCCATAGCGTTAGCAGAGCTGCCTTCCAACTGCCCGCTCGAGATCGACACAAAATTGGGCCCGGTTTCAAAATCGCCAGCGGGTTGCCCCGCCACTTTAAAAAGCCCGTCTGTCATTTTTTCGAGCTGCACTTCGCTGGCATCTCGAAGCATTAGCCGATCAATCTCTTGAGGCTCAGCAACTTCTTGCTCAGGGTCGATCGCATAAATTACGCCCTCATCTGAGATGTTAAGTAGTTGCCCCTCTGGAGGAACGATGGGTGCACCGCCATCATTTAGCACGAGTTGTCCCGTTACCAGTGCGAGCTCTCCGTTTTGGTTAATACGTATATCACCGCGGCGCGTAAACGCGGTTTGACCCTCTTCGTTTTGCACGCCAAGAACGGTTTGGCCGTTCATATAAATGTCCGTGGCATTGCCCGTCGCAATGCGACTACCCGGCGCCAAATTGACCAAACCGGTGGGCTCGTTAGTGGCTAAGAACCTTGTTTTAAAGCCAGCGCCGTCGACTCGATAAGTCTGCAGCGCCATTTGGTAAGCCTTTTTAAAACCAATCGTTGAGACGTTGGCCAGCTCATGAACAGAGTTCGTCTCTTGTTTGCGTTGGGCGTTGATGGACCCAACGGCGGTGTATATGCCCTTATCCATTACGCGTTACCTAGCTTCGGATGTTAATGATCGCCGAGGTTAAAGCCGAAGAGGTTTCAATCGCCTTGGCATTGGCCTGGAAGTTTCGCTGCGCGGTAATCAAACCGACCAGCTCAGTAGTCAGATCCACGTTTGAGCGCTCTCGCGCGCCAGCTCGAATCGTTCCGAATCCTGCGGTGCCTGCCTCACCAAATGTTGCCGCACCAGATTTTGCCGAGGACAAATAGGAACTGTCTCCGTTCTGTCTCAAGCCTTCGTTACTAGCGAAGGTAGTTAGAACGATTTTGCCCAGAGACTCCTGGGAGCCATTGGAGTAACTGGCTACGACGAGACCATCGTCGCCAATATCAACACCTACCAAGTCACCTTCCGGCGAGCCGTCTTGCGATTGGGCTTTCACCGCAAACGCTTGCGAGAACTGAGTAGTACCCGTGTAGTCGATACTAAGGTTCAACGCACCACGACCGCCTGCAAGGAATACCGTATCGAGCTGGGCGCCACCGGTGGGTGACACCAAGTTTCCTGATGTATCGAAGGTCAGCTCCCCTTTATCAAGATAAATCGGCGAGAACTCTGGCAGCGTGGTGAATCCATCCGCACTGGCGGTTTCATTACCAAATTCGTCAATGTATTTGTTAATCGAAACGCCATTGACGACGTCTGCCGCCTGAGAAGGTTTAATCCACGTGGTCGTGGTGCCGCGACCAGAGCCAATGTTGGCTAAACCCCAAGTTGCAGATCCAGATACCTTGATAAATGAATCCGTTCCCGTAGTTCCAGAGGTAAATACTAAGCCGTTAGACTCGGAGTCATATTCAACAGTTACGCCGGAAACCGTGTTACCGTTTTCTGACGCCAGTTGATTAATGCCTTTTTCTAATTCAATGATGAAGCTATCGAGGGTATATCCCGAGCCTGTGGGTATCACCAAGGTTCCCTTCACATCGTCAACAGATACAACGAACGTGTTGTTCGAAGCATCGACAGAGAAGTTGTTGTTAACGTTCACGGCGATTGAGCTGCCGCGACTAACCGCTGGCAGCGAAACCACACCTCGGACTGCTTCCGCAGATGGTAATTCTTGGTATAGCGAATCGGTCGTATTAGTGACCTCAAAACCCATAAACGCAGCCGCTGGCAGGTTAGTCTGCAGAGTCTTATCCCCCTGGGCATCGACCGCGCCTGTTGGCACACCAGTAGTTGCGTCAAACGTGGGAACAGAGAAATTTACGTCGATCTGTGAGGTATCGCCGGTCGTCCCTGACGAAAACGAAAACGTTTGTCGCGCGCCATCATACTCAACATTAATACCGTACCGCTGCTCATTCGCGACCCTCTGCAAAGCCCCGTTCGGCGTCACCGTTTGTCCATAGGAACCGGTCGCATCTACGGTGGCGAGCGTAGGAGTAGTTTTGAACAAGTTGTTCGTTGCCGCAGAACTTAGTGCGACGGTGTCGGATGAAGAGGCCGGCTTGAACAGAAACTCTCGAGCTGCATAGTCATAAGCCACTGTGACTTTGCCAGCTCCCAACCCCCCGGCGCCAGCCGCTGTATCCAGTTTAGCTTGAATAGCGGCGACCACTTGATCCGTAGTAGCCGTCAATTTCAGAGCATCGGTGTTAAAGGTTGTAGAAAGGTCAATATCTACAACGCTGGTAGCGCCGCCCGACGTAAAATTCACTTTAAATGTGTTCGAGCTAGCAGTAGTAAGATCAAAGTATCGCTCGTCGCCAAATTTTACGTTGAGTTGGTTTTGAATAAATGTCGCCAGCTCAACTCCCGTATATTTTCGATCGTTTTCTGCCAGAGAAGACAGGTCCACAGTTACCGGGTTGCCCGAGTTATCGACGTCAACCGTTAAAAAATTCTTCAGTTGGGCGGTAGTAAACTCATTGTTAGCCACTGCTGCGTTGAAGTTGAACCCTTGATCTGCTGTTAGGTCGTTAGGAAGCTTTGCTCCCTCTACTGTCGCCGGCACCGATGTCCGCACATCAGTGAGATCATCCAGGGAAAACTTTTGAGTTTTTCTGTTAACTAGTAAGTCCTCAACCTCTGAGAAAGGCTTAAGCACACCGTATTTATTCACAAACAAAAGCTCGCCGTTGTCGTCTGTTGCTTGCTGCAATGCGGGGTTAACCTGGTCATCACCGACAAAAACATAGGTTTGATATTTATTGGTAGGCGAGTTCGCCGTCGCGTTGGCGGTTTTAACGTAGTAAATAGTGGCTAGGTAGGAGTTACCCCCGCTGTCGTAAACGCTCAATGCCGTTGACTTGTTGTAGGTAGCTGGGTTGTTCCGGTTAAAAGGTACGTCTATTACCTCTGCGTCAGAGGGAAGGTTAAGTGCCAACTGAATTTCAGACGTTTCCTGTGCCTGACCCGAAGTTGATACGGGTATCGCTAAACGACTAAGTTTTTCGAGGTCCGCCTTACCAGAGGAGTCAACCGCTGCAGCTAGTAGCGCCTGCCCAGAGGAGTTCACAACGTTGAACTGTTCATTCAGCACAAAACTACCGTTTCGGGTAAAAATGTCCGTCAGACCGTCAGCCGACTTCAACGGAAAGAAACCTTCCCCTGAAATTGCCAAATCCAACGTGTTAGAGGAGAACTCAACGTTACCCTGGGAAAATTCCTGACGTACTTCTTTCAAAGATACGCCCTGGCCTACAACAGAGGTGGATTTCTGTAGGGGAGAGGTTGCGAATATGTCACCAAATGAGGCGCGGGATTTCTTGAATCCGCTAGTGCCCACGTTTGCAATATTATTACTGGTCAATGCCAGCTCGGTCGTTGCCGCCTTTAACCCTGTAAGAGAGGTATAGAAAGACATTTATGCTGCTCCAGTTCGCTTACGTTTTGTATTAATTTATCTATTCAGAAATGCGCTTCACGTCGGCAAGCGCTAGTGTTTGCCCGTCGCTTATTTCCACCAGCACCTGGCCAAGTTCGTCATTAAAAGAGACGCCTTGAACCCGTGTTTGGCCGAAGACTGGTAAGCCTCGAGAGCTATCACCAGTAATTAGGTCAGCCTGAAAAATGTAGTCGCCAGCTGGTGCAGCTTCGCCTTGGAAGTTGCCGCCATTCCAATCAAAGCCAACTTCACCAGACACCTGAGGACCGAGGTCCATGGCATTAACGATTTGGCCCGTGTAGGCATCTAAAACGCTCAGTCGAACGTTGTCGGCAGCTTGATCTAACTCCACATAGCCGCTGATTGATTTGCCCCCGTCCTGGCGCATTACTGCTCCTGAGGCGAAAATGTTCTTGCCGATCAAGGAAGCGCCACGCATTATTTTTTCGCTACTCTGAGTGGATACGAACTGATCCAACGAATCAGACATCCGCGTCGTGGCCTCTAGACTAGAAAACTGGGCGAGCTGGGCCACAAAGGCCTCGTTCTTCATAGGGTCCAGAGGGTTTTGGTTCTGCAGTTGTGTAGTAAAGAGCCGCAAAAAGGCGTTCCTGTCCAAATCTGATTCAGGCTTCGGTGCGGCCGCTTCAGCGCGTAAATCTGCAGCGGTTCTTATGCCTGTGAGACTAAGTTCACTCATTTTGATCTCTATTTCTTCAGCAATTCGACGGTGCGCAGCATCAACTGCTTGGCCGTGTTCATCGCTTCAACGTTGCTTTCAAACGAGCGTGCCGCAGCCGTCATTTCGATCAGCTCATTCATCGGGTTGACATTAGACATGTAGACATAGCCTTCTTCATTGGCATTCGGGTGTCCGGGTTCATAGTTGGCAGGGTTCGTTGATTGATCTTCGACGATTCGCTGCACACGCACGCCACCTTGTGTTTCGCCGCGCCGTGTATCGACCTCTTTCGCTAAAATGGTCTCAAAAATCGGTCGCTTGGCTTTGTAGGCATCTTCTTCTGATGATTCTGTGACCTCGGCATTAGCTATATTCGATACAGCCAAGTTCATTCGAATGACTTGCGCGTCCATCGCGCCGCCTGCAACTCCAAAAATTCTGTCTAGACTCATTTAATTTCTCCGCTTGATACCTAAGCCTCTGCTAGCGCTTAACCGCGTAGAAGCTCCATCACTAGCTGATTCATCTGATTGGCTTGACTCAGCATTGAGGTGCCGGCCTGCTGTAACACTTGGTTTTTCGCCAATCGCGCTGATTCCAAGGCGAAATCAGCATCCTCAAGACGAGAGCGGGAATCCGCAGTCTTTTCAGCGATATTCATTAGGTTGGAAATGGTGTGATCCATGCGGTTTTCGATAGCACCAAGGTCTGAGCGCATTTGCGCCACCTTGTCCAGAGCTGCGTCGATGATGGAAATTGCATCACTGGCTCCCGCTTCTGTGCTGATCTTAACTTGTGTCAAATCGACCAGAGAGGCGGTTTGCGAGCCGGATGCAAAGTAACCAAGCGAGTCACCCGCGACGCCAACAGTGAGAGCTCCTTCGTCATTTACAGCAGCCGCCGCGGTCAGCACCGGCTGATCAGCCGTTCTTATGGGCCCGACTTCTTTGGCGGTAAAGGTAAAGCCTGTTGAGCCGTTTGCAGCAATCTCATACTTGAAGTCCGAATACCCTGAAGCCGCCTGAAAAGCCGTCACTAATTCTGCGGTTGTTGGCGTACTCGCACCCTGAGTAATACTTAGCGTAGTAACACCATCGCTTAGCGTATGTGTAGCGCTAGCATAGTTTGACAACGTCCCGTGCGTCTGAGTAAACGTGGCCTTTGTGGCGCCGGCCTGCTCCACAGAAAAAGAGTGTGAAGAGACAAACTTCAGTGTACCTGATATGCGTGTCGAATCTGCCGCCGCACCAGCCGTACCAGCCGTCAACGCGCCTTCATCAGTAACAGCAGCGGCTGCGGTAAGCACTGGCTGCTCGGCAGTTTGAATAACACCCGGCTCTCTCGCCGTAAATGTAAAGCCGGTCGTGCTGTTAGCGGACACGTCAAATTTAAAGGTGTTATAACCCGTGGCAGAACGAAATGCTGAAACCAAGTCTGCAGTTGTAGGTGTGCTTGCGCCGACAGTAATAGAAAGTGTCGTAGTACCGTCAGTCAGTGTGTGGGTCTCGTTTGCATAGTTTGCCAAAGTGCCATGCGCCTGGGTAAACGTTGCTTCCGTGTTGGTAGCCGTAGCGCCTTCGCCAATGCGGACAGGTTGGCCAATCACGTTGGTAACAGCGCCATCTTCGCCAAGCTTCTCGACCACTAGATCAACGAATTCTGTACCAACCTTGGTGTTTTCGATGGTGATGTCATCGCCATCTGCGTCGAATAGCACGACTTTGTTGTTATCGACTTTTGCCGTAACACCAGATGCACCTGAAATTCGGTTAATGGCCTCGACAGCGTCTCCCACATCGGTGCTGGAAATAATGAAATTGCCCGTTTGAAAGTTATTAATCTTCAGATTGTACGTCCGCGCAGTGGGATCACCCGATGAAAGTGCTGCGTATGTTTTTGCGTAGGCTTTGACGCCAGTTTCAGCCGTCAGTAGGTTGGCTTTCGTAGCCACCTCTTTAGCAGTGTCTTGGCTGGAGGATTCAATTATTTTAGTCCCCAAATAGCCGAAAATTTCAATATCTTCGTCTGGAGTCACGCCATTAACCGGAGGAGCAGCAGCGGCAGCTTCCGGGTTTACGCCGTTACCAATTAGGGTATGGGCGCCAATCTGATTGGCGGCAACAGAGTCCACTGAAAAGGTGATGTGCTCGCCTTCTTCAATGCCAACTTGCAGCTGCTTGTTGATAAAAGTGCCGTCTAAGATCAAAGAGCCGTTGTACCGAGTATTAGCCGACACTCGCGTTACTTCTTGGATGAGCAAGTTCACCTCATCCTGTAGATAAGTTCTGTCTGAGGCGCTGTTGGTGCCGTTTGCTGCCTGAATCGACAGCTCTCGCATACGCTGGAGCATGTCCGACACTTCGGTAATGGCGCCCTCGATGGACTTCGTCATGGCGATGCCATCGTTAGAATTCTTGATAGCCATATTCAGGCCCTGAATCTGCGCGGTCATGCGCTGGGTCATTGCCAAACCTGCAGCGTCATCGGATGCGCTGTTGATTTTTGAGCCGGTGGCCAACCGCTCCATCGCAGACTCCAAGTCATTCTTTGAGTCGGCGATAGCACGCTGTGCTGTCAGTGAAGAAATATTGGTATTAATTGAGAGAGCCATGATTAATCTACCCTTTAATGTTCGTTTTATTCGCCGCGAAGCGCTCTACGCACACCGCCAATCCTGTTTTCCAGAAATTGCAGCGTTGCGGTGTAACGTGCTGATTCCTTACCAAACTCGGCTTGCTGAAAATTCAGTTCCACTGTGTTTCCGTCGGCAGCCGGATTGTTTGGGACGCGATAGATCAAGCCGTTCTTGCTTCCCCTGGCATGGTCTATGTGCAGTTCGTGAGTGCGACGCGTCGACATCGAACGCTCATTATTCATCAGCGCCTTAAAATCCAGGTCCTTTGCTTTGTAGTTAGGGGTATCTGCGTTCGCGATATTTTCGCCAAGTAGCGATAAACGTTGCTGACGCAACTGCATCGCGTTTTCGTGAACCCCAAAGATGTTGTCGAGCATGCTCATATGACGGTCTCTTTTTTCCCTACCAAAATTTTTAGTCTGTTTCCTAAAGTTCTATAACTTGCGTTCGATAAGATGGATGAGGATTACTCGATCCATCGTCACGCACCGGAGAAAGCAATAGCCGTGCCAACTTTAAAATTGGCATCATTTTCGGCCGGAAACGCGGTTTCAGGCCTATTTTTGCTGGGTTTTTACAAATTCCGGCAAACCGTTACCGGCGTTGACTTTCCGCTTGTTGCCGAACCTTGCCGCTGGTTTGCAAAGTGTCAATTTTTCGTCACCACGTTTTTCTGCGTTGGTTTGATTTCTAACAACACTTGCCTTGCGCATCTTTCTAGGTGTAGACGCCGTGCTTTATTTAGCCTCGTAGAAACTGCACGGGAGGCGCTTTAGTCATAGGCTTAAGCGGGTTACCGGACTAACGAAAAAGCAAGTGAGGCCTTGTTTGGCGTGGTTTTGGAGGTGGAGGGTAAAGGCCGGGCGGTTACCCTGAGATTGTAGCGAATGTGCACATGCACAGTTGGAGCGTTTCATGCGGTAAGGGACGTTAGTGATGCCGACCCGACATCCGGAGCAATTGGTGGCATCGTTATTGCATCGTGTATTGGCATTAGTATGGGAAAAACCGAAACCATTGCCATGATCCGAGAAACACCTCAAAACATCAAAAACCCATCAGCGATTGTGGCGCGGCTGCATTGTCGCCGACGGTACTTGGCGGAACGTCCCCTATTTCGTATTTGCGCGTTCGCGCTCTGCTTTACCCTCTATTTTGTTCTAGGAATCAGTGCTGCGTTCGCCTCAACTAACAGCCATTCCACAGAGGCCAGCGAAGTTACCGCGGGCATACCCGCTCAACCTGTCGCACCTGAGACGCAGTTAAAGGCTGCACTCGAGCACTGGTTGGAAGAAAAGCTAGCGAGTAAGGAGAGCTCTAGGCCTCGCTATGAGTTTGCTTTGAGCGACAAGCGATTGTCCATTCCTGCCTGCGCAGAATTTGAAATTGATCCGCTAAATCTTATTCATGGTTCAAAGCTTGCCTTTACGCTGGCGGTACCGGTGCATTGTGCTCAGCCAAAATGGCAGCGCCGCATTTTAGGTAGAAAGATAATTGATAGGACAGCTCGAAAATCCGTAGTTCAAGCGCGGCCAATGGTACAAGTTTTAACGCCGATTCAGTCTATTGCAAAAGGCGAGCGGATTATGCCGCAGCACGTGCAAAGTAAGTTGGTGCTTGCTTACCGAGAACCCCAAAATGCCGTCAATCGGGTTGATGATCAGCCATATTATGCGTCTCGGGCCCTGGTGCCGGGACGCACGCTTGTCGAATCAGATCTCGATGTGGGTAGACCCGTCGCCGTCCTCACTGAGGCTCTGCCTGCGCGCAGTCTCATTTCTGAGGCGAGCTTGGTCATTGAGGAGCGCGCGGTAAATGTTCCCCATGACGCGATTGAATCACTACAGGGCTTGGGCTTGCTCGCAACCAACCGGCTGCTCCACCCCGGCGACATCTTGCGCAAACGCGATCTCACCAAGGCTAAGCTAATTAAACGCGGACAAAAGGTGGCAGTTGAGTCCATTGGCCCGCATTTTCGTATTGCCTCGGATCTAATAGCGTTGCAAGACGGTTATTTAGGAGATCAGATTCCATTCCAAAATGTTGGCAGTGATCGACGAGTGTTTGCCACAGTGACAGGGATTGGTACCGCTCGCAGCAGTGTCAAGCGCTAGGACTTTGAAATCCTACGTAAACATTTGATAAACCTATAAAACATAGCTAAAGTCTCGCGCGTTAGGACCGACTACTCTCTAGTAGACTGATTTTACTTGGCGGCGCCAACCAGGTCCCCAGGCCGCGGCGCTGCGAACAGCGAGCCAACATAAACAGGTGCAACATGGTTGACAGCATTAACTCTAATTCCATCCAGGCGAATCGTGCTCGGAACGCTGCTACGCCAACTAATCGCGATGCCGAGGCCGCTAGCGGTACATCCCCCGCAACTCAGCAACCTGCTGCTAGCGTTGAGGTAAAACTCAGCAATGAGATCCGGTCAAGCGAGTCAGCAACGTTTGACGACGTTAAAGTACAGCAGATGAAGCAGGCCATCGAGGACGGGAGCTTCCCCCTCGATGCTCGACGCATTGCGGAGAATTTTGCGGAGCTGGAGCGTCTCATTTAAATAACGACTTGCATCGCTCCGACTGAACATGCCTGACGTTACGCTGATCCGCGAAATCCTCACCCTCGGTAACCAGCTTAAAAGCACGCTGGAAGAGGAATTCATTGCCCTCTCCGAAAAGAATCTCGACCGCTTAGATTCGGTACAAATTCGTAAGGTTTCCCTGCTGGAATCGATTCAGGCTCAGTGGCCTCAAGATGCTGATACCAGTGCAGAGACCAGTACAGACTCCCAACCGGACAACGACGAACCCTCCGATCCGCTTTGGGATGAGGCCCGCAGCCTCATGAATGAGTGTAAGGAAGCCCATATTCGAAATGACCTGCTATTGAAGCGGCAGCTCGAAGTGGTTAGGACGGTGCTTTCATCGCTCACTCAGCGCAGCGCTGACAATCATACTGCCCTCTATGACAAAATGGGACGCATGCGCCGCAAACGCTAGGCAGGTCCCTCGCGATCTGTTAGACCCTGGGGTGTTTGCCCTTTCAGCCAGTAAGCCCAGGAAAGTACCGTGGCAACCGCTACATAGACCTCTTCGGGTATTTCTTGCTGCAACTGCAGGTAGGATAGGGTTTCGGCGAGTACCGGATCCTCCGCCAAGTGCACACCGGCAGCCTTTGCGACTTCGATGATTTCTTCAGCAAAAGCTCCTCGGCCCTTGGCCACCAAGATCGGCGCGCGCACCTGATCGTAGAGCAGGGCTACGGCCTTCTTAGCTTCAATGTCGTCTGCCTCTTTGGGCTGCAGCACATCGTCCGCCAAAGACCATCCAAAAGGATTTTCGCGTCTAGGCATCTATAGAAACTCCCACCCGCTGTTGACCGTGAGTCACACTGCCCGAATCTCGAGGCACGGGGTAAATGGCTAGCCCTGCCAGGACCAGGCCAGTTTGCGACAACATCGCTTCCAGCTGCCCCCGACTGGCTTGCGCTAGTTGGTAGAAGTTTGAATCTGGTAGCCACAGTCGCAATCCCAGCTCTCCCGCGATGCTTACCCGAGCGTTGGCCGCCATAGATACGGTTGCAGTTAACCCTACCTCCAAATCAACGGTCCAAGATTCTTGGGTCACGCCTTCAGAATCGGAGTTTTCGTGGCGTTGGAGGTCCAAAAAGACCGGATACTGATCGGCGAAGGGGATCATCCAAGAGTATTGAGAACGCCCCGCAGACTGATGAGAGAGAGAATCTATTTGCCGAGCTTCGAGCTCGTCGATCGCACCTGAAATCGAGGTGGTTTCCATTTGCCTCGCGTGCAGGAGCGTACGCAGTGCTAAGAGCATCGACTTCAAACCGGGCAAGGCCTGATTTGGGTTTAACCCCGCCTGATATTCAGCAAACAGCCCTGTATTTTGGAACGCTTGTCGCAGCGATGTGCCACTTAACTGGCGAGAATCCAGCAGCAGGGCGGCAAGAGCGCTACGCAACTCAGGACTACCAACTTTTTCTGCCACCGCACCCAGTTGCCCCGGCGCGAAGAGCTGCAGCAGATGAAAGCTGCCCACATGATTAAGTAATCGTGCAAAACGACCGTCGGCAGCAACTCTACCATTCGCAGCGGCCACGCCAGCTGCAAGAGCAGGATCCGCAAGCGCTAATACAGGTTGACCCGAAATGACGCGCACGAGCAGGGAGACCTGGCCCGTCGGCAGGTTCATGCGATCTGGTAGGGGCAACTGCTGATTACCAATCAAAAGGATATTGCCGTCTTGGCGCTGGGCAACAATTGCAGTAATGGTTTCACCCGCCCGAAGACCGAGCGTGCGAGCTTGTTCTGGTTCGATTCGCACACCTGCGGCAGCACCCTCCACATAGACGGTGTTTGGCCGCGGCATCATGTTGACGCCTTCTGGACTTAACATGGTTCCTCCAATCTGCCTTGGTACCGTGCGCTCGGTAAAGGCCCAATATTGATTCGGTTGGTTTTTCGATGGCTCGCCGTCGAGCACTCTTATCGATCCGATGGCAGGCTGCGCTACTGTGCTATTGCTACGCAGAGCTGGTGTTTGTATAGCTGAGCCTGCCACAGCCTTGCCCATCGCAGGAGTTTGAGAAACCAATGGCGCTAAGGATGCACCCAGTGTGGCCGTCTGGGACTGCAAAAGCTGCGTTGGCACAACGAGCGGCCTGGCCGGTATCTGCATTGGGTCGTTAGGTGCCCCCCGGATACCCAACCCGGAAACCTGGGTCGCCCGAGCGCCGGATCCCGCGCTTGCTCCGACACCTGCCTTCATCAAGGATGCCAGTATTACGCTAGGCAATCCCATTTTGGCCGCACTCCGGCCTGTATCTGCACCCAGAGGCACTCGGGGCACCCTAGGACTCTCGATGAGATGAGCATCCATTTGTAACCCCGCCCTGGGCCCCTTACCCGAGATCGTCACTGTGCGCTCCATTTGCATCGCAATGCTATCGAGCAAGGTTTTCATCCCTTCAGCATCCAAGCCCTGCACTTGGCCATTGACCAATGTCGAAGCGTTCGAGCCAGCGCCAGATTGCGACGGTGAAACGACTTTTGCTGCGCCAGGTCGTGGATTGGGATTTGCGAGGTCTATCTTTGCCCGATTTAGTGAATTTTTTGGCAGGTCGGATACCGTATCCGCCGGCACTGATACTGTCGCTGTTGATGGTTTACCGTTTATTGATGCCTGAAATGTCCGACCACTACTAACTAATAGGGCCGTCGCGGGGGAATGCGACACTCCGTGAGCCTTAGGGGTACTGAATCCAACCTTCATAGGGATTTGCACTCTTGCGCTGCTTTGAGGTTCGCCGGCTTTCGTCAGTAAAAATCACTTTCTTAATGTCATCGGCCTCCGGTACCCGAAGCCGCTTGTTGGCTAGCAGCCAGTTTGGGTTAGAACGCATAAAGGCATGCGGATTCGCTCGTACAAAGGCCCGGCGTAAAATATCTCTCCGAAGCGGTGAACTGCCAACCGTTTGATTTATTATCTTATCGAGATAATCACCCTTCTTCACGACGTAGGTGCCATCTGCGGCTACTTCATCCTCCTTGGCGACGGCTGCCGCTTCCTCTAGCTGTCGTTCTAAGTCAGCAATCATACGAGATAGTGCATCGTCGAGTTCGGCTTCATCAATTGTCTCTTCTGTCTCTTCTGCTGGGGCTGCATTGCTTTTAAGCTCTGCAAGTTCCGCGCTATCAACCAGCTCGATACCAAGGGTTGTACATCCTTGCAGAAGGCAGAAGAGACCGGCGCAGCATAGATACCTAGCTGTATGGCTAAGGACCGAGGAAGACGCCGATGATGATGAGGTGTTCATACAAGTTTCCTACTTATGATCCGGCTAAATCTTGCCAGACTACAAAGCGAGTGCGGCCATGGGGATGGCCATCATCTGGCTGAAGTTGACTTCTGCAGACCCGGCATAGACCTCCAATGTAGCACTTCTGGGAGAGACCCGAACTACTCGAGCTAGGCTGACGACGCCAATTGCACTTTCGAGACCCCGAGCATTCAGATAGCGACTCGTAGGCAGGATCGCAAGACGCTGCCCGATGTAGATTCCGGCGTCAAATCCGCCGTTGAGGGTAAGCTGTCCGGTACCAATCGCCAGAGTCAGCGCGGTTTCACCATGGCAGCCGATGCTCGCACCAATTTCCATCAAGGCCTCATCGAGCCATTCCGCCAGGGTCTGATGCGCAGATTTTGGCAGGCTCAGCCACGCCAGTTGGTCTTGGCTCGATCGTCGGTTAGAGCCCACAAAAATAGAGGTCTCAAGCGGTAACACACGGCCTTGAGCGTTTATCAGGTCCGCCTCTACTCGAACGTGCATGCCTGGCCGCGCTGCTTGCCAAAGCCCAAAGCGCTCCAATGTCGACTTACGCTGCCTGGCGGATACGTGTAGGCGAAGCTCCATATCGGTAGTGCTTCTTGGCCTCTCAGTCATGTAGCGATGGTAAGCGGACTGTCTGGCTTCAGCGCTGTCCCCGGAAAGCACTGGGCCCGTGATTAATGTCGATACTCCAGTCAATCGGTCGTCGTCGTATGCCGCCTTAATCTTATTACGTAGCAGCAGAGCAGCTGATTGAGCAATGTTGGCAGTTTGGGCTGAGCCGCTAGTATCGACTGCAACTTTTAGGTTTAGGCGCTGGGGCCTCAGCGGTTGCGGTACGCAGGCCGCATTTTCTGACACATCCTTTTCGGCACCGGGTGCATAGACCAGTTCTGCCACCTCTCGACCGAAACGGTCCCGGCGTAAGGTGGGCCGCAAGCGCTCTAGCTGCACGCCGCTAAAAACCAGAACATCTTCGCCCATGGCGCCATCGCTATTCGTCCAGCCGCTGGCGGCAACCCGAGCTTCGCGCTCCATCGCCAGAGCGAAAAAAGCCTGTTTAAGCTGCCGGAGCTGCTCTTGTGAGTCACCCTCAACCAGGCCTTCATCTGCATTGAGCAAATTTGACTGGCGTAATCCAACTGAGTACTGAGATTCAGAGGCAGATAGCGAAGAGGACGCCACTAGCACCATAGCGATGGTGCCTTTTAAGATGTGTTTAACACCAGCTGATATGGTGAGTTTAGCCATGGCTGCACCTTCCACCGACGCCTACAGACCAGCGCTAGGTGTTTGGAGATAGTTGCGCACCAGTTCGTCGATAGTGCTTTGAGGCAGAGCAAGCTTAGTTTCGTAAGTCTCTTCGCCAACAGGCGTGATGCTTACAACACGAGCTCCATATATGACCCCTTCGACCCGGCTTTTCAGGTGATCATCGGTTACGGACATGTCCACCATGGTACCCGTGGCATTGACGTATTGGCCATAGACTTGCTCCGCCAACGAGCGATAAGCATCGAGTTTAGATGCTTTGATGGCCATGAGCCGCTGCTGTGCGGGCGTTTCGCCACGCTGAGAGGCAATAACGGCATAGCCGGTGCCCACTAGACCATCGGCTTCTGAAACGGGATATAGATTTTGGCTGCGCTGAGGTGTTGCGCACCCGCTCGTGGCTGCGACAAGCATCAGTACTGCAAGCAGCCAATACAAGTCTTTACGCCGATGGTCTAACGCTAAATTGTGCATACCCATGATTCAATTTTCCTTTTCGCCTGCGCCCTTATAAAATAGCGTCACTTTCGGCCTGCAGGACTTTTGCCCAGCAAGTATTGCCGGCCGCACTCTGGCCTCTTGCGATCCATCCCTGTGAATTAATCATCGGCTAGTCGCTCCAGATCTTGAATAGACCACTCCGCTCAGTTCTCGACTCGCTCAATTTAGGCACGCTTTGTGCAGCTGCCTTTGCGAAATACGAAAGCGCA